>NZ_JBQENG010000002.1:0-632213 GCF_052044585.1 Phyllobacterium sp. 22552 | reverse complement strand
ACAAGGTGCCGGGCATTCGCGCCGCGCTGACCCATGATACCTATTCCGCCGAGCGTGCTGCCAAATCCAACAATGCGCAGATCATCACCATGGGCGCTCGTGTTATCGGCCCGGAGCTTGCCAAGGCTATCGTGGATAAATGGCTGGAATCCGAGTTCGATCCGAATGGCGCTTCAGCAGGTAATGTCGAAGCAATCGACAGGCTGGATGCGGGGAAGTAAATAGCGAGCAGCCTTAGCTTTACCTTTGTGCGTGGTTCGCCCTTCGACAAGCTCAGGATGGCTCACCATGAGGGAAGTTGTTGGTTGCAATAACCTCGCAAAACTTGCTCTCTGCAATCAGCATTCTTCCTCATGGTGAGCTTGTCGAACCACGCACTCTACTAATGCAATTTGCTAACCCAATCCCTTGCCCATGGCTCTGATGAGTATGGCTGCTGAAGCGGCGCCCGGATCAATATGGCCAATGGCGCGCTCGCCAAGACGGGCGGAGCGCCCCTTTGAAGCGATCATCGCCTTGGTTGCTTCTGCTCCGGCCTCGGCGGCTTTACCCGCTTTGTCCAATATTTCCGCCAATGAAGCCCCTTGTGTCTTTGCGCTCTCCACTGCCTCGGCAGCGGGCACCCAGGCA
Organism: Phyllobacterium sp. 22552; assembly: GCF_052044585.1. Lineage (NCBI taxonomy): Bacteria > Pseudomonadati > Pseudomonadota > Alphaproteobacteria > Hyphomicrobiales > Phyllobacteriaceae > Phyllobacterium > Phyllobacterium sp. 22552. The sequence goes on along the minus strand of NZ_JBQENG010000002.1, from coordinate 631,583 downwards.
TCGATCATGGTCTTATCGCCAATTTCGGCTTTCCCGCGATCCTGAATACCCTTCGCCATGGCAATGAAGGCATCGGCAAAGTCCGATGCAGTTAGTACGGTTTTGCCCTTAACACTTACTCCAGCGCGCATGAATGCGGTCGCATAAAGCGGGCCGGAGGAAGCGCCGACAGCGTTGAGAAACGACTTGGCCGCTGTGTTGAATACGGTTGTGGGATCGGCTGCGGTAATATCCGGCGCCGCGAGATTGGTTGCAACTGTCGAAAAGCCCAGATCCATGGCTATGCCGTGATCGGCATCGCCAATAACGCCATCCAGCTCGCACAAATGTGCCTTGGATTCAGCCATGGCCTTGGCGATTTCCGCAAACATGGAAATCAGATTTGCAGCGGTAATTTCGCTCATTGATCAGCCCGCCCGAAACATGGCGCAATCGCACGGATGATCGATCATCTCCTGCAATTCCGCGTCCAGATGCATGACGGTAATCGAAGCGCCGGCCATCTCCAACGAGGTGCAATAATTGCCGACAAGGCTCAAGTGCAGCGCAAGCCCGGCCTGATCCAGCCGTTTTTTCACCTGCCGCATCATGATATAAAGCTCCATGAGAGGCGTTGAACCCAGCGAATTGACAATCACAGCCACGCGGTCCCCTTTCGGTGCGGCCATTTCATCCAATATCTTGTCCATCAATTCATCGGTGATGGCATCAGCTGGTTTCAGCTTTTCTTTGGAGATACCAGGCTCGCCATGGATTCCCATGCCGACTTCCATTTCATCTTCACCAAGCGTGAAATTCGGTTTGAGTGTCTGGGGGAGTGAACAGGGCGAAAGCGCCACGCCAAAGGTGAAAGTGCGGTCATTGGCCTTGCGGGCAATCCGCTCGCATTCATCAATCGGCAGCATCTTGTCGCAAGCGGCTCCGGCAGCCTTGAACACGAAGACGTTGCCGGCAACGCCGCGTCGTTTGTCACGTTGATCGGCATGAGCGGAGGCGACATCATCGGTCGTCAGCACGGTACGAACTTCAATATCCTCCATGGCGACCATTTCTGCCGCCATGTCGAAATTCATCACGTCGCCAGCATAATTGCCATACATGTAAAGCACCCCGGCGCCATTATTGACTGCCTTGGTGCATTCGATGATCGGGTCAGGCGGCGGCGAGGCAAAGACATTGCCGATAGCGGCGGCATCAGCAAGACCCTTGCCGACAAATCCGAGAAATGATGGCTCGTGTCCCGAGCCGCCGCCGATCACCATGCCGACCTTGCCGGGGCGGGGGCCGTCCCGGGCAATAATTGAGCGGGGAGAATGATCGAGCGCAAAGACCTTTGCGGAGTGGGCGGCAAGCACCCCTTCCAGCATTTCGTCGACAGCATTGGCGCCGTCATTGATAATCTTCTTGGTCTTCACGTCGATCCTCCCAGATGCATATTCTGCCTTGTCAGGCGTCAATCATCGCAAGCTTAGCGCGGGCCTGCAATATCTGCGAGCATGCATTGGCAGCTTCCACACCCTTGATGACAAAATGATCCTTGAAGAAGGCGATATGGGCTGCCGACTCCTGGAAATTATGGGGAGTGAGAACTGCGGATAGTACGGGAATGCCGCTGTCGAGTTGAACGCGCATCATTGCATCCAGCACGGTTCCGGCAACGAAATCATGGCGATAAATACCGCCATCAACCACGAAAGCCGTGCCGAGAACGGCCGAGAATTTGCCGGTTGAGATCAATGTCTGTGCATGGAGCGGTATTTCGAGCGCGCCCGGAACGTCGAAGATTTCGACATCGGAGCGATCACCGCCAAGTGCCGCCCATTGCTCAACGAATGAGTTGACGCACTGGTCGACAATATCCGCATGCCAGCGTGCGCGGATGATGGCGATTTTAGTAGAAGGATGGGAAACAATAGTCATTTATCGGGCCTTTCAGGGTTTTGCCATTTTTCAATGATCCCTTTGGGCGAACACGCACAGATCAGACCCCACCTGTGGCGGGATCTTGCCAATGCTTGCTCTCTTTCATCCGGACTATACCGTCGGCTCCGGAATTGGACCGGATCTGCTGACCTTCCAGCGGGTGCTGGAAGCGCTCGCGGGCTTCAGGCATTTCTGCCTGCTACCGCCGGTGGGGAATTACACCCCGCCCTGAGAACGTGCAGGTTGAATATAGGCACGCCGTGGCGAAGGTCAATCCGTCCAGCGACAAGACTGACGCTAAAGGCGACGATCCGTTGAATCACCCCTTGGCATTTCTAAATCAGATGGTCTTCGAATATTCGATCATCTGGTCCAGCACCGTGCCCCAGCCGTCATAAAAGCCCATTTCCTCGTGCCGGTCGCGCGTGGTTTGATCGCGGTGAATCGCCACGGCAGTATAGCGCGTGCCGCTTCCTTCGTCCTTGAGCAGAAGAACGGCGGTCAGGAATGGATTTTCGGCAGGGCGGTATCCAGGCAACAGGGCGTCGGTCCAGATCAAACGTTCATTTGGCACTATATCCAGATAGCAACCATAATTGATCGACTGTTCTCCATCGGGACCATTCATTACCGTGCGGAAAATCCCGCCCGGACGCAGATCAATCTCACAATCGGAAATTGTCCAGGGTTTCGGCGTAAACCACTTGCTGACATGTTCCGGCATCGTCCAGCACTTCCATACGAGCGCGCGCGGCACATCGATAGTCCGCTCCAGAACGAGATCGAGCTTTGGATCAACTTTCAAATCATAAGTCACGTGTTTTCCTCCTTGAGTGTAAGCATGTAATCGTCAAGTTGATCGAGACGGCGTTCCCACAGGGTCCGTTGCTTGGACAGCCAATTCTCGGCAAGTTTCATTGGTTCGGTTTGAATGCGATAGGTTCGAACGCGTCCCTTTTTTTGCGAGTTGACCAAACCACTGCTTTCAAGCACCCGCAAATGCTCGACAAAGGACGGCAACGCCATGTTGAAAGGTTCGGCGAGTTCGCTGACCGAAGCCGGGCTGTTGACAAGCCGTTCAAGCACTTGCCGCCGCGTCGGGTCTGCCAGCGCGCGAAAAACGGCATCAACGGGAACGGGTGGAGCAGCCAGTGCGGTAGCGGTGGGCATGGATCTGCGAGTCCTCATATGTCGATTGAGCAATACTTAGGTAAAATCCTAAGTATTGCAAGCGAAAAATATCGAAGCGCTCGTGCTGGCAACTCGTTGCTATCAGCAACCATCAATCGGGGTCGATGCAGCTATCAAATTAATTGTCTTGTCTCTGCGGCAAGCAGGGATAATGTCCGCGCATGAATTCAGGCACCGCATCTCCACTTCGCTTCGCCCTCGGCGGGCTGGTTGCTATGGCTATTGGCATGGGTATCGGTCGTTTTGTCTATACGCCTATTCTACCCGGCATGATGAGTGATCTTGGTCTTTCCGCCGGTGATGCAGGCATCATCGCCTCGGCGAATTTCCTTGGCTATCTCGTTGGTGCGATTGTTGCCGGTTACGCGTGGGCGGCAGGCATTGAGCGCAAAGTCATGCTTGGCTCGCTTGCCGCAAGCGCCGCCTTGTGCCTGGCAATGAGCCTTACGGAAAATGTGCTGCTGTTTTCTGTCATCCGCTTTCTCGCAGGCATGGCCAGCGCTTTCATGCTGGTTTTCGCCGCGACGATTGTATTCAGTCACCTCGGCGCTGCAGGCAGGTTGGATCTGCAAGCTCTGCATTTTGGCGGTGTCGGTACCGGTATCGCCTTGTCAGCTATGCTAGTGGCGCTGGTCGCATTCACCGGCTATGGCTGGCGTGCCGATTGGGTAGGCGCGGCAGTCCTTTCCACGCTTGGCTTGATCGCAGTTGCCTTGTTAATCCGCGAAGGACCGCTGCGCACCGGCGCGGACATCAAGGAACCGGCCATCGCCTGGACGGCAGAATTCATCAAGCTCAATATAGCCTATGCGCTGTTCGGCATTGGCTATGTCATCACCGCAACCTTCATCATGGCCATTGTCCGGGCCAATGAGGGCAGCGCCTCGACAGAAGCTTTCGTGTGGCTTTGCACCGGCTTTGCGGGCATATTCTCAGTCTGGATCTGGAACCCCGTGCTGCGCCGCGTTGGCCCCTTTACATCCCTTGCCTTCAGCCTGCTCGCGCTGGCCGGTGGTGTTGCAGGCAGCGTCATCCTGCCATCTCCCATTGGCCCACTTATCGGGGGCTTGCTGTTGGGCCTCACGATCATGGTCATTACCGCCTTCGTGTTTCAGGCAGGGCGTCAGCTCGTACCGCAATCCCCACGCCGGATGATGGCGATCACAACGGCGGCCTTTGGTATCGGGCAGATCGTTGGACCTTTGATTGCCGGTTATCTTGCCGATATCAGCGGTAATTTCACCTCATCCACGCTGCTAGCAGCAGCGGGGCTGGTGATTGGCTCATTCTTTGCATTTTCTGCGGGTCGGAAAGTGGCGGGCTGATCCAAACTGCATTTCTATATTGCGTGGTTCGACAAGCTCACCATGAGGAGGGCAGGTGATTGCAGGGAGGTCGCATTTGCGATGTAGCTGAAACATTGATGATAAGCTTGCAACCCACCCACTTTCCTCATGGTGAGCTTGTCGAACCACGCATAACGCGAATGCCGCTGGACAGCTTTCGGAATTCGAAGTGCATTCTTCAAACATGCAATAGCTGTCAAGAACACCCATCATTACGGTAATTTAATTACGCCAACTCACGGTTTGCCCTATTCGTGCTGGAAAACTTGTGCAACTCGTAGCACTGCGATTTGCATAGTTTTTACGAGGGTCACGACGGTGTTCGTTTCATTTTTTCCCAAGCCCAAGCTGTTTTTCACATCAGCTGTCCTGTGGGCGTTGTTTGCGGTTTTGTTCTGGATTTTTGCGGGCGAGCAGCTTGGTGCTTATTTTGGTCTGCCGCCAGCTGCACCCGATGCACCACCGGTGATTGGCGTTGGCGTGTTCATCACCAGGCCGTATATATGGCTCTACATTTATTTTGCTGCTTTTGTCGCCGTATTTGCTTCATTCTGGATGTGGTATGCTCCGCATCGTTGGCAAAGATGGTCCATTCTCGGCTCTGCTCTTATAATATTCAATACGTATTTCACCGTGCAAATAAGTCTCGCCATTAACGACTGGCGTGGGCCTTATTGGAACCTCTTTCAACAGGCGTTCAGCCAGCCAGGCTCGGTGTCAGCTGCGGAGTTCTATTGGCAAAACTGGCTATTTGCGGGCATTGCGTTCCTTGCAATAGGGCTGAGCGTTGTTTTTACATATTTCACCAGCCATTACATATTCCGCTGGCGCACGGCTATGAACGAATTCTACGTCGAACACTGGAACCAGTTGCGGCATATCGAAGGTGCGTCGCAGCGTGTTCAGGAAGATACGATGCGCTTTTCGACAACAGTTGAAGCGCTTGGTGTCAGTCTCATTCAGGCCGTCATGAATCTGATCGCATTCATGCCGCTATTAGCGCATCTTTCAAGCTACGTCACTGAAGTGCCGATTATCGGTCAAATCCCTTATTCTCTGGTGGTTCTATCGATTGTTTGGTCACTCGTTGGCACATTGCTTCTTGCAGTCGTCGGGATCAGACTTCCAGGGCTGGAGTTCAAAAATCAACGTGTTGAAGCCGCGTACCGCAAGGAACTGGTGTTTGGCGAAGATGACGAAACACGCGCTCAACCTTTGACGCTTGCGGAGCTCTTTCGAAACGTGCGGAAGAACTACTTCCGGCTCTATTTTCACTATGCGTATTTTAATGTGGCCAGAAGTTTCTATGGACAGGCTGACGGGCTTATCCTCGACATCATTCTCATACCAAGTATTGTGGCCGGGAAATTGACGATGGGGTTGTGGCAGCAGATTTCGACTGCCTTCAGCCAAGTTAGCAATTCATTCCAATATCTGGTGACGGCTTGGCCTACGATTGTGGAACTGATTTCGATTTACAAACGCCTTCGCGCCTTCGAATCGGTCATATACGACGAACCACTACCAGCGATCGATGAACATTACTTGCGGACGCAAGAAGAGAGATAGTTGGCGGGCGGCATTAAGGCCGCCCCTACTTTGGTCTCATAGGTATCCGAGGTTGCGAGACTTTCCGGAATGAATTTGAGATCACTGTTAATCGTGGAAAAGGATCGCATTACCGCATCAGGATCGGCGAGAAATTTACCACGATAAAATTTAGCGAACTTACGCCTGGCTATGTCCGATTAATAAAGAAGCAGCCGGAAATCGTTTAGACGGGAAACTGGATGCATTATTCCTACTGTGCTCATTTCGAGCAAGATCCCAATGGTGGTTTTCTGGTGACATTTACCGATGTCCCTGAGACAATAACGCATGGGGAAACTATGGTCGAAGCAAAGGCCAATGCGGTGTAAGCGCTCGGATTGGCGCTTCGTGGCTATCTTGCTGATGATAGAGATATTCCAATGCCATCAACAAAGGCCGGAAAGGTCTTGTCGATATTCCCTTTGAAGTCCATGACGCTTTGAAGCTAGCCGTGATAATCGCATTCAAATCAGAAGGGCTGCCCAAGTCCGAGCTTGCGCGGCCGTTGGGCAAAGCTGAAACCGAAGCGCGACGTATCCTTGATCCCGATCATCCAACCAAATTATATTTGCTTGAGGCTGCCTTGGCTGTGCTCGGCAAGAAAATACTGATTACGATTCTCGATGCTGCCTAGAAAGGCCGGCGGTTAAATTCCGCCGCCGGTTTGCGGCTGTGTCAGATCGGGCGTGGAGGCAGCTTCCACGCCGCCGGTTTCTTTCAGATAATCGCTATAGGTCGTGCAGCGTACGTCGGCTTTCGTACACACCTCGGCAGTAAAGCGCTCCAGCGCGCGCCAATAGGCATCGCCATTCATCAGTGTGAAATGTAGTCCGATCTGGAAAGGAATGCGTTTGCCCTGATATTGCCGCTCAAATGCGCCCTTGAATGCCTCATAGGCCCGATTCTCAAACTCGCCCATGTGGTCTGTACGCTCGAAGCCGCCGGAATGACGCACAAACATATTATAATCCATGGCGATCACGGGCCGGTTCTGCGGTCCTTCGGCGATTGTCGGTAGGCCAAACTGGTAAAGTCCACCCGCATGCAACGGCAAAGCGGGGCCTTTTGAAACGCCGCTGCCATCAAAGGTGAAGCCCTGATCTTTCAAAGCGGCAATCAGGGCCGGGCTTTCTGAAAGATAGGGAGCGCGAAAGCCGCGAATCTCCTTTGCAACGAAATTCTTCCATCCTTCCGGTTCCGGGCCGGTGCCATATTTTGTCCAGGCATCGCTCAACACTTGTCGATAGGTGACAAGCTCACTTTCCCATTCGGCCTTGGTCCAGTTCTTGCCATCGAAATGGCCGCAGGCATGGCTGCCAATCTCATGGCCTTCATTGCGCGCCCGCCAGATATTATCGAGACGCTTTGCAATATCTTCTTTTGAAGAGGCAAAGCCAATATTGGAACGGCCAGAAGCTTTGCCCGGTGCCTGATAGCTCTTGCGGTCGGAATGATCGATCAGAAAGACGCAGGAGAGAAAATAGGTAAATTTGGCGTTGGAACGCTGCGCAAGATTAAATGCACGGTCCCAAAGTGCATTGCTACCGGCATTGTCAAATGAGATCAGCACATATTGTGGTTTTACACCAATAGAGCCGCGCAGTCCGGTCGCACCATCAGCATAGGCAGGCGAAGCCATTGCAAAAGCTGCCGATGCGGCAACGATCCGGGTAAAAATTTGCATGATGTCAGGTCAGCTCCACAGGGAGCACTGTCGCTACAGGTCAATTGTGGCGATGATCGGACGCGGCGATCCACCGCAATGCTTTACGTTGGAACCATTCTAATCACCCTGTAGAGTGCCGTTACAAAAGGGGACAAGCCATGCTGGTCATGATTATCGGAATCATCATTTTTCTGGGAATACATTCAGTGCGCATTGTCGCGCCGCGCTGGCGGCTTGCCAAGATGGAGCAGTGGGGAGAAGGCAAATGGAAAGGCCTTTATTCTCTGGTGTCTGTCGTCGGCCTTGCCCTGTTGGTTTGGGGCTTTGGCATGGCCCGGCTGGAGGCACCGATACTCTACGAACCTCCGGTCTGGATGAAACACATCACCTTGCTGCTGATGCTGTTTGCCTTCGTCTTTCTTGGCGTTTTCATTGCAAAGCCCGGCCGTATCAAGCCCGCGCTGAAGCACCCCATGTTGATATCCATCAAGACCTGGGCGCTCGCGCATCTTCTGGCCAATGGCGATCTTGCTTCGCTTATCCTGTTTTTGTCCTTTCTTGCCTGGGCGGTGTTTGATCGTATCGCGCTCAAGCGTCAGGCGCGCGCTGGGCTTGCCCCTGCAGTCATTACGCCCGGACCCGTGACCAATGATGTCATCGCCATTGTCATTGGCCTTGTGCTTTACGTCCTGTTTATCTGGAAATTGCACGTTCTTTTGATCGGTGTTTCACCAATGTGACGGCTAATTTAAGCAAGCCCCTTACATCGCGCGCAGTTTCCGACTAAAAGCCCCCTGAACTCCTTGCGTGACTGCCCATGGCCGTCGCGCGATAACTATTCATGAGGCACCATGACTGACGACGGCTTTTTCCGTGAAGTAAATGAGGAACTGCGCTCCGATAAGATGCGGGCGTTCTGGGCGCGCTATAGCACTTTGCTAATAGGCGGCGTTGTCGCGATCGTCATCGGTACCGCTGGTTTTGCCTTTTACGAATACTGGACTGAAAGAGAAGCTTCAAAGTCCGGCGATCAATTCCTGGCAGCGCTTAACCTTGTCCGTGATGGCAAGAATGACGAAGCCCTGAAGACGCTCGATCAGCTTGAAAAAGATGGTTATGGCGCTTATCCGGTGTTGGCTCGCATGCGCGCCGCCGGTGTGATTGCGCAAAAGGGCGATTTTGCCGGTGCGGTTGCTGCATTCGACAAGGTTTCTGCTGACACATCCGTGCCGCAGGCCATTCGTGATCTGGCAAAGCTGCGTGCCGCCCTCATTCTGGTGGATACGGGTTCTTATGATGATGTGGCAAGCCGTGTTGAAGCGCTGTCGTCGGATAGCAACCCGATGCGCCACTCCGCGCGCGAAGCCCTTGGTCTTGCTGCCTGGAAAGCCGGTCGCGGTGCTGATGCAACCAAACTCTTCAAGCAGATTTCCGATGATCAGGCGGCTCCCGCCAATATACGTCAGTTTGCTGATACAATGCTGGACATGCTTAAAAGCACTGGCGCCACGCCCGCTGCGGCCGCTGGCTAATTAAGAATTAGGAATATTAAGCCGATGAGCTTTACCCTTGCAATTATCGGCCGTCCGAATGTCGGAAAGTCCACTCTGTTCAACCGTCTGGTCGGCAGGAAAATCGCGCTCGTCGACGATCTCCCCGGTGTTACCCGCGATCGCCGCGTCAATGCGGCCAAGCTCTACGATTTGAGATTCGATGTCATCGATACGGCGGGTCTTGAAGAGGTCGCATCCGATTCGCTCGAAGGCCGCATGCGCGCCCAGACGGAGCTTGCCATTGGTGAAGCCGATCTCATTCTTTTCCTTGTCGATGCCAAAGCGGGTGTGACGCCAACAGACGTTACCTTTGCCGATCTTGTCCGCCGTTCAGGCAAGCCGGTTATTCTCGTTGCCAACAAAGCCGAAGCACGCGGCGCCGAATCCGGCATGTATGACAGTTATCAGCTCGGACTTGGCGAACCATGCCCGATTTCTGCCGAGCATGGTCAGGGCTTTCCGGATCTGCGCGACGCCATTGTCGAGACCATGGGTGAAGAGCGGGTCTTCCCGGACGAGTATCTGCCTGTCGATGCCAATGCAGATGATTCCGTCGCTGTAACCATCCCGGCTACGCCGCGCGGTATGGATGATCTGATCGGCGATGATATTGACGATCCGGACGCCGAAGACATTCCGAGCTATGATTCGTCAAAGCCGCTGCGCATCGCCATTGTCGGGCGTCCAAATGCCGGCAAGTCGACGCTGGTCAATACGATGCTTGGCGAGGACCGTCTGCTGACAGGTCCGGAAGCTGGCATTACGCGCGATTCCATCTCGGTCGATTGGGAGTGGAATGGCCGCAAGATCAAGCTTTTTGACACGGCAGGTCTGCGCCGCAAGTCGCGCGTTCAGGGCAAGCTGGAAAAGCTTTCCGTGGGCGATGCGCTGCGCGCCATTCGCTTCGCCGAGGTCGTCATTATCGTCCTCGACGCGACCATTCCTTTTGAAAAGCAGGATTTGCAGATTGCCGATCTGATCATTCGTGAGGGCCGCGCGCCGATCATCGCTTTCAACAAGTGGGATCTCGTCGAAAATCGCCAGATGGTTCTGGCCGATCTGCGTGAGAAGACCGAACGACTTTTGCCGCAGGTTCGCGGTATTCGCGCCGTGCCGATCTCGGGTGAGCGCAATCAGGGTATCGACAAGCTCATGGCCGCGGTAGCCTCGACTGACGAAATCTGGAATCGCCGTATTTCCACCGGTCGCCTCAATCGCTGGCTGGAAGGGGTACTTGCCCATCATCCGCCTCCCGCCGTGGCGGGTCGCCGCCTGAAGATCAAATATATAACGCAGGTCAAGACACGCCCGCCGGGTTTTGTCATTTCATGCTCCCGTCCCGACGCGTTCCCCACCTCCTATGTCCGCTACCTTGCCAATGGTATCCGTGAAACCTTTGATATTCATGGCGTGCCTATCCGGCTTGTATTGCGCACATCGGACAATCCCTTTGCGGGGCGGGCGAAGAAAAAGCGCTAAGGCTGGTAGTTTTCCGTGGCAAGAGGAGTTGCTCAAGCCACGGAAACTTTAACAACACATCGTTTCAGCGGCCTTCGTTAACTCTCCATCAAGGTTAATGCTTCATTTTTATGACCATAGTGTTCGGTCGTGAGTGTGGGGTATCGGCGTGCGTTTCTATAAGGTTTTGCGGGATTCCAGTGCCCGCCGCAAAGGCCAGCCATTTTCAAAACAGGCAAATCGCAAATATCTAGGTCCAGTCCTTATTGGTGCAGCGATATATTTGTTGTCTCCGACAGTGGTTGCCTATCAGGATATGGCAAGCCTGCTTTCCGGGTCCGAATCAGGGCAGGGGCGCTGGTCGTCTTACTTGGAAAAATCTCCGGCAGGCTCCGTACAAAAGGCAAATATGTCCTTTGTGGACAGGATAGCCACCGGATCAATTCCCGCCAGCGGCGCCAATGCACCAGGAATAGGCTCAGTGGCCATCAATGGCTCGAGCAAGGCATTGGGCGCCACTCCTGACGAGGCACGGATCAACCGGGCGGAAAAGCAGGGGCGTATTGTTTCGATCAGCAAGAAAGCGCCACCAAAAGCTTTCAGCGCCGGATCGATATTGCAACGTCAAAGCATGATAATCCGGCCAACGCACGGCATTGAAGTCGATATGGCTTTTGCTAAGCCAAAAATCGCGGGCAAGGAAATCGAGATCGCTCTTGCGTTTCACAATCGCTCGCCTGAGAAAATCGAGCCGGACGCTCCGATGCTGGCAAGCCTGATCAATAATGACAAGCCCGATGTGCTGGCCCTTGGTTATGCTCCGGCTGCTCCCGATTATTCGAAAACATCACCGTTTGATTCCATTCTTGCCGAACCAAAGCAGGCAGGCCGCTTCATTCCGCAACTTGGAAAAGGCGATCATGATTGGCTGGCTACTCCTTTGCCTCCGATTGTCTTCACTGCTGCGGAGCAAAAATGCCTGGCAACGGGCATTTATTTTGAGGCAAGAAGCGAGAGTGTAAAAGGCCAGGCTGCGGTGGCGCAGGTTATTCTCAACCGCGTGCGAAATCCTGCCTATCCGAAAACAATCTGTAACGTCGTTTATCAGAATGATGACTGGATCAATCGCTGCCAGTTCTCGTTTGCCTGTGAAGGCCGCAAGCTGCATGTAACCGAACCCAAGCAGTGGAAAGTCGCGCAGGAAATCGCCATGGCTGTTACTTCGGGCCGTATATTCCTACCCGAAATTGGTTCGGCCACGCATTATCATGCGACCTACGTGCGGGCAAATTGGGCCCATACAATGAAGCGCATCGATAAAATCGGGCAGCATATTTTCTACCGCACTTATGGCGGCGGCTGGATTTAGACCGCTTGGAAATCGCCAAAACAATGATATAAATGTTTCTGGAGTGGAGAATGAGCTTTCGCTCATCCTCCGTTTCTCATTTATGAAAATGAACCCGGAACGTTAGCGTCCAGCCTGTCCGGGTTCTTTTCATGATGAGCGTGAAGCTAAATGGCTTGTACCACATAGATTCACCTCCAGTTTTGAGAGCAAGGCCCTTGCCAAGGTCGGAGAGGCCAATCTTCTCCGATGCACTGGCTGGTTCGGTGCTTCCGCTTTTGCTCCCAAATTCCTGTGTTTGACCCGTCTCGATCTATTCTTTGAAATCGTGCAACCCGCAAGAAATGCAGGGTTGAAACTGCGTGGATCAATATCCCCGTGCCGCATTTTGCACTTTCAATATCATTTACAAACTCGCAGGTTAGGCATATAGTTGTATGATGCAACTATATTTGCGAGCCACACAATGAGTATCCTCCTGGACACTGCTCAAATACGTAATTCTTCAAGGCGCATTGTTCGAGAGTTAGGTTTTATGCGCCCAACCCTTGCGGGAACGAATCTCGCTCCATCCTCCGTTCATGCACTCATCGAGATTGGCAGAAATGATACGCTGACCGCTGCCGAATTATGCGCTGTACTCGACCTTGAAAAATCCAGTGTTAGCCGAATGGTGCGCAAGCTTGTTTTGTCGGGCGAACTGATTGAACAGCCTAATGGGCAGGACGCCAGGTCCAAGGTGCTTTCCTTGACCAGCAAGGGGCATAATACGCTCGCCGCGATCAATGCCTTTGCCGATGATGTGGTGTCCTCTGCGCTGGGTAGTCACTCCGCTGCTGTGCAGGAAAAGGTGCGGGATGGACTTGCAGCCTATGCTGATGCGCTGGAACAGCGGCGCGCAGGCAAGGTACCGCAATCGTCGCCGGCAATCTCCATCCAAAGTGGATATCAGCCGGGTATTATTGGACGGTGTGCCGAGATGCATGGCTGCTACTATGCTCGAACAAATAGTTTCGGTCATTTTTTCGAAGGCAAGGTTGCCACTGGCATCGCAGAATTTTCCGGGCGATTGGAGCGGCCTGTCAATCAGATTTGGGCGGCGGTAGATGTGGAAAAAATCGTCGGTACGGTGGCGATTGACGGCGAAGATCTCGGAAATAATGTGGCTCATCTGCGCTGGTTCATTATGGAGGATGGTTATCGCGGCGCCGGCATTGGCAGGCAATTGCTGAATAAAGCGATCTCGTTTTGCATCGAGCAACGGTTTTCCGAAATACAGCTTTGGACGTTCAAGGGATTGGATGCCGCACGGCGCCTATACGAGGCGCACGGTTTTGTTCTTGTAGAAGAGGAGGCCGGTGGGCAGTGGGGTAAAGAAGTGCTCGAGCAGCGGTTTGTACGCAAAATCGTAGGGGCGTAGGCAATTGGCGGCCCCGAACCATTGGAGCAGCGATAGTTTGCACCGATGGGCCCGAAGGCGACGCGCAAAACTGGTCAGGTATTTGATACGACGCTTCTGGTTCCGGTTAATGGGGAGTTCCCCCTGTTATTGCCTTCGAAGCCCTTCAAAAACTATAACCATGGAACCTCCTAACTAGCTGAATTGCGCAATCTGTATCCACAGCCAAACGCCAGATTCGCATGCAAAATTGTCACTCAGTGATGAGCAGGAAAGTCATATTTACCTAAGGCATTGAATTCTAGTAAAAAAATTACCTTGGAGAGTCGTGACTCTTCGCCTTGACTAGCGAGGATCAGGACAATATGTTGCGCGCGACTTCGAAGCGGGGATGAAGCCTCGCATTCAGTGTGTAAAGGACATGCCATTGGCAACGGGTAACGATCCCGATAAGTCAGGTTCTGTCGGTGACACGCCGGGTGCTGGCGGGGGACTAACTTCGGAAGAGCTGGAGCTTCGGCGCCGCAATCTGGAAGCAAAACTTGTTTCCAAGGGTGCAGCCCGTAAAGCCGGTTCGCAAGACAAGGGGACGGAAACCGCCTCCGGTGTCGCGCAGGCCATGAAATTGTCGAGCGAATTTATCGCCGGCGTTCTGGTTGGTGCGGGGTTGGGCTGGTTAGCTGACCGATTTTTGGGTACATCGCCATGGGGGCTCATCATACTGCTCCTGCTGGGCTTTTGTGCTGGAACGCTGAATATCCTGCGCTCTGCAGGACGTGTGGCGGAAAACAGTGGGCTGGATTTCACCAAGAAATCCGACCATGAAAAACCGGAATAGGGCTCATCGAGCACCGTTCGTGAGAACAGAATTAGAGACGAGGTAATAGTGTCCAACGATCCGATTCATCAATTCCACATTTCGCAATGGGTTCCCTTGCATGTGGGCGGCGTTGATCTGTCCTTCACCAATTCCTCTGCCTTTATGGTTGCCACAGTTGGCGTTGCCTCGGCATTTCTTTACCTTACATCGTCAAACCGTGGCCTTATCCCGACCCGTCTTCAGTCGGTTTCAGAGATGGCCTATGAGTTCGTCGCATCAACATTGCGAGAATCGGCAGGCAGCGCGGGAATGAAGTTCTTTCCCTTCGTGTTCTCGCTCTTCATGTTCGTGCTCGTTGCCAATATGCTTGGCATGTTCCCATACTTCTTCACCATCACCAGCCAGATCATCGTGACCTTTGCGCTTGCGGTTCTGGTCATCGGAACAGTCCTTGTTTATGGCTTTGCCAAACACGGTTTCAAGTTCCTCGGGGTCTTTGTGCCCTCGGGTGTGCCCGGGCCGCTCTTGCTGCTCGTTGTTCCAATCGAAATTATCTCTTTCCTTTCCCGTCCGATCAGCCTTTCGGTTCGTTTGTTCGCCAACATGCTTGCTGGCCACATCACGCTGAAGGTGTTTGCCGGCTTCGTGGCTTCGCTCAGCGCATTCGGCGCAGTGGGAATTGGCGGCGCAATTCTGCCGCTGGCCATGACTGTGGCATTGACGGGTCTGGAATTCCTGGTGGCTTTCCTTCAGGCCTACGTCTTCACCGTGCTTACCTGCATGTATTTGAACGACGCAGTTCATCCCGGCGGTCACTAAAAAGTTCACCGGCGGATGTCCGCCTAACGCAAATCTATTCTAACGATCTACCCTCAAGGAGTTTAATATGGATCCCGTAGCAGCAAAGTACATCGGTGCAGGTCTGGCTTGTTTTGGTATGGCCGGTACGGCTCTTGGCCTTGGCAACATTTTCGGCAGCTATCTTTCCGGTGCATTGCGCAACCCATCAGCAGCTGATGGCCAGTTCGGCCGTCTGGTATTCGGCTTCGCCGTTACTGAAGCTCTGGGCATCTTCTCGTTGCTCATCGCTCTTCTGCTTCTCTTCGCTGTATAATAACAGCTTACGATATTGGCTGCGTCCGGTCGTTATTCGGACCAACGCAGCCAGTATGATTTGAAGTTCAATCAAGGGGACAACGCATGTTCGTGTCTTCGGCTAATGCCGCATCCACAACAGATACAATAGTCGCTCAGAGCGAAGCACCGGCCCATACCGAAACGGTTGCGCCCGGAACAACGCCTGATGCACATGCTCCGGCAGATCCGACAGCGGGAACGCATTCGGAAACCGGTCATGCCAAAGCCGTGTTCCCTCCCTTTGATTCCAACCATTTCGCTTCACAGCTTCTTTGGTTGGCAATCACATTTGCAGTTTTCTATGTTTTCCTGTCCCGCGTGGTTCTCCCGCGTATCGGTGGTATCATCGAAACGAGGCGTGACCGTATCGCTACTGATCTAGATCAGGCGGCACGGATGAAACAGGAGTCTGATGAGGCTCTGGCTGCCTATACCCAGGAACTCGCCGACGCAAAGAACAAAGCCGGCGCAATTGCGCAGGAAGCCCGTGATCAGGCAAAGGCGAAAGCCGACGCCGAACAGGCCGAAATTTCCGCAGCTCTCGAAAAGAAGCTGAGTGACGCTGAAGCCAGCATTGCCACGATCAAGAACAAGGCTATGCAGGAAGTCGGCTCCATCGCTGAAGATACAGCCGCTGAAATCGTCAAGAAGCTGTTTGGCGGTGCCGTCGACAAGCCCGCAATCTCCGCTGCTGTCAAAGCAGTGCGAGGCTAAGGAGAAACGTCATGGAATTGGATGCAACCTTTTATGCCCTCGTTGGCCTTATCATCTTCCTGGCGCTTATCGTCTACTTGAAGGTTCCAGGTGTCGTTGGTAAATCCCTTGACGCCCGTGCAGACAAGATTCGCGACGAGCTTGAAGAAGCCCGCCGCCTGCGCGAAGAAGCGCAATCGCTGCTGGCTGAGTATCAGCGCAAGCGTAAGGAAGCCGAAAAGGAAGCTGGTGAGATCGTTGCCATAGCGCAGCGTGAAGCACATGGTCTCCTTGAGGAAGCCAAGAAGAAGACTGAGGATTATGTTGCCCGTCGCAACAAGCTTGCCGAGCAGAAAATCGCTCAGGCAGAGGTTGAGGCTGTCAACGAGGTTCGCGCTTCGGCTGTAGATATCGCAATTGCTGCCGCCAGCAAGATTTTGTCGGAAAAGGTGGATGCCAAAACATCTGCCGATCTCTTCAAAACATCGCTTTCGGAAGTCAAATCCCGGTTGAACTAAAAAGCAGATTATACAAACGAATTTTAGTAAAGCCGCCTTTGAGCGGCTTTTTTTGTGCGAAGCATAATGCTCGATATGCAAACCAAATTTCGTTACGATGAGCGAAATATCGAGAAAAAATCAGAATAATTCCCAAAAAACACGGATTTTTGCCGAAAAATTGCAAGTGCAAATTGCAGTTTAGTAGCATGCGGTTGAACTAAGCGATTCCCGGCATGTAAAAACCCGATCTATATCGGGAATTGTGGGGGGATGGAGTTAGAGCATTTCTGCTGCTCTGGTGTGAGCGAAACGTGCTTTATCCATCGGGCCTCACCCTCGTCCCATGGATAAACATCGGCCTCGCTGAACCCCTCGACCTTGTCCGCGAATCCCTCCGGCAGGGAAACAGAGCTTGCTCTAGGCTTGCCGTTCTTTCAAAGGCGAGAAACTGAAGCGGTGCAAGCCGACGACAGGACCGTGTGCCTCCATCGCGTTGCGATGGATTTCAGTTCCGTAACCCGCATGGGATTCCAATCCATAGAGAGGATAATATTTGCCAGTCTGGCTCATCATTCTGTCTCGCGTTACCTTGGCAAGTATGGATGCCGCGGCAATGGAAACGGAGCGTTGATCTCCTTTGATCATCGCCGTTGCAGGGCAGGGCAGCCCGGGAGCGACATCCCGGCCATCAATCAGCGCATGGTGAGGAATAATCGTAAGACCGCGTGTCGCACGGCGCATGGCTTCAAGCGAAGCCTTCAGGATATTAGTCGCATCAATTGCTGGCGCCGAAATGCTGGAAATAGAGCACGCTAAGGCAGTTTTGGTAATGATATCAAACAGTTCTTCACGGCGTTTTGCCGTCAGACGCTTTGAATCATCAAGACCATCAGGAATTTTCTTTGGATCAAGAATGACCGCAGCCGCAACGACTGGCCCTGCCAGAGGCCCTCTGCCTGCCTCGTCAATACCGGCCACAAACTGGACACCGGAGCGCATGAGCTTCTTTTCACTGGCAAAGTCGGGCTTGTCAGCGGGCAAGGAAAGCAGCAGAGAATCAGAACGTAATCGAGACATCTTGCGGCGACTCTCGCATCCGTCCTGATTCTCTGCAAGTCCCCGGGTAGCAGATGGGGCAAAGCTACCCAGGGTAACCATCAGGCGGGGATGGGGATCGCACCTGATGGAAGAGCGTGTCTAAAACAAGGATAACTGCTCGTTTCCGGGCGTTGGCTCGAACAGGTCGGTGCGCAGGCGTCTCTTGTTAATGTTGATTCCGAGCCGCTTTGCAGCAATTTCAAAACGCCGCCCGATCTGCCAGGCATAGGGGCCATCACCCCGCATGCGCTTGCCCCATTCGGCATCATAATCCTTGCCATCGCGCATGGAACGAACAAGCGAAAGCACATGCCGGTAGCGATCGGGATAATTTCGAAGCAGCCACTCCTTGAAAAGCGGGCTGACCTCAAGCGGCAAACGAAGCAGAACATATCCAGCTTCCAGCGCACCCATGGCACGGGCACTATCGAGAATCCGTTCGATCTCATGATCGTTCAACCCGGGAATGACGGGAGCCACCATGACACCAACAGGCACGCCTGCATCGGAAAGACTGCGCAGGGCTTGCAGTCTGCGCGTAGGCGTTGAAGCCCGGGGCTCCATCGTGCGCGCCAGCTTTCCATCAAGGGTCGTCACTGAAAGACAAACCTTGGCGAGGCCCTTCTCAGCCATGCGCGCCAGAATGTCCTGATCCCGCATAACCAACGCGGATTTTGTAACGATTCCAACGGGATGTTGATGCGCCTCCAGAACCTGAAGAATATCGCGCATAATGCGCCATTTCTTCTCGATGGGCTGATAGGGATCGGTATTTGTGCCGATGGCGATTGTCTTTGCAGTATAACCTGGCTTGGACAATTCCCTGTCCAGCATCTTTGCTGCATCAGGCTTGGCAAAGAGTTTTGATTCAAAATCAAGTCCGGCGGACAATCCCATATAGCTATGTGTCGGGCGGGCAAAGCAATAGATGCAACCATGTTCGCAACCGCGATAAGGGTTGATTGACCTGTCGAAACTTATATCAGGCGAGTCATTGCGTGTGATGATTGTCCGGGGCTTTTCGAGTTGTACCTCAGTCTTGAATGGTGGTAGATCTTCAATTGTTTCCCAACCATCATCATAGACATGGCGGCTTTCCGCCTCGAAACGGCCAGTGGGATTCATACCCGCGCCCCGGCCGCGTCTGCGTTCGCTGTCTATGCGCAAACCAGCATCTTCAATCAATGCGTTGGCATGTTGTGCTCGGCCGCTTCCGAAAGCAGCCTTATCCGCCTGCACTACAATGTTCATCTGCGTTCTCCCTGCCAGGGTGGTACCGATTCGGTGGCACCTTCGAGCGTGAATCTATTCCTATCAAATAATGAGAACAAATCAAGAACAATTTAGGTAAAAGGATGGATGGAAATTCTAGTCACATTGATATATTGGCTAGGTATGATTTCCGTCCTGATTGAAACCCATAATTCAGACGAATTGTTAGCCAGAACCCTTGCCGGGCTGGTCGGTGGAGCCGTCGAAGGGCTTCTCAGCGACGTGATTATTGTCGATTACGGATCGTCGGATCAGACCCACCGCGTGGCTGATGCCGCTGGCTGTATCTTTCTGCAGGACCAGACATTGATTGATGGGTTCCGGCGGGCACGCAGTGAATGGTTTTTGCTGGTGGAACCCGGAGCAAGATTGCTCGATGGATGGATTGAGCCGGTCGCTGTTCACGTCGAGCGCTCACAAGGCCCGGCCTGCTTCTCTTGCTCCCATGTTCACCGTAAGCCGCTGTTTAACAGGCTATTTTCAAAACGCAGCCCCATTGCCGATGGCCTGTTGATCTCCAAGCGGCAGGCAATGGCCTTATTGAAGCCGGAAAAGAAGGCGGCTGATCTGGCCCGTGGTTTGGCGATGAAACGTTTACGCGCGGAAATCATTCCAGCAGCTTAGCTCTTACCACCGCGTTTCAAATGTTCATCGAGCCGAGGCATGATCTCGACAAAATTACAGGGCATGTGACGATAATCGAGCTGGTATTGCAGAATATTATCCCAGGCATCCTTGCATGCGCCGGGAGATCCCGGCAGCACAAAGACGAAAGTGGCGTTTAACACTCCACCCGTTGCTCGTGACTGAATCGTGGACGTGCCGATTTTGTCATAGGAAACCCTGTGAAAAATGGTAGAAAATCCGTCCATCCGCTTTTCGAATATGGGCTCGAGTGCTTCCGGTGTCACGTCGCGGCCAGTGAAACCCGTGCCTCCTGTGGTGATGATGACGTCAATCTCGTCATCCTTTGACCAGGAAATGACACGCTCACGAATTTTTGTAACATCGTCTGTCACAATGTCTCTGGCCGCCAATATATGGCCTGCCGCTGTGATGCGCTCGGCAAGCATTTTGCCCGATTTATCATCATCAAGTGAGCGTGTGTCTGACACCGTAAGGACAGCGATTTTGACCGAAACGAAAGTGCGGGATGAATTGTCGGCCAAGGTCAGTTTTCTCCTTCGCCGCTATCTGTCTTGACCACAAACCACAATGGATAGGCATTGCTTATCAGAGATGCGGCAGCAGATGCGGCCTCATCGGTGTCATAAATCGCAAAGCAGGTAGCGCCCGAACCTGACATTCGGGCCAGACGCGGCGATGTAGAATATAGCGCGTCCATGGTGTCGCCAATAATGGGGAGCAGTTCGACCGTGGCAGCATACAAATGATTGTCCGTCTGTTCAAGATAGGCGCAGACATCGTTCACGCTGCCGAACCTTGGCAAGTTGGGCAATCCCGGATTGTTTCGCTTTTTCAAGGCGCCAAAGACCTGTGGCGTCGACACGGCGGCGCCATTGTTGACCAGAACCATTGGCAGGCGCGGGATAGCTGTGACCGCCTCCAGTTCTTCGCCGATACCGCGGGCAATCAAGGGCCTTCCATGCAGGCACATGGGCAGGTCTGCGCCCATTGCCAACCCAATATTATTGAGATCGACAGGATCAATATTGATGTTCCAGAGCGAGACCAGCGCTTTCAAGGTTGAAGCAGCATCGCTTGAGCCACCGCCAACACCAGAGGCGATGGGCAAGTGTTTTTCCAGTTCGATTGAAACAGGAAAAGCCCGGTCCGGAAATTCTGCACGCAGCCTGTCCCGGGCTTTTAAAACAAGATTGGAAGCGTCGGCAGGTAAGGAATGTCCATAAGGTCCTGTTATGCGAAATGAATCCGCGCTGCTGCGTGCGATGCTTATTCGGTCACCATAACCTGCAAAAACCACCAATGTATCCAGGAGATGATATCCATCGTCCCGTTGGCCGGTAATATGCAGTGCCAGATTGATCTTGGCAGGCGCAATCAGGCTGATCGCTTGATCAAGACTGTCGAGCATCTCGGTCAGTCTTTACGCAAGCGGTATTCACCAGTTTCCGGATCCTGAACCAAAGTGCCTTGAGAGCGGTTCTGGACTTCTTTTTCCGCTTCGCGAACACGCTTTGATACACGCTGGGCTTCGCGTTTGAACGAACGATAGCCGTAATAGGCGGCAATACCGATAAGCAGAAAAAAGATGAGTTGTGGCATCGTCCTAGACCCCGAAAATGACAGGCACCGATATTTTCGTAATCATAACACGGTGCGTCGCTCTTGCCAAAATACACACAAGGTTAAAGGCCAAAACGTGACCAAAGCGCCCGTTCTTCTGCAGCATTGACAATGCCTTCGGCAAAACCCGCCCCTATTCCACCAAATCCGATTTCAGCAGAAGGGAGTTTGCGACCAAACAATCCCCGTGGCGGGGCTATAAGTTTGAGTTTGGTCTTAGGGCCATATTGAGATTGCAAATGTGATCGCATATCGCCCAACCCGTCAATCAGGCCAAGTTCCAATCCGCGTATCCCTGTCCAGAACAGCCCTGTAAACAGGTCTGGATTGTCACTGAGCTTTTCACCGCGCCGTTCCCTTACCAGATTGATAAAGGTCTCGTGAATCTCTAATTGCAGCGCTTTGAGATGCTCAATATCCTGCTTGTTTTCCGGCTTGAACGGGTCGAGGGTTGACTTGTTCGAACCGGCGGTATGAACACGCCGCTCGACGCCAATTTTCTTGATCAATTCGGTAAAGCCAAAACTTGCCGAAACAACGCCGATCGAGCCGACGATGGATGAGGGGTCAGCGATGATCTCGTCGCCCGCAACTGCAATCATGTAACCGCCGGAGGCTGCGACATCCTCAACGAAAACATGAACCTTCTTGTTCTTTTCCGCCGCCAGATCACGAATACGCCGATAGATCAGTCGCGACTGAACAGGCGAGCCGCCGGGAGAATTGATCGAAATCGCAACGGCTGGAGCATCTTTATCGCTAAAGGCTTCTTCAAGCATGCCGGCTGTAGAACTGAGCGACAGGTCATTACGAAAGCGGCTGCTTCCCGCCATGATCGCGCCATGCAAGCGTACCACTGGGATTTCGATATGGTCTGGGCGCCAACGGCGGGGCAATAACTTGCGGATAAATCGAGCCAAGCGGGTCTCCTTTACGTGCTCATCTCAAGACCATGTAAGCGGTGCAGAGAAAATCACAATGGTCCCAAAGTCTAAAACAGCGAAGCGACTCCGTTATTGATCGCTATTGCGCGCTCGGTGAAATCATTGCCGGTTTCATGGTGCATCACCAAGGGAGGATGAAAGGTAAGCCCCGCGCGGCTGCCCTTTACCCCTTTGATGATGATCCTGATCGCGGCCTCTTGAGGTCTGGGCTGGACAGGAACGATAATGAGCCCGCCAAAGCGCCTTTGCAAAGCTGTCAGCAGGTCAAGCATGGACGCTGGCCGCGCGATAATGGCGATTGATCCGCCGGGTTTGACGATGGAAGCGGCGGTTTTAATCCATTTTTCCAGCATACCATCTGTCATGACATGAGCTTCCGCTTTCAAAGCATCCGGCGTTGCGCGGTCCTTTGCCTCGTTGAAAGGCGGATTCATGATGGCAAAATCGAAAAAGTTGTCATGGATTCCGGCAGCCATGCGCGTTTTGCCCATAGCTGTTACATCAGCCTGAACAATATCGCACCGGCCTGAGAACAGGTGGTTCTCTGGTAAAGCCAGAGACAAGCGGGCGCACTGCGCCATGAGTTCGGATCGCTCGATAAGAGTTGCACTGGCTTTGCCGCAGCGGGAAAGAACCGCAAGACCAGCAGCCCCAGCCCCGGCACCCAGATCTGCGATACGACCGCTGAATTCATTGGGCACTACGCTCGCCAACACCATGGCATCTACGCCGGAGCGATGACCTTTGGCAGAGGGTTGAATGAGGCGGAAACGACCGCGATGGAAAGCGTCGATCGTATGAGGAATATCCAGAACAGACATGAACTAGCCGCGAAGCTCCTGCTCGATTCCCGCGTCTGTCAGCAACTGGCGCGCCTCTTTTTCAAATTCTGAATCGACCATCACGCGCCGGGCGAGAACACCAAGCGACCCTTCAAGTACGCTCATATTGGCATCAGCGATAAAATATTTGATCTGTGCATCTTTCAATAATGATTCGACGAATGAAATCAGAACAGGGTCGTTGAGGCGCATTATTTCGATCATCTGAACTACCGTTTCGAAAGGGATGGGGAGAAGGGCCACTGGCTTTATCACGAATTTGTGGCCTGTACCAATTCTGCGCGCCAATTCGCCGCTTGCGGGTTATAGGCAGTCAAAATAAGGTGTCGCCGCATTGCAGCGCCGCGCATCTTGCAAGATTTTACCGGGCGTAGTGATATTTTGATTTGGCTCGCAATCCTTTCTGAAGATCAAATCTGGTCCTCGGAATCAGGCGCAAGGCCAAGACAGTAGGAGTTTCATTTTGGGCGTTGTTGTCAGTCTTGAAGAGAAGAAAAGCAGTTCTGGGTCGGTTCAGCCCCTGGTCGATTTGACCAAGGCGGATATGGGGCGGGTCAATGAACTGATTTTGTCTAAAGCAGGATCTGATGTTGAAATGATCCCGGAAGTTGCCAATCACCTGATTTCCTCAGGTGGCAAGCGTTTGCGCCCAATGATCACACTGGCTGCCGCACGTATGTTCGGCTATGAGGGCGATGGCCATGTGAAGCTGGCGACCAGCGTTGAATTCATGCATACCGCTACGCTGCTTCACGACGACGTGGTGGATGAGAGCGATCTGCGCCGTGGAAAAAGTACTGCGCGAATGATCTGGGGCAATCAGGCAAGCGTTCTCGTTGGCGACTTCCTGCTTGGTCAAGCCTTTAAAATGATGGTGGAAGTTGGTTCGCTGGAAGCACTGGATGTGCTCGCTACCTCTGCATCGGTCATTGCTGAAGGCGAAGTGATGCAGCTTTCGGCGGCAAAAAACCTTGAAACGACTGAAGACGAATATCTTGCCGTCATCAAAGCGAAGACTGCGGCGCTCTTCTCTGCTGCTGCGGAAGTGGGGCCGATAATTGCCGCTGCGTCGAAGACCGATCGGCAGGCGCTACGTTCATATGGCCTCAATCTCGGACTTGCCTTTCAGCTTGTCGACGACGCGTTGGATTATGGTGGCAATGCCAAAGATCTAGGCAAGAATACCGGCGATGATTTCCGTGAGGGCAAGATCACGCTTCCAGTCGTCCTTACCTATCGTCGGGGCAGCTCGGAAGAGCGGCAATTCTGGAAGGAAGCGCTTGAAAACGGCGTTAATGACGACAAGGGCTTGGAAAAAGCAAAGGGCTTGATGACCCGCTATGGTGCATTGAGCGACACGATCCAGCGAGCAAGGCACTTTGGCGGAATAGCACGTGACGCGTTGGCTCCGCTGGACCACTCGCCGCAGAAGGATGCCTTGCTGGAGGTAATCGATTTCTGCATCAGCCGGGTAAATTGAAGCCCGTCAGATGAGGGGTGCAAGCTAACCCCGTGCTAGTCTTTAGGAAAACTTGAGCGAAAACCGTAAAAAGGCCATGGTTCCCTTGAGGATTCGCAGTATCGTTTCAAATTAGGCAGTAAAGAGGGATTTGTCATGCAGCGCAGTAAAATGCTCGGCTCGATTGTAGGAGCTACACTGGCTGCCATGATAGGCGGTGCGATCCCGGCAGCAGCGACCACGACACAGACGCCAGTCATAAATACCGGAAACCTGTCGGGCGCTTTTCTTTCAGCTCGGACTGCAGAGCGCGACAATGATTTTGATAGCGCCATAGCGTTTTATCGGCAGGCACTGACCTATGATCCCAAAAATACGGAGCTGCGTCAAAGCCTCCTGCTTGTTCTTTTGACGAACGGCCAGTTCAAAGAAGCATTGCCGCTGGCTGCCGAGTTGAAGGCTGTGCCTGAAATAGAGCGTTTCTCGCGTTTGGCGCTTGGAATTGATGCTCTCAACAAGAAACAATACCGCCAGGTCGAAACATTGATGATGCTGTCGCTCCAGTCTGATCTGGATCGTATGGTGACTGGACTGATTGCAGCTTTTGCCAAAGCCGGTGCCGGCAAGCCCAACGAGGCTTTGGCAATGATTGACAAGTTGAAGGGGCCGGAAGGCTTCACGCTTTTCAAGGCCTATAGTTCGGCGCTGATTGCGGACATGGCGGGTCAGAAGAAAAAGGCGGCAGAGTTTTATCAAAGCGCCCTGGACAACAAGGCCAATATAGCTGCTGCTCCTGACACGTATGAGCGCTTGGTCGAGGCATATGCTTCGTTCAAAATTCGCAATGGTGACAAGCCAGGCGCTGAAGCACTGGTCAAGGAAGCAATTGATGTTCTGTCGGGACGCATGGTTCTTGTCGAATTTGCCAAGCAGATAGCGAGCGCAAAAACGATCAAACCTCTGATTGAGACCCCGCAACAGGGGGCATCCGAGGTATTATATGTCGTTGCGACAGCAATTGATAATGGTGGCGCGGAAGCCTTTTCGAAATTATATCTGCAAATGTCCCTGCCACTTCGCCCGGACCATGATGCTACCCTTTATCAATTGGGTGATCTGAGTGCGAAGCTTGAACAGCCGGAGAAAGCAATCGAGTATTTTGGCAAAATTGCCAAGGATTCCGCCTATAGGCGCGATGCCGAAATGCAGCTTGCGATTAATCTCGCCGTTCTGAAACGAAATGACGAAGCTATCAAGCATCTTGGTGTTTTGCTTGAAAGCAATCCGGAAGACATGCGTACATATCTGGCTATTGGCAGCATTTATGCCCAGGATAAAAATTTCAAGCAGGCAGCTGAAACCTACGACAAGGCCGTTGCCGTTTTAAAGCAGCCTACCCGAAATGACTGGACGATCTTCTATCAGCGTGGAATTTCCTATGAGCGCCTGAAGGAATGGGACAAGGCGGAGCCGAATTTCCTGAAAGCGCTGGAACTCTACCCCGATCAGCCACAGGTCCTGAACTATCTTGGATATTCGTGGATTGATATGAATATCAAGCTCGAACAGGGGCTGGATTTGATCAAGAAAGCCGTAGCAGCAAGGCCACAGGACGGCTATATCGTCGATTCATTGGGCTGGGCCTATTATCGTTTGGGCCGGTACGATGAAGCCGTCACTCAGCTTGAGCAGGCAGTAAAACTGCGCGCCGAAGATGCTACAATCAATGATCACCTTGGTGATGCTTACTGGCGTGCGGGCCGCAAGCTTGAGGCGACTTTCCAATGGGCGCATGCGCGCGATTCCAAGCCTGAGCCTGAAGATCTGGTCAAGATCGAGGAAAAGCTGAAAAACGGACTTCCAGAAGAAAAGAATCCCGGTGTGGCAAAGAACGGCGTTCAGGTACCTGAGCCACCAACGCCGCCAGCTCCGGCTCCAGCACCCGACAAGAAGGGCTGATTTCTTCGTTCCACTTGACCGGTCTGTATGCACGTCTTAGAGCATGATCCCGAAAAGTCGCATGACTTTACGGACAAGATCATGCTCCAAACGAAACACGCATTCTCTGTTATTTCCAGTAATGAAAAGGCCGCACGGTGACTTCTCCCTTGCCAGATCATATGCACCCGACCCGCTCGTTTCAGGGGCTTAT
Source organism: Phyllobacterium sp. 22552 (assembly GCF_052044585.1). Lineage (NCBI taxonomy): Bacteria > Pseudomonadati > Pseudomonadota > Alphaproteobacteria > Hyphomicrobiales > Phyllobacteriaceae > Phyllobacterium > Phyllobacterium sp. 22552. Next base: position 604,924 of record NZ_JBQENG010000002.1, on the reverse strand, counting down.
CCTGACGCTCCACAATTATTGGGCGCAGCATGGCTGTGTAATCCTGCAGCCCTATGACATGGAAGTTGGTGCTGGCACATTCCACCCCGCAACGACTTTGCGTTCGCTTGGACCAAAGCCGTGGAAGGCTGCCTATGTGCAGCCGTCACGCCGCCCGAAAGATGGTCGTTACGGCGAAAATCCAAACCGGTTGCAGCATTATTATCAGTATCAGGTGATCATGAAGCCATCGCCGCCCAATCTGCAGGAGCTTTATCTTGGCTCGCTGCGGGCTATCGGCCTTGATCCTTTGATGCACGATATCCGTTTCGTCGAGGATGACTGGGAAAGTCCGACATTGGGTGCCTGGGGTCTCGGTTGGGAGTGCTGGTGTGACGGCATGGAAGTGTCGCAATTTACCTATTTTCAGCAGGTTTGCGGAATTGAATGCTCGCCGGTGTCGGGTGAATTGACCTATGGTCTGGAACGTCTTGCCATGTATGTGCAGGGCGTGGACAATGTTTACGACCTCAATTTCAATGGTCTTGAGGGTGACGAGAAAGTCACCTATGGCGACGTATTCCTACAGGCCGAACAGGAATATTCACGGCATAATTTTGAACATGCAAATACAAGCACCTTGCTCCGTCATTTCGAAGATGCGGAAGCGGAATGTGAAGCGCTATTGCGCGCAGGCGCTCCAAAAAACGGCGATAACAGCCCTCAGCATAAAATGGTCCTGCCTGCCTATGATCAGTGCATCAAGGCATCCCACGCATTCAATCTTCTTGATGCGCGTGGCGTGATTTCGGTAACGGAACGTCAGAGCTATATATTGCGGGTACGCAATCTTGCCCGGCAATGCGGCGAGGCCTTCCTTCTCACGGAAGCAGGTGGCGTGAATTTCAAGAGTGAGTCCGTATAATGCCTGATCTTTTGCTCGAACTCCGCTCGGAAGAAATTCCGGCACGTATGCAGCGCAAGGCTGCTGGCGATTTGAAGAAGCTGGTTACCGACGCTTTGGTCGAAGCCGGGCTGACCTATGAGGCAGCGGGAGACTATTGGACGCCGCGCCGTCTTACGCTCGATATACGTGGCCTTACAGCACGTTCCAAGGATGTGCACGAAGACCGCAAAGGCCCAAGTGTCAATGCGCCTGAGCAGGCTATTGCAGGCTTTCTGCGTTCAGCAGGCTTGAATGATATTTCTGAAGCGCATGTCCACACCGATCCTAAGAAGGGTGATTTTTATGTCGCCCATCTGACGAAACCCGGGCGCGGCGCTGAAGAGATCATTGCGGAGCTGATGCCAAAGATTATCCGCGAATTCCCATGGCCAAAATCCATGCGATGGGGCGCGGCGTCTTCCAAATCCGGAAGCTTGCGCTGGGTTCGTCCGCTACAGTCTATTGTTTGCACGTTCGGACCTGAAACCGAGGAGCCGGTTGTCGTCGATTTTGAGATCGATGGTCTGAAAGCTGGCAATGTAACCTATGGTCATCGCTTCCTGAGCGATGGCAAGCCGATCACCGTCCGCCGCTTTGACGACTATGTTGCCAAGCTTGAAAAGGCGAAGGTCGTGCTCGATGCGGATCGCCGTAAGGAAATTATCCTCTCCGACGCCCAGAACATCGCTTTTGCATCGGGACTTGAGCTTGTTGAAGATGAGGCGCTTCTTGAAGAAGTGTCTGGCCTCGTCGAATGGCCGGTGGTGTTGATGGGCGAATTTGAGGAGGAGTTTCTTGCAATTCCGCCTGAGGTTATCCGCCTTACCATCAAGACCAATCAGAAATGCTTTGTTACACGTAAACAGGGCGAAGCGGACAAGCTTTCCAATAAGTTCATCCTCGTTTCCAATATCGAGGCGACTGATGGCGGTCGCGAGATTGCCCATGGCAACGGCAAGGTCGTGCGGGCACGCCTCTCGGATGCGCTATACTTCTGGAATACCGACCAGCATGATTTGCCAGATATGCACACGCTGGCGCCAGCTGCCATCAAGTTTGACCTTGATCTGAGCAAGCCATTGGACCAACGCATGGCACGTTTGGATGCGCTGAATGTTACTTTCCACGCAAAGCTTGGTACACAAGGCGAGCGCGTCACGCGGATTAAAAATCTTGCACGCGCACTTGCGATTCGGATAGGCGCCGATCCAGTTTTGGCAAGCCGCGCATCGGTTTTGGCTAAAGCCGATCTTACAACCGAAATCGTTGGCGAATTTCCTGAGTTGCAAGGTGGCATGGGCCGGAAATATGCACTCCTGCAGAATGAGCACCCATCAGTGGCTGCCGCCATTGAGGAGCATTACAAACCGCAAGGACCATCCGATTTTGTACCAAGCGATCTGGTTTCGGTCGCTGTTGCACTGGCGGACAAATTGGATACGCTGGTCGGCTTCTGGGCTATTGATGAAAAGCCAACCGGTTCGAAAGATCCATTCGCATTACGGCGCTCGGCGCTCGGCGTGATCAGGCTTCTGCTTTCAAGCGATTGGAAGATTGAACTTTTGCCCATTTTCCAAGACGCCTTCATTCAATTGCGCGAAGAGAAAATCGAGCAGCGGATCGAGCATTTCGAGGAAGCGCAGGCAGCCCAGAATTCGGGTGATGTGGATGGTGAGGAAGATGTTACCAACGCGATATCCGGTTTTGAAAAGCGGATACGCGGCCAGCTTTCGGAGCGGTCACAACCCATCCTTCTTGATCTCTTGGCGTTCTTTCATGACCGCCTCAAGGTACATCTGCGCGACCTCGGTGCGCGTCATGATCTGATTGATTCTGTGCTTAAACCAGACGCCGATAATCTCTTGCTGATCGCACGGCGTGTCGAGGCGCTTGTTGTTTTCCTCAACACGGAAGACGGTAAAAATCTTGTTGCCGGAACCAAGCGTGCCGCCAATATTTTGAGCGCCGAGGAGAAGAAGGGGACAGCCATTTCAGACATGGTAAACCCCGATCTTTTCAATGATGATGCGGAAAAGAACCTATACGTCGCGGTGAATCAAGCTGAGAGCCAAGCGGCGCAAGCGATTCAAAAGGAAGACTTTTCCGGCGCGATGATCGCACTTAGTGCTTTGCGTGAACCAGTTGATTCATTCTTTGAAAAAGTGCTGGTTAATGACGACAATGCCGATATTCGCGCAAATCGTCTGGCATTGCTTTCGCGTATCCGCGCGGCGACGGATGCCGTCGCTGATTTCTCGAAAATTGTTGGATGACAGGAAGATAGGTAGCAGTTCTCAACTGTCTTAGGCGTTTCCTAATTCACGCCTGCGCGCATCGGTGCTTCTGTTAAGTCGGGGGCAGGCATTGATTTGCCAGCGGCTATAGGTTCCGATGCCTGCGCGGCAAGCAAGGGATTTGCCGGCGCCGCATTACCTTGCATGCGCGCCATATACTCCCGGGAACGAGCACGTCTTTCCGCATAAGCTTTCAAGCGTGCTGCTTCCTCCGCAGTCTGTTCAAGGCATGATGTGCAGACTGGATTGCCGTTGGCATCGAAGCTGTCATAACCAATATAGGATACCGAATTCGGTTTGGCCGTTTCTCCGCTGACAATGATTGAATCTGCTAAAGCGGAGGCGCTTATCAGGGCGATGGCTGACGCTGCAATGAACTGGCGTAGAAGCATGGCTGATCAATCCTGGATTCTCTATATAAACAAACGCTCCAGCCTTCTCTATTTGGGATTCATTGCCAAAGCTTTCTCACGATGGATTCAATTTTAGGCATGACATCATTCGAGCTGTTCATCAGCCAATACTTGCAGCGCGCCACCTCATTCGTGTAGGCAGGGCGACCACTGGAGGCTATCTTGGCTACAATCTTGGGTATGGACGAACAGGCGATCCTCGCTGCAGCCGATACGTTGGCTCAGGGGAAGCTTGTGGCTATCCCAACGGAGACCGTATACGGCCTTGCAGCCGATGCGACGAACGGAAGCGCAGTTGCCGGTATCTTTGAGGCCAAAGGCCGCCCGCACTTCAATCCGCTGATCTGCCATGTCTCGGATGTTGCCATGGCCGAACGTTATGCAGAGATCGATCCGGTTTCCCGTCAATTGATCAATGCTTTCTGGCCGGGGCCACTTACCCTCGTCCTTCCATTGAAACCGGACTGCGGAATCCATCCCCTGGTAGCGGCCGGACTCGACACTATTGCTCTGCGTATGCCCCGTGGCGTGGCAGGAAAAATCATCGCGGCATTGGATCGACCGCTTGCAGCACCGAGCGCCAATACTTCCGGAAAGATAAGCGGCACCAATGCTTTGTCTGTAGAAGGCGATTTGGGGTCAAAGATTGCGATGATCCTTGATGCAGGCCCGTCAGAAGTCGGACTCGAGTCGACGATTGTCAAAGTTGATGGTGATACAATCCTGATGCTACGCCCGGGCGGCCTCCCGGCTGAAGAGATTGAGGCTGTGATTGGCCGGAAGCTTGGCCGCATAGATCAGCGCGCAGCAATTCAGGCACCGGGGATGATGGCTTCCCATTATGCTCCCTCTGCCGCAATGAGGTTGAACGTCCATGACGTAATGGCAGGCGAGGCTTTGCTTGCTTTTGGACCGCACCGTGCAAATGGATACTCAAAAGCCGCTGCCATTCTCAATCTCAGCAAAACGGGCAGCCTGCACGAGGCTGCAACCAACCTCTTTGACTTCATGAAGCGCCTCGACGCCGTTGATTGCACAATGATTGCCGTCGAACCCATACCTTTCAACGGCCTCGGTGAGGCTATTAATGACCGCCTTGTTCGCGCCGCAGCGCCCCGCTCGTTGTCGGTAGCCGAAATGGAACAGATAAAATGACGCTGACGCAGAATTTGATTGAACGTTTTGTAGCAATAGTAGGTGAAGCTTATGCTTTACGCAGTGCCAATGACATTGAGCCGTACCTTATCGAGCCGCGCGATAAATTTGGCGGCAAGACCTCGCTGGTATTGCGCCCCTCAAATGTCGATGAAGTTTCGGCCATTCTCAAATTGGCGACCGAAACGGAAACCGCCATCGTCCCACAAGGCGGGAATACTGGCCTTGTGGGGGGGCAAATACCAGATGGTAGTGGAACTCAAATTGTCCTGTCGCTTTCGCGGTTGAACAAAATCCGCAGCATTGATCCTGCTGGAAATCTGGCCATTGTGGAAGCCGGGGTTGTATTGCAGAAACTTCAGGAGGCCGCTGCCCAGGCGGGCAAGCTGTTTCCGCTATCCCTCGGGTCTGAAGGCTCTTGTCAGGTTGGAGGAAATCTTTCTTCCAATGCTGGTGGTACTGCAGTTCTGGCCTATGGCAATACGCGGGAACTCTGCCTCGGTGTTGAAGTTGTTTTGCCAACCGGCGAAATTCTGAATGATTTGCGTACCGTCAAGAAGGACAATACCGGCTACGATCTGAAAGACCTCTTCATAGGGGCTGAAGGAACGCTTGGCGTTATCACTGCTGCGGTCATGAAACTGTTTCCGTTGCCGAAAGGCAAAGGCGTTGCCTATGTTGGGCTATCCAGTCCCGATAATGCCTTGCAATTGTTGAACATGGCCCAGAGCCACGCAGGCGCATCCTTGACGGGCTTTGAGTTGATGCCGCGGATAGGTGTGGAGTTCTCGGTTGCCCACACGGAAGGTGTGCGTGATCCACTGCAGGAGCCGCATAACTGGTACGTTCTGCTTGATATTTCTTCATCGCGTTCCGCCGAAGACGCGCGGGAAACCATTGAAGCAATCCTGACCGAAGCATTCGAGGCCGGTCTGGTGGATGATGCAACCATCGCTGAGAGTACTGCGCAGGAAAAATCGTTCTGGCATATGCGCGAGGCCATGTCTCATGCGCAGAAACCCGAAGGCGGTTCGATCAAACATGATATTTCCGTACCCGTCGCCAGAATTCCGGACTTCATCAAAGAAGCTGATCAGGCGGTTCTCGATCTCATTCCTGGCGCCCGTATTGTTTCATTCGGCCATATGGGCGATGGCAATCTGCACTATAATATTTCGCAGCCCGTCGGCGCCGATAAACAAGCCTTTCTTGATCGCTGGGCTGAGGTAACGAAGCGCGTTCACGATATCGTCCGCGCTTATAACGGGTCGATCTCGGCGGAACATGGCATCGGCCAGTTAAAGCGACAGGAATTGTCTGAAACCAAGTCACCCATTGCGCTCGATCTCATGCGCCGCATCAAGAAATCGTTTGACCCTGCAGGCGTTATGAATCCCGGCAAGGTCATCTGAAATCGCAACCCTTTATTCACGCTCCTTACCAAAGTCTTGGGGCAGGTCGTGTTTCGATAACCATTCCATCTAATCAGAAAGAGTTAACCCAGTTCGTTAAGCGGTATTGGGAAAGTTGACGCTACTGTGTCCCTAACGAGACCAGAAAATGGTCCGTCCTTACAGGGAAATAAACATCAGAGAAGACCGGAAAACCGGCTCTCAGGATCGACAGAAGGCGTCAAATGAACAAAGCCGGAGCAAAGCCGGTTTGGGCAGGTCGGGAATTCCGGCTTGACCCATTCCACCTGCCACAGACAGTAACTTATGCGACACGCGATGATCGCGGCGACATCACCTTCACACTGCATGAACGGGGCGCTGTGGTGAAACGGATTCTTCCAGCCAGCAATCTACCCGTTTCGCTTGCTCTTCCACCATGTGCCTTCCGCGGCGTTACGGCCCGCGCAACGGAAGATGAGCTTGGCGATATCACTGTCACGCTTGAACTCATGCATACGGACCCGCATCTTTCAGTTCCATTGCTTGTCGCCCATGACCTCAACGATGTTGCTGCCGATTGGCGCGCATGGTCGTCAATGTTCAAGCTGCCGATGATGATGGTGGAAGAAGATGGAGTTGCTCGCCAGCTCGACCACAATATTGGCCCCGTCGCTGTTTCTGCTCCGACACCCCGTCGGCAGGGCCGTGAGCCGCGCCGCCGCCGTCCGCGCTTTCTTGCCCGCCGCAAAATGGGCGATCTTGGCCTGCGTCTGGTTATAAGCGGCGAAGAGATTATTGCGCAGGGTTCAAAATAACCCTGCAGCTCTTAAAACATTGGTTTGACCACGGTCCACAGCCCACCGGCGACCAAACCAAGAAAAATCACCCAGCCGACAATAGTATTGGATTTAAACAGCCGCAGGCATTCATCTGGATTGTCAATGTCGAGTGTCATGATCTGGCGGTACATATGCGCGCCTGCGGCCAGGAGACCGGCGACGGCGGGCATAGGAACTTCAGCCACTGCAAAAGCGCCGAGAAAAAGCGCTAGCGCCCCAGCATAAAGAACCATGAGGGCTTCCCGCGTGCGGCTGCCAAACAGCCGCGCAGTAGAGCGCACGCCAACCAGAGCATCATCTTCCTTGTCCTGGTGGGCGTAGATCGTATCATAGCCGATGACCCAGAGGATCGATCCGGCATAAAGCAGGATTGCCGGCCAATCCAATGAGCCGAAATGTGCTGACCAACCAACCAGCGCGCCCCATGAAAACGCCAATCCAAGCACAAATTGCGGCCAGTTGGTTATGCGTTTCATAAATGGATAGATGGCGACAATCGCCAATGATCCGATTGCAAGAATGATGGTAAAAAAGTTTAGCTGAACCACCACCGCAAAACCAACCAGTGCCTGTAGCACCAGAAATATTTTGGCTTGTTTTCTGGTTACCTGACCGGAAGGCAGCGGACGCGAACGTGTCCGCGCCACCTTGTTGTCGATATCCTCATCGGCAAGATCATTATAGGTGCAGCCAGCCCCGCGCATGGCAATTGCCCCGATGAGAAAAAGTATAAGGTGGTAGGGCGAGGGGAGAACGGACCATAATGGCTCGCCGACCTTGGCGCCAGCTGTTGCTGCAAGTGCCGTCGCCCACCAGCACGGCCACAGGAGAAGCCACCATCCGATTGGTCGGTCCCAGCGCGCAAGTTGTGCATAAGGCCAAAGCCAGTTTGGTAAAATGCGATAGACCCAATGACCCGATGGCGCATCGAACACGCGACCACGGCTGTGCCGGGATTGAATATTATCTTTTTCTGTAATCATGATTTGACCTTGCAGCGGTTAACCGCACAGTCAAGCACCCTATGTGCATTTTCAGGGCAAATTCTTATTGCGTGCTTGACCCATGCGCCTCAAAGCCATACCGACACCGCAATAATTCTTTATAGGAGCGGAATTTCGATGAACGTCTTGCTGATAGGTTCCGGCGGTCGCGAGCATGCGCTGGCATGGAAAATGGCTGCATCGCCCGCCCTTACAAAGCTTTATTGTGCACCCGGTAATCCCGGCATTGCGAATGTTGCAACATGTGTGGAGCTTGATCCCTCGGATCACGCGCAGATCATTGCCTTTTGCAAAGACAAATCAATCGATTTCGTGGTTGTCGGCCCGGAAGCACCTTTGGTAGCGGGTATTGCAGACGATTTGCGCGCTGAAGGATTTTCCGTGTTCGGACCGTCGAAAGCTGCGGCACGGCTTGAGGGATCGAAGGGATTTACCAAGGATATCTGTGCGCGTTTCAATATTCCAACAGGTGCCTATCAGCGATTTTCTGAAGCCGATGCCGCAAAAGCATATGTCAGACAGCAGGGCGCTCCCATCGTCGTCAAGGCGGATGGGCTCGCAGCGGGCAAGGGCGTCGTCGTAGCCTTCGAGATTCAGGAGGCGTTGGATGCAGTGGACGCGTGTTTTGAGGGAGCCTTTGGTGGTGCCGGTGCGGAGGTCGTCGTCGAAGAATATCTCGATGGAGAAGAAGCCAGCTTCTTTTGCCTGTGCGACGGAAAAGTCGCGCTGCCATTTGGGACAGCACAGGATCACAAACGTGTTGGTGATGGTGATACGGGGGTCAATACCGGTGGCATGGGAGCCTATTCGCCTGCACCTGTTATGAGCCAGGAAATCATTGACCGCACCATGCGCGAACTAATCGAGCCGACCATGCGCGGCATGGCTGAAATTGGCGCGCCGTTCAGCGGCGTTCTCTTTGCCGGGCTTATGATCACCAAGGATGGTCCGAAGCTGATTGAATATAATACGCGTTTTGGCGATCCGGAAACGCAGGTTCTGATGCTGCGCTTGAAAGATGATCTTCTGTTGCTGCTTAAAGCGGCGGCCGATGGTGCTCTGGACCAGATGTCCGTACGCTGGAGCGATGACCCTGCGTTGACGGTCGTTATGGCAGCAAAGGGCTACCCGACCTCCCCGGAGAAGGGCAGCATCATCAAAGGTGTGGAGGCAGCGGCTGAGGCTGATGCGGTTGAGGTTTTCCACGCAGGCACCACTTTGAAAGATGGTGATCTGGTAGCTAATGGCGGGCGCGTCTTGAATGTGACGGCAAGCGGTAAAACTGTGCAACTCGCCCAAGAAGCAGCTTACAAAGCCATTTCAAAGATCGATTGGCCTGAAGGTTTTTATCGTCGCGATATTGGATGGCGGGCAATTGAACGGGAACGTAGCTAGTCTTCCTATCGTGCAGCGATACAATGTCTGCCGGGTGCTGTCAGAGGCGTCCAGTTCGCGCTGTGGGTTGGCTGTTTCAATCCACGAGCGATAGCTGCAAGGTTTATCGCCTCATTGATATTCATGCTTTTCTGCGGCTTGGTAACAGAAGCAGTCAAGGTTTCATCAATTCCCGTATCCGGTGCAGGGGCGAGCAATTGATGAACACCGGCAATGAGTCCTTCTGTCGTAATAGCGGATTGCGCCAATTCCCATAAAGCCCGGTAGTCAACCAGCGGGACTTCTGCCGCTGCCATAAGAATGTCGTCCTCAGGGTAGGGGCGATTCCCCGGTGTCGGCAGATTGTCCGGCGGAAGAGCACGAACCAACTCGCCCAAAGGCCAGGCGTTTTTTAGCTGGGCAACAGTCATGTCAGCTACGTTTACATCAATGTCGCGATTGGTTCCGGCTGGCCTATAGGGGCAACGCTGCTCGGTGCAATTACTCTGGGAGGTAAATTGCCAAAGAGCGTAATCTTGCCAGTTTCCTTTCGGAAAATGCGGAGCGATGTCAGATTCATAGCGCGCATACCATAGCTGCAGGCGCGACAAGATGGGAAATTCCAGTCGCCGGTCTGCAATATATTTTGCCGTTGTACCATTGGTATAGAGGACTGGATAACGACCAGTCCGCAGCTTGATCTGCTCGGCGAAAATCTGCGCGTCTCGCAAGGACATGAAGCGTTCGGGATCATTGTCCTCAATGTCGATTGCGATCAACTCGTCATCGCTTGGTTCGGCATAATCAATAAAGTGATTGGCTTGTTCGATCGGATTGCCCGGACGGCCAAGGTGATATGCTCCCCATTTCAGCCCAAGAGTTTTGGCGAGCATGCGACGTGTCTGATAAAGTTCGCGCGAAACCGCATAGTTGCGCCATATGCGCCTGCATAGCTCCTGTTGCATCTCATCGTCGATTCGTTTGCAATGGTAGTTTGCAGGCAGGCCATCGGAACCTTTATGGATGAAGGCTGCTATACGTGGGTCTTTGACGATTTCTGCAAGATTAAATGAATTTTGCTCGTAGCCATCAAGTACGATTGCACGCGCTTTATTTGACCAAGGTGTCGTGAACTCGGAAGTAGCGCTCGCACTGCCGTTGAAGCACATTCCCAGAAGGGCAGCCGCAAGAGCAAATATGGATCGCCGGGTCGCCAATATATTGCCTCGTAACGGAGTTTCCAAGATACCAGTCAGATGGTGGCCGTAATGGGTTAACATGGTGTTAACCATAGGAGAGCGGTCCATCAGAGATAAATACTTACGTTTACGTAAAAATCCTCTTGCCTTTCAGTACCTGGGAGTTGCAATGTCATCCCGCATCACGATGAGGAGACTGTGATATGTACCGCGCGCCTGTCGAGGATATCGCTCACACTTTAAAAGACATCGCTGGCTTGGCCGCGGCAATGGAGCAGGGCCGTTTCGGCGATCTCTCTGCTGATCTTGTGGATGCTATTCTGGAGGAAGCAGGAAAATTTGCGACCTCACGCGTGGCCCCTTTGCTTCAGCTCGGCGACAAGCACGGCACCCCGCTCAAAGATGCTGAAGTCACCATGCCTCCAGGCTGGAAAGATGTTTATCAGGAGTGGGTTTCCGGTGGATGGAACGCCCTGACCGGTAAAGAAGAGTTCGGCGGTCAAGCCTTGCCGATGATATTGGCCATTGCGACATTCGAAATGTGGAATTCGGGGTCGATGGCATTTGGCATCGGGCCGACACTGACCCTGGGGGCGATCGAGGCGCTGGAAGCGCACGCCACCGAAGAATTGCAGCAGACCTATCTTCCCAAGCTTGTTTCCGGCGAATGGATGGGCACGATGAATTTGACCGAGCCACAGGCGGGCTCCGATGTGGGTGCATTGCGCACGCGTGCTGAACGCGCCGATGACGGCACCTATAGGATCTTGGGAAGCAAGATTTTCATCACCTATGGCGAGCATGATCTTACCGACAATATTATCCATCTGGTCTTGGCGCGCTTGCCCGACGCTCCCGCCGGAACCAAAGGCATTTCGCTGTTTCTGGTGCCCAAATATCTTGTCAACGAGGATGGCTCGCTTGGAGCGCGCAATGATGTGTTTTGCAGCAGCATTGAGCATAAGATGGGCATCCATGGCTCGCCCACTTGCACGATGATTTATGGCGATGGCTTTGTGAAAGATCGCGAGGCCGGCGCCATTGGCTGGCTCATCGGCGAGGAAAATCGTGGCCTTGCCTGTATGTTCACGATGATGAACAATGCCCGCCTTGCGGTGGGAATTCAGGGCGTTGCCGTTGCCGAAGCTGCCTATCAGAAAGCGCTGACCTATGCTGAGGATCGCCGCCAGATGCGCGCGCCCGGCTGGAGCGGTGAAGGCATGAGTCCGATTATCGAGCATCCGGACGTGCAGCGCAATCTGCTGACAATGAAGGCTCTCACAGGCGCCGCCCGCTCTATCTCCTACGCCTGCGCTTTTGCCTTGGACATGGCAAAAACGGGCACCATTGAGGAAGCCCGCTATTGGTCTGACCGAGCAAATTTGCTCACGCCAGTAGCCAAGGCCTTCTCAACTGATATCGGAGTCGATGTCGCGTCGATCGGCATTCAGATTCATGGCGGTATGGGCTTTATCGAAGAAACTGGCGCGGCCCAGTTTTTGCGTGATGCGCGGATTGCGCCGATCTATGAAGGCACAAACGGAATTCAAGCCATTGATCTTGTGCAGCGAAAGCTCGCGCTTGGCGGTGGCCAACATATCAAGGGCTATATAGACGAGCTTCGCACCATTGCCGATGCAGTTGCGGCTTCAAACAATCCCATTTTGGGAGAAACGGCAGACCGGTTGCGGGCCGCATTGAACGATTTGGAAGCTACAAGCATATGGTTGCAGGAGACATTGGCAAATAAGCAGATCAGCGAGGCACTTGCCGGTGCAACGCCCTATTTGCGCCTGTTCGGTTTGGCCGCAGGAGCGACCTATCTGGCGAAAGGTGCGCTGGCAGGTGGCGATGATCGTCACAAGGTACTGGCGCGATTTTTTGCGGAAAACCTTCTCAATGAAACCGTCGCTTTGAAAGACCGTGTCCTCAATGGCGCAGCCAGTATGCTCGGCGCGCGCTCCGCTCTCAGCCTTTAAGGAAAGCCTCATGTCAGAACATATTCAGGTCGAACGGCAAGGTGCTGTCCAGATCATCCGGTTCAACCGGCCGGAAAAGAAAAACGCGCTCACCCGCGCCATGTACGCTGCCATGACAACAGCCTTGGTAGAAGGTGATGGCGATGCAGATATTCGGGCAAATGTGTTTCTTGGTACTCCCGGTGCATTTTCTGCGGGTAATGACTTGCAGGATTTTATGGCTTTTGCCATGTCGGGGCAGATGGGCACTGAGGTGTTTGATTTTCTCATTGCCTTGGCCAATGCAACAAAGCCGCTATTGGCGGGTGTCGATGGACTGGCGATAGGCATAGGATCAACGATCCATTTCCATTGCGATTTGACGTTTGCGACGCCGCAATCTTTGTTCAAGACGCCATTCGTTGATCTGGGTCTTGTTCCCGAGGCAGCATCAAGCCTTCTTGGTCCGGCACTAATGGGGTCTCAGCGGGCATTTGCTTTTCTTGCCAATGGTGATGGATGGAGTGCGGCTGAAGCAAAGGATGCCGGACTGATCTACAAGGTCGTTGAGGCTGCCGATCTGGAAGCGACTGTTTTGAAAGCCGCAACCGATATCGCTGCCAAGCCACCGGAAGCAATGCGAATAACCCGCGATCTTCTGCGCATGCCCAGGGAATCGGTAGTGGAACGCATGCAGCTTGAAGCAAAGCACTTCAGCGAGCGATTGCAGGCCGACGAGGCCCGCAATGCGATGGTCAATTTCTTCTCGCGCAAGAAGCCTTGAGAAACTTAGGGATAAAGCCTCTCTTTACCCCAATCATCTTCCGGTGTTTCACGGCTGAACACCACGCGGTCGTGCAACCGGAAGGGCCTGTCGTGCCAGAACTCAATTGAAGTTGGACGAATACGAAAGCCTGACCAGTATTTTGGACGGGGAATTTCGCCAATCGCATGGCGAGCCGTATATTCGGTGACAGCTTTTTCCAAAGCAAACCGACTTTCAAGCGGGCGGGACTGTTTTGAAGCCCATGCACCGATGCGGCTGCCGCGTGGGCGTGTTGCATAATATGCGTCGGCTTCTTCGTCGTTCACGATCTCAACCGGTCCCCGAATGCGAACCTGCCGCCGCAAGGTTTTCCAATGAAAACACATGGCTGCCTTCATGGAACCAAGGATTTCAACGCCTTTCTGGCTTTCGAAATTGGTATAAAAAACAAAGCCTTGGGTGTCGAAGTCCTTGAGAAGAACCATGCGGACATTAGGCAACCCATCCTTATCGACTGTTGCAAGCGCCACGGCATTGGGATCGTTTGGCTCGGTTTTTACCGCATCCCCAAGCCATTCATTGAAGAGTGCGAATGGTTCGGATTTTTCGGTGAAGTCATCGGTTGTTAACTTCATTTAATCCATAGTCCCATAGTCATTTCGGATTGACCTTGTTAAAGAGAGGTATGTGTTTGGCGTTTCTATCATCTGATAGCAAGAAGTTGGTTGCAAAAAAACAGCAAGGTTTCGGTGCCCTGAGTGGGTTCGCTGCCGGTGTTTTCGTTTGCATGCTCTCCGGTTGCGCCATGAAGGATTTCAGTATCGAGAAAGCTGTTCCCGACAAGGCGACCATAACCGGTTCTGTCGCCTCTGCACAGCAGGTGGACCCGAAGAGCTCTTCCGATCAGACGACGATACGCAATATTGTTTCGGCGCTCAATTTTACCCAATGGGGCAGCAAACCCTTGCCATGGTCTAACCCGGAAACGGGTAGCCAAGGCACCATTACGGCAATTGCCGAGAAAAAGGATGATACCGGCCTTTGCCGCGAATTCCAGACATCGCGCGAATCATTTGATGGCGTAATGCTCTACAAGGGTGAGACCTGCATGCAAAATGGCGGCCAGTGGGCGTTGAAGTCCTTTGCCCCTATGTAATGCGGGCAATTTGAACTTTGATGTTCTTTTTTGAGTTTAAAAATCTGGAATTTCTTCCTATTTAAGCCCATATAGGCAAAAAGCAATCTGACAACCTGTTCGCATGTCGCGAGGAAGGGCACTCACATGCGCGATCCATATACCGTGCTGGGCGTCGCCAAAACGGCAAAACCAGACGAAATAAAATCGGCGTTCCGCAAGCTCGCCAAGAAATACCATCCTGACCAAAATCAGGATGATCCCAAAGCGCAAGCAAAATTTTCGGAGATCAATCAGGCCTATGAAATTGTCGGCGACAAGGAGCGCCGCGGCCAGTTTGATCGGGGTGAAATTGATAGCGAAGGCAAACAACGTGCTCCGCAAGGCTTCGAGGGCTTTTCAAGCGGTGGCGGAGATCCGTTTGCAGGCTTTGGTGGCAGGCAACGCCCCGGCAATTTCGAGTTTCGCAGTGGAACATCCGGCTTCGGAGCCGAGGATATTTTAAGCAGCCTGTTCGGCGAGACAGCTGGCATGGGCGGCCCACGCCGTGCCGGTCCCCGTAAAGGGGCTGATTTGCAGGCGACAATCGACATTACTTTGGAGCAGGCTGCCGGTGCTGAGAAAGTCGAGGCTGTGTTTCCGAATGGTAAGCGACTGGCGATCAAACTGCCTGCACAGGTGGAAAACGGACAAACGATTCGCCTCAAAGGGCAGGGCGAAGCCGTTCCGGGTGGTACATCTGGTGACGCTTTGGTCACAGTCCGCTTTAAACCGCACGCAAAATTTCGAGTTGAGGGTCGCGACTTGCATGTGGAATTACCTGTAAGCTTGCGCGATGCTGCCCTTGGGTCGCGTCAGGAAGTTGAGACTTTAAGTGGCCGTGTAGCAATGAAAATCGCTCCTTGGACCAGTTCTGACCGTGTTTTAAGGCTGAAAGGCAAGGGGTTGCCTAAAAAACCTGACGGTCATGGCGATCTTTTCGCGCATGTTCGGATCATGCTCCCCGAGGGTGGCGATCCGGCGTTAGAGGCATTTTTACGTCAATCGGAGGTTTGAAAAACCAAATCCACGGTGACAGTGTGCTTGAAGCCCGGCGCGGGCTGTGCGATACCGCACACAATCATAAGTCTCATGAAGGGTTGGTATATGACCGCCAAAACTGGTTTGATGCAGGGTAAACGCGGCCTGATAATGGGTGTCGCCAATAATCGGTCGATCGCCTGGGGCATCGCCAAGGCAGCGCATGATGCCGGCGCCGAACTTGCGTTCACCTATCAGGGCGATGCGCTGAAAAAGCGTGTTGAGCCGCTCGCACAGGAGCTGGATGCTTTTTTGTGCGGCCATTGCGATGTCTCGGATGCTTCAACAATTGACGCATGTTTCGAAGCTCTCGAAAAGCACTGGGGCAAGATAGATTTTCTTGTTCACGCAATTGGGTTTTCTGACAAGGACGAGTTGACCGGCCGTTACGTTGACACGTCTGAAGCAAACTTCACCAAGACCATGCTGATCTCTGTCTATTCGCTGACAGCAGTCGCCAAGCGGGCAGAAAAGTTGATGACGGATGGCGGTTCCATTCTCACGCTGACCTATTACGGCGCTGAAAAAGTTATGCCGAATTACAACGTCATGGGCGTTGCGAAAGCTGCCCTTGAGGCAAGCGTAAAATATCTGGCTGTTGATCTTGGCCCGGATAATATTCGCGTTAATGCGATTTCTGCAGGCCCGATCAAGACGCTTGCCGCTTCCGGTATCGGCGACTTCCGCTACATTCTCAAATGGAACGAGTATAATGCGCCATTGCGCCGTACCGTTACGATTGAGGAAGTCGGTGACGCTGGACTTTACTTCCTTTCGGATTTGTCACGCTCTGTCACAGGCGAGATACATCATGCTGATAGCGGATATCATGTCGTAGGCATGAAGGCCGTCGATGCCCCGGACATATCAGTCGTCAAGGATTAATCTCAAAGTGAACTTGCCTGACACGATTATCTATTTCTCGCGTCACGGCGAGACGGACTGGAATGTGTCTGAACGCATTCAGGGACAGGAAAACATCGATATCAATGCGCGCGGCCGGGCTCAGGCAGACCGCAATGGTGATTTGATGAAGTCCCTCATCGGCGATGGTGAGGGATTTGATTTTGTTGCCAGCCCATTGCGGCGCACGCGCGAGACGATGGAGCGGATACGAACGCGGATGGGCATTGATCCGCATGATTACCGCACTGATCCACGGCTTATGGAAGTGAGTTTCGGCGATTGGCAAGGCTTTATGATCGAAGACATTGCTGCCAAGACGCCGGAACTCGTAACGGCAAGGGCCCGCGACAAATGGAACTTCGTTCCACCTGGAAAAACCGCGGAAAGTTATGCGATTCTTGGCAAGCGTGTTGCCAGCTGGCTATCTGAAGTAAAGGGACCGACGGTATGCGTCACCCATGGCGGCTGCCTGCGCACGATATTTCAGATGATCGAAGGGCTTGACGGCCATGACGCTGCAAATCTTGCCATCACGCAAGATCACATTCTCCGGCTCGAAAACGGCAAGCTTACCTGGATGTAGAACTGCCGTCCTTATTCGGTGGTTTCTTCGATATCGGTGATGAAACGTTCCTTGTTAACAACGTCGAACATCACAGTCACCTTCATGCCTTGTTCAATGACGCTCAGATCGAATTCACCAGGCAGTTTGTAAACCTTGCCATCATCAAGCGTTATCGTGGAATTGTCCTCGTCGATTTTTGTTATTGTGCCTTGCGCATCATCAGCCAATGCACCAACGGGAAAGAGGGACGCGACAAACATAAATGCTGCAACGAAGAACCGCATCTGAGATTTCCTTTATAAACAATATCGACCGAGTAATCAGTCAAGTTAGAACGTCCATTTGTGGCAAAACAATTGCTTTTTTCGTGATGAATGAAGGAATTTGAGGGACGGGTTTGACCACAGGTGTAAACGTCCATAAAACCCCCTGATAAAATGACGGGTAGGCTCATGTCGCATAATACGTTTGGTCATCTTTTCCGTGTTACCACCTGGGGCGAAAGCCATGGCATTGCGCTTGGTTGCGTTGTGGATGGATGCCCTCCCGGCATCTCTTTTACCGAAGCCGAGATCCAGTCCTATCTGGATAAACGTAAGCCTGGGCAATCAAAATACACTACGCAGCGCCGAGAGCCCGATCAAGTGCGCGTGCTTTCCGGTGTTATGCTGCAAGAGGACGGCGTGACTCTGGTTTCGACCGGAACCCCGATCTCGATGATGATCGAAAATACCGATCAGCGTTCGAAGGATTATGGCGATATCGCCCGCCAATACCGCCCCGGCCATGCCGATTATACATATGACGTGAAATATGGCATCCGCGATTATCGCGGTGGCGGGCGCTCATCTGCGCGCGAAACGGCTGCTCGTGTTGCTGCCGGCGCAATTGCCCGCAAGGTTGTGCCCGGACTTGTCGTTCGCGGTGCCTTGGTCAAAATGGGTGTGCATTCGATAGATCACAGCCGCTGGGATTGGGCGGAAATCGACAACAATCCGTTTTTCACACCCGATGCGGGATCGGTGGATACATTCGCCAATTATCTCGACGGCATTCGCAAAGCCGGATCATCGATCGGGGCTGTTATCGAAGTGATTGCCGAGAATGTACCGGCAGGGCTTGGCGCTCCGATCTATGCCAAGCTGGATCAGGACATTGCCAGCTATCTCATGTCCATCAATGCGGTTAAGGGCGTTGAAATTGGCGACGGCTTTCACGCGGCGACACTGACCGGCGAAGAAAATGCCGATGAAATGCGCATGGGCAATGATGGGAACCCGATTTTTCTGTCAAATCATGCGGGCGGCATTCTAGGCGGAATTTCCAGTGGTGCGCCCATTGTGGCGCGTTTTGCGGTCAAACCCACTTCATCGATTTTGACACCTCGTCAAAGCATTGATGCTGATGGAAAACAGGTGGATATCATGACCAAGGGCAGACATGATCCTTGTGTTGGCATCCGGGCAGTTCCCATTGGCGAGGCAATGGTTGCCTGTGCTATCGCTGATCACTATCTCAGACATCGCGGCCAGACCGGACGCATCTAATCAAAGGACTACTCCATGGCCTATAACCAGAAACGGGTCGTCGATGCACTTCGTGCCTTCGAACGTGGCGAAATCGTTGTCGTCATGGATGATGATGGGCGCGAAAACGAAGGCGATCTGATCGTAGCGGCGGTTCACTGTACGCCAGAGAAAATGGCATTCATCGTGCGCCACACATCAGGCATTGTATGCACGCCGATGACGCGGGAACATGCAAAACGGCTTAACCTCGCGCCGATGGTTGCAGACAACGATGCACCCCATTCAACTGCGTTTACAGTTACGGTTGACTATAAGCACGGTACGACCACCGGTATTTCGGCCGAAGATCGCACGCTTACAGCGCGCAACCTGGCAAATCCCAATGCCGGTGCAGTGGATTTTGTGCGCCCCGGACATATCTTCCCGCTGGTTGCGCGTGAAGGTGGTGTTCTTATGCGGTCCGGTCATACGGAAGCAGCAGTGGATTTGTGTAAGCTGGCGGGCTTGCCGCCTGTTGGAGTCATTTGCGAACTGGTGAATGATGATGGAACGGTCATGCGCGGCCCGCAGGTTTCAGGTTTTGCCGAAGCGCATAATCTGCAGCAGGTAACCGTGGCGGATCTCATTGCATACCGCCAGCGCAAGGAAACGCTGATCGAGCGTATCGGCGAATATGAGATCGATACCTGCGCGGGAACCGCAAAAGCTATTACTTATGCGTTGCCGTGGGAGCCGATGCACCACGCTGCTATTGTTTATGGCGACATTCGTGACGGCGAAGATGTTCCAGTGCGCCTGCAGCGTGAAGATGTGCTGAGTGACGTTTTCGGCGCCCGCAACACACTTGATAGCATTATGAATCGTATCGCCGAAGAAAAGCGTGGCGTCATCGTTTATCTGCGCGAGGGCTCTGTGGGTGTCGGCCGAGACGATGACCGCAACCGTGCTTTGCTACAAGAACGTGAAGCGCATGCCGAAGCCCGTGTGCGCGACGAAGAGTGGCGGCAAATCGGACTTGGTGCGCAGATATTGAAAGATCTGGGCATTACATCGATCCGGCTTTTGGCGTCACGTGAGCGTCATTACGTGGGTCTTGAGGGTTTTGGCATCCAGATTACCAAAACCGATATTATTTGATTGCTTTTCTACAATTGCGAAGCCGGCGGCATATTTGCAAGGAATAGTCGCCGGCTTTGCTGTAACCTCGCTGCGAAACGCCACGCTTAGCGAGGAAAGCATTATGACTGCACCCCATCCTTCAAAGACGCATATTGGAAACCACGAACTGCATCCGGAAACCTTGATGCTGAATTACGGTTACGATCCTGAACTGTCGGAAGGGGCGGTTAAGCCGCCCGTATTTCTCACCTCCACATTTGTCTTTAAATCGGCAGAAGAGGGGCGCGATTTTTTCGATTTCGTCTCCGGTCGCCGCGAGCCGCCAGCGGGCACCGGCGCTGGTTTGGTCTATTCCCGCTTCAATCACCCAAACAGCGAAATCGTCGAGGATCGGCTTGCCGTCTATGAACGGACCGAAAGCTGCGCCTTGTTTTCGTCGGGTATGTCAGCAATTGCCACGACATTGCTTGCTTTCGTTCGACCGGGCGATGCAATCTTGCATTCGCAGCCACTCTATGGCGGAACCGAAACGCTGCTGGCCAAGACATTTCTCAATATGGGCGTCGCTGCCATAGGGTTCGCCGATGGTGTTAATGAGGCATCTGTTCAAAGTGCTGCCGATGAGGCTATGAAAAAGGGCCGCGTTTCGGTCATTCTTATTGAGACGCCTGCAAATCCAACCAACAGCCTGGTTGATGTCGCGATGATCCGCCGTATTGCGGAAGCGATCGGCGAAAAGCAGGGCCACCGTCCTGTCATCGCCTGTGACAACACTTTGCTTGGTCCCGTATTTCAACGGCCAATCGAACACGGAGCAGACATCTCGCTCTACTCATTGACCAAATATGTCGGCGGTCACTCCGATCTCATTGCGGGCGCTGCCCTTGGCTCCAAAGCGGTGATGAAGCAGGTAAAGGCGCTGCGTGGCGCTATTGGAACGCAACTTGATCCCCATTCCTGCTGGATGCTGGGTCGTTCGCTCGAAACTCTCAGCATCCGCATGGAAAAAGCGAATACCAACGCGTTGGCGATAGCTGACTTTTTGCGCGACCACCCAAAGGTCGAGAAGATCCACTATTTGCCTTATCATGCTCCGTCATCGCCGCTGGGCAAAACATTCGCCGCGCAATGTACAGGTGCAGGCTCGACTTTCTCGTTTGATATTCTTGGCGGGCAACCTGCAGCCTTCAAATTCCTCAATGCATTGCAGATACTGAAGCTTGCCGTCAGCCTTGGCGGTACGGAATCGCTCGCCAGTCACCCTGCGACGATGACCCATTCCGGCGTGCCAATTGATGTGCGCCAGCGCATCGGTGTTCTGGATTCTACCATTCGCCTATCCATCGGCATTGAGCATCCGGATGATCTGATTGCCGATCTGGCTCATGCCTTGAGTGAGGCATAAAACATAAAATCCCAGGTAGGGCTTGTGTAACTGCAAGGGGCTGTGCAGATTTGCATGGCCCCCTTTTCTTTACCCGGAAGCCCTATGGTCACACGTCTTTACACTCATCCGATTTATCTTGAGCACTTGACGCCTGCAGGCCACCCAGAACGGCCGGATCGTTTGCGCGCGCTTGGCAAAGTATTGGACGATCACGCATTTGATGGGTTGGACCGCGTTCAGGCGCCCATGGGCGACGAAGCGACCATTCTTTATGCCCATCCAGAAACTTATCTGGAACGCGTTCGCATGACGATACCGCAACAGGGGCTCACTCGTGTCGATTCTGATACGACTGTTAGTCCAAAGAGCTGGGAAGCAGCGCTGACAGCGATTGGTGCGGCCAATGCTGCGGTTGATGATGTGTTTTCCGGCAAGGCGGATAATGTATTCGTGGCGTCACGGCCCCCGGGCCATCATGCCGAACGTGACAGGGCGATGGGGTTCTGCCTCTTCAACAATGCCGCTATCGCTGCCCGGCATGCGCAAAAGGCCCATGGTATTGCGCGCGTTGCGATCGTTGACTGGGACGTGCATCATGGCAATGGTACACAGGATATATTCTGGGAAGACTCATCCGTGCTTTATTGCTCAACGCATCAGATGCCGCTTTATCCGGGCTCCGGAGCCAAAAGCGAAACAGGCGTCGGCAATATTGTCAATGCGCCGCTTGATCCGGACACTGGCAGCGAACATTTCCGCGAGGCGTTCAACACACGTATTTTGCCGTCGCTCGACGCATTCCAGCCGGAGCTGATTATTGTCTCCGCCGGGTTTGATGCGCATCATCGCGATCCTCTTGCGGAAATAAACCTGAATGAGGATGATTTTGACTGGGCAACCGGCAAGCTTATGGAAAGAGCTGGGAGCTACGCATCAAACCGTCTTGTCAGTCTTCTGGAAGGCGGGTACGACCTCAAGGGTATGTCGCTCTCCGCAGGCGCACATATCAAACGCTTGATGGAAGGATGATAAATGGCCGATACACCGAACAACTCCGATATCGCTGCCATGAGTTTCGAGCAGGCGCTCGATCAGCTGGAAAAGATTGTTGATGATCTGGAACGCGGCGATGTGCCGTTGGAACAGTCAATTCGAATCTACGAACGCGGTGAAGCGCTCAAGAAGCATTGCGACGCCCAGTTGAAATCCGCTGAAGACAAGGTGGAAAAGATCAAGCTTGGCCGTGACGGTCAGCCGGTGGGTACAGAGCCGCTCGATCCGGAGTGACACCAGCGCAGGCTGTTCACCTTGTAAATGAGCAGCTATGATTAGGACTGTAACAGTCTGGAGCTGCCTCCCATGAGCTTTTTCCCCGGTAACGATCCTGAACCTGGTGATGCCATCGCCGTGGATTCAATTGAAACCTTGATCATACCCCGAACGAGCGACATTGGCGGCCTGGAAGTTCGGCGTGCATTGCCGACGGCCAAGCGACGGCTGGTTGGCCCTTTCATCTTCTTTGATCGCATGGGCCCGGCAATCCTTCGCCCGACTGACCCGCTGGATGTGCGCCCGCATCCCCATATTGGTCTTTCAACAGTTACCTATCTTTTCGATGGCAATATTCGCCACCGCGATAGTCTTGGCACTGAAATGGTCATCAAGCCCGGCGACGTCAATTTGATGACCGCGGGCCGGGGCATTGTCCACTCCGAGCGGTCCCCTGAAGAGTTGCGTACGCAGCCGCTGCCCATATCGGGTTTGCAGACATGGCTCGCCCTCCCGGATCATCTGGAAGAAATTGACCCCACCTTTGCCAATACCGAGGCGAGCCGACTACCCGTGCTTCAAGAATCGGGGCTCGACGCACGCGTCGTCATGGGCCAGTTTCATGGCGCAAGTTCCGGCGTTAAGCAGCATGCCGAAACGCTTTATGTCGATATTCGCCTAGAGCCGGGCGCCCATATCCAGATTCCCGCCAATGCGGCCGAGGAGCGTGCCATATACACGCTGGATGGACCCGTCGAAATTGCGGGGCAAATCTTTCCGGCAGACCGGCTTCTGGCGTTCCGTCCGGGTGACGAGATTATCATTTCTGCTCCGCAAGGCGCACATTTCATGCTGTTTGGCGGTGCGACCCTGTCTTCCAAGCGCTATATCTGGTGGAATTTTGTCTCTTCGTCGAAGGAGCGTATTGAGCAGGCGAAAGAAGAATGGCGAACTGGCCGCTTCGATATCGTGCCGGGCGACGAAGAAGAGTTCATTCCTTTGCCTGAAAATTGACGTGAGCCTTCGTTAAATCCGGCTGCTTGCCGGTTCTGGGGATTTGCTCTAGGACAACAGCTCGCATCCGGTCGATTTCTGACGCTAAAACTGGAATTTATAGAGTGAACAACAAGCCTGAAACGCCATTATTGGATCGCGTGACCATTCCTTCACAGCTGCGTGCTTTGCCGGAATCCGACCTTCCGCAATTGGCACAGGAGCTTCGCACAGAACTGATCGACGCTGTGTCGACGACAGGCGGGCATCTTGGTGCAGGTCTTGGCGTTGTTGAACTGACTGTCGCCTTGCATCATGTTTTCGATACCCCGCATGACCGCATCATCTGGGATGTCGGTCATCAGGCCTATCCGCACAAGATTTTGACCGGGCGGCGCGATCGCATCCGCACGCTGCGGCAGGAGGGCGGGCTTTCCGGCTTCACCAAGCGCAGCGAAAGCGAATACGACCCGTTTGGCGCGGCGCATTCCTCCACGTCGATTTCGGCCGGCCTTGGCATGGCTGTGGCCAGTGACCTTGCGGGCATAAAGCGCAATGTTATTTCTGTCATTGGTGATGGCGCCATGTCCGCCGGTATGGCTTATGAAGCGATGAACAATGCCGGTGCGCTGGATGCACGGCTTATCGTTATCCTTAATGATAATGATATGTCGATTGCTCCGCCAACCGGTGCGATGAGTGCCTATCTTGCCCGTCTTGTTTCGGGCCGCGCCTATCGTTCTTTCCGCGAAACGGCCAAGCAGCTTGCAAAGAAACTGCCAAAATTCCTGCAGGAGAAAGCCCGGCGCTCGGAAGAATATGCCCGTGCCTTCTGGACGGGCGGAACAATGTTTGAAGAGCTGGGCTTTTATTATGTCGGCCCCATTGATGGTCACAATCTGGATCATCTGCTGCCGGTACTGAAAAATGTGCGCGACACGATGGACGGACCTGTCCTTATTCACGTGGTGACGCAGAAGGGTAAGGGCTATGCCCCGGCGGAAGCTTCTGCTGACAAATATCACGGCGTGAACAAGTTCGACGTTATTACTGGCGCACAGGCAAAGCCCCCGGCAAATGCGCCAAGCTACACCAAGATTTTTGCCACCAGCCTGATTGAGGAAGCCCGCCACGATGACAGGGTCGTCGCTGTCACGGCAGCCATGCCCGGTGGGACAGGTCTTGATCTGTTTGGCGAAGTGTTTCCCGATCGTACATTTGATGTGGGCATTGCCGAACAGCATGCGGTTACTTTTGCGGCAGGTTTGGCGAGTGAGGGTTTGAAGCCTTTCGCGGCGATTTACTCAACCTTCCTGCAGCGCGGCTATGATCAGGTTGTGCATGATGTGTCATTGCAAAATCTGCCGGTACGCTTTCCCATCGACAGGGCAGGTCTGGTTGGGGCCGACGGCGCTACGCATGCCGGTTCCTTCGATACTGGCTTTCTCGCTGCGCTTCCCGGCTTTGTCGTTATGGCCGCCTCGGATGAGGCGGAACTGCGTCATATGGTGCGTACCGCTGCTGAGTATAATGAAGGCCCGATTTCGTTCCGCTATCCACGCGGTGATGGTATCGGTATCGACCTGCCAGAGCGAGGGAGCATTCTCGAGATCGGCAAGGGACGCATTGTCCGTGAAGGAAGCAAAGTTGCGCTTCTATCCTTTGGTACGCGGTTGGCCGAGTGCTTGATGGCTGCCGATGAACTCAATGCGGCGGGACTTTCAACGACTGTCGCCGATGCACGGTTTGCCAAACCGCTGGATGAGGATCTGATCCGTCGTCTGGCCAGAGAACACGAAGTGCTCGTGACAGTTGAAGAGGGTGCCATTGGCGGTTTTGCCTCCCATGTCCTCCACTTCCTCAGTCGTGATGGTCTTCTCGATCAGGGATTGCGCGTTCGCACATTGACGCTTCCGGATATTTACCTCGATCATGCCAAGCCCGAAGTGCTTTATGCCCGTGCCGGTCTTGATAGTGCTGGAATTGTGGAAGCGGTGTTTGGTGCACTTGGACGTAACCATATGGTTGCGCCTGCCCGTGCCTGAATTCAATTGATGCGCCTCGATCAACTTCTGGTGGAGCGCGGGCTCTTTACCACGCGGTCGCGGGCACGAGACGCTATTATGCGCGGTACTGTCACGATTGATGGCTCTGTCGTTTCCAAACCGGGCACTGCGGTGGCTGAAACCGTAGTGATTGCAGTCGATGATCCCGCAAGTGCTTATGTTTCCCGTGCAGCATTGAAACTTATTGCAGCACTGGATCATTTCGCCATTGCTGTAACAGGAATTGCTCTGGACATAGGTGCCTCAACCGGTGGTTTCACACAGGTCCTGTTGGAGCGCGGCGCGCAGCATGTGATTGCGGTTGATGTTGGAACAGCCCAGCTTCATTCTCGCATCGCCTCTGATCCGCGTGTTACAAACCTTGAAAATCTCAATGCGCGTGCTCTTGCGCGTGATCATCTTGAGGGCTGGAATATTGATCTGGTTGTCTCGGATGTAAGCTTTATTTCCCTAAAGCTGGCTTTGCCCCCTGCGCTCGATCTGGCCGAAAATGGCGCTCATTGTGTGCTGCTGGTGAAGCCGCAATTTGAGGCTGGCCGCGATGCAATTGGCAAGGGCGGCATTTTGCGCAATCCAGAGGATGGGATTCGCGTCGCAAATGATCTAAGAGACTGGTTGGATCAATTGCCGGGCTGGAAAGCATTGGGGCTTTGCCCTTCACCCATAGAGGGTGGCGATGGCAACCGTGAATTTCTTCTGGCCGGTATTAAAAGCAAAAACTGAAAAGACAACATCAATGAGCACGCGCGTAACAATCGAACGGATGGGCGCCGGGGGCGACGGCATTGCTGCCACGGCCGCTGGCAGCGCCTATGTGCCATTTTCCCTGCCGGGAGAGGTTGCCAACGTAGCCTTGGAAAACGGTCGCGCCACGATGATGGCCTTGATCGAACCATCACCGGAGCGGGTTGCACCCGCATGCCGGCATTTTGAAGAGTGCGGTGGCTGCACATTGCAACACTGGCAGGATAGCGCTTACCAGGAATGGAAAAGATCGCTGGTCCAAGATGCACTTGGCGGCAGGGGACTGCTGTTCAAACTTGAACCGCTTGTCACTTGCGCACCACAGACGCGCCGCAGAACGGTATTTGCCGTGCGTACCAGTGAGCGGGGAGCCGTGCTGGGCTTCAATAAACATCAAAGCCACGAATTGATCGACATTGCTGAATGCCCGATCACGGTGCCAGAGATTGTATCCCGCCTTGATGATCTGCGCGATCTCGTTGCGGTTTTGGGCGGGGGCATGAAGCCGTTCAAGCTCACTGTGACGTCAACAGCATCCGGCCTTGATATCACCGCTTCCGGATGCGGCGCGCCCGATGCTGCAAAGCGGCAGGTACTAACGGCACTGGTCATCAAAAAGGATTTTGCGCGCCTCTCTTTTGAAGGTGAGATCATTGTCGAGCCGCGAAAGCCGCTTGTCCATTTTGGTAAAGTGCCAGTGTTCTTGCCGCCGGGCGGGTTTTTGCAAGCTACCGCTGAGGCAGAAGAAGCCATGTGCAATCTGGTAGCCGGGCATCTTGCCAAGTCGAAAAAGACATTGGATCTATTTTGTGGTTCCGGCACTTTCGCTTTTAGAATGGCGGAAAAATCTTCCGTCCATGCGGTAGAGAGCGATCAGGGCGCTGTTGCAGCAATTGATCGCAGTGTCCGTTTCGTACAGGGATTGAAGCCGGTTAGTGTCGAGCGACGTGATTTGTTCCGTCGCCCGTTTCTGGCGCGAGAACTTGCACCATTTAATGGTCTCGTTTTTGATCCGCCCCGCGCCGGTGCCGAAGCACAGGCAATCGAAATCGCCAAATCATCGGTTTCAAAGGTGGCTGCGGTTTCCTGTAACCCGGTTACTTTGGCACGGGATCTGAGCATTCTCGTCAAGGGGGGATATAAGATTGATCGCGTTGTGCCGGTTGATCAATTCCTCTGGTCGTCACATGTGGAAGCCGTGGCTTTGCTTAGCAAGAAATAGGTTGCGAGTTACTCGCTCTAACCTCGATTACGGCCCGACCATAAGAGTGTTTGTTGACTGCACTTGAGTTGATTGTGGTTCGCCCCTCAGGCAAGCTCAAGAGCGCGCAAGGGGGGCATTCGATATAGTGCGTGGTTCGACAAGCTCACCATGAGGGAAGTTTTGTGGGTCGCAGCGACAACTTGCTAGCCTTGCAAGAGTTGGCGCCCTGCAATCAATCGACCTCCCTCATCCTGAGCTTGTCGAAGGGCGCACTTAGCTTGTGCAAATCAGACTTTCCAAAAATAATCTCGACAAACTTATCCAACAGCTCTGGCACTGAATTATTCTGTTCCTGTCCTTCCCGCGGGGAACAGCTTCCGGAGCCGTTCGAAGTTTGGGGAAGGATGGGCGCCTCCGATGGCGGGTTACGGACCCGCCATCCGGGGACGTTCTGTCCAAGGGTTCCCCTGCCGTTACTAGGAACGGCGTGTGCTGGACGAGCACTTTAAGGGGCACAAGGCTAACGCATGGCGTGCCGCAAATGGCACTCCTTGGGTAGCCGAGGCCTCCCAAGCGGAACGGACAGAATGCAAAATCGCCGGACGGGCGGTCTTCGGATCGCTTAACCTACTACAAAGACGCGCTTCGATGACCGCCCGTCTTTCCCACCATCTCAATAGCCAGACGCAAAAGCGGGCGTGGCAAGGGATCGCCACACCCGCGTTCTTTGAAAATCGATTGGGAAGATTAAACCGTGGTTCCGCCTACGGTCATCTGGTCCATGCGCAAATGGGGCTGGCCTACGCCAACAGGCACCCATTGACCGCCTTTGCCACAATTGCCGATACCGGTATCGAGTTGCAAATCATTGCCGACCATCGATATTCTCTGCATCGCGTCAGGGCCATTACCGATAAGCATTGCACCTTTGACAGGCGCGCCGATTTTTCCGTTTTCGATCATATAGGCTTCGGTACAGCCGAAAACGAACTTGCCTGAGGTAATATCCACCTGGCCACCGCCAAATGACACGGCGTAGATGCCCTTTTTCACGGATGCGATAATTTCGTCCGGGGTCTTATCCCCGCCAAGCATATAAGTATTGGTCATGCGGGGCATTGGCGCATGGGCATATGATTCGCGCCGTCCATTGCCGGTGGGTTGCATGCCCATCAGCCGCGCATTCTGGCGATCCTGCATATAGCCGACAAGAATACCGTCATCGATCAGCACGGTCTTGTTTGTCGGCATTCCTTCATCGTCAACGGTAAGCGAGCCGCGGCGTTCCGAAATCGTACCGTCATCGACCACTGTTACGCCTTTGGAAGCCACTTGCTGGCCAAGCAGACCGGCAAACGCAGATGTCTTTTTTCGGTTGAAATCACCTTCGAGGCCGTGACCCACGGCCTCGTGCAGCATGACGCCAGGCCATCCGCTTGAAAGAACGATATCGAACGTACCGGCTGGAGCTGGAATGGCTTCAAGGTTGACCAGCGCCTGACGCAGTGCTTCATCTGCAGCATATTGCCATTTATCGGTGGCAATGAATTCGCCAAACCCCTTGCGTCCGCCAGCGCCATAAGTGCCGCTTTCCTGCCGGTCACCACTTCCCACGACAACCGAAACATTCAGGCGCACCATCGGGCGAACATCGCGAACGAAATGGCCATCGGCCCGCAAAATCTCGACTTGCTGCCATGATCCGGCCAGCGACACGGAGACTTGTCGAACTTTGGGGTCTTTGGCACGCAGATAGGCGTCGATTTCCTGCAGCAATTTCACCTTGGCTTCAAAGCCGGGTGACCCAAGCGGATTTTCGTCGCTGTACAGGCTGCTATTGGTTCCGGGAGGCGCGGCCGTATATGCGCCGGCATAGCCGGTCGTGACCGCAGAGGCAGCATCGGCAGCGCGCTTTAGAGCGCCCAGCGACAGTTCGCCAGCATGAGCATAACCCACCGCGTCACCAGCCACAGCGCGAAGCCCAAAACCTTGATCCTGATTGAAAGAGCCGTTCTTCAACCGGCCATTGTCGAAGACGAGACCTTCCGATTCGCGATACTCGATGAACAATTCGCCATCATCAGCGCCCTTCAGCGACTGCTTGACAGTATCCAGAATTTTTTCGCGAGGTGCATCGAAACTATCGATCAGGCTTTTCATTATATCCGGTCCGGTTTCATTTGGGTGTACCGGATGTAAGCCTTCGGGCTGCGCGCGACAACCGCTATCTTAAGGAAAGATCAGGGGAGGGCGTCGAAGCCTTCGCCGAAACCATTGAGCTCCACCGGAATGCCGATACCCTCTTCAGGCGTCTGGAACACGATGAAGGTTGCAGCCTTGCCGGTCTTAAGGGTTTGAACCAGCTGTTCTTCCAAAATGACTTCCGCGTAACAGCCATCTTCAAAGCAGCGCACGAAATAAGCGCGGCCAATATCCTTGCCGTCAACATTAAGACCAAGACCATTGGGAAGGAGAACGCCCAGCGGAGCAAGGACGCGCAATATCTTTGCTTTGTTGTCGGCGGTTTTCAGCACCACCACGGAAAGACCCATTTCGGGACGATCTGCAGCGACAACGTTCTGGATGAGCGCGCATTGTTCTGATTTTGCGCCTGCCGGCGTATCGCAAAGAATAGACCAGGCACCGTGGGTTGATTTGACAGTCCCGCTTTGCGGCGCTGCCAGTGCGCTGCCGGAAAGGGCAGTCAGGGACAGGGCAAAAATACCAGCAGCTATATTGCGAAGGGCTAAAATGGACATGGTGGCTCCAAAACGAATCATCCAGACGTTAGACCGCCGGGAACCGGATGAAAAGAATGCTGCACGAACACTCCCCAAGGTATGACAGCCAATCTTGTGTTGTAATGCAAAAATGGCTGCATTGTGGGCCTCCTTCATACTTATCCCGGAAAATGGTGAGCTAGCGTTAAAAAATCGCAACTTTCATAGGTTGGCGCATTTCGATGACAAGCTGCGCGCAAAAATGCCGCATGAGATCACGTTCGCCTTCCTTGCGATGTAGGCTAATGTGTGGTTTGAACGCGACATGCGACCGGGCCTCGAACGTCCGGCATTAACGTATGGAACTGATGCTTCATTCGGGAGATCTCTAGGTGAAGAAGAATATTGTCAAGCTGGCCGGTGTCCTGGGTAGCTTCCTGAGTGCCGGTACGGCCATCGCGGCGCAACCAGAGCCATGGCAAATGACATTCCAGCCAGCTGCATCCGGCATTATGGAGCAGATCGTCTGGTTTGAGCACTATACGCTGTGGTTTATCATTCCAATCACGATTTTTGTGATGATATTGCTGGCCTGGGTGATGTTCCGCTATCGCGCCAGTGCCAATCCCGTTCCGTCAAAGACGAGCCACAATACTGCAGTTGAGATCGTCTGGACTGTCGGTCCTGTCGTTATTCTTCTTTTCCTTGCCATTCCATCATTCCAGTTGCTGACGGCGCAATATTCGCCTGAAGATCCCAAGCTAACGATCAAGGCAACGGGATACCAGTGGTACTGGGGCTACGAATACCAAGCCAATGAAGCGCCGCTTTCATTTGATTCGCTGATTCTCAAGGATGCCGACCGCGCAACTGCAGGTAAGGCAGACATCAAGGCCTATCCGCGGCTCTTGGCTGTGGATAATGAAATGGTCGTTCCGGTGAATACGACTGTTCGCATCCTTGCGACTGGCGCTGACGTCATTCATGCTTTCGCAATGCCTGCATTCGGCGTGAAGATCGATGCTGTACCGGGTCGCTTGAATGAGACCTGGTTCAAGGCTGACAAAGAAGGCCTCTATTACGGCCAGTGCTCGGAAATCTGCGGCAAGGATCATGCTTTCATGCCTATCGCGATCCGTGTCGTATCGGAGCAGCAGTACAACGCATGGTACGCGGCCGCTGGCAGTGATTTGCCGGGAGCCTATAAGACACTCGCTGCATCAATCGATGATGGCAAGAATATCAATGTGGCTGGCAACTAAGTCAGCTGCGCTTTGCATTTGAGGAACGGGAGCTATCTCATGGCAGGTTCAGCTGCTCACGAAGCCCACGACGATCATCACGACCACAAACCCAGTGGTTGGACTCGTTGGGTCAATTCGACCAACCATAAGGATATCGGAACGCTTTATCTGATTTTCGCGATCATCGCGGGTATAATCGGTGGCGCGCTTTCGATTGCCATGCGTGCCGAGCTCCAGGAGCCCGGTATTCAGATTTTCCATGGTCTTGCTGCCATGGTCTATGGCTACGAGGGTGATGCGGCAATCGATGCCGGTAAGCACATGTACCTTGTGTTCACCACAGCTCACGGCCTTATCATGATTTTCTTCATGGTTATGCCCGCCTTGATCGGTGGTTTTGCCAACTGGATGGTGCCGATCATGATCGGTGCGCCAGACATGGCATTTCCACGTATGAACAACATTTCGTTCTGGCTGCTCCCGCCAGCTCTGATTCTTCTGCTTCTGTCATTGTTCGTTCCCGGTCCAGCCGGTGGTTACGGTACAGGCGGTGGCTGGACGATCTATCCGCCGCTTTCGACAACGGGTCAGCCCGGTCCGGCGATGGATTTGGCAATCTTGTCACTCCACATTGCTGGCGCCTCGTCCATTCTCGGTGCGATCAACTTTATCACCACGATCTTCAATATGCGCGCTCCGGGCATGACCCTGCACAAGATGCCGCTGTTCGCATGGTCGGTGTTGATTACTGCCTTCCTGCTGCTGCTCGCTTTGCCGGTTCTTGCTGGTGGTATCACCATGCTGCTGACGGACCGCAATTTTGGCACGACATTCTTCGCGCCTGAAGGCGGCGGTGACCCGATCCTGTTCCAGCATCTTTTCTGGTTCTTCGGTCATCCGGAAGTGTACATCATGATTTTGCCAGCCTTCGGCATCGTCAGCCACATCATATCGACCTTCTCGAGAAAGCCTATTTTTGGCTATCTCGGCATGGCCTATGCCATGGTCGCCATCGGCGTCGTCGGATTTATCGTATGGGCGCACCATATGTATACGGTCGGTCTTTCGCTCGACACGCAGCGCTATTTCGTTTTCGCAACGATGGTTATTGCTGTTCCAACTGGCGTTAAGATTTTCTCATGGATTGCGACCATGTGGGGCGGCTCAATCGAGTTCAAGCCACCAATGGTTTGGGCAATCGGCTTTATCTTCCTGTTCACCGTCGGCGGTGTGACAGGCGTGCAGCTGGCCAATGCGGGCTTGGACCGTGCGATGCACGACACATACTACGTTGTTGCCCACTTCCATTATGTTCTGTCACTGGGTGCTGTGTTTGGTATCTTCGCTGGCTGGTACTACTGGTTCCCGAAGATGACGGGCTACATGTATAACCACACGATTGCCCACACGCATTTCTGGGTCACCTTCATTGGTGTGAATCTGGTGTTCTTCCCGCAGCATTTCCTTGGGCTTGCCGGTATGCCACGTCGCTATATCGACTATCCAGATGCTTTCCAGGGTTGGAATGAAGTATCGTCCATCGGCTCATACATTTCCGGTGTCGCCGTTCTCATCTTCCTCTTTGGCGTGTTTGAAGCATTTGCCAAGAAGCGCGAAGCCGGTGCGAACCCATGGGGCGTAGGTGCAACCACTCTGGAATGGCAGCTTTCATCGCCTCCGCCTTTCCATCAGTGGGAACAGCTTCCACGTATTAAGTAAATGATCATGATAACCGGGCTGATTCATACAGTCCGGTTATCTCCTGAACGAAACTGAACTTTTGTAAGATCGAGCGCATGTCATTGATTGAGAAACACGCAACACTGGATGCAAACATTGGCCTCTCTGAAGCCAGTGCATCAGACTATATTGCGCTTCTCAAACCACGCGTCATGTCGCTGGTCGTGTTTACGGGTTTTGTTGGTTTGATGGCAGCGCCGGGCCACATTAATCCGGTAATTGCCGCCATTGCGATCCTTTGCATCGCTGTTGGCGCTGGCGCCTCCGGCGCTCTCAATATGTGGTATGATGCTGATATTGACGCGGTGATGAAGCGCACAGCCAAACGTCCAATACCAGCTGGCCGGCTCTCCCGCGATGAAGCGCTGACTTTTGGCCTGCTGCTTTCAATTTTCTCCGTTTTGACTCTCGGTCTGTTTGTCAATTTGCTGTCGGCGTTCTTGCTGGCCTTCACGATCTTCTTTTACGCCGTCGTTTATACGATGTGGCTGAAACGCTCTACACCGCAGAACATCGTTATTGGTGGCGCGGCAGGGGCTTTCCCGCCAATGATTGGCTGGGCTGCTGTGACTGGTTCGGTCAGCATGGAAAGCATTGTTCTTTTTCTGATTATCTTTCTATGGACGCCACCCCATTTCTGGGCGCTGTCGCTGTTCATGTCCGATGATTACGAGAAGGCTAAAATCCCGATGATGCCCAATGTCATGGGCGAAGCTTCAACGAAGTTTCAGATTTGGCTATATACAATTCTGGTTGCGCCGGTGGCGGTTCTGCCTTGGATTATGGGTTTCGCTGGACCCGTTTATGGCGTGTTTTCGATTGCGATGGGCTTTGCGTTTTTGTTTTACGCATGGACCGTGTGGCGCGCGGAAATCGGCGAGCCAATGATCAAGCCTGCAAAGAAAATGTTCGCATTTTCCATCTTCTATCTCTTCAGTCTCTACGCCGTCCTGCTCGGCGAGATACTTGTGCGTAAAGCACTTCTGGTTCTGGGTGTTTAAATGAGTGATGACCGCATAACATTAAGCGACAAGCAGAAGCGCGCTCGACGCAGCCGCTCGCTCGCACTTGCGCTTGCGCTCGCAGCTTTCGTCCTTATCGTTTATGTTGGTACGTGGGCCAAGCTTGGTGCCAATATCCTGAACAGGCCTATGTGATGAGCATGGAAACGGGCTCTGATAAAGAAGTTCTAGTGGCAAAACGTAAGGTTTCAGACCGGACGATCGCGATTTCTTGTCTGGCGTTTTTCTTTGGGATGGTCGGCATGGCTTTTGCTGCCGTGCCATTATATGCAATGTTCTGCCAGGTTACTGGTTATGGCGGTACGACACAACGTGTTGAACAAATGTCGGACACCATCCTCGACAAGACAATCACGGTGCGTTTTGATGCCAATACATCAGGCGGGTTGCCATGGGATTTCAAGCCTATGCAGCGGGACGTGTCGCTGAAAATCGGTGAAACCAAGCTGATTAAATATGAAGCCAGGAATGTCGCATCGCAGCCGACCTCGGGACGTGCGCTGTTCAATGTGACGCCCATGGCTGCCGGCGCATATTTCAACAAGGTTGAATGTTTCTGCTTTACGGACACCGTCTTGAAGCAGGGCGAAGATCTTGAAATGCCGGTCGTATTTTTTATCGATCCTGAAATTGTAAATGCGCCGGAGCTCAAAGGCGTCAACACAATTACGCTATCCTACACTTTCTTTCCGATACCAATGCCTGCGCCCGTTGCGGCCAGTGCAGAGGTGAACAAGACAACGACATCGGGACAGCTCTGAGGAGATGTTGATGTCTAGTGCAATAAACAGACCTTGCGGGGGTTAACATGGCCGAAGCGCACCAAAAGAACCACGATTATCATATTATCGATCCAAGTCCTTGGCCGTTCCTTGCCTCGGTAGGCGCATTCATCCTTGCCCTCGGCGGTATTGGTTTCATGCAATACAATAAGGGCGGCGAGTTTGTCCTGTTCAAAGCCAATCTGACCACACCTTGGCTTTTCGCCATTGGCTTGGTCATTGTGCTCTACACAATGTATGGCTGGTGGTCGGATACGATCAAGGAAGGCAAACAGGGACACCATACCCGCGTTGTGTCGTTGCATTTGCGCTATGGCATGATCATGTTCATCGCTTCAGAAGTGATGTTTTTTGCCGCTTGGTTCTGGGCATTTTTTGATGTCAGCCTTTATCCGGGTGAAGTTGAGCAGGTGGCTCGTACGACATTTACGGGCGGTGTGTGGCCGCCAAAGGGACTTGAAGTTCTCGATCCACTGCATCTGCCACTTTACAACACGGTTATTCTGTTGCTGTCCGGCACGACTGTAACCTGGGCACACCATGCTTTGATCCACAATGATCGCAAGGGTCTTATAACGGGTCTCGCTCTTACCGTTATCCTTGGCGTTCTGTTCTCGTTTGTTCAGGCATATGAATACATTCATGCGCCATTTGCATTCAAAGATTCGATCTATGGTGCCACCTTCTTCATGGCGACTGGTTTCCATGGTTTCCACGTCATCATCGGAACGATCTTCCTGGCGATTTGTCTACTTCGGTCTATCCGAGGCGATTTCACGCCTGACAAGCATTTCGGCTTTGAAGCTGCTGCTTGGTACTGGCATTTCGTTGACGTGGTTTGGTTGTTCCTGTTTTTCACGATCTATGTCTGGGCATCGTGGGGTGCGCCGATCGCTGCTGGACATTAAAAACTGGCAGTATTTATGCTAAAAGAGCGGTCGCAGAAATGCGGCCGCTCTCATTATTTGAGCACATTGCTGCGGCATGGATTTTCGATGATCGCTAAACACGTGTCGCTGCTGATTGTGCTGGTGGGCCTCATTTTGGTGAGCGGAACATTGGCCGATGCGGCTGAGAAAGTTGATCTCGTGCGGGTCGAAAAATCCCAGCGAAAGATGCAACTTTTGTCAGGAAGCTCGGTCATTAAAGAGTACAAGATTGCACTTGGCGCTCGGCCGGTCGGCCATAAGCAATGGGAGGGCGATGAACGTACGCCTGAAGGCCGATACGTTCTCGATTGGCGAAATCCGAAAAGTATGGCGCACAAGTCAATCCATATTTCTTACCCGAATGCGCGAGATAAAGCGGCAGCCAAGTCGATGGGTGTGTCGCCGGGTGGTGCGATCATGATCCACGGTGCAGTCAATGGTTATGGATGGTGGGGATGGGTGCTTCAACTTATCGACTGGACAGACGGGTGCATAGCCGTCACTAATCCGGAGATGGATGAAATCTGGGCACTTGTCCAAGATGGAACGCCAATCGAAATTTACCCTTGAGTGATACTTGATGAATGAAGATTCTGCGCTTTATCCGCCTGTCGATCCATTCGCCGCAGGAGTGAAGGCCAAATGCCCTCGTTGCGGGCAGGGGAAGCTATTCGACGGCTTCATTACTCCAGCCAAGCGCTGCACAAGTTGCGGCTTGGATTACTCGTTTATTGATTCCGGAGACGGTCCTGCAGTTCTTGTTATGCTGATCATCGGCTTTATCGTTGTCGGGCTGGCGCTGTGGATGGAAGTCAATGTCGATCCGCCGCTATGGGTACACTTTCTGCTGTGGATACCGCTGGCACTTTTATTGTGCTTGACGGCGCTCCGCTGGATGAAGGGTGTATTGATCGCCCTTCAGTACAAGCACAAGGCTGCAGAAGGCCAGCTGGATATTCCATCGTCAAATGAACACTAGTCCAAATATTATGGAGCGGCGGCGCTTTCCCTGGGTCATGCTGATTCTCGGTTCCATTGTCTTTTTCATTCTCATTGCGCTGGGGACATGGCAGGTTGAGCGTCTGCAGTGGAAAGAAAATCTACTGGCGGAAATAGAACAGCGTACCCATACACCGCCGGCTTCGCTCACTGAGATTGAAAGCTTGTGGGCGGAAAAACACGATATTGACTATCGACCGGTGACTGTGACCGGTCAATTTTTGCATGGGCAAGAACGGCATTATTTCGCAACATTTGCAGGAATGTCAGGCTTTTATGTTTATGCACCGCTTCAGATGATCGACGGCAGAATTATCTTCGTCAATCGCGGGTTTGTTCCCTATGACAAAAAAGAACCCAGCAGTCGTGGCTCAAGCATTGAAGGACCGGTTGCGGTTAGAGGTCTGGCGCGCAATCCGCTTGACGCCAAACCTTCGTCAATTGTGCCTGATAATGATTTGAAGGCCAATATTTACTACTGGAAAGATTTGCCGGTAATGGCGGCTCAGTCTGGAGTGCCGACGGACAAGCTAGTTCCGTTCTTCGTTGACGCAGATAAAACGCCCAATCCGGGCGGTCTGCCGATCGGTGGCGTAACGATTATCGATTTGCCGAACAGTCATTTGCAATATGCAGTTACCTGGTATGGACTTGCCGCAACTCTGCTCGCTATCGCAGGCATATCGGTCTGGCGGCGCACTCATCCAAAAGAGGAACCGGTTCAATCCAATAGTTCGGGGTTGACTTCGCGTTGAATGCCGCCCAATTCCAAGAAGAACAAATTTGGCTGAGATATGATGATGACTGAGAAAGCTCCACTTACAATCCGTCTTTGCGGACCGCGCGGATTTTGCGCCGGAGTGGATCGGGCTATTCAAATCGTCATTCTGGCGCTGAAGAAGTATGGTGCCCCAGTTTATGTCCGCCATGAAATCGTTCACAACCGTTATGTTGTCGAAGGATTGCAGGCGCGAGGCGCAGTTTTTGTCGAAGAACTGGATGAGATTCCTGCCGAGCATCGCGGTCAGCCAGTCGTATTTTCAGCCCATGGTGTGCCGAAATCGGTGCCGGCGGACGCTGAAAACAAGAACCTGTTTTATCTTGACGCCACATGTCCCCTCGTTTCCAAAGTACATAAACAGGCGATGCGCCATCAGCGTCTTGGGCGTCATGTGGTCCTCGTGGGCCACTCCGGTCATCCAGAGGTGATCGGCACCATGGGACAGCTACCGGACGGAGCTGTAACACTTATCGAAACTATTGAAGATGCGGCAAACTATATGCCCGCGGACCCAGAAAATCTTGGCTTCGTAACGCAGACCACCTTATCTGTGGATGACACAGCCGGGATAATTGCGACTTTGCAGGAACGTTTTCCGGCACTCACCGCACCGGCGGCCGAGTCCATTTGTTATGCCACCACCAATCGTCAGGATGCGGTAAAAGCTGCTGCCCCAGGCTGTGACTTGTTCCTGATCGTCGGGGCGCCGAATTCTTCCAACTCCAAGCGGTTGGTCGAGGTGGCTGAGCGCTCCGGTGCCAAACAGTCGCTTCTGGTTCAGCGGGCAACCGATATTGACTGGAATAGCGTGGGCAAAATTGCCACCGTCGGGCTTTCTGCTGGCGCATCAGCGCCCGAGATCATCGTCGACGAAATTATCCAGTCATTTTCAGAACGGTATTCGGTGTCGATTGAACTGGCGGAAACCACAGTTGAAACAGAGAATTTCCACGTTATGCGCGATCTGCGGGATGTAGAATTAACAAGTCACGACATGGCTTTTGTCAATGGGACCCACTGACTATGGCCGTCTATACCGATATTAACGAAATCGAACTCGCACAATTTTTAAAGAACTACGATATCGGGGAGCTGCTCTCCTACAAAGGTATTGCGGAAGGCGTGGAAAACTCAAACTATCTTTTACACACGAGCAAGGCTGCGTTCATTCTGACCCTTTACGAAAAACGCGTCGACAGTAGTGATCTGCCTTTTTTTCTGGGCCTCATGGAGCATCTTGCCGGTAAAGGTATCAGCTGCCCCTTGCCTGTGGTTCAGAAGTCAGGCTCAAACATCGGCGAACTTGCAGGCCGTCCGGCCGCTATCGTAACTTTTCTGGAAGGCATGTGGATGCGCAGGCCAACAGTGCAGCATTGTGCGGCACTTGGAGAGGCACTGGCGCGAATGCATCTTGCTGGTGAAGATTTCCCCATGCGCCGCAAGAATGCGCTCTCGGTGGAAAGCTGGCGCCCGTTATGGAATAATTCCAGAACCGATGCAGACCAAGTCGAGGCGGGTCTCGCGAAGGAAACCGAAGAAGATTTGTTGTTTCTGGAAAAAAATTGGCCCTCCCATCTTCCTTCTGGCGTCATTCACGCAGACTTGTTTCCCGATAACGTCTTTTTTCTCGGCAGCAAGTTATCGGGGATTATCGACTTTTATTTCGCCTGCACAGACCTTCTCGCCTACGACGTTGCTGTTTGTCTGAATGCCTGGTGTTTCGAAAAAGACAATTCGTTCAACTTGACCAAGGGCACGGCATTGCTGCGCGGCTACAACGCTGTCCGTCCCTTGTCCAAAGAAGAGGCGGCAAGTCTGCCGGTTTTGGCCCGGGGTTCCGCACTGCGTTTTATGCTCACAAGGCTCTATGATTGGCTGAATACCCCTGAGGGAAGCTTCGTAGTCAAAAAAGACCCGCGGGAATATTTGCGTCGCATGCGCTTTCATCGCCAGATAAGCTCTCCTGAAGAATACGGATTGGCCTTTGAGGGGCAAAAAGCGTGAAGGAGATACAAGCTTTCACTGATGGCGCTTGTTCAGGCAATCCCGGTCCCGGGGGCTGGGGCGCTGTACTGCGCTGGAACGGCAATGAAAAAGAACTTTCTGGCGGTGAGGCGGATACCACCAATAATCGCATGGAATTGATGGCCGCAATTTCGGCTCTTAATGCACTGAAAGAACCGTGCCAAGTCGATGTCTATACGGACTCAGTCTATGTGCGCGATGGTATTTCCGGATGGATCGAGGGCTGGAAACGGAATGGCTGGAAAACGGCTGCCAAAAAACCGGTGAAGAACGCCGAACTTTGGCAAGCCCTTGATGAAGCGCGCAAGCGCCATAAAGTTGTCTGGCATTGGGTAAAAGGCCATGCGGGGCATCCGGAAAACGAACGAGCCGACGAATTGGCCCGCGCCGGCATGGCGCCTTACAAACGGAAGTAAATGGCAAGGATCGGATAACCGATCCTTGCGATTCTGAACTTTATCAGAGCTGTTCGAGAATTGTAGCGGCGCTCGAAGTGACCGCCTGACCAGGCGATTCCTCAATATTGAGTTGTTTCACAACGCCATCTTCGATCAGCATGGAATAACGTTTCGATCGCACGCCCATATTGCCCGCGCCGAGGTCTATTTCCAGTCCAACGTCCTTGGTGAAGGTTGCGTTTCCGTCAGAAAGATACTGAATTTTGCCTTCACCATTGGTGGCTTTTGCCCAAGCGCCCATGACGTGAGGATCATTGACTGCGACGACCACGATTGAGTCCACGCCTTTTGCCAAAATGGCGTCGCGGTTCTCAAGATAGCCCGGCAGATGATTCATGCTGCAGGTCGGAGTGAATGCGCCGGGTACGGCAAAAAGCACCACTTTTTTACCTTTGAACAGCGCGTCGGAGCTGATTTCGCTTACACCTTCGTCAGATTTTGTTTTGAACTTTGCATCGGGTAAACGTTCGCCCACCTTGATCGTCATGAACTGGCTCCTTGGATAAATAGTATGACGTAACTGACATAGTGCTGCCGACATGTTTTTACGAGTTATTATTGAACGTCAATCGTTCCAGCTGCGGCCTGCTTTCCTTGGACCAATGTATAGTTCAGGATTATCGATTTCTCTTGCTTGCCGGAGGTGAGTGGCACGGAAAATACGGCGCGATTTCCGTCACGTTTTTCAAGCTTGGCCATGCCAAAGGCTACCGATCCGTTTCCCGCAGCAAAAATGTCGATATCCGGGTCATCGGCAGGTAAGTTGACGACGAGTTCAATAGCATCACCCTTCCTGGATGCGGAGGTCGCTCCGAAGTTGGTTGTGGCTTTGGCGGGTAATTGTTCAAAAGCCGTGCTTATCAACGTCCTCGAAAGAGCGTCAGATGGCGAATTGTCGATGTCTATATCGAATTCTGCCATAACGGGGATGCAGATTGTCTCACAAATACCAAGGAACGCATGGCCTTTCAGTTGTGCAGGCTGGTTGGGTTCCGTCAAAGTCAGTGTGACGGGAAGCGAGACCGGCTGTTTATAACCCGCCCAATGCGTGCCTCCATCGTCAAAGCGGTGTGGCGCTGGAAAGGCAAGCGTAGCACTTTTAACATTTGTGCTGCCAGTGATACTTAGCTCCGGTGGCACGCCCGCATCGCCCGGTTCACGCCAATAGGTTTTCCAGCCTGGATCAAGGTCGATCTGGACGACGCCTCGTACCACATTTGCATTGGGCGGAGGGTTGTCTATCACCAGGCGGACGCTACCTCCGGGTGTTTTTGTCCATTCCGAACTTCCAGCATGAGCTTGAAAAGCAGTGGCTAACGCCGCTAGAAAAATAAATATTCTGATCTTCATGCCTAACCATTACAGGCCTTTAAGACGCGAGCAAGAAGGGTTTGAGCTTCAATTCATCATTTCTGCGTGAGCTTTCCGTTAGCCAGGAATTAGGCCTATGGTTACGATTCGTTATCCATGCCCGTTGTCATTTGCAAATTCCTTGATACCTTTACTGCTATGGAGATTTTCAGAGACGCCAGTAAAAATACAGGATTTCTGAATGGGCAGTTCCTTCTCGCAATGCCGGGGATGGATGACAGCCGCTTTGCACGGTCGGTGATTTATGTCTGTGCGCACTCCGAAAAGGGTGCGATGGGCCTGATTATCAACCGCGCCCAGGAAATGGAGTTTGCAGATATTCTGGTTCAACTGGGTGTGCTTGATGAAGAGCAGGCTATTGTTATGCCAGAAAGAACACGTGATTTCCTGGTCCGCAGCGGTGGTCCTGTTGAGATGAGGCGTGGGTTTGTCCTGCATTCAGATGACTATCTTACAGATTCAACAATGCCGGTTGCCGAAGAGATTTGCCTGACAGGGACAATCGATATTCTGCGCGCTATTTCCGGCGGTCGTGGTCCCCGCAAAGCCCTGATGACACTCGGATATTCTGGCTGGGCATCCGGTCAGCTGGAAACTGAGATAGCAAATAATGGCTGGCTAACGTGCCAAGCGCCACAGGAATTGCTGTTCGATACCGATATGGACCGCAAGTACGATCGTATTCTCAGTCATATGGGCGTTGATCCATCCAGGCTGGCAACTGTTGCGGGCCACGCATAGTTGCCTTGGAAACTAGGATGCCTTGGATTGCTGGAACTGATCGCGTAGAAGTTTAGTTGCTACATCCAAAGTCAGCGGAGGGCTGAACATGAAACTCTGGGCAAACTCACATCCCATTTGACGCAGTTGTAGCGCATCGCTTTCGTTCTCGATTCCTTCCGTGACCACCGATAGTCCCAAATCATGCGCCATGCTGATCATCGATCGCAGCAGCGTAACCTTTTGAGGTTGTTCCGCCTTCAGGAAAGACCGGTCAATCTTGATCATGTCGAACGGGAAAGATGTCAGATAGGACAGGGAGGAGTATCCCGTACCGAAATCATCGAGCGAAACGCCGACACCCATCGCTTTGATGCTCGAAAGCACATAAGCGGACCGCTCCGGGTTCTCCATCATAAGAGACTCGGTCAATTCCAGCTTGAGGCTGGCTGGACTGATCTGTGTTTGCAGCAATACGGATCGCACATCATCAATCAAATCCTGGCGGATCAGTTGGCTGCTGGATATATTCACCGATACGAATAACGGGTTAGCACCAAGATTGCGTTGCCAGTTCACAAGATCTTCAGCAGCACGGTGCATTGCAAACAGGCCAAGCTGGACAATCAGGCCGGAACTCTCGGCAATGGGTATGAACTCCGATGGCGGTATAGAGCCTCGGCGGGGATGATCCCAGCGCATAAGGGCTTCAAAACCGGCAATGCTATTGTCTTCCAGGCGTATGATCGGCTGATAAGCCATATGAATTTCGCGGCGCTCAAGCGCGCGGCGCAAATCAGATTCAAGTTGAAGACGGTCACTTCCGACTGCACGGAAAGCAGGGCGGAATGGCTCGATACGGTCCCCTCCAAACCTTTTCGCCTGATA
Organism: Phyllobacterium sp. 22552; assembly: GCF_052044585.1. Classification (NCBI taxonomy): domain Bacteria; kingdom Pseudomonadati; phylum Pseudomonadota; class Alphaproteobacteria; order Hyphomicrobiales; family Phyllobacteriaceae; genus Phyllobacterium; species Phyllobacterium sp. 22552. The sequence continues at coordinate 561,927 of NZ_JBQENG010000002.1, read as the reverse complement.
CATGGCAAGCTCGGCGTCTTTGACCAGGTCTTCTGGCGAGGCCGACGTGCCGCTAGTCCATGTGATCAACCCAAGCGATGCGGTGAGTACGATTTCGCGTTTCGAGAAGGCGATGGGCGCACGAATTGCCTGTTTGATCGCTTCGGCAAAGGCGGCGATTTTCGCAGGCTCGCTTTCCGATACCAGAATAAGGCCGAACTGATCTGCCGACAGGCGGCTCAGCGTATCCTGCGGCCGCAACAGCCGGTGCAGACGACGCGATATTGTGAGCAGGAAAGTATCACCTGCGGACATGCCAAGGCCGTCATTGACCTGCTTGAAACGATCAATGTCGATGATAAAAATCGTTGGACGCAGTTTGCTTTCTGTCTGCGCCATGGTGATAACTGAACCCAGGCGATCAAGAAACAGTTCGCGATTGGGCAGTCCCGTCAGATTATCGTGAACAGCATCATGAAGCAGGCGTTCTTCCGCCTTCTTCTGCTCAGTCACATCAATTAGCGTACCGACACAACGCACAATCTCTCCGTCAGAGCCAATCACGGGCCGTGCTTTCAATGAATACCAATAATAATGGCCATCATTGGCGCGCAGGCGGAAGGTCTGCGATATCCGGCCCCGCCGGTTTTCAAGAATGACATCAAGTGTAGTGCGAAAACGATCGCGATCATCCGCATGCAAAGTTGGTAGCCAGTTGCGGACGGCACCGTGAAGTGAACTGGCCGACGCCCCAAGAAAGTTTGTAAGGTCAGGAGTGGTCACTACGCGGTCACGCGGCACATCCCAATCCCAGACGATATCGCCAGAGCCGATAATGGCCAAGGCCTGCCGCTCTACGTCCGAGAAGAGGCCTTGTTGCAATGCACCCCCAGAAAATGCGTGCTGCATGACGGTAAAACCGATCAACAGGACGATAAGCACCAATCCTCCAGCCAAGGCCGGCTGGATGATGTCATTGGACAGAATGCCGGATACGGTCAGCCAGCTTCCAAGCAACCAGACCAATAACAGCATCCATGTCGGTATCAGCATGATCGCCCGATCATAGCTCCTGAACGAGAAAAACCCGATCAACAAGGTGCCCGACAGAATCGTTAATGCGAACGAGAAGCGGGCGATGCCAGCAGCAATCGGAGGATCGAAGATGGCAACACCGGAGACAATGCCCAACCCCAGAATCCACGTTAACGCGCCATAGCTGAAATTGTCGTGCCACCGATTGAGATTCAGGTAGGTGAATAGAAAAATCACCAATGTTGCAGCAAGCGCAACTTCCGTTCCAGCGCGCCAGACTTGTTCGTTGCCAGGAGTTATCTCGATCAGCTTGTTCCAGAAACCAAAATCGACGCAGATATAGGCCAGCACGGCCCATGCCAAAGCAGCCGTTGCCGGAAAAAGAGAAGTTCCCTTCACCACAAACAGAATGGTGAGAAACAGGGCAAGTAGCCCAGCAATACCCAACAGGATCCCGCGATACAACGTATAAGAATTGACCGTATCCTTGTAAGCGTTGGGCTCCCACACATAAACCTGCGGCAGATTGGGAGACGCCAATTCGGCAACCAAGGTGATGACAGAGCCCGGGTTAAGCGTAATCAGAAAGATATCGGCGTCTTCACTTGCCTGCCGGTCGAGCGCAAAACCTTCGCTGGGCGTGATGGAAGTAATGCGGGTGGAGCCTAGATCTGGCCAGATAAAACCAGAGCCGACAAGCCGGAAATGCGGTACAACGATCAGGCGATCGATCTGTTCGTCGGTCGGATTTGCCAGGGCGAATGCAGCCCAGTCACCGGTCGCTCGTTTGTCATTTGCAGGCACTTCGATGCGGCGAACAATACCATCGGTGCCGGGCGCGGTGGAAACCTGAAAGGTCTCGCCCTGATTTCTGTAAACTTCAACCGCCTTTGACAGGTCAAGCGCAGTGCTTTCCTTGGTGATCTTGATGGTTTCAAATGCTTGAGCGGTCGCATGAAGAGCCAACAACGAAACGATAAGGACACACATGCGCAACAAGCTTCTCAGCATATGTCCAGTCAATAAAGCCACCGATAATACCTTTGCTTGGTTACCGCCACCGATCGTCTTCAATAAGCGAGAAGAGCAGGTGGTTTTGCCACATACCATTGATTTTGAGGTAGGAGCGTAACAGTCCTTCCTTCTGAAATCCGGCTTTTTCGAGAAGCCGGATAGATCTTTCATTGCTTGGAATACAGGCCGCTTCCAGCCGGTGCAACCTTAGCTTGGTAAAAGCATAGGGTATAATTAGCCGAAGAGCTTCATACATATAGCCTTGACCGGCAAACGGCTCGCCAACCCAATAGCCAATCATGCCATTCTGCCCCACACCGCGGCGAATATTGCCAAGGGTAATGCCACCAATAAGGCGCGAGTCGGTGTTGCGAAACAGGAAAAAGGGATAGGCCGTTCCGGCAGCCGCTTCCTCGTCATAATGCCTGATCCTGTGGCGAAATGCACTTCGCTCCAAATCGTCTACAGCCCAGAGCGGCTCCCAAGGCACCAGAAAATCACGGCTTTGCGCGCGGAGCGTTGCCCAGGCCTTATAGTCCGAAAGTTGAGGTGGACGTAAATACAGCCGCTCGCCCTGAAGGGGCGGGGGTGCACTTTTCAGGAACGGCAGCGCGATCATCGCACTTTAGACAGCGATTTTTCGCGGGCTTGCCGATATTGACGTCAAACCGTTGCGAACGTCATCAAATTTCATTAATGAACCAATTGGACCAACAGCGGCAATCGTTGGTGTCGTATCCAGAAACAATCGGCCTGCAAGATCTGTCAGCCGCTCGACCGTAATCTTGGACAGCCGGTCGACCAGCGCTTCCGTTGATACAGGTTCACCGTAAAGCATGATCTGCCTTGCGATTTGTCCTGCCCTGCTGGCAGCACTTTCATGCGACATCAGCAGGCTCGCACGATACTGTGCGCGGGCGCGATTCAATTCCTCCTGGGAGATATTGCGTGCAGCTTCGTGTAGCTCGTTGATAATGACGGGAACAAGCTTTTTAAGATTGCTTCGGCCAGTTGCGGCATGAATGCCAAAAATGCCGGTATCGGAAAAGCCCCAGTGAAAAGCATAAACGGAATAACATAATCCGCGTTTTTCCCGCACCTCCTGGAAAAGCCGCGAAGACATTCCCCCGCCAAGCACCATGGAGAGCAATTGCGAAGCGTAGAAGTCACGCACGTGATAAGCGCGACCTTCAAAGCCAATGACCAATTGAGCATCCATTAATTCCCGCTCTTCCCGGAAATCACCGCCGACATAATGTGCTGGATCAGCCTCAGGCGCAGTGGATTTTGCCCGGAATGAGCCGAGACGTTTTTCAACTTCGCGCACAAATTCGTCGTGCTTTACGCCGCCTGCGGCAACGACGACCATGCGTTCGGCGCTGTATTGCTCATCCATATACTGGCGCAGATCGGCTGAGGAAAAAGATTGAACGGTCTCAGGTGTCCCGAGAATGGTCCTGCCTATAGTCTGATTTTTGAAGGATGCCTCGGTAAAACGGTCAAAAACAACGTCATCGGGCGTGTCATGTGCAGCGCCGATTTCCTGCATAATGACGTTCTTTTCACGTTCAAGTTCGTCTGCATCAAACTTGGAACTTGTCATGATGTCGGTGAGGATATCGATAGCCAGCGGCATGTCATCGCGCAGAACGCGAGCATAATATGATGTCGTCTCGACACTGGTTGCTGCGTTGATCTCGCCGCCAACATCTTCAATATCGGCCGCAATTTTCCACGCGGAGCGATTTTCGGTCCCTTTAAATGCCATGTGTTCGAGGAGGTGAGCCATGCCATGCTGGTTCTTCGCCTCACTTCTCGACCCTGCTTTTACCCAGATGCCAAGTGCTACACTCTCCACATGCGGCATTGTCTCTGTCGCAATCGTCAAACCGTTGGAGAGGCGACTGATTTCAACGCCCATGCAATGCTCCTCACTTGCCGCCCTGCTGCGCCGTACATCCGGACTGGAAGCACACTATACGCAGCAGCACCTTGTATTTGTTCATCACCGCTCAATCCGTTTAAAGCTTATGAGGTGACGCACGCGAATGTTGGCTAATATACTCTTTCACATTTTTCAGGTCGTTGGGAAGTACCGTATATTGTTCTTTTCGTCCCATCAGATCGCCGAGCCACGCCGGAAGATCGGCATTTACTCCGCTGGCATCTTTTACAGCATCTGGAAATTTTGCGGGATGGGCTGTCGCAAGAACGACGCTCTGCTGATCTGCTGGAATTTTCTCACGGGAAACCTTCAATCCGATGGCAGAATGCGGATCCATGAGATAACCGGTGGACCTAAGCATTTGACCGATTGTTTCGGCTGTTTCTGCTGCCGTTGACCGGCCAGCGCCAAATTCTTCGCGTATCTTGCTCAGCGCGGGCTCCCCAATCACGAAGCTGCCGGATTGTTTCAGATTATTCATCAGGCGCAGGACAGCCTCGGCGTCCCGACCGTGTGCTTCAAATAGCAGCCGTTCGAAATTCGATGACACTTGAATGTCCATGGACGGCGATGTCGTATGAAGAACGCCGCGCGTTTCATAATTCCCCGTTTCGATCGTGCGGGTCAGAATGTCATTGTCATTCGTTGCGATGACCAGCTGATCGATTGGCAGGCCCATGCGTTTTGCCACATAACCAGCGAAAATATCACCAAAATTCCCGGTGGGGACAGTAAAGGATATTTTGCGATCAGGACTGCCGAGGGAAAGTGCCGAGGTAAAATAATAGACGATCTGGGGCATAATACGTGCCCAGTTGATCGAATTGACCCCTGATAATGACAGGGTGTCGCGAAAGTTCAAATCATTGAACATGCCTTTGACGAGCGACTGACAATCATCGAAATTTCCTTCGATTGCCAATGCATGCACGTTGGGGGCGCCGGATGTCGTCATCTGTCGCTGCTGCACCTGGGAAACCCGGTTGTGCGGAAACATGATGAAAATATCTGTCCTGTCGCGATTGGCAAAAGCCTCAATGGCTGCGCCGCCTGTATCTCCGGACGTTGCTCCTACTATGGTGGCCCGCTCATTGCGCTGTGTCAGTATGTAATCCATCAGACGGGCCAGCAACTGCATCGCCACGTCTTTGAAGGCGAGGGTGGGCCCGTGAAAGAGCTCTAGAACAAATTCATTATGCGCGGTTTGAACGATGGGACAAACCGCATCATGACGAAATGTTTCATAGGCTTCGTGTACCATACGCTCGAAATCAGACTGATCAATATCGCCGTCGATAAAGGGCGTCAGGACATGAATCGCGATCTCAGCATAGGTTTTCCCACGAAGCGAACGAAGCTCTGCAGCGGAAAACTGTGGAAAATGCTCCGGAAGATAGAGACCGCCATCGCGTGCCAGACCCGCCAGAAGCGCGTCGGAAAAGGCAAGTTTAGGGGCTTCGCCGCGGGTACTGATGTATTTCATATTTTCGCCTTGTGTACCTTGTCTAAGAGTGCCGATATCGTGCTGGTAAAAAAGCTGATGAAGCCCGTCGCATTATTTGCTTACCGTTGGTATAGAACATGTCGGTTCGTCAAGCTTCGTTCTTTGGGGAAAGTTCTGTTCATGAAGTCAAAAACACATAATTCCAAGCCTTTCTATCAACTTTACGCCCCAGTTTGTGCTTTGGTCTTTGCTGTGGGACTGAGCGCCTGTTCTACGAGTGGCTCAAAAACGGAAGATCCCAATAGTCCGAAAGCCCAGGCATTGGGCCAGGCCCAGGAGCGTATCAAAGCTTCAGAACTATTGGCTTTCTGCCCGCAAGTTACTATTCGTGAGGGCACATCCGTTTTGACGAACTACGGAAAAGCCGAAAAAACTCCAGATAATCTGATTTACCAAGCTTCAATCTCCAATGAGACACGATCCTGCAGCACCGTTGAAGGCAATATGACGATGAATGTTGCCATTGCTGGTAAAATCGTGCCCGGGCCGAAATTTTCGCCCAATACTGTGAACGTGCCGATCCGTGTCGCCGTCGTGCAGGGTACTGAAGTTCTCTATTCGAAACTGCACCATCAGGCAGTTCCAGCGAATGACGGTAGTGCCGCAACACAATTTGTTTTCAACGATGCGAACGTTTCTTTCCCAAAACCTTCGGCTCAAAATATTCAAGTCTTTATCGGTTTTGATGAATCAGGCGATGCGCCCAAAAAATCGAGAAAAAAGTAAGAAAAAGCCGGCAGTAGCCGGCTTTTTCTTCATTTAAACAGTTTCTGACCAGATTGACATGGCCTCGATGGTGGCCGGCAAATCCCTGTGACGGCTGATAACCGTTTCGGCACCGGCGTCAGTAAGCTTGTCGGCGTGGCCGGGATAGGTGTGCGAGCCACCGGTAAAGCCAATAACGCGCATGCCAGCCGTATGTGCAGCGTGCACGCCATGCGTGGAATCTTCTATCACGATGGCATTTGCCGGATTCACATTGAATTGCTTGGCGGCAAACAGATAGACATCCGGCGCTGGCTTTGGCTTTTGTGTCCCCACTTCGCGTGCGGAAAAAATGTGAGGGGAAAACAACTCGTAAAGCGTACTTTGCTCAAGCATCATTTTCAGTGAAGAACTGATCGAGTTGGAAGCAATGCACTTTGGGTATTTCAGCGAGGCTATAATCTGTTCTGCGCCCTCAATGACGTTCAACTCATTGCGCAATTTATGGTCCATCTGGCGGGCCGATTCTTCGATCAGTGATGCTGAAATCGGAATGCCGGATTCTTTCTCGACCTGTAGCAGTATATCGGTCCATGTCAGACCCGCAAAACGTTCAGCGATTGTCTCTGGGTCAATCGGATAACCCGATTGCGTCAGTAATTGAGATTCAACTTCGGCAGCGAGGAATTCTGAATCAACGAGCACGCCATCGCAGTCGAAGATTATGAGTTGGGGTTCCATTGAATAATACCTGTCCGGAATAGTGTGCGGCAAATAATGCACGCCTCGGGTCAATTGGGGGGATTACGGGCATCGACTACACCCTTATCGGCCATGCGTCAAAGAAAAGCTCTTCGGTCAACTCATGATCTACCTGCTCTTAACGCGATATTTACCCTACGCGGTAACCATAAGGATCAGTAAAGCGTCTCCAGTAATCGAGTATCCCATGTCTGTTGTCCGTCGCGTGAATGAACTTCCCCAGTCCGCACCGCAAGCGTCCTGGCTTGATACGATTCTCAAGGGGGATTGCGTTGCAGCCCTCAACCGGTTGCCCGATCATTCGATTGATGTGATCTTCGCCGATCCGCCTTACAATCTGCAGCTTGAAGGTGATCTCCATCGACCGGATCAATCCAAAGTGGATGCTGTCAACGATCATTGGGATCAATTTGAGAGTTTTCAGGCCTATGATGCGTTCACCAGAGCCTGGTTACTGGCCTGCCGCCGCGTCTTGAAGCCTAATGGCACGATTTGGGTGATCGGCTCTTACCACAATATTTTCCGCGTTGGCGCAAGCATGCAGGATCTCGGATTCTGGATGCTCAACGATATAGTCTGGCGCAAGAACAACCCGATGCCCAATTTTCGTGGACGCCGATTCCAGAACGCCCATGAAACCATGATTTGGGCATCGCGTGATCAGAAGGCGAAAGGCTACACATTCAATTATGAGGCCATGAAGGCAGCCAATGACGATCTGCAAATGCGATCGGACTGGCTTTTCCCGATTTGCACAGGGGGAGAGCGTCTTAAAGATGAGAATGGCGACAAAATTCACCCGACGCAGAAACCTGAAGCCCTCCTTGCTAGGATACTTATGGCGTCATCGAAGCCCGGTGATATCATTCTCGATCCGTTCTTCGGTTCTGGAACAACCGGCGCGGTTGCAAAACGTCTCGGACGGCACTTCGTCGGGATCGAGCGTGAGCAAAAGTATATCGACGCTGCGACAGCTCGGATCGATTCTGTGGAGCCGCTGGCAGGCGCTGAACTGACAGTGATGACAAGCAAGCGTGCCGAGCCCCGGGTCGCGTTCGGGAGCATTGTCGAGTCCGGCATGTTAAGGCCTGGCGCGATCTTGAGCGATGCACGCGGACGTCATGCTGCCATTGTTCGGGCTGACGGCACTATCACAACAGGCGGCGATGCAGGGTCTATCCACCGCATGGGTGCGAAAGTGCAGGGATTCGACGCCTGCAATGGTTGGACTTTCTGGCACTACGAGGATGAAGGCTCGCTGAAGCCTATCGATGAACTGCGCAAGCAGGTTCGTAGCGGGATGCTTTCCGCCGGAGCTTGAGGAATCTGATCGGCGGTGATCTCCAGCGCCGTTCCGATACACCAACGCCCGAGGCTTGGCCTCGGGCGTTTTGTTTTGTTCCAAGGTGAGATAAAATCAGACCTGAATGCCGAGTTTGTTAAGATCAGTTCTCAACGTATCAGGGTCGATAAACTGTATCGACTGCCAGCCCGCCGCTTGCGCGCCAACAACGTTCTTCGGGCTATCGTCAATGAATAATGTTGCAGCTGGATCGACACCAAATGTTTTGACGTGGTGATCGTAAATGGCCCTATCAGGCTTGATGAGGCCAATATCACCTGAAATCGTAACGCCGCGGCTTTCGGTGAGAAACGGAAAGCGTTCCCACGCCTCACGCAATGTGTCCGAAGCAAAATTCGTAAGCATTGTAACGTCATGGCCATCGGCAATAAGTTTGCGCATTATTTCAACGCTGCCATCAATGGAATGAGTGATCATCATGTGCCAGTTTTGCCTGAACGCTCGAATATTATGTTCATGGTCAGGATATTCTGCGATCAACAGGGCCTCGGCTTCGGGCCATTTTCTGCCGCGGTCTTGTTCAATATTCCACGCACTTGTACAGACGTTTTCGAGAAACCATTTCCGCTCAGCTGCATCCGGAATTAGCTCGCGAAATGCGACATCCGGCTCGTAGCCGATGAGAACCATACCAATGTCGAATACGATATGCTTGACGGGCGTCATTCCGGTTTCCTTCTTTTCGTAAAAGCGTCTGGGATGGCAGCAGCAATGGCCTTTTTCATGACCGTCGGCAACGCCTCTTGATGAAGATTTTCGACTTTCACCCACCAGCCGCCAACACCTGGACGGGCCGCGATACCATCAGCCTTGTAGATGCTTAAACGCAGTTCGAAATGCGTGAAAACATGCGTAATTTTACCTGTTGGTGTCCAGTCCGCGGGAAAAGGCGCTGCGTCGATTCGGGTATCTCCATCAATCCGTGCCGTCCACGCCGTTGTTGGCACTTGGGCCATGCCACCCAGCAGTCCTGTTTCCGCTCGGCTTTGAAGATAGATTTCATTGTCGGAAGAAATGGCGACGAACGCGGCTCCAAGGCGAACAGGCTTATCCTTCTTAGGAGCTTTCACCGGAAAGAACTCCGGCTCTCCTGTTTTCAGTGCCTGGCAATTATCATTGACAGGACAAATAATGCATGCCGGTCGTTTTGGTGTGCATATACCTGCTCCGAGATCCATCATGGCCTGCGCAAAATCGCCCGGTCGTTCGCTCGGGGTAAGCGCCTGCATCTTTGCTCGTATTGCTGGTTTGGCCGAAGGGAGAGGGGTGGTTATGGCGTAAAGCCGTGTGATGACACGTTCCACGTTTCCGTCGACAACGGCCACAGGCCTATCGAATGCAATGGATGCGATAGCCGCAGCAGTATAATCACCTATTCCCGGCAGAGCTTTCAGATCGGGAGTTTCACTTGGAAATCGGCCATTATAAAGATTGGAAACGATGTCGGCACATTTTTTCAGATTGCGTGCTCTGGAATAATAGCCGAGGCCAGCCCAGGCCCTTAGCACATCGTCCTGACTGGCGGCGGCGAGACGGGCAACCGTCGGCCATTTTTTTGTAAAGGCGTTGAAATATGGCTTTACCGCTTCAACAGTTGTCTGTTGCAGCATGATTTCTGACAGCCAGATGCGATAAGGATCTGCTATTTTCCCTTGTGATCGTTCACTTGGGGAAATCCGCCACGGCAAAATCCTGTGGTGGGCATCATACCATTTTACCAGTTTTGTCGTTATGGGTTGCATCAATCACAAACTGCGTTACAGGGTAGAAATACGTTATTCATAAATTGGCTGATTGTGCCAGTTTCAGTCATATTCGGAACCGTCATGTTTCCAGAGCAGTTGACCAAGGCGCTACTGATCCCTTCAAAGGGGCATTATGTGGGGATTGATCGCAACAATCGTATTTTCACTTTTATTTTTGCGCTTTTTCCAGGACTTCTCGCAAGTGGAACTTCAGTAATATTGGTTTGCGCGTTCGCTTGGGCATTAATCTCACTTGCCGTGAAGCGCTTTCCATTTGAACTCACACGCACCGACAAAATAGTCGCGTCATGCGTGACATTGTTTGTTTTGACGACCGTGTTGTCAGTCGTCATGCACCCCAATGCATCAGATGACAAGACGTTCCTGTTGAAGATGATACCTTTCCTGGCAATCTGGTTCGTCATTCCGAGGCTTCGCGTTAGCATCTCGGGGCGCTTGATCCCGTTTTTGATCACCGGTGCCGGGCTCGGAATGATCGGGTCTTTGGTTTTCAGCATCATACAGGCCGTTTTTCTCGACATTCGAGCGGAAGGTGGTGCAGGTAATGCCGCTGTCTTCGGACTGTTTACCGTATTGTTTGGCAGTATTTCGCTTTTAAACGCGCATTCAGAGAGCAAAACGGAGCGTATAATAGCGGTTGCGGGGTTTGCATGTGGACTTCTGTGCGCATTCCTTTCGGGTACCCGATCCGCGTGGCTCGTCATGCCGTTCAATTTTGTGATCCTGTTCTGGTATTTGCGTGGTCAGGAACTCCCAGTAGTCAGTAGATCGATCAAGGTGGTCTTGGCCATTCTTATTGTCGCTGTGCTTGCCATTGCCGGACTGAAGGTAAAAGAGCGTTATCACGCGCTGGAATCGGATATTTCCTTGCTCGATGAAAAGCCAAACGAGATAAGCTCTTTAAAGGCCCGTATGCTTTTATGGGAAGGGGGAATGAAAGCCTTTCTCCAAGCGCCCTTGATGGGTTATGGCCCCCAAAATCGCATGGAGAAGGTGAATAGCGCTCTGGATGTGCCCGGAGGGAAAAAACTGTTGTTTACGCATGTTCACAATGGCTTTTTAAACGCTGCTGTCGATGGAGGAATTGTCGGCCTGTTAGGGGTATTGGCGCTGTTAGCTGCGCCACTTATCGCCGCTTTTCGAAAAAAACGTGGACCTGGTCGTGATATTGCAATTGCCATTTCACTTCTGCTTGTAACCAGTTATGTGGTTACCGGTACATTCGGGATCATGTTTGGTCATGATGCAACTGATGCGGTGTTCGTTTATCTCACGATAGTGCTTTGCTGGATCGCGGGAGAAGCGGTCTATCTCTCGGTTTCGCAAACAGCTGAACTGGCGGAAACCGATAAAATTGCCCTGGGCGAACGAACAAGTTGAGTGAGAAAATCTATTAAATGAAGGCAATTGTAACGGGTGCGGCGGGGTTTATCGGATTTCACGTGGCGAGCCGTCTCGTAAGTGAGGGATTTGACGTTCTCGCGATCGACAATCTCAATGATTATTACCCTGTTGCGCTCAAAGAGACCCGTCTTTCTGTTCTACAGGGCAAGCGGGGTAATCGGTTTGTACAAGCTAATATTGCCAACCCGCAAGAGCTGGCTTCAGCGATAGTCCATGATCTTGACGCGGATATCATAGTACATCTGGCTGCACAGGCCGGGGTGCGCTATTCGGTTGAAAATCCGGCAGTTTACGTCGATGCGAATGTTCAGGGCCAGGTGACTATCTTTGAACAAGCCCGCAAAATGACCAAATGCCCCCCCATTGTCTATGCCAGTTCGTCGTCGGTGTACGGCGCGAACAAAAAGGTACCGTTTGCTGAAAATGATCCCGTTGACCAACCGGTTTCGGTCTACGCGGCCACCAAGCGCTCGGCGGAACTACTCGCTCACTCCTACAAACGTGTCCACAATGTAAATTCGACCGGACTGCGCTTCTTTACGGTCTATGGGCCCTATGGCCGACCTGACATGGCTCCATGGCTCTTTACCGACGCAATTTTGCGGGGAGAGCCGATCAAAGTTTATAATCACGGCAATATGGAGCGCGACTTCACGTTCATTGATGATATCGTCAATGGTGTATATGGCGCTGTCCGCCGCATATTATCTCACCCGAATGAAACCGCGCCCATCTATAATTTGGGTAATAACAAGCCTGTTGCGCTTATGCGCTTCATAGAAATCATCGAGCAGGCTTGTGGCCGGGAAGCTATCAAGAAATTCGAATCAATGCCGGCTGCCGACGTGGTCCGCACCTATGCCGACATTGAATTGGCCTCGCGTGATCTTGGATTTACGCCCACCATGGCGCTTGAGGATGGCCTTCCATTGTTCGTTGAGTGGTTTCGCGGCTATAATGGCCGATGAATTATTCGTATATGACTTGTTTTCATGACTAATGATCGCAGCAAAAAGGGTTTTCGGCCCCTTGCCGATCCTGCAGCGGGCATTCTTGATCCTGTCCTTCGCAAGCGCGCCGGGATCACCATAGAACTCGTGCAGTCATGGGAAGAAGTCGTTGGACCAGATCTCGGCCAACAATCACGCCCGCTAAAGCTGCTCTGGCCCCGTAGGGCGCATGAGGATGATCCGTTCCAGCCTGCAACGTTGATTATTGCTTGCCAGGGTTTTACGGCGATGCGGATCAGCCATGAAACCGGTGAGATTATCAGCCGCGTCAACGCCTTTCTCGGCTTTGCAGCAGTCGGACGTATCAAAATTGAGCAAAAGCCTGTGGCACTGCCTATTGTAAAGCGCCGTGAGCTTCCTCCTGTTGATGCTACTACGCGCGCCAAGATCAGTCATTCGGTGGAGAATATTGAGGATGAAAATCTCCGCGAAGCGCTGCAAAAACTTGGTCAAAGCATTCATGCTGAAAAGAACAGACGTTGAGACGGGATTGCATTCTCATCACGAAAAATTCAAAGACAGAATGGTAAAGCTGCCTTAAAGAGACTGCCATCGAGCTTTAACGCTGCAATACTTTGTAATTGCATGATCAACGCCGGAGACTGGTGACCCTGATGACTGAATTGTTGAATCGCAGAAAAATCCTGGGCCTTGCGGCTATTTCTACAGCAGCCATTGCTTTAACGGCGGGTACGGGCGCATGGGCGCAGGAAGCTGCGGCACCCAAGGACGTAAAAGTACCAGCCTCGACAGGTAAGGTAGACGAGGCCAAGCTTGTTGCAGCAAGCGGTTTGAAGGACATGGTTCTCGGCAAGGCCGATGCGCCCGTAACAATCATCGAATATGCTTCGATGACTTGCCCGCATTGCGCGCATTTCTCCACCACCACTCTGCCGACTATCAAGGAAAAGTACATTGATACCGGCAAGGCCAAGTTGATTCTGCGCGAATTTCCGTTTGATCCGCGCGCTGCTGCAGCCTTTATGCTGGCACGTTGCGCACCGGAAGATCGCTACTATCCAATGGTAGAAGTGTTGTTCAAACAGCAGGAACAGTGGGCTGCGGCAGCAAATGCCGAGGAACCACTGCTTCAAATCTCCAAATTGGCCGGTTTTACACAGGAGTCATTCAAAGCTTGCTTGACGAACCAAAAGCTTCTGGATGATGTGAATGCTGTGCGTGAGCGCGGTGCCAAAGAATTCGGTGTGGATTCAACTCCAACCTTTTTTATCAATGGTGCCAAGTATTCGGGAGCCCTATCGGTTGACGAAATGTCAGCGATCATTGACGGCCTGCTCTAATACCCGCGATCAAATTTCCGGCGGGCGCGAAATTGCGTCCGCCGTTTCGATTCTGGGCATCGTTTTTGGAAAGGGCCTCTGATGCGCTTTACCAAACTCCGCCTCTTGGGTTTCAAGTCTTTCGTTGAGCCTGCCGAATTCGTCATTGAAAGCGGGCTGACCGGTGTTGTCGGCCCCAATGGCTGCGGCAAATCCAATCTCGTCGAGGCGCTGCGCTGGGTTATGGGCGAAAGCTCATATAAGAATATGCGCGCCTCCGGCATGGATGATGTCATTTTTTCGGGATCGGGGACGAGGCCTTCGCGCAATACAGCTGAAGTAACGCTTTTCCTCGATAATCAAGACCGTACTGCACCCTCGGCTTTCAATAATGCAGACGAACTACAGGTTTCACGCCGTATCGAGCGCGAGGCCGGATCTGTCTATCGCATTAACGGCAAGGATGCCCGTGCCAAGGATGTGCAACTGCTGTTCGCAGATCAGTCGACTGGTGCGCGTTCGCCCTCCATGGTGGGGCAGGGTCGTATCGGTGAACTGATCCAAGCCAAGCCTCAGGCGCGGCGCGCGCTATTGGAAGAAGCCGCAGGCATTTCCGGCCTGCATACGCGTCGTCACGAAGCAGAATTGCGCTTGCGGGCTGCGGAGCAGAACCTTGAGCGTCTGGAAGATGTTGTTGGCGAGCTTGAGACGCAGATTGAAAGCTTGAGGCGGCAATCGCGCCAAGCAAACCGCTTCAAGAGCCTTTCAGCCGATATAAGACGTTCTGAAGCAATTTTGCTGCACCTGAAATGGTCTGTCGCTAAAACTCAGGAAGGCGAAGCGCAATCAGCTTTGGCCGTCGCAACATCCGGCGTTGGTGAACAGGCGCAGCGCCAGATGAATGCTGCCAAAGAGCAGGCTATCGGCGCTCATCATCTCCCTGATCTGCGTGAAGCAGAGGCAAAGGCGGCCGCTATACTGCAGCGCCTGACAATCGCCAGATCACAATTGCAAGAGGAAGGTGAGCGCATTCGTGCCCGCCAGACAGAAATTGAGAAGCGACTACAGCAATTCACTGCTGACATTGCTCGTGAAGAGCAGATGATAAGCGACAATGATGACGTGCTGGAGCGCCTCATCACGGAAGAGCAGTCGCTCACCGACGAAAATGCCAATGCTGGAACGCGTGAACTGCAAACGCGGGCCGATTTTGAACGTGCTGAAGCAAAGCTTAAGGAAAGTGAAGCAGCGCTCGCAAAAATTACTGCCGAGCGCGCTGAGGCTGCAGCGGAGAGGGCGCAGATTGAACGCAACCTGCGCGAAATAACCGAGCGCCGTGACCGTCTTTTGCGGCAAATAGGTGATGTCGAGCAGGAGCTAAATTCTGTTGCGACGCAAATTTCAACCTTGGCTGACCCGGTTGAAAAGCAAAGACTTGTCGAAGAAGCGGAAGCGATTTTTGCTCAGGCTGAGGAGGCGACATTTGCTTCAGAAGCAGCGGTAGAGACAGCGCGCCAAAAGGAAGCGACGTTGCGGCAACCTTTGCAAGAAGCACGCAGCAATCTAGGACGCGCCGAAACTGAAGCCAATACCTTGGCCAAGATGATCAATGCAGCGGCTTCCGACCTGTTTCCAGCGATTGTGGAGGCCATCAAAGTCGAAAAGGGCTACGAAACAGCACTTGGGGCAGCGCTTGGTGAAGATCTGGACGCCCCGATTGATATTTCCGCACCTGTTTTCTGGGGCGAAATTGCAACAACAGTAGACGATCCAGCGCTACCGGCAGGGGTCAGGTCGTTGGCTGAAGTTGTTCGTGCACCAAGGCAATTGGCCCGTAGACTTGCCCAGATCGGGCTTGTCGATGAAACAGGCGGGGGGCGGCTGCAGGCGCAATTAAAACCGGGACAGCGGCTTGTAAGCACTTCCGGCGATCTATGGCGCTGGGACGGATATACGGCAAGCGCCGACGCTCCTACACCGGCAGCTCAACGACTGGCGCAGAAAAATCGGCTGGCAGAGCTTGATCTTGAGGTTGTTGAATCGACAAAGCAGTTGCGCGTTGCTGAATCGGCTATCGCCGAAGCGGAAAAAGCTGTCCGTGATGCCGTTGAGAATGAACGCACTACCCGCGACCACTGGCGTTCCACGCAACGGTCTTTGAATGATGCGCGTGAGGCCTTGGCGGCGGCAGAGCGAGCTTCGGGCCAGCTGTTCAGCCGGCGTGCCGCACTTGATGAAGGGAAGTCCCGCCTGAGCGAAACGCTTGAAGAGACACAGGAACAGTTGGTCGAAACGCAGATGCGTCTTGAGAATGCCGCTGATGTCGAAGAGTTGAATCGCCGTCTTGCTGCGTTAACCGCCGAGGTTACGCTGGACCGTGCAACTCTTGCGGAAACCCGCGCCATTTATGATGGGCTAAGACGTGAAGCGGAAGCCCGGATACGCCGCCTCGAGTCGATCGGGCTTGAGCGTAAAAGCTGGATTACCCGCGCGGAGAATGCAGATCGTCAGATAAAGTCGCTTGGGGAGCGGCGTCTAGAAGCGGAGCGGGAAGCCGCCAATCTTGCCGATGCACCCGAAGAAATCGCCGAGCGTAACCGCGCTCTGCTTACGCAACTCTCCGAAGCCGAAGAGCTGCGTAAAAGCGCTGGCGATAAACTGGCCGTAGCGGAGGCCAGGCAGCAGGAACTTGACCGGGCCGCAACAGAAGCCATCCAGTCGCTCGCCACTGCTCGGGAAGGCAGGGCGCGGGCTGAGGAGCGTCTGTCAGCGGCACAGGAGCGCCGTAAGGACACGGAGGCGCGCATTTTCGAAGCGCTCAATTGCGCACCGCACGAGACGATGAAATTGACTGGGCTTGGTCCAGACGATCCGCTGCCCGACGTCGACGTGACCGAACGCAATCTTGAGCGGTTGAAAATCGAACGCGAACGATTGGGCGCCGTGAACTTGCGAGCCGAAGAAGAACAGGAAGAACTGTCTGTTCGGCTTGAAGCAATCATCAATGAGCGCGAAGATATTATCGAGGCCGTAAAGAAGCTGCGCCAGGCCATCCAGAGCCTAAATCGCGAAGGACGGGAGCGTCTTTTGGCAGCATTTGAAGTAGTCAATGTGCAGTTCAAGCGGCTTTTCACCCATCTTTTCGGTGGTGGAACAGCGGAATTGCAACTCATCGAGTCTGATGATCCGCTGGAAGCTGGGCTCGAAATTCTTGCTCGGCCCCCAGGAAAGAAGCCGCAAACGATGACGCTTCTATCTGGTGGCGAACAGGCGCTGACAGCTATGGCTTTGATCTTCGCGGTATTTTTGACGAACCCAGCTCCAATCTGTGTGCTGGATGAGGTTGATGCACCGCTCGACGACCATAATGTCGAGCGTTTCTGTAATCTGATGGATGAAATGGCGGCGTCGACCGATACTCGTTTTGTGGTCATCACCCACAATCCGATCACCATGGCCCGCATGAACCGGCTGTTCGGGGTGACGATGGCAGAGCAAGGCGTTAGCCAACTGGTTTCAGTCGATCTTCAGACTGCAGAGCAGTTGCGGGAAGCAAGCTAAGCTGCGTAAATGACCAAACATTTCAAGACTTAACGCGGATTTACCCTGCTAATCGATTTGAATGCTGCAATGCAGCATTTGGCGCTGGCGATTTCCGCATTCATCGCGTAGACCTCAATGAAGCGTTAGCGGCATGGGAGGCTGCAATGGTAAAATGGGTTTATACTTTTGGGGATGGCAAGGCAGAAGGTTCGGCGGGAGATCGCAATCTTCTCGGAGGAAAAGGCGCAAACCTTGCCGAAATGTGTTCGCTAGGCTTGCCGGTTCCTCCCGGATTTACAATCACTTCGGAAGTTTGCAGCTGGTTCTATGAGCATGAGCGCAGCTATCCGGACACGCTTGCCAAGGAAGTCGGACAGGCGCTGGAGCATATTGCCAGTGTAACCGGTCGTACCATTGGGGACAGCAAGAAGCCGCTTCTGGTTTCAGTGCGTTCCGGCTCACGCGCCTCCATGCCTGGAATGATGGATACGGTCCTTAATCTCGGGCTCAATGACGAAACCGTGGAAGCAATTGCCCAGGAAACAGGCGACCCAAGGTTTGCCTATGACAGCTATCGCCGCTTTATTCAGATGTATTCTGATGTTGTCATGGGGCTGGATCATTCAATTTTTGAAGAGATACTCGAGGATGCCAAGGCCAATTTGGGCCACGATGTCGACACTGCGCTGACTGCCGACGATTGGAAAAATGTCGTTGCGCAGTACAAGGCCAAGATCGAGGAAGAGCTGGAAGAGCCTTTTCCTCAAGACCCTGAACAGCAGCTTTGGGGCGCTATAGGCGCGGTCTTTTCAAGCTGGATGAATGCGCGGGCCGTCACCTACCGACGTTTGCATAACATACCTGAAAGCTGGGGTACGGCTGTCAGCGTCCAGGCCATGGTATTTGGCAATATGGGCGATAAATCCGCTACTGGCGTAGCCTTCACGCGCAATCCGTCTACGGGCGAAAAGAAGCTCTACGGCGAATTCCTGGTTAATGCACAGGGCGAAGATGTCGTGGCAGGTATCCGCACCCCGCAAAATATTACCGAGGAAGCACGCATCGCTGCGGGTTCTGACAAACCTTCGCTGGAAAAGATCATGCCGGCAGCATTTGCCGAATTCTGCGCTGTTTCGGACAAGCTTGAGAAACACTACACGGACATGCAAGACCTTGAATTTACTATTGAAAATGGTAAATTGTGGATGTTGCAGACCCGATCCGGCAAGCGCACCGCCAAGGCTGCGCTGAAGATTGCAGTTGAGATGGCGGATGAGGGTTTGATATCCCGCGACGAGGCTGTGTTGCGCATTGAGCCTGCATCTCTTGATCAATTACTGCACCCGACAATCGACCCGAAGGCTAAGCGCGAAGTTATCGGAACGGGTCTTCCCGCATCGCCTGGCGCGGCTACTGGTGAGATTGTCTTCTCATCGGAAGATGCGGAACAATTGAAGTCAGAGGGCCGCAAGGCCATTCTGGTCCGTATTGAAACCAGCCCTGAAGACATTCACGGCATGCATGCTGCAGAAGCAATTCTGACCACACGCGGCGGCATGACAAGTCATGCTGCCGTGGTGGCGCGCGGCATGGGGAAACCCTGCGTTTCAGGCGCTGGGGCGCTTCGTGTTGACTATCGAAACGAGACACTGCTCGCTATGGGCGTTACCCTCAAAAAAGGCGATATCATTACGATTGACGGGGGAATCGGTCAGGTTTTGAAGGGCGCTGTGCCAATGCTTCAACCTGAATTGTCGGGCGATTTTGGCAAGATCATGGAATGGGCAGATGGTGCCCGCCGCATGAAAGTGCGCGCCAATGCCGAAACTCCCAATGATGCCCGTACGGCGCGTTCCTTTGGCGCCGAGGGGATCGGCCTATGCCGAACGGAGCATATGTTCTTTGAAGGCGAGCGCATTATTGCCATGCGCGAAATGATTTTGGCAGAAAGCGAGAAAGGCCGACGCGCTGCTCTGGATAAGCTGCTGCCAATGCAACGCGCTGATTTCATTGAGTTATTTGAAATTATGCACGGCCTGCCCGTAACGATTCGCCTGCTTGATCCACCACTTCACGAGTTCCTGCCGAAGACAGACGAGGAAATCGCCGAAGTCGCGGCAGCCATGAAGATCAGCTCCGACAAATTACGGGAGCGAACAGAATCCTTACATGAATTCAATCCCATGCTGGGACATCGCGGTTGCCGTTTGGCAATTTCCTACCCGGAAATTGCCGAGATGCAATCCCGCGCCATATTCGAAGCGGCGGTGGAAGCTGCCAAATTGACTGGCGCACCGGTCGAGCTGGAAATCATGGTGCCGCTCGTCGGTCTTCGAGCTGAATTGGATTTTGTGAAAGCGCGGATCGATGCGGTTGCGGCGGATGTGATGAAGGAGACTGAAATCAAGATCAGTTACCTTGTGGGTACGATGATCGAACTGCCACGAGCCGCGATCCGTGCCAATTCAATTGCGGAGGCTGCCGAGTTTTTCTCGTTTGGAACCAATGATTTGACCCAGACGACGTTCGGAATATCCCGCGATGATGCATCTTCGTTCCTGATGACCTACCAGCTCAAGGGTATCATTGAGCAGGACCCATTTGTGTCGATTGACGTGGATGGCGTAGGCGAACTGGTGAAGCTGGCCGCGGAAAAAGGCAGGGCAACCCGGCCAAACATAAAACTTGGAATTTGCGGGGAGCACGGCGGCGATCCGGCATCGATCCATTTTTGCGATCAGGTAGGACTGGACTATGTTTCCTGTTCACCGTTCCGGGTGCCGATTGCCCGGCTTGCCGCGGCGCAGGCATCAGCAAAAACCAAAGGAAAATAAAGGCTTATTGCCATAATTCCGCTTAGTTCCAAGTGCTGTTCGCCGCAGGTTCTCTTGTCTTGCGGCAATATATCATGCGTTTTATCACCACAATTCTAGTCACATGTTCCATCGCGCTCGCAGCAACTGCTGCCAATGCGGGCAACCATCCGCATTTTGTCGAGCCACAACTTTACATTGCAAAGGGCGGAGCTGCGGCGCCGCAGGTCGCGCTCACTCTTGACGCCTGTTCAGGCCAGACTGATCAGAGAATTCTCAGCTTTTTGGTGGAGAACAAGATCGCTGCAACGATTTTCGTTACTGGCCGATGGTTGAAGCGCAATGCTGCTTCGGTGGCAATCATGAAGGCGCACCCAGAACTTTTTGAATTGGAAAATCATGGGCTTAACCATGTTCCGGCCATCGATAACCAGCCTTTGATGTTTGGATTGAAGACCGCCGGATCATTGCCCGCGATACGATCTGAGATTGAAGGTGGTGTAAATGCGATGCAGATCGCCACTGTCGGAAAACCTGTCTGGTACCGCGACGCGACTGCTCGCTATAGCGAAGATGCAGTGAAACTCATTCATGAAATGGGGTACCGGGTTGCAGGATATTCGCTCAATGCCGACATGGGGGCATCCTTGCTTGCGGGCCAAGTGGAGCAGCGGATTTCCGCCGCAAAAGACGGCGATGTCATCATCGCCCATATCAATCAGCCGAGTCGGGCGGCAGGGGCCGGGGTGGTAAAAGGTATATTGGCACTGAAGCAAAAAGGCTTCCGTTTCGTTCGGCTGAACGATGTGATTGAAAGTGAGAAGCCAGGCACTCCAAATGCTTGATTGCAACTTAACGCAATCAAATTGCAATTCGAAGTAGAGAATTTTGGGGAAGAATCGGCGATTCTTCGGCAAGTTTCATCAATTTTGCGGTGATCCGGTTCCTGAATCCGTTCTCCATCAGAATTTTTGCCCGTTTCATCACAATATCGGGGTTACTCCTCCAAACTTCACAAACGATGCGTGCTCTCCTTCATCAGGATGTCATGAAACCATAAAATCACGGACACAAAGAGCACCTAAGCGTTGCTGGACACTTTTACTTCAAACTTGATGGTGATGCTCCATGCGCTCAATTTCCGCTGCTCTGTTTCTTACCACCGCCATGATGGCATTGCCGGCCTTGGCGGCTGAACAGGAGTTTCCCGCCAAACTCGTTTCCCATGCGATCCTTCCTGCCAACACAATGGTGAAGGCACCGGAAAACGCGCCGGAACATCTGACTCATGCAGGCAAGTTTACAACCGCTGATCGCAAGCGCGCTGTGGAACTCGGAACAGTGCCGGGCAAGGATGGGGTAAGGCTGACCGGCTTGTCATTACCCTTTGATGGGCAACCTTTGCAGGGCTTCTCCGGCATCAAGGCGATTGGCGATGGAACATATTGGTCATTGTCGGATAATGGCTTTGGAACGAAGCTGAATTCGGTCGATGCAATGTTGATGCTGCACCATCTGGCGTTTGATTGGGACAAGGGAACAGTCGAGCGCAAGCAGACGATTTTCCTGACTGACCCAGACAAGAAAGTGCCTTTCCCCATTGTCATGGAGGCCAGCGACACACGCTACCTGACGGGCAGCGATCTCGATATTGAATCCATCCAGCCGGTTGCCGATGGTTTCTGGCTGGGCGAAGAGTTCGGCCCATATTTGATCAAGGTAACAATGGATGGCAAGGTTACGGATGTCGTCGCGACCAAGGTTGGCGACAAGGATGTTCGCTCGCCGGATAATCCTGCAATCACGTTACCAGCCAATCCGACGCTCAAAAATCCGGCCTTTAATCTGAAACGTTCCGGCGGTTATGAAGGCTTGGCGCAATCAAAAGACGGCACCAAATTATATGCACTGCTTGAAGGTCCGCTTTTCGGGGACGACGGCGCTGTTGAGAAGGTTGATGACCAGCCCGCATTACGGGTAATTGAATTCGATATTGCGTCCAAAAACTGGACGGGTCGCAGCTGGCTTTATCCCCTTTCCGCAGGTGGCGAGGCCATTGGCGATTTCAACATGATCGATGCGACAACGGCGCTGGTAATCGAGCGTGACAATGGCGCGGGAACTGCTGCGAAGGCTTGCGCTGACCCGAAGGCGCCAACGCCCGATTGCTTTGACAAGCCATCCAAGCACAAGCGCATCTACAAGATCGAAATGAGCGACGCGAATGTGGATAAGGCGGTGCGCAAGATCGGATATATCGATTTGCTAAAAATCGCTGATCCCGACAACAAGAAACGTCAAGGCGGCGGCGAAGGCTTCTACGATATGCCTTTTGTCACCATTGAAAATGTCGATATTGTAGACGATAGCCACATCATCGTCGGCAATGACAATAATCTGCCATTCTCCGCAGGCCGCGCGGTCGACAAGGCGGATGACAATGAATTCGTCATTCTGGAAGTCGGCGACCTGCTGAAAGCGAAGTAATAGATATTGCTGCTGGGGATTGGTCGCGAGATTTAAGCGATCAATCCTCCAGCGCAACGCTTTGCAAAGTCTACTCCGCTTTTCTGCTGATCAAAGCGCCCGCAGGCAAGATTTCCAGACTGCGCCGGTCCATTTGTGCCAGCACTTCGCCAAAACCAAAGCGCGCTTGCCATCCAAGAGCGCGTTCAGCCTGGCTGGAATCATATATGCGATCAATGGAGTTCGGAAGGCTCCAACCTCGCTGCTCGAATGCGTCGGCAAGATCGGGCGCGCGCAATCTGATCTGGGAAGCTGCGTCAATCGCCAGTGCTTGACAGTCCTGCTTTGTAAAAGGCGTTGCCGCCGAGATAATGTAGCGTTGAAAGTTTGCTCCGCCATTTGTCAGCGCGGCCAAATGGGCATCAGCCACGTCGCGAATATCAATGCCGCGATGCAGCCTGTATGTAGCCATTACATCGCCCGGTTCCGGAAAGGAGCGGGACATGCGCAGAACCCTCACGGCCAATTCGCTAGAGGTCATGTTTTCCAGAAGGCACTCGGCCTCAAGTTTTGTTCGGTGATAAATGCTTTTCGGCACTGGCGGCGTATTTTCGTCGATCCATATGCAGGAGCCGGGAAAAACGGCATATCCATACAAAGCTGTCGTGCTGGTGAAGATCAGGCGTTTGACATCAGCAGCAATCGCTGCTTTTGCGACAAGACGGGTTCCTTCAACATTGATACGCTGAAATTCCTCGTCCGGTGTCGTTCCGACATGGGGCGCATGCAAAGCTGCTGTATGAATAACGGCATCGGCGCCTTTGAAGGCTGAGCGAAGCAGCGCTTCATCGACGAAATCCCCGATAATATGCGTTGTGGAAAAGGCCGATCGATCTATTCCAACGACCTCATGTTTTTCAGACAAGGCGCCAAAAATAGCGCGGCCTACACGCCCGGAACTCCCTGTAAGCACTATGCGCATGCACAACCTTTGACAAAGCCTGTTATAGCCTATTGAATTGCAGACTTTTACGCCGTTTGAAAGCCACGAATTTAGCTTGGTTCGCTCTGCTCTCACATGGGCAAAGCGGTGGTGCGTGGTTCGCCCTTCGGCAAGCTCAAGATAGCTCACCATGAGGAATGGAGTTAATTGCAGGGAGCGCGAAGTCTGCGAAGGCAAACCATCGTGCAGCCTACCGTTCTTCCTCATGGTGAGCTTGTCGAACCACGCATTAAAACCGCTGCAAACCGCTATGCATCAAGCGGCGCGCAAACTGCCCGTTGAAACATAGGCTTCCGTGTCTGCCAAGGCGAGTTCGAAGCGGTTGAACAGCTCGTTCAGCTCGTCCTCCGTGATGATCATTGGCGGGCAGAATGCGATACTGTCGCCGACGGCGCGAAGCACTGCACCATGACCTTCCAGGAAGCGCGCCAGAGCGGGGCCGACCGCATGGGCGGGATTGAACGGGCGCTTTGTTGCTTTATCGGCCACAAGTTCTACCGCACCCATCAGGCCGCAATTACGCACTTCCCCAACCAAGGGGTGATCTTTCACCTTGGCAAGGCGTGCTTCAAAAAGCGGGGTGAGGCCGCGCACATAATCCACAATATTGCGGCGCTGATAAATCTCGATTGCCTTGACGCCAAGGGCGCAGCCAACCGGATGCCCGCCATAGGTGAAGCCATGGCCAAATGTACCGATTTGAGCGCTATGATCCACATAGGCCTGATAGATGTCTTCGGGCACCAGCACTGCACCAAGCGGTGAATAGGCAGCGGTCAACTGCTTGGCTGCTGAAATGGTTGTCGGCGTCATGCCAACGCTCTGGCTGCCCCACCAGTTTCCGGTGCGGCCGAAGCCGTTTATAACCTCATCTGCGATGATCATGATATCGTGTTCGCGCAGAATCGGCTCAATGGCGCTGAAATAGCTGGCAGGCGGCACGAGCACCCCGCCAGCGCCCATGACAGGCTCGGCGATGAAAGCAGCGATGGTTTCCGGACCTTCACGCTCGATCATATCGCGCAGCGATGTGGCCAGACGCGCAACGAACTCCGCCTCGCTTTCGCCTTCCTGGCCAAAGCGATAATAATGCGGGCAATCCGTATGCAAAATGCCTTCGACCGGCAAATCCCAACCCATGTGATTATAAGGCAGGCCGGTCAGCGATGCAGCCATGATGGTCACGCCATGATAGGCTTTGACGCGGGAAATGATCTTCTTCTTTTTCGGGCGGCCAAGGGCATTGTTGTAATACCAGGCAAGCTTGACCTGCGTGTCATTCGCTTCTGAACCCGACGAGGTATAAAAAACCTTTGAAATCGGTACAGGCGCTATTTCCTTGAGCTTTTCAGCAAGCTCGATCGCCGGTTCCATGCCCTTGCCGCCAAAGAGGTGGTAATAGGGCAGGGTGCGCATCTGTTCCGTCGCAGCCTCGATCATCTCTTCGTCGCCAAAGCCCAGCCCCGCACACCACAGGCCGGACATGCCCTCAATATATTCCTTGCCTTGCGTGTCGTAGAGATAAACGCCCTTGCCATGCCCCATCACCAAGGGGCCGTTTTCCTGCAATTTGTGCAAGGGGGTATAGGGATGGAGGATCGCATTGACATCGCGCTGCTGAACATTGGTAAGGGGGCGGCTGTTCGCCATTTTGTTACTCCGGTTATTGCAAGTTTTTCCCAACACTAACCAGACTGGCTGGAAAGGCAAAGGGTCGCTCCGGAAGATTCAGAAATGAAAGAGATTATAACAGCGGCAAATCACCACCGACATTTATATCGGATTTGTCCGCTGTAACGGCGAAAGTGGTGCCATCATTGCCAAGCGTGACAAAGACAGTCTGCTCAGCTGATCCATCTGAAACGGAGATTGCCGCCACGCGCTGATAATCGCTGTTTTCGGGCGCCCTGATATTGAAGATCAGCTTTCCATCAACCAAATCCACGGCCTTTTGCAAGGCGCCTTCAAAACCATCGGCAACGATATCCTGCGCGCCAAGCGCCAATTCAACTTCTACAACTTCAAGCGAAACCGCTTTGCCAGCTTCAGGCATCATATCCGGCCTCGTCATGTTATCTTCTGTCAGCGGTGTGTCTCCGCGCTCTGTTTCTGCCAAATCACTTGATTCGATGATGGCAGGAGTGTGCCATCTGATACACTCATAAAATGTAAACGGCTTAAATCAGTCGAGTTTCTTGCCCCTAAATCTGTAGCGGAACTGTCATCAGAATTTTATACAGGCCGTTTAGACGACGATTCATATTACGACGCATAATTTGATTTATTTGTTTCAGGAGTGAGCTTTGAAATATCGTTTTTGTCTATTATTGCTTCTCGTGCTGGTTGCAGCGTGCAACGACTCCGGGTCAAAGTCCGACACATCGGCATCAACTTTCAGTAGAGAAATCAATGAGCTGAAAGCAAAGAACGAAAATCTCGAGAATGATAAAGCTGTATTGGCAAAGCAAGCTGACGACCTTGAACAAGCGCGTGCGAGCACCGCAGTCGAGATAAATGCGCTCAAGAGCAAGCTGAAAAAGCTGACAGATGAGTTGGCGAACTATGGAAATCTTGAGAGTGACAAGGCTGCCTTGGCCAAGCAAGTCAGCGATCTTGAAAAAACGCGTGCTGATCTTGAAAAGGCGCGTGACGGCAATGCCACCGACATGAGGGCTCTCAAGAGCAAGCTGAAAGAGCTATCGGACGAGCTGGCGAAGCCGGGTGAAGACAGCCCGGACCTTCTAAAGCAGGTGAAAGAGATCAAAGCATCGCTGGTTAGTCTGGAAAGCAAGAAAACAGAACTTGATGGCTTGTTGGGTGAGGTAGCGTTGGAGCTTGCAAAGGTCAAGGACACGGCTGAAGCGGATAAGGCTGCCTTGGCGAAACAAGTCAGCGATCTTGAAAAAGCGCGTGCTGATCTTGAAAAGGCGCATGACGGCAATGTTACCGAGATGAAGGCTCACAAGAGCAAGCTGAAAGAGCTGTCGGACGAGCTGGCGAAGCCCGGTGAAGACAGTCCGGACCTTCTAAAGCAGGTGAAAGAGATCAAAGCATCGCTGGTTAGTCTGGAAAGCAAAAGAGCAGAACTTGATGGTTTATTGGGTGAAACAGCATTGGAGCTTGCAAAGGTCAAGGACAAGGCTGCTGCAGACAAAGCTGCGCTTTTAACGGCAGTGTCAGTGCTTAAACTTGAAAACGACTACATGAGAGAAGACCTTTGCGAATAATCCACGAGGTGGGACTGCTTTGCGCGATGATTTGAAGGCGCAACGGGTAGAATTTTATTTTTGATTTCAGGATAGAATAATGGATAGACGCGATTTTATTAAAATGCTTGGTTTGGCTGGTTCAAGTGCAGCAGCCTATTCGGCATGCTCGGCCTATATGAGCGAGGCCTTGGCCGGTTCGACCGTGGTCGCAGATTTGCTTAATGCAGCTCCGGACTGTGCAAAGGGCTCGCTGGCCGATATTGAGCATGTGGTTATCCTGATGCAGGAAAACCGCTCTTTTGATCATTATTTCGGGACATTGCGCGGAGTTCGCGGGTTTGGCGATCCGCGGCCAATGAAACAAAAAAATGGTGAGCCAATCTGGCATCAATCTCAAAAAACCGAGTCTGCGCCCAAGGTGAAGCCCTATCGCTTGCCACAAGGCACAAGTGCTGACACAGACGCGGGAGACGTTTTCTTGCAGGATCCACCGCATGGTTTCAATGATGGTATTGCTGCCTGGAACTTTGGCCTTAGCGATAAATGGATTCCCAATAAAAGAATCGTCAGCATGGCGCATTATGTCGAGCCGGATATTCCACTTTATTTCCGGCTCGCAAAAGCATTCACAGTTTGCGATGCCTATTTTTGCTCCGTTAACAGCTCAACGGATCCCAACCGCTCATATTTCTGGACAGGAACAAGTCATAGCAAAGCCACTAATAGTTCTTTCAGCGGGCTTAGAGTTTCCGATGATTCTTCCCTGCGACCAAGTTGGAAAACCTATCCCGAGCGGCTTGAAGAGCTTCAGGTAGATTGGAAATTCTATCAGGACGGGCTGACCTGGACCCGTGATCCGTTTGCAGGCAATTATGGTGACAACACGCTTGAATACTTCAGGCAGTACCGGGGCACAAACAAGTCGTTGGAAGAGCGGTCTGTCATCAACATCAAGAGTCAAACAGTCAATTCAGTGCTGCGGAGCGAGGCGGATAAGCCATCCCGTTTCGAGCAGGACGTCATCGATGACAAGCTGCCTGCAATTTCGTGGATCGTGCCGCCGGAAGCCTTCAGTGAACATCCAAAATACCCGCCGCACTTTGGTGAATACTATTTGAGTGAAGTTTTGCGCGCGCTGCTGGCGAATAAGGCAGTCTGGCACAAGACAGCGCTGATTATAAATTACGATGAAAATGGCGGGTTTTTTGACCATGTACTGCCTCCAGCGCCACCGATGAATAGTAGTGCCGGTGTGGTTTCTCCCGGTATAAAATTAACCACTACCGGCGAGCAGGGCGATCTGAATTCGGAAGGCTCCAATGGCAAGCCTATGGGCCTGGGACCACGCGTTCCAATGATTATCGTATCGCCATGGACTTCGGGTGGCCGCGTCTGTTCCGAGACGTTTGATCACACATCGGTCCTTCAGTTTTTGGAAGCATGGCTTAAGGCGAAAGGTGTCCAGGCTCCGACAGACTTCGATATGATCTCTTCGTGGCGAAAGGCCATTACCGGCGATCTGACCAGCGTGTTTGATTTTGATCGCACCAAAGTCAAGCCCATGGAAAAACTGATAAATGCGATTCAGCCGACCAAAATCTATACGAAAGAGGAACGAGAAATCGCACAAGGCACAAGTGCATACATACCATCCATAAAGGACGTGCTGGCTGATCCCGATGCAACCAGACCCGTTTCGGTAAAGCAGGATAAGACACAATGTGATCTCTTGCCTGTCGGCTACGATTTTCAGACTTTATGCAGCTTTACCAACAACTCGCCGCCGAAACTGAAAATCACATTCAGGAACCGTGGCCGGCTGGGCGCATCATTCACCATTCTTTCCTATGACCGGAGTGATGGCGGCTGGTTTGACACTATCGAAGGAATCAAACTTGGCGGTGCACCGATCGATATTTCCGACGTCTGGAATATGAATATTAGTAAAGAAAGTGGGTGGTCGAACAACCAGTATTCCTATGCAGTCCATGGTCCTAACGGCTATCTGGCCGAGTTCCGTGGTGAATTGGGCAGTGTCAGCGACAATCAGATTGCTCACCTTGTCGATGTCAAAACTTCTTTGGACGGCCGGACAATCGAGTTTATTTTCGGCGAATGGCCAACGGCAAGCGGAAAGCTGAAAGTGGTCAACGCCTATACCGGCGAAGAAAAAACAGTCGAAACTGGTACGAAAACTGTTTCATTCTCCACCAAGGATGGTTGGTATGACATATCCTTTGTCGATGCCTTGAGTTCCTCAATCTATCTGCGGCGCTATGCGGGTCATGCTGAGAACGGCAAGATCAGCAAGACCGATCCCGCAATCGGCTTAGCATATGATGAGACGAAGCGAATTTATGTTCCCGTAATCGCTTGATTTGATTATGGTCGGACTTTCACCACCAAAGGAGGTGGAAGTCCGGCTTCATATGCTTGTGTCCATACACAAATGCGATTAGCTGTTTTCCTGTCATTGATGGAATTTCAGGGAATCATGCGACCGCAACACTCAAGCCAATGGCGTCGCCGCCATTCGATTTCAGCAAAATGGTCCGTTCGCATTGCGTTTTTGAGCCTCATACTTTTTGTCGTTTCGGGCCTCGGCCACCGCTTTGAGCAAATCGAGACACCCGAATTTCTCTGGCTTCTAGCTATTGTAGCAGGGCTGGCATGCCTGGCATTGCTGCTGGCACTCAAGGGTTTCACCAGCCTGTGGCGGCGCGGCGATATTGGCTTCACCCGGTCATTCTGGGGCACATTGATCGCGCTGCTGGTGCTGATACCCTTCATGACAACGATTTATCAAGTCATGGTTCTACCGGCAATTTATGATGTTTCGACCGATTTAACCGATCCACCCGCTTTGTTGGAAACGGGCCGCCGTTCAGTCAATATGAATCCCGTCATCAATGATCCGGATAGTCGCGGGCTGCAGGCGAAGGCCTATCCTGAAGTCACTGGACGCCGCTATGAGGGTTCGCCCGACAGGATTCTCACGGCGGTCAAAACGGTTATCGCCAACAATGGCTGGGTAATTATCAGCCAAAAAGGCGAGCCCGGTGAGACAGAGGAGATTCTGGTTGATGTCGTGGCACGGACCTGGCTTTTGGGCTTTACCAGCGATGTAGTGATCCGCCTTAGCGATGAAGGTGAAACGACCTATGTCGATATGCGCTCCGTTTCGCGTTATGGAACCCATGATCTTGGTGAAAATGCTGACCGGATTGCGGCTTTCATGACGGCTCTCGATATGGAAGTGCAGGGTGTGCAGCCCGAGGAAGAAACGACAGAAGTCCCGCCCGCAGACGCTTCCTAAAAGCAATTCCAGCAAAAGTGTGCAGCGGTTTTGCGTCCGGAATTGCGTAAAAGCAAAGGCTTGGTGCGCCGTTTTGATTCGACCAAAACGCAAAGGCTCTAGGCCCAGTAAACACCGTCGATCGCGGGATTGCCTTCGGTTTGCACAAGACCACGCGTAACCATGTCTTCCAGATGGGCCAGTACCGATAGGGCTGCAGCGCCATGCAGGCGCGGATCCGTGTCGCGGTAGATTGCCTTTACCATGGCGGCAATCGTACGGTCTCCGGCGCGAACCCTTTCCAGAATGGCACGTTCCCGCATTTTACGATGGCCGCGCAGACCACGCACGAAAGCCTTGGGTTTCGTGACCGCCCCACCATGGCCGGGCAGATAGACACGCGAATCCAGTTCCAGCATCACATCAAGCGACGCCATATAATCGGACATGGAACCGTCCGGCGGTGCGACAATGGAGGTGGACCACGCCATGATGTGGTCGGCCGAGAACAGTATTCCGGTGTCTTCCAGTGCGAAAACCGCGTGATTGGCCGTATGGCCCGGCGTATGGATTGTGCGCAAAGCCCAGCCGTCGCCATTGATGACCGTATCATTTGCCGCAATAATATCCGGGACGAATTCCGTATCCGCGCTGGCATCGAGCAGATTGACTTCACCAATATGCAGTGGGCGGGCTGCACGATGCGGACCTTCCGCCACAAGCACAGCGCCAAGCTCGTCTTTCAGAACCGAGGCGAGCGGGGAATGATCGCGGTGCGTATGGCTGACAAAAATATGGCTGACAGGGCGTCCGGCAATAGCACGCAGCAAAGTTGCCTTGTGGGCATCATCAAGCGGACCTGGGTCAATCAGCGCCAGCGTATCCTTGCCGATCAGATAGGAATTGGTGCCGTAAAAGGTGAAGGGGCTCGGATTGTTCACCGTGATTCGCTGAATCTGCGGGGCAACATCCACGGCCTCGCCATAATGCGGCGCGAATTTAATATCGAAACTCAGGGACATTGATGTGGGCTGACCTTTATGCGCCTATTGCAGTGCGGGATGAAGCTTAATATACCTCTTCAAGAAGTGGCGAAAGCCAATATGGAGGATAGACCATGATCACTGCAAAAACCCGCTCTCTCGCCGAAACATTCCAGCCGGAAGGCCAATTGGCCAAAGCCGTGTGGTTTGTCACGCTTGCTCTCGTCGGCTCGGCCCTGATGGCGCTTTCAGCCAAGACGAAAGTGGACATGGTCTTCGTCAACGTGACGATGCAGACATTTGCCGTGTTTGCGATCTCCGCCGCCTATGGCTCGCGTCTCGCCGTGGCAACCATGGCGCTCTATTTGCTTGAAGGCGCTCTCGGCATGCCCGTATTCACCGGAACACCGGAAAAGGGCATTGGTCTTGCCTATATGGTTGGACCAACTGGCGGTTATCTCTTGTCTTACCTCGCAGCTGCATGGATTGTCGGACGCGCAGCCGATAAGGGCTTTGCCCGCAACGCGATTTCCATCGGCCTGTCGATGCTCGTTGCCGAAGTCATTATTCTCACCATGGGCTTCCTATGGATGGCATATTTGTTCGGTTTCGAGAAGGCTTTCGCTTATGGCGTTGGCGTATTCATCATCGGCGATGTTCTGAAGCTGGCGCTGGCAGCACTCGGGGTTCCTGCCCTCGGATCATTGCTCAAGCGTCGTTGATCTCACTTGGTTGATTATCCGCGCAATCTGATCGGCTATGGCCGTAACACGCCCGACCCGAAATGGCCGGGCGGGGCCAAGCTGGCCGTGCAATTTGTGGTGAATTACGAGGAGGGCGGCGAAAGCTGCATCCTCGATCAGGACCCCGCATCCGAAAACCTTCTGTCTGAGATCGTTGGCGCGCAATCATGGCCGGGCCAGCGCAATCTCAATATGGAATCCATCTACGAATATGGATCGCGCGCTGGTTTCTGGCGGCTATGGCGATTGTTCACGCGCCGCAACATGCCAGTCACGGTCTATGGCGTGACGCTCGCCATGGCGCGCAATCCAGACGCCGTTGCCGCAATGAAAGAGGCTGACTGGGAAATAGCCAGCCACGGCCTGCGCTGGCTAGAATACAAGGATTTTCCGGAGGAACGCGAACGCGAGCACATTTTGGAAGCTGTGCGCCTGCATACCGAAATTACGGGCTCGCGGCCGCTGGGGATTTATCAAGGCAAGCCGTCGGACAATACGCTGAAGATCGTCATGGAAGAGGGCGGCTTTGTCTATTCCGCCGATAGCTATGCGGACGAGCTGCCCTATTGGGTGGAAGGTCCGAAAGGCCCCCATCTCATTGTTCCCTATACGCTTGACGCCAATGATATGCGTTTTGCCACGCCGCAAGGTTTCAACTCCGGTGACCAGTTCTATTCTTATCTGAAGGACACGTTTGATGTTCTTTATAAAGAGGGACAGGAAGGAGCGGCCAAGATGATGTCCGTCGGCCTGCATTGCCGTCTGGTTGGACGTCCGGGACGCGCTGCCGCATTGGAGCGCTTTCTCGATTATGTTCAGCAACACAGCGATGTCTGGGTGGCGCGCCGCATCGATATTGCAAGGCACTGGCATGAACATCATCACCCTTGATGTTCAGCCGCTGACCAAGGCAGCATTTGGGCCATTCGGCGATGTGATTGAAGTGGCGGGCGCGGAGCTGCGCCTGATCAATGGTGGTACGACTGAACGTTATCATGACCTTGCCAAGGTTGACGTGGCCGGTGATCAAGCGCGCGTCCTGATCAATATTTTTCGCGGACAGGCTTTTGCCCCTCCCATCGATATCCATATGCTGGAGCGGCATCCACTCGGCAGCCAGGCATTCTATCCATTGCAGAACAGGCCGTTTTTAGTCGTCGTGGGCGAAGATGCGGGCGGCAAACCCGCAAATCCGGTAGCATTTTTGGTGCAGGGCAACCAGGGCGTGAACTACCACCGCAATGTCTGGCACCATCCGCTGATATCGCTGGAGCAGAGCTCGGATTTCATGGTGGTGGATCGCGGCGGCGAGGGAAATAATCTCGAAGAATATTTTTGGCCGGATCGTATTTTTCGGATTGAAGCGGTTTAGCACCTGCGCACCTCATAATGCGTGGCTCGTTCTTCGAAAGGCTCAGCATAGCTCACCATGAGCGAGGTGACTGATTGCTCCTGCGCTGTGCGTGGTTCGACAAGCTCACCATGAGGGAGGTGGTTGGATTGCAAATAGTTATCTGCGACGTCCCCAAGCTAGACTCCCTGCCACTCTCAACCTCCCTCATGGTGAGCTTGTCGAACCACGCACAGCGCAGATGCAACTTTGGTATAATTGCTCGACCGGTGACCGTCTGTTTATACTTTCAGTTTCAAGCATGGGAGACTGAATGGAGGCAACGGTTTACATTCTAAGATGTTCTGATGGTTCTTATTATACCGGATTAACGAAGCAAGAAATTGAAGCCCGGGTTTGGGAACATAATGCCGGAATCTGTGATGGATATACCAAACACCACCGACCTGTAGAACTTGTTTTTACTGAAACCTATGATCGCATTCTTGATGCAATAGCACGTGAACGGCAAATCAAAGGCTGGTCACGGGTGAAGAAGCAGGCTCTCATTGCACTGAATTACGAAGGTTTGCCTGAGGTGTCCAAAAATCGCCGGAAAACTCATAGCGCCTGAGTTGTGCGTGGTTCGCCCGCAAGCTCTGGTTTGCATTTGCGGTGGTGCGTTGTTCGACAAGCTCACCATGAGGGAGAGGGTTGATTGCAAGGAGCTAAATCCTGCCGCTCCGAGTTTATCTTGCAGCCCCAACCTTCCTCATGGTGAGCTTGTCGAACCACGCAACTCTGTTATTGCAGCTAAATCATCCACCCGGTTCTGCTCACGCCCTCTTGACGCGATCACATTGGCGGATGAAGCTGATATCATGTCAAATTCCGTTCGTTTTTTTCTAAATGGTCAAATTCATGAAGCCAATGTGCGGCCCGATACAACGGTGCTTGACTGGCTGCGCACCATACCGCGCCTGACAGGCACAAAGGAGGGCTGCGCGGAGGGCGATTGCGGAGCTTGTTCGGTGCTGATCGGTCATGTTGACGGCGATCAGGTGAAATATCACGCGGCCAATAGCTGCATCCTGGCCATGGGCCAGATCGATGGGCGCGCGCTGGTTACGGTGGAAGGGCTGAAAACCGGCGAGCTACATCCGATACAGGCGGCAATGGCGGAAAACGGTTCGTCGCAATGCGGTTTTTGTACTCCCGGAATTGTCATGTCCTTAGCCGGGCTCGCGGCGTCTAATCCGCAGGCCGATGACGAGGCCATTCATGATGCGCTGGCAGGCAATCTTTGCCGGTGTACCGGCTATCGGCCAATTGTCGAGGCGGCGCGTAAGGTGGTTGCTGCCGGAGGAGCGGCGATTGCCGGGCCGCATGTGGCTGCCTTTGCCGAGATCGAACCGCAATCAATGCTATCGGATGGCAGGGCGGTTTTTCATCAACCGGTATCCCTGAACGAACTTTTGGCACTGCGAAGCGAGAAGCCCGAAGCAATTTTGCTTGGCGGCGGCACTGATCTTGGTGTTGCGCTAGCGGATTATCATACGGACTGGGATGAGGTGATAGCGCTCGCATCCGTGCGCGAACTTCGCCAGATTCGCGAGACGGATAACCATTTGAGCTTTGGCGCGGCGGTAACCTGGGAAGAGGTACTGGCACGGGTTGGTGAGCATTATCCCTCATTCGCCACGCTTATTCGCCGGTTCGGGTCAACGCAAATAAGGTCCATGGGTACCATTGGCGGCAATATTGGCACGGCCAGCCCCATTGGCGATGGACCTCCGGCCTTGATTGCGCTCGGCGCGGAGATCGAACTGGCGTCGCTCAGCGGGCACAGGTTCCTTTCGCTTGAGGATTTCTTTCTCGATTACCGCAAAACAGAATTGCGACCCAATGAGGTGATTGCTTCAATCTCCATACCTAAGCCAAGAGAGGGCCAAGCATTTCGAGTCTACAAAATATCCAAACGCTACGATCAGGATATTTCGACAGTCTGCGGAGCTTTTTCAGTTTTCCGCGAAGAAGGGCAGGTCCGCAGTGCCCGCATCGCTTTTGGCGGCATGGCGGCAACACCAATCCGGGCAATAGAGGCCGAACAGGCGCTCGTCGGAACCGCGCTTGACAGGCGCGCGGCAGAGAGCTGCGCAGCTGCAATTTCTGCTCGTTTCCAGCCCTTAAGCGACTGGCGCGGCAGCGCGGAATATCGATTGCAGGTGGCAGCAAATCTTGTAGAGCGCTTCCGGCGCGATGTGGCAGGTGAAACAGTTGAGGTCATGGCGCTATGAACATTGACCCTAAAATTGTCCAACGCAGTATTGTCGGCAAGGGTATCGCCCATGACAGCGCGGCGCGCCATGTGGCAGGTGAGGCCAATTACATTGATGATATGCCCGAACTGCCGGGAACGCTGCATGCAGCCTTTGTCCTGTCTCCAGTGGCGCATGGCAAGCTTAATGGTTTTGACGCAAGCGAAGCGTTGGTAATGTCGGGTGTTGCGGGTGTCTGGTCGGCGAAAGATGTGCCGGGCCATAATGAGGTTGGGCCGATCCACACCGGCGAAACCCTTTTTGCCGAAGATATTGTCGACCATG
This sequence comes from Phyllobacterium sp. 22552, assembly GCF_052044585.1. Lineage (NCBI taxonomy): Bacteria > Pseudomonadati > Pseudomonadota > Alphaproteobacteria > Hyphomicrobiales > Phyllobacteriaceae > Phyllobacterium > Phyllobacterium sp. 22552. The sequence goes on along the minus strand of NZ_JBQENG010000002.1, from coordinate 526,172 downwards.
AAGGCCGCGTGATTGCGGTGGTTGCGGCCGGTGATTTCGAAACCGCCTATCGCGCTGCCAAAAAGGTCAAGCTGGATATTGAGCCTTTGGAAGCCGTGCTTGATATTGAGGAAGCGCATCGACGCAAAAACTATGTGGTGCCGGTACAGGAGGTCATTGACGGTGATGTCGATGCAGCGCTGGCAAGTGCGCCGCATGTCTTTTCCGGCAAACTTAAAATGGGCGGTCAGGACCATTTCTATCTGGAAACCCATATTGCCTATGCCATTCCGGGCGAAAATGGCGAAATGCTGGTGCATTCCTCAACGCAGCATCCGACCGAAGTGCAACATCATGTGGCTGGTATCCTTGGTATTCACGCTAATGCCGTGGAATGCCAGGTGCGGCGCATGGGTGGCGGCTTTGGCGGCAAGGAAAGCCAGCCGACAATTATCGCTGGCGCTGCGGCGCTGATCTCTGCCAAGACCGGTAAGCCATGCAAGATGCGGCTCAAACGCCGTGATGATATGGCCGGAACCGGCAAGCGCCATGATTTCGTTGTCAACTGGAAGGTGGGCGTGGATGGGCGCGGGCGCATCCTTGGACTTGATGCGGAATATCTTGCGCGGGCGGGCAATCTGCCGGACCTGACGGGGCCTGTCATTACGCGGGCGCTGACCCATACGGACAATTCCTACCACATTCCCAATGCGCGCTTTGTGGGACATGCCTGCAAAACCAATACGGTTTCCAATACGGCGTTTCGTGGTTTTGGCGGACCGCAAGGGATCATCACCATTGAGGCGGTGATAGACACGATTGCGCGCGAATTAAAGCTTGATCCGAATGCGGTGCGGGCGATCAATTATTATGGCGATGGGACAGGCGATACCACGCCTTACGGCCAGAAGGTTGAGGATAATCGGCTTGTCGAGGTGACGGAGGCAGTGCTTGCCTCGGCGGACTGGCAGCAGCGGCGGGCCGAAATCGATGCGCATAATGCCGCCAATCCAATTATCCGGCGCGGGCTGGCAATGATGCCGGTGAAGTTCGGTATTTCATTCAATTTGACCTCGCTCAATCAGGCGGGCGCGCTGGTGCATGTTTATCTGGATGGTTCGATTTTCCTGAACCATGGTGGCACGGAAATGGGGCAGGGCCTGTTCGTCAAAGTGGCGCAAGTCGTGGCGGAAGTGTTTCAGGTTGATCTCGACATGGTGCGCATTTCCTCAACTGCCACGGGCAAGGTGCCAAACACCAGTGCAACCGCCGCGTCTACCGGTTCTGATCTCAATGGCATGGCAGCCTTCAAGGCGGCGACCGCGATCAAGGCCCGTCTGACCACTGTTGCTGCCGAACATTTCGACGTTGAGGAAGAGGTGATCATCTACCGCGAAGGCCGGGTTCACGCGGATAATAGATCCGTTTCCTTCGGCGAGCTGGCAAAAATGGCCTGGGCGAAACGGGTGCAGCTTTCGGAAGCGGGGCACTATGCGACGCCTAAAATCCACTGGGATGGCAAGACCATGAAGGGCAGGCCATTCTTTTATTTCAGCTATGGCGCGGCAGTGGCGGAGGTGGCCATTGACACGCTGACCGGCGAGACGCGCTGCCTGCGCGCCGATATTTTGCAGGATGTCGGCTCACCGCTCAATCCGGCAATTGATCTTGGCCAGATTGAAGGCGCCTTCGTGCAGGGCATGGGCTGGGTAACTTGCGAAGAGCTTTGGTGGGACAAGACGGGGCGATTGAGGACTGTTGGCCCATCAACCTACAAAATACCCGGCTCACGCGATGTGCCGCCCATTTTCAATGTCCGCATTCTTGATAATATGCCCAACCGCGAGGAAACAGTGTTCCGCTCAAAAGCCATTGGTGAGCCGCCTTTAATGCTTGGAATTTCCATCTGGCTGGCAGTCCGCGATGCCATCGCTTCCATAGCCGGATCTGTGCCGCAACTGGATAGTCCGGCAACGCCCGAAGCCGTATTGAGGGCGGTCAACCAAAGCTCCCCCTCCGGCTCTCGATAAGCAAAACCCGGCTTGATAGGCGTTTCCTATAACGACTTTATATCTGAACGAGGTGTGGACAATTCAGTCAAGGCAGATTTGAGCATTCGTTTTTAACCTTGATCGCAATAGCATCATGCCTCAGCTTGTTGAACCATGCATGGTTGGATCGGCAACAGCAGATGAATTGGATCACAATGACGCTTGATGAACTGAACGAAGCAAGCACTCAGAAATTCATTGAGGCGCTGGGCAGCATCTTCGAACATTCGCCTTGGGTGCCGGAAGGGGTCGCAGATATGCGCCCCTTTGCAAATGTCGACCAATTGCATGGCGCCATGCTGGCTGTTGTCGCGAAGGCAGGGCAAATGGCGCAGCTCGGATTGATCCGCGCTCATCCGGACCTTGCCGGAAAAGCCGCGCGCCAGGGCAGGCTGACGACAAGTTCAACATCCGAACAAAAGGGTGCAGGTCTTGACCGGTTGACCGATGAAGAATTCGATGAGTTTCACGCCCTGAACAATGCCTATCAGAGCAGATTCGGGTTTCCCTTCATTCTTGCAGTGCGCGGCCACGACAAGCATTCCATCATGGCAGCCTTCCGCCAGCGGCTTGAGAACAATTCGGGCGAGGAGGTTCTGGAAGCGTTGCGGCAGATCGGGCAGATCGCGCGTTTTCGTCTTGATGATCTGATTTCATGAGAAGGGGCTCTTGATGGGCAAGCTATCGACACATGTTCTGAACACGGCTGACGGACGACCCGCTGAGGGCGTGCGCCTGACGCTGCATCGTATAAACGCTGCCGGCGGGCGACACCTGCTTGCCACCGCAATGACCAATGCCGATGGCAGGACTGACGCGCCTTTACTATCGACGACGGACATGGTGGCCGGGCAGTATGAGCTGACATTTCATGTGGGCGACTATTTCAAGGGAAAAGACGTAGCTTTGCCCGAACCTGCATTTCTTGACGACATTCCAATACGTTTCGCAATTTCCGATGTGCAGGGCAATTATCATGTGCCGCTGCTGGTGACGCCGTGGTCGTATTCGACTTATCGGGGGAGTTAGGGGTTGAAAGCTATGGTGCCGTGGTTCGACAAGCTCACCATGAGGAAGGTGGATTGATTGCAGAGTGTCTGTTCTGAGATGTTTTGGGCGTTGTGCGTGGTTCTCCCTCCTGAGCTTGTCGAAGGGCGAACCACGCACAGCGCTGTTGCTGCTCACCACCAGTGCCTATCCATAAACCCCGGTCACGGTGAAACTGCGTTTCTCGTCTCCTTTGAAATAAACCAGATTGCTTGATGAAACGGGGGAGGACTCATTGCAGGCGATGGTGATATCCCCCGTCGAACCTGCATTGAGCAGGACGCCATCCTGCGGGAACACTGCGCTCAATGCCTTCTGCATGAGCGGAGAGATATCAATGGCAATATCGTTCCGGAGCGGATCGGTAATCTGAATCACGTCATTCTTGAGCCATTGCTTGATGTGTTCCGGATTGGAAACCTGCAACTGATCGGCGGTCGTATCCCATTTCACCCAAGCTGATTGCGCGGGGGAGCGGGTGATATTCCAGACGCGAATCATGGATATACCGCGCATACTTGTTGCAAAAATCGCCGCTGCGCCACCCTTGTTCAGGTTTAAAAGATTGGCTGACAACGAAGCGATTGTTGCGCTGGACGGGACCATTGGCGCTTCAAAAATGGTGGGCGTACCAGCCCAGGCGGGAACAAGCGTCATTCCGGATTGCTTTTTGCCGGTTGTTGCATGGACAATGCCCGCAGGAAAACAGGCAAGACCCGTGGTGCTATCGGCCACCATCACATCGAACCATTTGGAGCCATCGGCGCTGGCCTTGATGCGGAAGTCACGGCCCCACATGGTTCCCATTTCAGCGCGGCCCTGATAGTTCGACTGGAACAGCAGGGAGGCTGTCTGATTGTCATCCGCCTTGTTGATCTTCAATTGATGTCCGGCCCCGGCATGATCGAACAGCGCGGCAGGGCTTTTAACTGACAGCCTGTTTGTATCATCCGCTGTTGCCTCAATCCCGAGACGGGATACCGGGTTGGTGCTGATTTCGTTCTTGATCCATTTTTTCTGGTGAAAAACGACGAAGCTTTTCTCATCTTCAATCCAGACATTCCAACCTTCCAAGGCGGAGAAAAAAGCCCAGGCGCCATCCTGCCAAGCTGCAATTTGTCCCTCGCGGCGTTTCCAGAGACCTTTTGCAGGCGTGTTGATAATGTAACGATCGCCCTCCTGGTTCTCCTCGGGCGGTAAAGAAGTGCTCCTGTTGATCGCCGATAGCTGTACGAGCGCGTCGAGTGCTCTTATTGCTTCATTATGAGTCACATGCTTCTGCGCTTGCGAGGGAGCGATATAAGGAAGCTTGAGGTTGGTCGTCTGTTCCATTCGGTAATCCTTTTTCCATGCACCAAAATGCAGGACTCTAAAGCCGAATGAGAGCTGTTGGATAAGTTGCAGGCACTTAACACAAAGATTGCAATTATAATGACCTATGCTACTGCTCTGGCAATTGCGAATACCGAGGAATAAAGATTTGGAAACATTCCGGCAAAGCATCTCCATGATGCCGCGTCGTTACAAGCAGTCCCTGCTTGTCATCTTCGACATGGTTGCACTGACATTTGCGGTTTGGCTTAGCTATTTGCTGAGGTTCAGTGTAGTTTTTATGCCAAACGGCGAACAGATCATGCTCATGATCTCTGCTCCTCTCATCGCATTGCCCATATTCATCCGCTTCGGCCTGTACCGCGCTGTCATCCGCTATTTGCCTGACAAGGCGATCTGGACGATGATTCAAGCGGTGACCATTTCGGTCATTATCTGGGTCTGTCTGGCATTCCTCACGCAGATGACGGGTGCCGCAGGTGTCCCGCGTGCCATACCCTTCCTTTATTGGGTTCTGGGTGTTGCAATCATTTGTGGCAGCCGTTTTGCCGCCAAATGGCTTCTATGGAGCCCCTTAGGCGAAAAATTTCTGGAACGCCAATGCGTTATCTTTGGTGCTGGTGATGCAGGGCGGCAATTGGCCAATGCCTTGCGCTCGCAAAAGGACGTATTTGTCGCCGGTTTCATCGACGATGATAAAAGCTTGCAGGGCATGGATATCCTCGGAATACGTGTTTATCCACCGGCGAAAATTGAATATCTCGTTGAGAATTTCGGCATCAAGGAGATGATCGTCACGACCTCCGCGCTTACCGGAATCGAGCGGCGCAGACTTGTCGGCCGTCTCAAGGCGCTCGATGTGAAAGTGCGCATTCTTCCGGCAATTTCCGATCTTACCGCCGGAAAATATATTGTCAGCAATCTGCGCGATATTGATATTGACGATCTGCTTGGCCGCTCGCCGGTTCCCGCTGATCCTGAACTGCTCGACAAGACCGTGGAAGGCCGTGTCGTGCTTGTCACGGGTGCCGGCGGTTCCATCGGTTCTGAGCTTTGCCGCACGATTGTGAAGCTTGCACCCGCGAAACTTGTCATATTCGATGTTAATGAACACAGTATCTACCAATTGCAGCGCGAGCTGAATGCAATCAGCGATTGCGTCGTTATACCGGTGCTCGGATCAATCAGCGATGCGATCCTGATCCGCAGGGTTCTGGCTGAGCATAGGGTAGAAAATGTATATCACTGCGCTGCCTACAAGCATGTGCCGCTTGTAGAAGAAAACACTGTCGAAGGTGCACGCAACAACGTCATCGGCACGGAGGTTCTGGCCAGAAATTCGTGCGAAGCAGGTGTTCGTAACTTCGTGCTTATTTCTTCTGACAAAGCGGTGCGGCCCTCCAATGTGATGGGGGCTACAAAGCGCTGGGCGGAATTGATTGTTCGCTATTACGGTAATCAGGCGCAGGCGGAAAATACCGGCCAGGTGTTCGCATCCGTCCGCTTTGGCAATGTCATCGGATCGAGCGGATCGGTTGTACCATTGTTCCGCGAGCAGATTTCAGGCGGCGGGCCTATCACGCTGACTCATGATGATATGACCCGTTATTTCATGTCGGTGCGCGAAGCTGCGGAACTCATCATCCAGGCCGGTGCTCTCTCGAGCGGCGGCGATATCTTGATGCTTGAAATGGGCGAAGCCGTACGCATCCGCGATCTGGCCGAAAACATGGTTCTTCTTGCAGGCTTGTCGGTAAAAGACGCTAATAATCCAGATGGGGATATCGAGATTGTCACCGTCGGTATTCGCGATGGCGAGAAGCTGCACGAGGAACTGTTCTACGATCCACAAGGTGTTTCGGCGACGCGTCACCCGAAAATTTTGCGGGCACAGCGCCGCGTTAACGGGCTGGATCATCTGCCCGGCTCAATTGATGAGTTGCGCAGCCTGATAGAAAAGCAAGATGCGGAGGGCATCAGGAAGTTGCTGTATACGATCGCAGCTTCCTGAAGATCGCCTCGATTACGGCTTGCTTGACCTTAGCCGTCTGAGCAGCAGGGTCACGGCAGCAAGCGCTATGATGATGGCAAGCACTTGGCGCCAGCCTGACTGCGTGGTGAATAGTGCACAGGCTGCCAAGATGAAGTTGAGCGCCACCACGCTCAAAATGATCAGCCAGACAGACCACCCCGAACGTTTGGCAATTTGATAGGCGTGCTTTGAGTGGGCATTGAGAATATTTTCGCCCGCGGCCAATCGCATAAACAGGGTTGATGTTGCATCGGCGATGAAGAAAAGCGGCAATATCAGCCCGGCCCAAATCGTCATTTCGCGAGCGACCATGAAGAAAGCGATACCGCTGAGCAGGCCGATTGGAAGACTGCCCGAATCGCCCAGAAATATCGTTGCTTTAGGGCGATTGAAAAAGAAAAATCCAGCCAATCCGCCCGCAATGGACATGGCGAGACTGCCAGTTCCGAAGTTCACCAGACCAAATAAAGAGAAACCGGCAATCAGGGCTAGCGGGACGCCGAGTCCTGCAACAACCATCAGGTCTATGCCATCCATAAAATTGGTAATGTTGATGAAATAGACCAGAGCCGCGACCAGCAAGGCCCGCTCCACCAGAAATGGCAATAAATCCGGCAGCAGGCGGAAATTATCGCCCAATCCATAAACAGCAATCACGGACGCAATCAATTGTGCCGCCAGACGTATGGATTCAGGCAGATGATGACTGTCGTCCAGGAAGCCGACGATCCATAAAACTGTGGCTCCAAGGCTGGCCGATATAAGGAAATGCAACTGAAGGCCTGCCTCAGCCCCAAAAACCCAAAGCGAAACCAGTATGGCAGGAACAAGGGCAAGACCGCCGAGCTGGCGCGCCGGTTGGGTGTGATTCGATCGATCAGTAATTGTTGCGCCCAGAAAATTTGACGGCAGCATCCGCATGGCAGCCCAGAGCAGAATTGCGCTCGCTATGGCGACGGATAAAAATGGAATTATGATAATGGTCAATGCTGATCCCCGGTCATATGTGCAATACAGCACCCTTGTCATGAAAATAATGCCGAAACAATTGTGGGATGAGACAAACTGGCCGATCATTCACGTTGCACAAGCTGAAACCAACGGTTATAAGCCGCGCTGTCGCATGAGGATTTCGCATCCGATGCAGACATGTTGGGGCGTCGCCAAGTGGTAAGGCAACGGTTTTTGATACCGTCATTCGGAGGTTCGAACCCTCCCGCCCCAGCCAAACCATAATTGGGAATTTCAGCAGCGCCTTTTGATTGATCTCCAGTTCGAGTCAGATTTTATCGCACGCATATTTTATGTATTTGAGGTCGCCAGCTATCTGAATACCAGCGAATCAACCATCCAAAAGTGGGAAAGCGGTGCGAAGCGGCCCAGCGGCATGGCCCTGAAACTGCTGGCGGTGGTGCAAAAGCATGGCCTGCAAGTTTTAAGCTGAGGGGGAGCAAATTGGCTAGTGAACTCCAGAACCATGCTTATAGAAGGTGCTGCACGCGCTCAACCGCCCAATGATAGAAACTGCCTTCGAGCGGTGGTTCGTTTGATGGGCCCTTCTTGTGGATATGGAAGCCAATGAAATCGGGATGCTTCAACGGTTCCAGGCCAAAGGCCGGATCGTAAATGCGTAGCGCATCCCGTCCCGTCCAATAATAGAAGTTTTCTTTTGGGGCGCCATCTTTGAAAAACCCATAGCGCTTAGCCAGCCGGGAAATGCCGTCATTGGCGAAAACAGTAATGCCCACCATTGCTGGCGAAACCTTTTGGCCGGTTAGCCGAAACCATGCCGGGCGCAGGACACGGCGGCGAAAACCCAGCCAAGGCGGCACGATCCGCGTGCTTTCCAGATAGGCGTCGAATTCCCTGATAACCGGATTGTCCGGCGGCAGATACATGGCCGAAACACCAAGGCGGGTGAAGTTTTCGCGGGCCAGATAAGGACGATCGGGCGAGGGGTGGAATTGTTTGGTCAGATAGATATCGGTGTCGAGCCACAGGCCTTGCTGTTTTTTCATCAAGGTGACGCGAAACAGATCGCTGAACTGGCCTATGACACGCGTATATTTGGGGATATCGGGAAAGTCGGGATCAAGCCGGAAAAAATAGTCCTTGCTCAATATCTCGGAAGCATCGTGCAACTCGATGGATTTTGGCAGGTTCTCGATCTCTTCGAAAGCATAGAGTTTGACCCGTTGACCGGTCATGGCCATCGAAGCGAGGCAGACACGATCGACTTCGCGCAATCGCGGCCCATACCAGAATGTGCAAATATCCATGCGAACGGCCCCTTTATCATCTGCTCATCTAGGGCGGGGCGCTGCATTCGTCAATTACGCGCTCTGCAATTGTGGATCGATTCCCAAAGGATTTATTTTCTAGGGATGGGTTGTTTTAAAACATGCTGACGGCGCGCATTCGGAAGAGTGGAAATATGTTCTGATAATCAACGGATCACGGCAACAAATTGGCGCGGATTTGGGTTGGCCTGAGAAACTATCCTTTCCCTAAGGCAGGGCGCTACACTATGTTTGCGGTCGCTGACCAAACGTGTTGAACTGCGTTTGGGATCAGGCGATATTTGTTACAGGTATGATGCCTGGCGACATGAGTGGGTAATGACTTTCATGACCAAGAATTTGACGCATTTGCAGCGTCTTGAAGCCGAAGCGATCCATATTTTTCGTGAGGTTGCCGCTACATTTGCCAATCCGGTGATGATGTACTCCATCGGCAAAGATTCATCCGTTATGCTGCATCTGGCGATGAAGGCCTTTTATCCCGCCAAGCCGCCCTTTCCGTTTCTCCATGTGGATAGTACGTGGAAATTCAAGGAGATGATCGCGTTTCGTGATTCAGAGGCTGATCGTCTCGGATTTGATCTGCGCGTTCACAGCAATCAGGAAGGCATTGAGCAGGGCATCAGTCCTTTCGTGCATGGATCAAACACGCATACCCATATCATGAAGACCGTCGCCCTGCGTCAGGCTCTCGATAAATACGGATTTGACGCAGCCTTTGGCGGTGCACGGCGCGACGAGGAAAAGGCCCGCGCCAAGGAGCGCATTTTCTCATTTCGCAATGCACAGCACTCCTGGGACCCGAAGAACCAGCGTCCTGAAATGTGGAAGATTTACAATACGCGCGTCGCCAAAGGCGAGTCGATCCGTGTGTTTCCTATCTCCAACTGGACCGAACTGGATGTCTGGCAATATATCATGCAGGAGAATATCCCGATTGTTCCGCTGTATTTTGCCGCCAAGCGCCCCGTTGTCGAGCGTGACGGAATGCTGATCATGCGCGATGATGAGCGCATGCAGCTCTTGCCGGGCGAGGTATTGCAGGAGAAAATGGTGCGCTTTCGTACGCTTGGCTGTTACCCGCTGACGGGCGCAGTTGAATCCGAAGCGGCAACGCTTCCCGAAATTGTCAGCGAAATGCTGATCTCGCGGACGTCAGAGCGCCAAGGGCGCATGATTGACCGGGACGAGGCCGGTTCGATGGAAAAGAAAAAGCGTGAGGGCTATTTCTGATGAGTAAGCTGGCCCATATCGAAACTTCGGTTGCACAATCCGCAGCTGAGGAAATCAGCGCTTACATGGCAGAGCAGGAAAAGAAGTCGCTGTTGCGGTTCCTGACCTGCGGCTCTGTCGATGACGGCAAGTCAACGCTCATCGGCCGGCTTTTATACGACACCAAGCTGATCTTCGAGGACCAGCTTGCAGCGCTGCAAAATGACAGCCGCAAACATGGCACCAATGGCGAAGATATCGACTTTGCTCTCCTTGTCGATGGGCTTGAGGCCGAGCGCGAGCAGGGCATCACAATCGACGTTGCCTATCGCTTCTTCTCGACGCCAAAGCGTAAGTTCATCGTTGCAGATACGCCCGGCCATGAACAATATACGCGCAATATGGCAACAGGCGCCTCCACGGCAGACCTGGCTATTGTGCTTGTCGATGCGCGGCAAGAGATTTTGCGTCAAACAAGGCGGCATAGTTTCATCGCGTCCCTGCTTGGTATCCGCAACATCGTGCTTGCGGTCAACAAGATCGATCTGGTTGATTATTCGCAGGACGTATTCGAGACGATTGTCAAACAATATCAGGAGTTTGCAAGCGAACTCGGATTCAAAACCATACAGGCAATTCCGCTATCCGCTCGCTTTGGCGATAATGTAATCGGCCCATCGGAAAATTTGGGCTGGTATGAAGGCCCGTCGCTTCTGCAACATCTGGAAAATGTGGCTCTGGATGATGCCGATGCAACACGTCCGTTCCGTTTTCCTGTTCAGTTCGTCAATCGCCCCAACCTCGATTTTCGCGGATTTTCAGGCACCATAGCTTCCGGCACAGTCTCGCCGGGTGATGAGATTGTGGTGGCCAAATCCGGCAAAGTTTCGCGCGTCAAACGAATTGCGACGTGGGACGGCGACCTTGACCAAGCGGGAGAAGGGCAGGCCGTCACCATTGTGCTGGAGGACGAGGTCGAGGTTTCCCGTGGCAATATGCTGGTCTCGCCGGATAATCGCCCCGAAGTGGCCGATCAGTTTGCCGCGCATCTCGTCTGGTTTTCCGAAGCGCCATTGATCCCCGGACGCTCTTACATTTTGCGTACCGAGACCGATCAGGTAACGGCAACCATCACTGATCTGAAATATCGAGTCGATATCAATAGTTTCGCGCAGGAAGCGGCCAAATCGCTTGATCTGAACGAGGTTGGTGTCGTCAATATTTCGACGCAGGAGGCGATTGCTTTCGATGGATATAAATCCAACCGCTCGACCGGTTCCTTTATTCTGATAGACCGGCTGACCAATGCGACGGTCGGTGCGGGTATGATCGACTTTGCCCTGCGCCGCGCCTCTAATGTCCATTGGCAGGCACTTGATGTCGACAAGGCATCGCGCGCAAACCAGAAGGATCAAAAACCTGCGGTCGTCTGGTTTACCGGCCTGTCGGGCTCTGGAAAATCGACAGTCGCCAACCTTGTCGAAAAGCGTCTGGCTGCACTTGGCAAGCACACCTATATTCTTGACGGTGACAATGTCCGCCACGGTCTTAACCGTGACCTCGGATTTACCGAAGAAGATCGCGTGGAGAATATCCGCCGCGTTGGTGAAGTTGCCAAGCTGATGGTTGATGCGGGTTTGATCGTGCTGGTCTCGTTCATCTCGCCATTCGTCGCCGAGCGGCGCATGGTCCGCGAATTGCTTGGCGATGGCGAGTTCATGGAAGTTTACGTTGATACGCCGTTTGAGGAATGCGCGCGGCGAGATCCAAAGGGTCTTTATGCGAAGGCCCTGCGCGGTGAAATCAAGAATTTCACCGGTGTGGATTCGCCTTATGAAGTGCCGGAGAATCCGGAGCTTCATCTGAAAACCGTGGGACGGACAACCGAAGAGCTTGCCTCGGAAGTGGAAAAGCTGCTCACTGATCGCGGAATCATCTTCAATTTCGATCATAGTTCGTGGTCGATCTAGGCAGGGCTGAACGTGACAGTAAATCCAGTACCTACAACGATCGACTACGCATCGTTGCTATCCATATTCGAGAAAACCGCGATTGCAGCCGGCCTCGAAATCCTGCGCATCTACGAAGAAGGTTGCGACGTCGCGCTTAAGGACGATAAGTCGCCAGTCACTGCTGCGGATCATGCGGCTGAAGCAATTATCCTGGAAGCATTGCGCCGGGCAACGCCGCATATACCCATTGTTGCGGAAGAGGAAATTTCCGGCGGACATGTGCCGGGGGATCTCGGCGACCGGTTTTATCTCGTCGATCCGCTGGACGGAACGCGCGAGTTTGTTAATCGCAATGGCGACTTCACAGTCAATATTGCTCTTATCGAATATGGTATTCCGGTCTTGGGCGTTGTCTATGCTCCGGTTCGTGGCTGGCTGTTTACAGGTGGCCCGGATGGCGCGAGGGAAATAACGCTGGATCATGAGGGCAGTATTGTTTCGGCACGGCAAATTTCCTGCCGCAAGGCACCGCAGCAGATGATCGCCGTCGCCAGCCGCTCTCATCGTACGCCGGAAACCGATGCGCATCTGGAAGATTTTGATATTGAAGAATGTGTTTCTGTTGGATCGTCGATCAAATTCGGCCTGTTGGCACGGGGCGAGGCGGATATTTATCCACGCCTGAGCCGGACGATGGAATGGGATACGGCTGCCGGGGATGCAGTGCTTCGCGCCGCTGGTGGAACGACGCTGACGCTGGATGGCAAGTTGCTGAGCTATGGTCGCCGCAATCAGGCGGATGATGCTGATTTTGCCAATCCCGGATTCGTCGCTCGGGGCAGACTATAGCCAGTTTTCAGCTTTAAGACCTGGAACCCGGCTGAAATCCTTTAGGTTGTTTGTCACGAGAATAGTGCCTCTCGCACAGGCATATGCCTTAACAAATGCCATTTGGCTTTGGTCTGCAGTAAATTATCATCTCATCCTTTGCGCAGCAGCAAGGTGACGACGAAGAACGCACCGATGGAGCTGGTGACGACGCCAATCGGCAATTCCTGCGGCGCGAGCAGCAGTCTTGCGACGAGGTCGCTTGAAAGGAGCAGTATGCTTCCGAAAAGCGCGCAAGTTACAATCAGTCCGGCATGGAGCTGGCCGGAAAAGCGCCGCGCAATATGGGGAATCATCAACCCGACAAAGCCGATAACGCCCGATACTGAAACAAAGATCGCGGTTGAAAAGGCACAAACAATAAACACGATATTCCGGGTTCGATTGACCCTGACGCCGAGGCTTTCCGCGGTGTTTTCGCCCGCCAAAAACGCATCAAGATTGCGGTGGTTATAAAGCGCGAAGATCAGGATTGAGGCGAGGCCAATCAATGCCAGCGGCAGATTATCCCAACGCGCAATTCCCAGTCCTCCAAGCGTCCAGAACAATACCGAATGGGCGGCACGTTGATCGCCGGAAAACACCATATAATTGGCAAGCGCCGTGAAGATGAAGGATACGGCAAGGCCAGCAAGGATCATGCGCTCGGGACCCTGACCTTGTACGCGGCGCACCAGCAGCAGAACGATAATAGCTGCGAGCATGCCACCGCTGAACGCAGCAATGGGCAGGGTCCATACGCCGAAGCGATCGCCGAAAAGACTTATAACCGATACCGCGCCAGCAGCAGCCCCCGAGGAAAGACCAAACAGGAAGGGGTCAGCGAGATCGTTGCGGGTAACGGTCTGCAACATTGCGCCAATGATGCCAAGGCCAGCACCGACGCACAGGCCGAGGATGGCGCGGGGCAAACGCAGGTCGACAATAATTCTTTCTATGGGCACAGTCGTGGCCAAATCACTGAGCCCTGCAAAATGCGCCAAGGCATTCAACACGTCGCCAAGCGCGATAAATGTTGAGCCATAGGCAATGGAAAGGAGCCCAAGCACGATGACCAGCACCGTGCTTACCGCTAAAGTCAGTTTTGTTCCCGCCGGAAAATGCACTCAGAATGCTTCCGGATGCATTGCCTTGGCAATCTTTTCGATGGCTTCGATATTCGCAGGACCCGGCGTAAGTTCCGCATAACGAAGGGGGACAAAGCGCTCATTCTTTACTGCATCGGTTTCCTTCATGGCCGGATGGCTCTTCAGGAAATCGAGAAGCTTCTTATATCCAACATCATCCTGATAATCGAGCAGTACGAGAAACTGCGGATTGCGCGATGCAACAGTTTCCCAAGAGGTGGTGGCCCAGCTGGATTCCAGGTCATCCATGATGTTGACGCCGCCAGCTTCGCTGATCATCGCTGAAGGGATGGCGAACTTTCCAGCGGTGAATGGTTTGTCTTCACCGGAATCATAAAGGAACACGCGGGTACCGCTGTTGGTGCCGACCTTCTTTTTGATCTGTGCCAATTGGGTCTTCCAGCCGGAAATCAGTTTTTCAGCTTCTGCTTCCTTGTCGAAAATTTTGCCCAGCTTTTCGATGTCGCCATAGAGAAGCTCCATGGAAGCGGCAGGGCGGTTTTTATCGAGATGGACGCAGCTCTCGGTCAGTTCGAGGGTTTTGATTCCATAGGGCGCAAGTGTATCGGGGGTAACTTCGCCGCCGATGCGCATGCCGTAATTCCATCCAGCAAAGAAGAAATCAGGCTGCACGGCGATAATATTCTCGAGTGTCGGATTTTTTGGTGCAAGTTCCGGAATGGAACCCTGCTGCTTGATGAAGGCATCATCGAGCTTGTACCAGCCGGTGATTCCGGTCACGCCAACCATTGAAGATTGCAGGCCAAGCGCGAAAGCCATTTCGCTCATGTTAATATCATTGACGACAACGCGCTTGGGAGCGGCGTCGAAGGTCAAAGGTTTGCCGCAACTATCGACGGTTACAGGGAAAGCAAAGGCAGGCGCAGACAGAAGAGTAAATGCGAGGGCAAAAAGGGATTTTTTCATCAAATGCTCCGTGAATGAGAATGGGCGTCATGGATCGGTTCGGGTGCTTCAAACACCATAAGGTCGCGCTGGCGAGATGGGTGCCTGAGGCGCAGCACATCAAGGTCAAATACATCGCTGACGATGCGCGGGGTCAGCGTTTCGTCGGGCGTGCCTGACGCTACAAGCTGAGCGCTGTGCATGACTGCTACATGGGTTGCAAAGGGCGCAACAAGCGGCAAATCATGCAGAACGGCAATGGTCGTGACATTAAGTCCGGCAACGAGCAGGAGCAGTTCGCTGCGCGCCTTTGGATCGAGGTGATTGGTCGGTTCATCAAGAAACAGGATGGCCGGTTGCTGGGCGAGGGCGCGCGCCAATTGCATGCGCTGCCGTTCGCCGCCTGACAATGAACCCAATGCACGACGGCGGAAATGGCTGATCCGCGCGCGCTCCATGGAATCTTCGACGATTTCCCGGTCGACCGTGCGTGTGAAGACGCCCAGATGGGGAATGCGGCCAAGAGATACATAATCCTCGACAAGAAGCTGTTGATCGGGGGCATCGGCCTGGCCGACAAAGGCAAATTGCCGGGCCCGCTCAAGCGGCGACATTGTACCGATAATTTTGCCGTTGAAGCTTATTCCGCCGGACGTCGGTGGCAGCAGCCCGGCCAGCATGCGCAGCAAGGTGGATTTTCCAGCGCCATTCGGCCCGATAATAGCGAGCCTTGCGCCACATCTTATGCCGACCGACGCAGCATCAACCAAAGTATGGGTTCCGGTTTTATAGCTCACGGCTGTTGCATCAAGCTGTATATGGCTCACGGGCGCGCTCCCATGCCGTGGAAATATTCTGAGGACTTCGACATGGGTAGGAGATAGCGTAATGTTATAACAATCGTCAATGCCGATTGTTTGAGAGGGTAGATAATATGATGCTGGGTCGAAGTGACGATGCGCGAAACGTTCATACCTGCCAACTTTCAAGGGGAGGACAGAGAACGCAGACGATGAACCGGAAGCTATTCAAAGCATTCGGGTGCCGCTAATGCGGACAGAGGTCATCGCATCGCTCCCGGCACACCCCGTCCGGTTCGAATTTCAATTATGATGGCAGGTCTCCTGGCTCACGGGTCTTGGCAAAGCCTTACCTTCCCGATCTTGCGATCAGTGGCATCATCAGGCGTCGCTCACCGCTTACAGTTGCGGGGGCAGCCACGGTTTCGGTCCCTTTTGGGTACGCCTCACCGTGTTCCCTTTTCATCTCCAGCATTGTCTAGCCGGAGAAACCATCACGATGATTAGTAGTTGAACCGAAGTGAAAATGAAATGGGGTAAAAGAGATAGCACTTGGAAAAAATAGAAGAATGCTATGTTTCCCTCAGGAGTGAGAGGGAGGCTTTCGCCCACCTCCCGTTTTCTGGTTTAATGAATGGAGATCCGGATAGTGAGTGTCCAGCTCGTCCGGGTCTTTTTCAATTCCAGGGTGATAATCAGCAGCTACCCTTTGTTGGCATTGAGTTTCTGCGTGGTTCGACGGGGCTCACCATGAGGAATGTGGTTTGATTGCACATTGGTCGATAACCTTGCAGGAAGTAACTTCCTGCAAATAATAACCTCCCTCATGGTGAGCCCCGTCGAACCACGCAGCAAGCCTAATGCAAATTATATTACCCCCTCTCTTGGATTTGGTTGTGTCGTCCATTTTGCCAGCCCGTTTAAGGTGCAGATTCAGTACGTGCTAAAATAAATGGCAGAATAAGTTTTTTAAGCGTGAACAAGCCGATGGAGTAGGCTAGGCTTCGCATGTAGCCTTTGGCGACATCGATGTTTTATTGAATTTTGGGGCGACATGGCAATTCACGCAGCAGTCTATCATCTGACTCACTATAAATATGATCGCCCCATCATGCTCGGGCCGCAGATCATCCGCCTTCAACCAGCTCCGCACTCGAGAACCAAAGTGCTGAGTCACTCGTTGAAGGTCAGTCCGTCCAACCATTTCGTCAATTTGCAGCAGGACCCTTACGGTAATTTTCTGGCCCGTTTTGTCTTTCCTGAGCCCGTCACGGAGCTCAAGATCGAAGTCGATCTCATTGCCGATATGACCGTCTATAATCCGTTTGATTTCTTCGTCGAACCTGCCGGAGAAATCTGGCCCTTCGCTTACCCTGAAGATATACGCGACGATCTTTCCATATATATGAAGCCGGAGCCGATTGGGCCGCTTCTGTCGGATTTTCTGGCAACGATTGATCGCTCAAGCACCAATACAGTCAATTTCGTCGTGGACCTTAATGCACGCATCCAGCGCGAGATTGGTTATGTTATCCGCATGGAAACCGGTGTCCAAGAGCCGGAAACCACGTTGAATGTCCGTACAGGTTCGTGCCGTGATACCAGCTGGCTTCTCGTCCAGACCTTGCGTCATCTCGGCCTGGCGGCGCGTTTTGTTTCCGGCTACCTCATCCAGTTAAAGCCCGATCTGGTGGCGCTCGATGGGCCTGCCGGGACAACGACGGATTTTACTGATCTACATGCCTGGTGCGAGGTCTACTTGCCGGGTGCCGGTTGGATTGGCCTTGATCCGACATCGGGGTTGCTGACTGGCGAAAGTCATGTCCCGCTGGCCGCAACACCTCATTATCGCAACGCTGCACCGATTTCAGGCATGGCTGAACCGGCCAATGTCGAATTCGGTTTTGACATGCGGGTAACGCGCGTCTCGGAGCATCCACGCATTACCAAGCCATTTTCCGATGAATCGTGGGACGCGCTCGATGCGCTTGGCAACAAAGTCGATGCGCTGCTCAAGGAACGGGATGTTCGCCTGACCATGGGCGGCGAGCCGACATTCGTTTCAATTGACGATTTTGAATCCGGCGAATGGAACACCGATGCCGTTGGCCCAACCAAGCGGGAAAAAGCTGACAAGCTGATCCGGCGCTTGCGTGATCGTTTCGCGCCGGGCGGATTTCTGCATTACGGGCAGGGAAAATGGTATCCGGGGGAGAGCCTGCCGCGCTGGACGTTCTCACTCTATTGGCGAAAAGACGGCCAGCCCATCTGGGTCAATCCTGATCTTATCGCCGCGGAAAACAGCAAGGCGGATGTCAAACCGGAAGATGCGGGCAAACTGCTGGTGGAGATGGCTGGCGAATTGGGCGTTGAAGACGATATGGTTGCCGCCGCCTATGAGGACCCCGCAGAGTGGATCGTCAAGGAAGGCAATTTGCCGGAGAATGTTGACCCCTCAAACTCCATGCTGAAAGATCCGGAAGAGCGCAGCCGCATGGCGCGTGTTTTCGAACGGGGACTGACAGAGCCAACAGGATTTGTATTGCCGGTACAGCGCTGGAACAGCCAGGCTGCGCAAGGTCCGCGCTGGCGCAGTGAAAAATGGACTACGCGGCGCGGCAAGCTCTTTCTGGTTCCGGGCGACTCTCCTGTCGGTTACCGCCTGCCGCTGGGCGCTCTGCCACATGTGCCGCCTTCCGAGTTTCCCTTCATCGTGCCGGTTGACCCTTCCGTAGAGCGGGGTCCTTTGCCGGATTCGCCGGCATTAACCGGCATTGATGTGAGAGACGAGCCGCAAGCGGTTGCTTCGTTCACCGCCGCCGAAGGCAATGCCCAAGAGCGTGTGGAGCAGGAACTGGGAGAGATTGGCGGCGCGGTGCGTACAGCCATTTCGGTTGAACCGCGCGATGGCCGGTTGAGCGTGTTCATGCCGCCGGTTGAGGCGCTTGAGGACTATCTTGAACTTGTCGGGGCGGCGGAAGCTGCTGCCGCCAAACTCGGCTTGCCGGTTCATATCGAAGGTTACGGACCACCGCAGGACCCGCGCATCAGCGTGATACGCGTTGCTCCCGACCCTGGCGTGATTGAAGTAAATATCCATCCGGCTTCGAATTGGCGCGAATGCGTGGCAACAACCGAGACGATTTATGAGGAAGCCCGCCAGACAAGGCTCGGCGCTGATAAATTCATGATTGACGGGCGTCATACGGGCACTGGCGGCGGCAATCATGTGGTGGTTGGCGGCGAAACACCCAATGACAGCCCGTTTTTGCGCCGTCCGGACCTTCTGAAAAGTCTGGTTTTGCATTGGCAGAGACATCCATCCTTGTCCTATCTGTTTTCAGGCATGTTCGTCGGCCCGACAAGCCAGGCGCCGCGCTTCGATGAGGCGCGGCACGACAGTCTTTACGAACTGGAAATCGCCATGGCGCAGGTGCCTCTGCCAGGTCGTGGTACGCCACCTTTGCCTTGGCTGGTGGACAGGCTGTTCCGCAATCTCCTGGTGGACGTTACCGGCAATACGCATCGTTCGGAAATTTGCATCGACAAGCTTTTCTCGCCAGATGGTCCAACCGGGCGGCTTGGCCTCGTCGAATTTCGCGGTTTCGAAATGCCGCCCAATGCCCGCATGAGTCTCGCACAACAATTGCTGGTTCGGGCATTGATTGCCCGCTTCTGGAACAACCCGATCGAAGGCAGCTTCGTGCGTTGGGGTACGACATTGCATGACCGCTTCATGCTGCCGGCTTTCGTCTGGGCGGACTTTCTCGATGTGCTGGCCGACCTGCGTCAGAACGGATTTGATTTCCGGCCGGAATGGTTTGAGGCGCAATTGGAGTTCCGCTTTCCCTTCTGCGGTGAAATCGTCAATGAAGGCGTCAGACTGGAATTGCGGCAAGCGCTTGAGCCTTGGCATGTGATGGGCGAACAGGGCGCTATCGGTGGCACGGTGCGTTTTGTTGACAGCTCTGTCGAGCGTTTGCAGGTGAGGGTCGAAGGCTATAATGCCGCGCGTTACAGCGTTGCCTGCAATGGCCGCGAAGTGCCGCTGAAAATGACTGAGACCAATGGTGTTGCTGTTGCAGGCGTTCGCTACAAGGCTTGGCAGCCGCGCTCCGGCCTGCATCCGATGATCCCGGTCAATACCCCGCTGGTATTCGACATTTATGATCAATGGTCGGGACGGGCTATCGCAGGCTGCACCTATCATGTCGCCCATCCGGGCGGACGCAGCTACGACACATTCCCGGTTAACTCCAATGAAGCGGAGGCGCGCAGGCTCGCGCGGTTCGAGCCCCGCGGCCACACGGCTGGAGCCTATGAGCTGCGAAAAGAACAGGCATCGCCGGAATTCCCGATGACGCTGGATTTAAGAAGGCCGCGTGGTTGAGTTGTGCGTGGTTCGACAAGCTCACCATGAGTAAGGTGGTTTGGCTTCATAGGTAGCTGTGAGATCGTAGAACTACTCAATGCAATCCTCAACCTTCCTCATGGTGAGCTTGTCGAACCACGCACAATAAGTATGCAGCGGATATGAAACACCCTATAGATTGATGATGTCGCAAGTGAATAAAACCAAGGCACCCGTAATTCCCAGCCTGCTGGCGGGCTACAAGCCCTTGCCGGGAATTGCCGACGAAATGATTGATCCTGCGGGTGCCGTTCGGCCCGGCTGGGAAACGCTGCTGCATGCGCTGGATGAAATCGGCCCGGAAAAATTGGCAACACGTTTTGCGCGCGCCAATCAATATCTGCTGGATGCTGGCGTATTCTACCGCATCTATGACGAGACGGGCACGCAGGAACGCCAATGGCCGCTTGCCCATATTCCCCTGCTTATCAATCAGGAAGATTGGGATACGATTACCGCTGGTTTGACCCAGCGCGCCGATCTGCTTGAAGATATCGTTTCCGATATTTATGGCGAAGGAAAGCTTGTACGCGATGGCGTGCTGCCGCCTGACCTGATTGCATCGAACCCGGAATTTCTGCACCCGGTGGCCGGTATAAAACCGGCAAGCGGACGCTTCCTGCATTTTTGTGCTTTTGAACTGGGTCGCGCTCCAAATGGCCAATGGTGGGTGCTGGGCGACCGGACACAGGCACCGTCGGGCGCAGGATTTGCGCTGGAAAATCGTGTGGCAACCACCCGCGCTCTGTCCGATATTTCCGCCTCAATGAATGTGCACCGGCTGGCGGGCTTCTTCAAGGATTTCCGTGACTCGATGCAGTCGCTGGTCACCGATCCGCAGGCCCGTGCCGCGATCCTGACGCCTGGCCCCAACAATGAAACATATTTCGAGCACGCCTATATCGCCCGCTATCTTGGCTTCATGCTGCTTGAAGGCGACGACCTGACGGTTGCCAAGGGCAGGGTGATGGTGCGTACCGTTTCAGGACTGAAGCCGGTTGATGTGCTTTGGCGCCGAATGGATGGTGCCTATATGGACCCGCTCGAGCTTAAATCAGATTCGTGGATCGGTACGCCGGGCATGGTGGGTGCCCTGCGCAGACGCTCTGTCTCGCTGGTCAATGCGATTGGTTCGGGCATTCTTGAAACCCGCGCCTTGCTGGCTTTCCTACCAGCCATTTCAAAAGCCCTGCATGAGCGGGATCTGGCACTGCCAAGCATAGCGACGTGGTGGTGCGGGCAGGAAAAAGAGCGCAAGCATGTCATGGACCGGTTTGACCAGATGATGGTGGGCCCGGCTCTTTCAACACGTTTGCCATTTGAAGACGAGCAGGCAACTGTGCTGGGATCAAATCTTGATCCTGAAGCACGCAGCGAACTGCTTGCCCGATTGCAGAATGACGGGCGCGGGCTGGTCGGTCAGGAAGCTGTCAAGCTTTCGACGACCCCCGTCTATGTCGATGGCAAGCTGGAACCCAGACCCTTTGTGCTGCGTGTCTTTGCGGCGCGTCACAAGGACGGCTGGAGCTTTATGCCGGGTGGTTTTGCGCGCGTCGGCTTTACGCTCGATACGGCGGCAATTGCCATGCAGCGCGGCGGGCAGGCGGCGGATGTCTGGATCACCAGCAAGGGGCCGGTTGCAAAGGACACGCTGCTTCCCCGCGAAGATGATGTTTTCCAGCGCAATGTGCCGGGAACCCTTCCTGCGCGTGCTGCTGAAAACCTGCTATGGATGGGCCGTTATATTGAGCGCGCCGAAGGAACCGCACGCATACTGCGCGCCTGTCATGCGCGCTTTGCCGAGGCACCCAATCAGGAATTGCCGCTTCTGACCGAAATGCGCGCCTATCTCAAACCACTTGGCGTTGATTTGGATCAGGCGGTTCCCAAGGGCTTGCAACGATCAATCGACGGCGCGATGCTTTCGGCTGGACGCATTCGCGACCGGTTTTCGCCCGATGGCTGGCTGGCACTGCACGATCTGTCAAAGACCGTGCACCGCTTTTCCGATGTGGTGTCACCCGGCGATGACACCACCCGCGCCATGACGATTATCCTGCGCAAGCTTGCCGGATTTTCCGGTCTCGTCCACGAAAACATGTACCGGTTTACCGGCTGGCGCTTTCTCGAAATTGGCCGCAGGATTGAGCGCGGCATCCAGATGGCAAGCATGCTTGCCCGCCTTGCCCGGCATGATGCCGCGGAAGGCTCGCTGGAAATGCTGTTGGAGATCGGCGATAGCGTGATGACGCATCGCCGGCAGTATAGTGTTTATTCCGGGCGGATCAGCATTCTGGATCTTCTGGCGCTGGACCCGCTCAATCCGCGTTCGATCATCTTTCAGCTTGACGCGCTGAAAACGGAATTCAGCTTGCTGCCAACGCGTGAGATGGGCCGGAATAAACCGGCGGGCATGCAAATGTTCTCCAAGGATGTGTTGCGATTGCACACGCAACTGGCCATTTCAGAACCGCATGAATTGACGCCGGAAACACTTCACAAGGTCGCCTATGATATTGGTGCTTTGGCCGATGCAATTTCCGAGACGTATTTTGCGTGAGCGAGTCCAGAACTGATGCTGTATAATATCCGCCTTCATCTCCACTATGATTATGCGCGGTCAGCGGCTGCAGGGCGGCATCATGTGCGGGTCATGCCGCAGACATTGCCGGATGTTCAGCGTGTTATTGCATCCAGTCTGTCATTCGATCCCGTATCGGCAGAGCGCTCGGAGTTCATCGATTTCTTCTCCAATTCGGTTACGTCCATCGTTTATCGCAATCCGCACGAGACGCTTGACGTAAACATGACCGCGCGCGTCAATGTCATGCGCCCTCCGGTCATGCTTGATGTTTCACCCGATATTGCAGGGCTGAGGAAAGAAATTCGCAGTGTGTGGTCGATAGCGGCCGACGCGCCGCATCATTTTCTCGCTTCAAGCAAATATGCGGCCATTGATCCGGATATTACTGCCTATGCTGCGTTGAGCCTCACCAGTACCCGAACCGTTACGGAAGCGGTGAGCGATTTGAACCGCCGAATCCATGCGGATTTCAAATATGATGGCGCAGCTACGGATGTGCGCACGAATGCCCGTCAAGCCTTCGATCTCAAGGCTGGTGTATGCCAAGATTTCAGCCATGTGATGATCGCGGGCTTGCGAGGGTTGGGCATTCCGGCTGGCTATGTCAGCGGCTTCCTGCGAACCATACCGGCGCCGGGCAAGGAACGGCTTGAAGGCGCTGACGCCATGCATGCATGGGTACGTGCCTGGTGTGGACGGGAAGCGGGCTGGCTGGAATTTGATCCGACCAACAATATGGCTGCCAGCAATGATCATATTACGATCGGCTGCGGCCGTGACTATGCCGATGTTTCGCCCATTGTCGGTGTTTTGAAGACAAGCGGCTCACAAGAGGGCAAACAATCGGTGGATGTCATCCCGCTGGAATAGCCAAGCGAGTTATAATGTTTTTGCGAAAACATTATAACTCTGGTTTTCACAACAGATTTGCATCCGTGACAAGATTATTGGAATGGTTTTTCTTGGGTTTCGGTAGGCTGCGGAATATGGTTCATATTCTGAGCCGTCAGCGTTCAAAATGCGGGATGAAATTCCAAAGTGCTATTGCCTCTTTCTGTTCCACCATTGATGCTGACAACGGGACCCGTGCCGGTTTACCCGGAAGTGCTCAAGGCGCTGGGTGCGCCCGTTCTTTATGATTACCATCCAACCTTTCAAGAGTTCTATGCGGCTGTTGTCGAGAAGCTGCGGCTTGCGTTTCGAACCGATATAGCGCCGGTAATCATGCAAGGAGAAGCAATCCTTGGCATTGAGGCCGGCGCTGCTGCGCTGATTGCTAAGGATGACGTGGTTCTTAATCTTGTATCCGGCGTTTATGGCAAGGGATTTGAAGGTTGGGCGGCAAGATATGGCAAGGAAGTGATTGAACTGGCGGTTCCCTTCGATGAGGTTATCGACCCGCAAGCCGTGAGGGATGCGTTTCGCCAAAGGCCCGATATTTCCGTGGTTTCACTGTGCCATCACGATACGCCATCCGGCACGCTCAATCCGCTTTATGAAATCGGCGCGATAGCTGCCGAGCATGGCGCTTATCTTATTGTGGATGCGGTATCGTCCTTTGGCGGCATGGACGCGCACCCGCAGAGTGCTCATGCAGATATTTTCATCACTTCACCATCCAAATGTCTGGGTAGTACGCCCGGTCTTAGCTTGATCAGTGTGAGCAAGCGGGGGTGGGAAAAAATTGAGCGCAATAGCGATGCTCCGCGTGGGTCATTTCTCAGTCTTGCCGCGTGGAAAGATGCTTCGATACCCGGCAGGACTTTCCCCGTGACGCCCTCAATTGCCGAAATTTATGCATTGGATGCCGCGCTCGACCGATATGCCAAAGAGGGGCCGGAAAACGTCTGGGCGCGTCACGCCGAAACGGCTGCCATCGCCCGCAAGCGGTTGCTTGAACTGGGCATTGCGCTATGGCCGAAACGAGAGGCATGGTGCGCGCCCACGGCGACGGCTTTCAGTCTGCCGGAGGGCTTTACCGATGTGGAACTGCGCGACCGGCTTTTGAATGAGTACGGTATATTGCTCTCGCTCGGGCGCGGCGACACATCAGGAAAAGTTTTGCGCATTGCACATATGGGTGCATCTGCGCAACCCGACTTTGCTCGCAAGACAATCGAAGCATTAAGCTCCATTCTGTCCCAATCCATTGATTGAAGGATTCCAACAATGTCCCGCATCCTGTTGAATCGTCGTAACTTTCTCCAGATAGGCGCCAGCGCTGGCGCTCTAATCCTGACGCCGCAACTGGCCTTCGCGCAGGATGCGCCTGTCAAGGGTGGTCGGCTTGTGGTTGCAGGCGATAGCGAGCCTGCCAATCTCAATCCGGCCATCGTCGCATCAAATGGTGTTTTCTTCGTCGCCAGCAAGGTAATCGAACCTTTGGCTGAACAATCCTACGAGGGAAAGGACGGGCTTTCTCCGCGGCTCGCTACGTCCTGGGAAGGATCTGCAGATGGGCTGTCGGTGACGTTCAAATTGCGGGAAGGGGTGACCTGGCATGATGGCAAGCCTTTCACCTCGGCGGACGTTGCTTTTTCTGCCCTCGAGGTCTGGAAGAAACTGCAAAATCTCGGGCGCGTCGTGTTCAAGAATTTGGCGGCCGTTGATACGCCGGACGAACATACTGCGATCTTCAGGTTCTCGGAGCCCACGCCTTTCCAGCTTATCCGCAACGCGCTACCCGTCGTAACGTCAGTTATACCGAAGCATGTCTATGAAGGCACGGATATTGCCAAGAACCCGGCCAATCAGAAGCTGGTCGGAACCGGCCCGTTCAAGTTTGGCGAATACAAGCCGGGTGAGTATTTCCTGCTGAAGCGCAATGACGCCTATTGGGAAAAGAATGAGCCGCTGCTTGACGAGATCGTCTATCAGTTTCTTCCTGACAGGGCGGCAGCCGGAAATGCGCTTGAGGCTGAAGAAATTCAACTGGCGGCATTTTCGGCAGTTCCCCTTGCTGATCTTGGCCGTATCTCAAAATCTTCAGGGCTGAAGGTCTATGCGAACGGCTATGAGGGCCTGACTTATCAGTTGATTGTCGAGATCAATCATCGGCGCAAGGAATTGGCGGATGTGAAAGTGCGCCAAGCCATTGCGCATGCCATTGATCACGATTTTGTCGTGAAGACCATTTTCCTCGGGTTTGCCAAATCATCGACAGGACCCGTTCCTGCCTATGACCAGACCTTTTACGAGCCGGGAACGGCGACCTATGCTTTTGATCCGGCAAAGGCTGAAGCTTTGCTGGACGAGGCTGGCTATAAGCGCGGCAGCGATGGCAACCGCTTTAAATTGAAACTGCTTCCAGCGCCATTCTTCAACGAAACCAAGCAGTTCGGCGATTACCTTCGTCAGGCTCTGGGTAAGATCGGCATTGATGCGGTGGTTGTCAGCAATGATACGCCTGCGCACCTGAAGGCGGTCTATACTGATCATGATTTCGATATCACGGTCGCAACGCCGGTCTATCGTTCTGATCCGGCAATTTCAACGACGATCCTTTTTGAAAGCGGTTTGCCTTCCGGCGTGCCTTTCTCCAATCAGTATGGCTATGCCAATGCGGAAATCGACAAGCTTATCAAAAGCGCGGCTTCCGAGCTTGATGGCGCGAAGCGAGCCGACCTGTACAAAGAACTTCAAAAGAAAGTGGCGGACGACCTGCCGCTGATCAATGTGGCGGAGTTTTCATTCATTACAGTGGCGAGGGACACGGTGCGGAATGTATCGGATAATCCGCGCTGGGCGGTATCGAACTGGTCGAATGTCTGGTTGGCAAAATAACTTCGAGTTTTGATTATATAGTTGCATTACTGTTATGCGTGGTTCGACAAGTTCACCATGAGGAAAGTGGTTTGGCTGCATCATCGCAGTCGGAGTGCGCTCCGATTTGCAATGCTACCACTTCCCTCATGGTGAGCTTGTCGAACCACGCATAAGTTTGGAGCAACCAGATAATTCTTGAAGGATACCCTTTGCCGCCTCTTGCCGCATTTTTCCTGAAACGCCTGCTCACTGCGCTGCCGGTTTTGTTCATCGTGCTGGTGGGCAGTTTTCTGCTGCTTGAGGCAGCTTCAGGCGATGCGGTGGATGCCTATATAGCGCGTTCCGGCGCCATGGATGCCGAGCAAATAACGCAGCTACGCACGGAGTGGGGCCTGGATAAAGGGCCGCTCTATCGTTTTGGGGCCTATATATCAACGCTCGCCCATGGGGACCTTGGGTGGTCAACAGCATTTGAGCGCCCGGTAACATCAGTCATTGCGGAAAGGCTGCCCGTCACATTGCTCTTGATGAGCATCGCGACAGGCCTGGCATTTTTCTTAGGGTCATTGCTGGGGGTGGTGGCGGGTGCCCGGCCTGGATCGTTGCGCGACAGGATATTGTCGACGGGTTCCCTGGCACTTTATGCCGTACCGGGATTCTGGCTGGGGCTGGTTTTGATCGTGGTCTTTGCGGTTGATCTGCGCTGGCTGCCAATTGGCGGAATTGAGAGCATTGCTTCCGGCAAAACCGGCCTTGCACGACTAGGCGACATTGCGGTGCATCTCATTTTGCCCGTTTGCGCGCTGGCGATGGTCTATCTCGCGCTTTACCTCCGCTTGATGCGCGATCGCATGGCGGAAATCTGGCACGATCCCTTTGTAAAAGGCCTTGAGGCGAGGGGTTTGAGCCGCCGCCGTATCGTCTGGCGTCATGTTGCCCGCAACGCGGTCCTGCCGGCGATAACGATGCTTGGTTGGCAATCGGCTGCTATGCTCGGTGGCAGCGTAGTGGTTGAAAGCGTTTTCAACATTCCCGGTTTTGGCCGGCTGGCAGCGGAAGCTGTGGCGCGCCGCGATACGCCCTTATTGCTCGGAGTCCTGCTGTGTAGCGCCATTACCGTGATTATCGCCAATCTACTCGTTGATCTGGCCTATGGCAAACTTGATCCGCGCGTGAGGATCGGGCGATGAGTTCGTTCCGGATCGGCGCTGCCCTGCTTTTGCTACTCGTGCTGATGGCATTGTTCGCGCCGGTGATTGCGCCGGGTGACCCGCTGGCAATCAGCGGGCAGGCTATGCTGCGTCCTTTTGAATCGGAGGCGCATCTGCTTGGCACCGACAGGCTTGGACGGGATGTCTTTGCAGGGCTGGTGCATGGAACGCGCACGACGTTGCTTGTGGCATTCTTTTCGGCCGCAGCCGCCCTCATCATTGGCAGCATTGTTGGAACCATTTCCGGTTTTCTCGGCGGAATTACCGATATTGTGCTGATGCGGATCACCGAAGCGTTTCAAACCGTGCCGGGATTTCTATTGGCGCTTGCCACGATCAGCGTTACCGGGCCAAGCGTGCCCACCCTTGTTCTGGCCATCAGCCTTGGCAACTGGACGCAAGCCGCCCGGGTTACGCGTGCCGAAGTCCTATCATTGCGTGAGCGCGATTTCGTAGCGGCTGCACGGACACTCGGCATGCGCCCGTTCGAGATTGCCTTCAGGGAAATACTCCCCAATGCATTCGGGCCGACAGCATCGCTAGCAGCTATTTCCGTTGCTACTGCGATCCTCATTGAAGCAGCCTTGTCGTTTCTTGGATTCGGCGATCCGAACCGGGTGACCTGGGGCAGCATGATTGCAGAAGGCCGCACGGTTTTACGGGCGGCTCCCTACCTCTCAATCGTGCCCGGTATCGCGCTGGTTGTCACTGTTCTGAGTGTTCATCTGATCGGGCGCGGGCTTTCTCGCACGGAAAGGTTGCAGCCATGACAGATAGTTACCTGAATGTGCGGAATCTGAATGTGAGCTATGGCAGCACAACAGCGCTCAAAGATGTCTCGCTGCAATTGGAAAAGGGTGGGAGGCTGGCATTGATCGGCATGAGCGGGTCAGGCAAGTCGACTTTGGCCATGGCTGTCGCTGGTCTTTTGCCAAAACAAGCACGTATCGATGGTACAATTGACTTTGCCGGTCACCGCCCGAAACTTGGCAGTGAAATTGGTGTCTTGTTTCAGGATGCCAGCGGCAGCCTCGATCCGGTTATGAAGGTTGGAGATCAGATCGCCGAAGTTGTGGCGACGCATCTCGGCATGAGCTGGATAGCCGCGCGGGTGCGTGCCGCCGAATTGCTGGACCGGGTAAAAATTCCAAAGGCATTATCGCGTCTCAACAGCTATCCGCATGAATTCTCGGGCGGTCAGAAACAACGTATCGCTTTGGCAGCGGCGCTTGCGGGAAATCCTTCAATTTTGATCGTGGATGAGCCGACCAGCGCATTGGACACGGTTATCCAGCGGCACATTGTCGATCTGCTGGATGAGTTGGTCAAAGATGGCGGTTTGACGCTATTGTTCGTGACCCATGACATTGCCCTTGCGTCGGAGCGGGCTGACGAAATTGCTGTGCTCTATCAGGGAGAACTAGTGGAGACTGGGGCGGCGAGCCAATTGCTGAGGGAGCCGAAGCACCCCTATACCAAGGCATTGATTGACACCTATATTTCGCTGGACCGGCCACGCAGCACCCGCCTTCCGGAATTGAACATGGCGGATTTGCCATGATGGATGGCTCATCATCTCCCCTTATGGAGCTAAGGAATGTCGCCAAGCGTTTTGGCGACCGCAGCCATGACGGATTGAAGAATATCAATATCTCGCTCATGCACGGCGAAACCTTGGCTATTGCTGGCAGCTCGGGTTCGGGTAAAACGACATTAGCCCGGCTGGTGATGCGGTTAACGCGGCCTGACGAGGGAAGCATTCACCTCTTGGGGCAGGATATAACGCATATGGGCGGCGGCGCCTTGCGCCGCATGAGGCCACGATTCCAGATGGTGTTTCAGGATCCTTTGGCGGCATTCAATCCGCGAGCAAATGTGAAGCGCATTTTGGAAGACCCACTGCGCATTCATGGCTTTGCGAGCAAGAGTGAATATGGCGATATTCTCGCCCAGACGCTGGAAAGAGTTGGGCTCGGCACGCAATATCTGCAACGTCTGCCCTTGGAACTTTCCGGCGGCCAGCGCCAACGGGTTGCCATTGCGCGCGCAATCCTCACCAAGCCTCAACTGATCGTGCTGGATGAGCCGGTATCAGCGCTTGATGTGTCGGTGCGTGCTCAAATCCTCAATCTATTATTGGACCTTCAAGCGGAAACCCGCGTTTCTTACCTGTTTATTTCCCATGATCTGGCTGTGGTCCGCGCTTTCGCGAACCGCATGATTGTCATGGAAGAGGGCCGTATTGCCGAAGAGGGCTATACGGAAGAGGTGCTGGCAAATCCACAAGCCAATGCGACACAAGTATTGATAGATGCAGTGCCGCGCTTGGTGATTTAACCCCGATCAGGACAGAACCTGCCGGGCCTTCACGCCTTCAAATGTTACCTTGCGGGGGTCGAATGCGCCGTGTCCTGCAATCTGAGCCACCTCGGCCTTGGGTTCTTCATAAGCCCACATAGCATCATTGGCAGCTTCACCCTGACCGGTTATCCGCCAATAGGAGGCGTCCCCCTTAAAGGGGCAGTGCGTTCGCGTCTGCGTTTTTTCGAGATGGACGAAGTAGATGTCGTCGAAGGGGATATAGAGCACCGGTTCATGCCCGGCTTCACGCAGCTCCAGAGCCCTGTCTGTGGATGCTATAACGACATCAAGAAATCGCACTGTCACTGGGTCGGGAAACGCATGTATGGTGATGGGCAGGCCCATTGGGAAACTCCTTTGCAGAGGATTTCAAAGAACAATAGCTGGTAAGAGATTTTGTTCCGCACCCGGTCATGAACATGCCTTATGCGGCGCGCTTGTTTTGCCTGATGAATGTTTCCAGTCCTGCATTCAACAGCGGCAGACACGCACCATGAATAACATAGTCTTGACTGAACTTGTCAGCTATCAATGTTGGCAATTCCAGCGAACCGATAAGCCCCTCCGTCTTGAATGCGCTTGTGAATGCCTGCCACACATCCTCATTGGCTACAAACGGGCCCGTTACGATAACACGTGAGGGAAACAGGAGGCGGCATACATTTGTCAGCGAGCGTGCCATGAGTTTTATGGCTTCCGTCACTTCAGGAACATCGACCAGGGACAGGCCTGCCAATTGCCCGGCCAGCAACTCCTCTTCCTCCGAAAGGTCAGGCCATAATTCCCGCAGGCGCGGTAGAAGAGCCCATAAAGCGGCCCCTGTTTCCAGGCATCCATGATTACCGCAATCGCATTCGCGCTCGCTCAAGGCGTTAAAACGCCAATGGCCAATCTCTCCGAATGGACCGCCATTTTGCAGGAATGGCTGACCAGCGATACTGCAGGAAAGACCAATGCCCCATCCCCAGTGCATCAGCAGCGTATTGCCGCTGCGATAGGCCGATTCCTGCGTCGTTCGAGCGTCAAGTTCTGCATCAAGGTGTCTGCAAACAGTTGCAACAGGTGTCGCAGAAGCAAGCGCGCTGCCAATGTCGAGATTGCGCACTTTTGGCCAGCGGGAGGTTATGAGCCATGTTCGGGCTTTGACATCGACAACGCCGGGCACGGCAACGGAAGTTCCCATATGAATCATCCCAGCCGGACATTGTGCAATCAGCCACTTGACCAGCTGGCGCATTGCATCAGCCATGACGGCATTGTCCGCATCGGCGGGGATTTCCACGGCCCTGTGTTCAAGGGTGGTGCCGCCGAGATCCAGAAGAAACCCGAGCAAAGTGCGGCTGGAAATGTGGATGACAGAGGCACCCAGACGCTGAAAATTCAGCCCTATTTCTACTGGTGGACGACCCCGGCCCATCTTCGTTCCCGGCCGCTCTTTAACCAGGCCGCGCTCCGTCAGATCGCTCACCACATGAGAGGTGGCTGTCGATGTCATTTTCAACTGGTCGGCGACGCTGGCTCGCGAATGTGGGCCTGGGCCGGACAGCAGGGCCGAGACGCGCGC
Source organism: Phyllobacterium sp. 22552 (assembly GCF_052044585.1). Lineage (NCBI taxonomy): Bacteria > Pseudomonadati > Pseudomonadota > Alphaproteobacteria > Hyphomicrobiales > Phyllobacteriaceae > Phyllobacterium > Phyllobacterium sp. 22552. The sequence goes on along the minus strand of NZ_JBQENG010000002.1, from coordinate 494,650 downwards.
GCAATCGCGTTGGTGCGCGTCGTCATATGCGGTTTCGTCAATCGTCAAAAACATGGAGTTTCTGCCCGTTTCTATTTTTGAACTTCAATATTCGAAAATACCTTGCTGTGTCATATAAAGCTGTGCTTACTATGAGAGCAAGCCGATGACACGTCCACAAGGGATAAAATATGATCGATATAAGACAATTAGCCGACAAGGCTGTTTTGGGTGAAGCGGCAGCCAAACTGGGTGCAGAAGCAATCCGCGCAGCAATTGCAGCCAAAGGCAAAGCGTCCATTATCGTGGCCACAGGTGCCAGCCAGTTCGAGGTCTTGCAGAATCTGGTGGCTGCTGAAGGTATCGATTGGTCCAAGGTGACGGCATTTCATCTCGATGAATATGTTGGAATGGATATTGCCCACCCGGCAAGTTTCCGAAAGTTTCTGCAGGAGCGATTCGTCGATCCTCTGGGCGGTGTCGTTGCATTTCATCCAATTAATGCCGAGGTCGATGCACCAGCAGAAGCCGAGCGCATGAGCGCCTTGATTGCCGACCATGACATTGATGTTTGCTTTGCTGGAATCGGCGAGAATTGCCATCTTGCCTTCAATGATCCGCCTGCCGATTTTGAGACGGACAAGCCCTATATTGTTGTGACGCTTGATGAAGCCTGCCGCAAACAGCAAATGGGGGAGGGATGGTTTCCGACCCTTGAGGCTGTGCCTGAAAAAGCCATTTCCATGAGCATCAAACAGATTTTGAAGAGCAAACTCATCATCCTGTCCGTGCCGGACGAACGTAAGGCGCAGGCGGTAAAGGATGCAGTGGAAGGCAAGATTGATCCGGTGCACCCGGCGTCCATTGTGCAGAAGCACCCTCATACCGTGCTCTTCCTTGATCCCGCATCGGCATCGAAACTTTCATGATTACAAAGGGCCTTGTCGATATTCAGGTAAATGGCTTTGCCGGGGTTGATTTCAACGATCCCGGCATTACGCCTGAGACATTGGACCTTGCTCTTGAAGCCATGTTGGCCACGGGAGTTACGACCTGCCTGCCTACGATAATCACTGCACACCGGGATGAGCTTGAAGTCCGTTTCATGGCATTGGACAGGGCTGTGCGCGAAAGCCGTCTTGGACCGCTCATGTGTCCCGGCTATCACCTTGAAGGTCCATTTCTCAATCCTGCCGATGGTTTTTCCGGATGTCATCCAGCCAATGCCATGACGGCAGCCGATCCTGCGCTTGTCACTGCATTGCAGGAAATAATCGAGCGGCCAATTCTGCTGGTGACGGTCGCGCCTGAAATTCATGGCGGGCTCGAGTTTATAAAAGCGATGCGTGCCAGCAACAGGCTCGTTTCCATTGGTCATTCGTCAGCCGACAATCATATTATCGCGGCGGCGGCAGATGCAGGTGCGGGGCTTTCCACTCATCTGGGCAATGGCTTGCCGCAAATATTGCCCAAGCTCGACAATCCGCTATTCGCACAGCTGGCAGAGGACCGTTTGCTCGCAACCTTCATTGCCGACGGCATTCATATGCCGCCTTATGTGTTGAAAAGCCTGATCCGAGCCAAAGGATTTGAGCGCTCGGCGTTGGTTACTGACGCCGTTGCCGCCGCTGCTGCCCCTGCTGGAACCTATCCATTTGCCGGTATGCAGGTTGATCGGTCGGAAGACGGTGTGGTCAGCCAGAGCGATTCTTTGGGCTTGGCCGGGTCTTCGCTTTGCCTGGACGATGCGGTGCGCAATCTTGTGCGCTGGAACATCGCCACCTTTGAACAGGCCGTGGAAATGGCTTCGACCAGGCTGCTGCAAGCGCTTGCTCCGGTATTGGAGGCGCATGGGGTGAGCTTGGCGTTAAGCGAACTTGAATGGTCTCAATCCATGAATGTGACGCGGGTTCGTATCGGCAACGAAGAACGGTTTTTCTGATAATCGATCCAAAAACAAAAAGGGGAATGGAATGACACACGACTTCTTTCGATTGAATCGCCGCACAGTGCTGGGTGGCATGGCGGCCACTGTTGTCACAGGCATTACCGGAGCACGGGCGGCAGCACCAGCGCTGCCTGCATCGCCGGTTGTCATCACCGTTATGGATGTTGGCGGTGCGCTGGCTTTGAGTCAGCCGGCCTTTGAGGAATATGCAAAGACTTATCCTGAGCGCGCATCGCGGATCATTTTCGCCAAAGCCCCGGTCACTGAACTTGCCGGAAAACTAAAGGCACAACAAAGCGCCAATCGCGTTGATATTGACCTTGTGTTGACCGGGAGTGACGGGCTTGCCGCGGGTCTCGTCAATCAAACCTGGATGAAAATTCTACCCGATTTCTCTTCGACATTTCCAAACCTTGAAGAGAATTACGAACCTGCTGCATTGAATCTTTTGAAGGCGCAGGGCGATGGCTATGGTGTTGTCATCAATTATTACCCGTCCGGACCTTTGCTCGAATATGATCCGGAGCGCGTGAAGAAAGTTCCCACGACTGCCGAGGAACTCCTTGCCTATGCCAAGGAAAATCCAGGCCGCTTCATGTATGCCCGTCCGACAAATTCAGGCCCGGGCCGCACATTCATGATGGGATTGCCCTATCTCCTCGGCGATAAGGATCCTTCCGATCCGGTGGATGGCTGGGAGAAAACCTGGGCTTATCTGGCCGAGATCGGTCAATATATCGATTATTATCCGGCAGGAACCGGCGTGACGATGAAGGAATTCGGTGAGGGTTCGCGCGATATCATCATCAGCACAACCGGCTGGGACATAAATCCGCGTGCTCTTGGCATTGTCCCGGAAACCGCAAAGATCGGCACACTCAACGGCTTCCATTGGGTTTCTGATGCTTTCTTCATGTGTGTTCCCAAGGGAATAGCTGAGGATAAGGTTGCAGTCGTGCTCGACCTGATAGCGTTTCTGCTAACGCCAAAAGCACAGGCTTATTCCTATGATGAGGGATATCTCTATCCCGGACCTGCGGTGAAAAACGTGCCTTTATCCATGGCTCCGCAACGCAGCCAGGATGTTATCAAGGAATTCGGGCGGACGGAATATGCTGACCTTATTGCCAATAATCCAATCGAACTGCCCTTGAAGCCTGACAAGATGGTCATTGCATTCAGGAAGTGGGATGAACTTGTGGGCGCGAAAAAGTCCAAATAGCGTTGAGGACAACGGGAATGTCATCGCATTCCCGTTGTTATTTTCCTTATGTTTTCCTTATGTGCAGCATCTCTATTCACAATCGATAACTGACGCCGATAAGCGCATGTTGGGTCCAGCTAAACCAAATGGATAATTGACATGCTGGACTTTATCTTCGTTGCGCTCGGTTGCGGTATCTTGCTGCTTCTGGGCCTCTACGCACAGGCATTAAGCCGTGTTTGAGCTTATTCTCGGCCTTGGCGTTGCTGCCGGCCTTTGCGCTTATTTGGTCGTGACCCTTGTTGCGCCCGAGCGCTTCTAGCGGCTTGAAAATCGTTCAGGGTGGCCTGCAAATGGCAGGGTTCTGCGATCCGGTGCTCACATACAAAAAAGTACACTCCGCTCCGGTTCTCAAACCCTACCATTTTCGGCTCACCCTGAACGATTGTCAGGCTTTCGCTGAATTCCCCATTTTCCATTTCGGAGACTACCAATGACACTTGTCGGATGGCTGCAAATCAGCCTGACGCTGCTCGCCGTTCTTTTGGCGATCAAGCCGCTTGGTCTTTATATGAGCCATGTTTTTGCCGGGGAAAGAACGCTTCTTTCGCCGGTGCTCAATCCTGTTGAACGGGCATTTTACGCTGTTGCCGGAATAGACAAAAGTCGCGAGCAGAACTGGATTTCCTATGCATTCGGTGTTCTGCTTTTCAGCACTGCGGGCTTCCTGGTTCTCTATGGCATATTGAGACTACAGGACATCTTGCCGCTTAATCCGCAGGGATTTGCTGGTGTTGCACCTGACCTCGCCTTCAACACGGCGGTCAGCTTCATCACCAACACCAACTGGCAGTCCTATGGTGGTGAAACCACGATGAGTCATTTCAGCCAGATGGCAGGACTCACCGTGCAGAACTTCCTTTCTGCTGCAACTGGGATGGCGATCGCTGTTGCCTTGTCTCGGGCATTCGTGCGTTCAAACATGACCACGCTTGGCAATTTCTGGGTCGATATGACCAGAGCGACGCTTTATGTGCTGCTGCCACTGGCCGTCATTGTTGCACTGCTCTTTATCGCGCTCGGCATGCCCCAAACGCTTGATGGTTCATTTACAGCCACAACGCTGGAAGGCGCAAAGCAGATCATTTCAACAGGGCCGGTCGCCAGCCAGGAGGCTATCAAACAGCTTGGCACCAATGGCGGTGGTTTCTTCAACGTCAATGCCGCACATCCGTTTGAAAACCCGAACGCCTTTTCGAACTATCTCGGCGTGTTCTCGATGCTCGTCGTGTCATCGGCAATGGTCTACGCATTCGGGCAGATTGCCGGCCATCGCCGCCAAGCCTGGGCGCTGCTGTCAGCAATGGCGATCCTGCTCATCATCGGCATTGGTGCGGTCTACTGGGCGGAAACAAGCGGCAATCCTATCCTGACCCAACTGGGAGTGGACTCCTTGCAAGGGAACATGGAAGGCAAGGAAATTCGCTTTGGTCAGGCAGGCACCGCCCTTTACGCCGCCGTGACAACCGGCCTTTCCAATGGCGGCGTGAACGCGATGCACGCATCGCTGACGCCGCTTGGCGGTCTTATTCCGATGTTCCTTATCCAGCTTGGCGAAGTATTGCCGGGTGGTGTCGGTTCCGGGCTTTACGGCATGGTGATCTTTGCAATTCTCACAGTGTTCGTTGCAGGGCTGATGGTTGGCCGCACCCCCGAATTTCTCGGCAAGAAGATTGAGTCGAGAGAGATGAAATTTGCGATGCTGGCCGTTCTTGTACTGCCGCTGGCAATCCTCGGCTTTACTGCAATCTCTGCAATATTGCCCGTAGGTCTTGCCGGACTGCTTAATAAGGGTCCGCACGGTCTGTCGGAAATCCTTTATGCTTACTCTTCCGCTGCGGGCAATAACGGCTCTGCCTTCGCCGGGCTCACGGCTAACTCGATCTGGTACAATACGACACTTGGCATTGCCATGCTGCTAGGCCGCTTTGCCTATATCGTGCCGGTTCTTGCAATTGCGGGATCACTTGTCGGCAAGCAGAAGGTTCCAGCTTCCGCAGGAACATTCCCAACCGATGGTCCGCTCTTCGTTGGTCTGCTCATCGGTATCATCATCATTCTCGGCGGCTTGCAGTATTTTCCTGCTCTCGCCCTTGGTCCCATCGTCGAGCATTTCCTGATGCTCTCCGGTCAGACGTTCTAAGGATCAGCAAAATGTCTTCAAAGGCAAAATCAATATCCATGTTCGACAGTGCCATTCTGGTTCAGGCACTGAAAGGATCATTCATCAAGCTCAATCCGATGAAGCTGGTGCATAATCCGGTCATCTTCACCACCGAAGTCGTCGCTGCAATGGTGACGCTTCTCTGGCTGCGCGACATGATAAGCGGAAGCGGAACACCATTATTTTCCGGGCAGATTGCCGCCTGGCTTTGGTTCACCGTTATTTTCGCAACCTTCTCGGAAGCAATCGCCGAAGGACGCGGCAAGGCGCAGGCGGACAGTCTGAAGCGCACGAAATCGGACCTTGTGGCCAAACGGCTGAAGTCTGCCAATGGCAAGGATTATGATGTCGTGCCCGCCACAAGCCTTAAAGTCGGCGACCTTGTCTATATCGAGGTCAATGATCTTGTGCCCGGCGATGGTGAAATCATTGAAGGTGTGGCTTCGGTGAACGAAAGTGCCATCACTGGCGAGTCGGCACCTGTTATCCGCGAGTCCGGCGGTGACCGATCAGCGGTAACAGGCGGCACGCAGGTTTTATCCGACTGGCTCATTGTGCGTATTACAACCAAGCCAGGCGAAACCTTCGTTGATCGAATGATCGCACTGATCGAAGGCGCGGAGAGGCAGAAGACACCAAATGAAATAGCCTTGTCGATCCTGCTGTCCGGTCTGACACTTGTGTTTCTTATCGCAGTTGTGACTGTTTCAGGCCTTGCCGCTTATTCCGGCACGATCATGACTGTTACCGTGCTTGCAGCGCTTTTCGTAACGCTCATTCCGACGACAATCGGCGGCCTGCTTTCTGCGATCGGCATTGCCGGCATGGATCGGCTTATCGGCTTCAACGTCATAGCAACATCTGGGCGCGCGGTAGAAGCCGCTGGCGATGTGGACACTCTTTTGCTCGACAAAACCGGCACGATTACCTTCGGCAATCGTATGGCAACCGAGTTCATCCCAGTTGACGGTATTGCGGAAGAAGAGCTTGCAAATGCAGCGCTTCAAGCCTCGCTCTCTGATGAAACAGCAGAGGGCCGCTCCATCGTGGCTTTGGCTCAAGCCGATTACGGGCTCTCCAACACAGTATTGGATGGCAAGCAGGCAACGTTCATACCTTTTGCCGCCCAGACACGTATTTCCGGGGTGGATATTGGCAAGGAGCAAATCCGCAAGGGTGCGATCGATGCAATCTTGAATGTTGCAGGTCTGACAAAAGACACTGCCCCACAAAGTTTCCAGAAGGCGGTCGATTCCATCGCTCGCGTAGGCGGAACACCTCTTGGTGTGACACATAATGGAAAACTGCTTGGCGTGATCCATCTGAAGGATGTGGTCAAGCCGGATATCAAGGAGCGCTTTGCCGCCCTGCGTGCCATGGGCATCAGGACGGTCATGGTCACGGGCGATAATCCTGTCACTGCCGCCGCGATCGCGTCTGAAGCGGGCGTTGACGACTTCATGGCGGAAGCCACCCCTGAACAGAAGCTTGCCTATATCCGCAAGGAACAACAGGGCGGACGGCTTATCGCCATGTGCGGCGACGGCACCAATGATGCGCCTGCACTTGCGCAGGCTGATGTCGGGGTTGCGATGCAGTCTGGTACGCAGGCTGCGCGTGAAGCCGGTAATATGGTCGATCTCGATTCAAGTCCGACCAAGCTGATTGAGATTGTCGAAATCGGCAAGCAGATCCTGATGACGCGGGGTTCGTTGACAACGTTTTCAATTGCCAATGACGTAGCCAAATACTTTGCGATCATTCCGGCGCTGTTCGTTGTAACCTATCCGCAGCTTGGCGCACTCAACATCATGGGGTTGAGCTCGCCGCAATCGGCAATCCTTTCGGCTGTCATCTTCAATGCCTTGATCATTATCGCGCTTATACCGCTGGCTCTGAAAGGTGTCTCATACAAGCCAGTCGGCGCATCTGCTCTCTTGCGGCGTAATCTTCTGGTTTACGGGCTCGGCGGGCTGCTGGTGCCGTTTGTCGGCATCAAGGCGATTGACATGATCGTCGCCGCACTCAACCTCGTTTAAAGGAAATTGCGATGCTAAACCAAATTCGATCAGCAATCGTACTCACGCTCATTTTGACTGTCGTCACGGGATTGCTTTATCCACTTGCCATGACGGGAATCGGCCAGACTCTGTTTGCGGCACAGGCAAATTCAAGCCAGATAAAGCGCGGCGATACTATTGTCGGCTCCAGTCTGATCGGCCAGAATTTTACCAGCGATATCTATTTCTGGCCGCGCCCATCCGCCACCAGCCCCGACCCTTATAATGCTGCTGCCTCAAGCGGTTCAAACCTTGGCCCAACATCGGCAGCACTGGTTGAGCGGGTAAAAACATCGGTCGAATCCTTCAAGTCAGCCGGTGTAACGACGGCCATTCCAGCCGATGCAGTGACCAGTTCCGCATCGGGGATCGATCCGGATATCTCAGTAGACTACGCAATGCTGCAAGTGGCGCGTGTCGCTCAGGCCCGTGGTTTGGACCCGGAAGCAGTTTCTCAACAGGTCAAAGCCAATACGCGGCAAGCTGTGCTTGGTATATTCGGTGAAGTTGGGGTAAACGTTCTGGCGCTGAACCTGGCACTCGATGATCTGAAGAAATAAACCCGAGGCATTTATGGCCGAATATGGTCACCGACCTGATCCTGATAAATTGTTGGAGCTTGCCGCGCGTGAAAAGCGCGGCAAGCTTACTGTATTTCTTGGCGCGGCTCCTGGCGTCGGCAAAACCTATACGATGCTCCAGCGTGCGCGTAGGCTCAAGGAAGATGGCGTCGATATTGTCATCGGCCTTGCCGAGACGCACGGACGGAGCGAAACCGCAGAATTGCTCGAAGGACTTGAAGTTCTTCCGCGCAAACAGATCGACTATCGCGGTCGCCCGCTGGAAGAATTCGATCTGGATGCAGCTCTGGCGCGTAAGCCAACCGTGCTTGTTCTCGACGAGATCGCCCATACAAACGCACCCGGCAGCCGTCATCCGAAACGGCATCAGGATATTGAAGAGCTGATCTGGCATGGCATTGATGTCTGGACGGCGATGAACGTCCAGCATCTGGAAAGCCTGTCTGATCTGGTGACAAATATCACCGGCGTGAAAGTGCGGGAGACCGTGCCCGATATCGTCATCAAGCGGGCAGATGATGTGCTGCTGGTCGATCTTTCACCGTTTGAACTCATCGCGCGGTTGAAGGAAGGAAAGATATATCTCCCGGGCAATGCGGAACGTGCTGCCGAAGGATTTTTCAAGCCCGAAAACTTGACTGCGCTGCGCGAATTGGCGCTGCGCCGAACTGCGGATCGCGTTGACGACCAGATGATTGATCTGTTGCGGCAAAATGCGATGGAGGGGCCATGGGCGTCGGGAGAGCGATTGCTGGTCTGTGTCGGGCCTGACAGTCTGTCGGAAAAGGTTGTACGCACGGCGAGCCGTCTTGCTTCAGGTCTCAATGCGCGCTGGCTGGTTGTTTCATTGACCAATGCAAGTACGGCAGGCATGGACGTTGCCGCCAACCAGCGCATCGACAAGATTTTGGATATGGCCGAAAGGCTTGGCGCTGAAACCCGCCGTGTCATCGCCCGGGATTTTGTCGAAGAAATCTATCGATTGTCCCGGCGCGAAAATATCACGCAGGTTGTGCTGGGACGCCCAAGAGGCAAGGCCTTCTCCAATCCCTTCCGGCGCTCCTTGCCCGATGAGGTCATGAAGCGCCTTACCGATGTCGGCGTACACATCGTCACCGGCAGTGAGGAGGATACAGCCTATGTCGCGCCGCCTCCGCAACGACGCTCAAGAATTGAATTGGCAAAATCCATTGCCATTCCGGTTCTGGCCACAGGTGCGACCACTCTGCTCGGACTTGGGGCGAGCAATATTGTCCATCTGCAGAACCTGTCGATGCTTTATCTGGTTGCCGTCATTCTCTCGGCAATGTCGAGCGGACGCTTTGCAGCCATCATTGCGGCTTGCCTGTCTTTCGTCCTGTACAATTATTTCTTCATTGAACCGATCCACAATTTGAGCATTGCCAAGCCGCACCAGCTGTTTTCATTGATCATTTTCCTCGCAGTGGCGCTGATGATAGGCGATCTTGCGGGACGGCTTCGCGATCAGGTCGCCCGTTCGCGCAATCAGGCGAAAAGCACGCAGGCGCTTTACGAGTTCTCGCGGAAACTTTCCGGCACAGCGCGGCTTGACGATGTTCTGGTGGCCGGTGCGACGCATCTTCACGCGACGCTGGAAACCGGCGTGGTGATCCTTTTGCCGGAAGATGATGAACTACTCCTTCAGGCCGCGTGGCCGCCCGATATGGCTCTCGACAGTACGGATATGACAGCCGCACGTTGGGCTTTCGACAAGAATGAGCGTGCCGGCCACGATACGGCAACGCTGCCGCAGATTTCATGGCAATTTCTGCCCATCGTCACGTCACACGGCGTTGCCGGCGTAACCGGCATTTCCATGGCGGATCATTCGGGCTCACTGAGTGAAAACGAAGATCGTAAGCTGATGGCCATTCTGGACCAGACTGCCATCGCTATCGACCGCGCTTTGCTGATGCGCGAAAACGCCAAGACAGCGGCGTTACAGGAAAGTGAAAAGCTCCATACAGCTCTGTTCTCGTCATTGTCACATGATTTGAAAACGCCGCTTGCTTCCATTACCGGCGCAGTGACAACACTGAGGCAACTCGGCGGCAAAATGAAGCAAAGCAGCCGCGATGACCTGTTGCTTTCCATTGAGGAGGAAGCGGGCCGTCTTACCCGGTTTGTGTCCAACCTTTTCGACATGACACGTATTGAAGCTGGAACGCTGAAAGTCAAAAGTAGTCCGGTTGACGCGGCGGACGTCATTGTTTCGGCGATTGAGCGAATGAAACGGCTCAAGCCCGGGATCGCAATCGACACAAGCATTGCTACGGACCTTGCAGTTGTCAGCGGCGATTCCGGATTGCTCGGCCAAGTTCTGTTTAACTTGCTAGACAATGCAGCAAAATATGGCGGGGACAGCCCGATTGCGGTCTATGCCAAGAACGATGCGGGGCGGGTCGTCATCAGTGTGACTGATCAAGGAAAAGGTATTCCTGAAAAAGATCTCGATCGTATTTTCGAAAAGTTCTACCGGCGCGTAAAAAGTGATGGCCGGGCAGCAGGGACGGGGCTTGGACTTTCCATCGCCCGTGGATTTGTCGAGACAATGGGCGGAACAATCAAGGCGGAAAGCCCGGCCATTCGCAAGCGTGGTACGCGGTTTGTCATCAGTCTTCCAACATTTGAAAAAGCGGGAGGCGAGACAGCAAGCCGATGAACGAGAACCGCATTCTGATTGTCGATGACGAGCCGCAAATACAGCGGTTCCTGCATCCAGCGCTGACGGCGTCCGGCTACGATGTCATGACGGCAGCAACGGCGGCTGATGCAGAGCGGATGATCGCGACCAGCGCGCCGGATCTCGTCATTCTGGATCTTGGTCTGCCGGACAAGGACGGCAAGGAAGTCATTCGGACTGTCAGAGCCTTTTCCGAAGTGCCGATTATTGTTTTATCGGCGCGCGATCGGGAGGCGGAAAAAATTGCAGCGCTTGATCTTGGGGCAAATGATTACGTCGAAAAGCCCTTTGGAATTGGCGAACTTTTAGCCCGTGTCCGCACAGCCTTGCGGCAGAAGGCGGCGGGTGCCAGCGTGCCGTCGATATTTGAAAGCAATGGCCTCGTTGTCGATATGGTCAAGCGCGCGGTTACGCTCCATGGGGAAGAGGTTCATCTGACGCGCAAAGAATATCAGTTGCTGGTGCATCTGGTTTTGCACCCGGGTCTGGTTGTTACGCACCGCCAGCTGCTGGCGTCAGTTTGGGGCGCGGCGCATCTTGAGGATTTGCATTATCTGCGCGTGTTCGTAGGGCAATTGCGCGCCAAGATTGAGCAGGATCCCAATCAACCGCATTTCATTCGGACCGAGCCCGGTGTGGGCTACAGGTTCATTGCAAACTGAAGACGCTTATTCCACGCCGCGACGGCGTGTTGCTGCAACTTTCAGCTTAAGGTAATCAGGCAATATGTCGATATCATATTGGGTAATAGCTGTATTCTACCTTGGACACTTCTGGCCTGTTACTCTGATAGTGATCCTGATTTTTCTGCTTATAGCTAAGTTCGGTACGCGGAACACTGGCTGGCGGGTTTTCTGGAGCGTGTTGGCAATTTCGTTGATCGCCCCGCTTTTACTCTGGCTCTACGTCTCGTTCCAAGCGTGATCTGGGCTAAGACGTCAAAGATTTCATTCGATTTTCTGGTCGGAGTGAGAGGATTCGAACCTCCGACCCCGTCGTCCCGAACGACGTGCGCTACCAGGCTGCGCTACACTCCGCGACCAGTAAGGGCGGTATATAACGCCGTCACTAAAGCGCTGCAAGATGGTTCAGAAGCACTTTTTTAATTATAGAAGCGCGAAATTCGTGAGGCGTGATTAGTTAAGACTTTAGTTCTGTGATCATTAGGATAAGTCTTGTATTCGTTGACCAAGAAGTTCTGAAATGCTGAAATAACGGGGCATAAATGACAATCGAAAAAGCAACAATCATCAGCTTTGTTATGAGCGGCGGTGTAGGTTCAAGGCTTTGGCCATTGTCGCGCGAAGATTTTCCCAAGCAGTTTCACAATTTGTCGGGTCAGGGCTCCATGCTGCTGCGCACAATCAAGCGCATGGCGGCACGCAGCGACACGACAGTTCCCGTTTATTTGTTGGCATCGGAGCGTCATTCGGACCGCATTAATCAGGATCTGGCGGGAACGGATCTGGCGGGCGGGCGCCCCATTCTTGAACCAATGGGGCGTAACACAGCCTCCGCAGTGGTGCTGGCGACAGAAATAACCTTGCGCGAACATGGCGATGAGCTTGTGCTTGTGGTGCCGTCCGATCATGAAATAACAACCGATCGCGATTTCTGGAACACTGTTGAAGCCGGTGTCGAGGCGGCCAAGGCGGGACGCATTGTTGTGTTCGGTATCAAGCCGGATCGCCCGGAAACCGGATTCGGTTATATTGAAGTGGCTCCTGAGACAACACAGACACGCGATGTCGTGCGCTTTGTTGAAAAACCGAACGAGGAGACTGCAACGAAATATCTTGCGTCGGGAAACTTCCTTTGGAACGCTGGTATCTTTCTTTTCCGCGCCAGCGTGATGCGCGACGCTTTCCGGCAACATGCAGCGGAGATTTGGGACAAGGCTGTTGCAGCCTTGAATGAGGCGAGCACCAATATATCGGGCACTTATTTGCCGCATGATCTTTATGCCGCCGTACCGTCGATATCCGTCGATTACGCAATCATGGAACACGCGAAAGATATCGCATTGGTACCAGCAAAGTTTCGCTGGAATGATCTTGGTTCCTGGCAATCTTTACTGGAAGTGGGCTCGGTTGACGGCAATGGCAATGTGCTGGTCGGCGATGTCGTGGCCATTGATTGCGAGCACAGCTATTTGCGCAGCGAAGGCCGCTTGCTCTCGGCCGTCGGCTTGCGCGATACGGCTGTCGTAGCAACCGCCGACGCGACCTTCGTCGCTCCGGTCAATGAGAGTCAAAATGTCAGGAAAATCGTCGAACAGCTTGAAAAAACTGGCCGATTGGAAACCAAATTCACGCCTTCACAAGACCGGTTGCCGCAAGTTGGCGCTTATGGAAACCGGGTGAGACATTGGCTTTTTGACGAAACATTGCCGCTTTGGTCAACGGTGGGCGTCGATACGCGCCATGGCGGCTTTCATGAAGCAATGTCGTTTGACGCAATTCCTATCAACAAGACCAAGCGCATGCGGACGATGGCGCGGCAGATATATGCCTTTGCCGTGGCCAAAGAAATGGGCTGGGATGGACCGGCGCATGACCTTATCGAGCACGGGCTGAGTTTCATTACCAAAGGGCGCACGGATCGGGGCGGCTGGGTCAAGACGTTCAATCCGGATGGCAGCATTCTTGATGCCTCGGAGGACACTTATGACCAATCCTTCGTTCTCCTGGCGCTGGCCCATGCGCATAAGGCAGGGCATCCGCAAGCATTGAGGCTGGCGACGGAGACCTTCGCGTTCATCGACGAATATCTCGCAGATTCGCGCATGACCGGATTTTTGGAAATGCCTGACGATAAGGGGCTGCGGCGTTCCAACCCGCATATGCACCTGCTTGAAGCTTTCCTTGCCTGGTATAGTGCAACCGGCAATCGCGATTATCTGCAACGGGCCGCGCGTATCGTCGATCTTTTCCGTCATCACATGTTCGATGCGGAAACATGGACGCTTGGCGAGTATTTCAGCAATGACTGGGACCGAGCACCGGGCGAGCAGGGCGAGTGGACCGAGCCGGGCCATCACTTTGAATGGGCACATTTGCTCTCGGCCTTCGCCGCATCTTCGGGCCAAAAGGATGCAATCCGTTATGCCCGCAAGCTCTACGCCTCAGCCATTGCCAATGGCCTGAACCGTTCGACGGAACTTGCCTATGGTGCGGTCTCACGGCATGGCCTGCCACTTGACACCAACTCCCGCAGCTGGCCGCAAACGGAAGCCGTCAAGGCCGCTATCGCGCTTGACGGAAATGGCGGGCCCGATCTGAAACCTGAAGTGGAGGCCCGTGTTGGACGGCTCTTCCGCTGGCATATTGAGCCTGCGCCGAAGGGGTTGTGGATTGATCTTATTGATCAGAAAGGGCGAGCCAAAGCCGAAGAGGTTCCAGCTTCAATCTTCTATCATCTGGTCAGCGCCCTGACGCAATATGTCGACTATGTTGGGAAGCGCCCTCAGTAAGTTAAACGCTTACTTCGCCGTCATCCTCGATCAAGCCCGAGGATGACGGCGAGGTTAGTAGTTCTCGCAACGATCCTCAGTAAGGGCTTTCCACATTTCCGGTCTCGACATAGACCGACTTGATCTGGCTATAGTGATACAGTGCTGCCAGGCCATTTTCGCGTCCGACGCCTGATTGCTTGAAGCCGCCAAAGGGCATTTCCACCGGCGCCAGATTATAGGTATTGATCCAGCAGGTACCGGCTTTGATTTGGCTTATCACGCGATGGGCACGGGAAAGGTCCTTGGTGAAAACGCCAGCGGAAAGGCCAAATTCCGAGTCATTTGCACGGGCAATGACCTCTTCTTCCTCAGTGAAGTCCAGCACCGTCATAACCGGGCCGAATATTTCTTCACGCGCGATGATCATATTATCAGTCACATTGGTGAAAATGGTCGGCTCGACGAAGCAGCCGCCCTCAAAACCCTGCATCTGAGGCACGCCGCCACCGAAATGCAATGTCGCCCCTTCAGCTTTGCCCTTTTCAATATAGGATACGACCTTGTCGCGCTGTGCAGCATTAACAAGCGGGCCGAGATGAATTTCCGGATCAAGCGGATCACCAAGGCGGATAGCTTTTGTTCGTGTGGTGAGACGGTCGAGAAATTGATCCTTGATGCCGCTTTGCACGAAAACGCGGGTGCCGTTGGAACAAACCTGTCCTGTTGAATAGAAATTGCCCAAGAGCGCGCCGCCGACAGCGTTTTCGACATCTGCATCGTTAAAGATGATCAAGGGAGACTTGCCACCGAGTTCCATTGTGGCGTGTTTCATATGCGAGCCAGCCTGTGCGAGCACACGTTTGCCTGTCGGTACCGAGCCGGTAAGGGAGACTTTCGCCACCAGCGGATGATCAACCAGTTGTGAACCAACATCGCCGAAGCCCTGGACGACGTTGAACAGACCATCTGGCAAGCCTGCTTCCTTGTAAATCTCGGCAAGCGCCAAGGCCGAAAGCGGCGTATTTTCCGATGGCTTGAAAATCATGGCATTGCCCGCAGCCAAGGCTGGGGCGGATTTCCAACCTGCACCCTGAATCGGGTAATTCCATGCCCCAATGCCAACGCATACGCCCAGTGCCTCGCGGCGTGTATAGGCGTAGGACCCGCCGAGCTCGATCATCTCGCCATTGAAACCAGCAATGATGCCCCCGTAAAACTCCAGCGCATCAGCAGCAGATGCAGGGTCAGCAACCAGCGTTTCCTGAATGGCCTTGCCGGTGTCCAAGGTTTCAAGATGCGCAATTTCTGCATTGCGTTCCCGGAGGATGTCGGCGGCGCGGCGAAGGATACGGCCACGCTCAACAGGTTTTAAAGCAGCCCATGCGGGCTGGGCAGCGGCAGCGGCTTGTACCGCCTGTTCGATGAGCGCTGGCGTTGCTCCATACAGTTTGGCAATGATTTCGCCGGTGGCCGGATAGATCACGTCGAGCGGCTTGCCTTCCTTGTCTTCTACAAAGCGGCCATTGATGAAATGCGATGCCTTTGGCTGCGCGCGCATGATGTTCTCCTTGAATTAAAAAGTAGCATAGGCGTTATGCGTGGTTCGACAAGCTCACCATGAGGAAGGTGGATGATGGCACCAGCAAAACTCGGCGGGGCCTTGCAAAGTATCAACCTTCCTCATGGTGAGCTTGTCGAACCACGCATAATGGTACTGCAAGATCATCGATCACTCACTTTCCACCGTGGATTGATCCAAGGCTCCTGGTTGGAACGGGGTAGTGGATCGCGGCCAAGAATATGATCTGAGGCCTTCTCGCCCGTCATGATCGACGGGCCGTTGAGGTTGCCATTGGTAACGCGCGGGAAAATTGACGAATCCGCAACGCGCAGACCTTCAATGCCGATCACACGGCATTGCGGATCAACAACCGCCATTGGATCGCTTGTCGCGCCCATCTTGCATGTGCCGCATGGATGGAAAGCGCTTTCTGCATGTTCGCGCAGGAAATCGTCAATTTCATCATCCGACTGGATATGAGCGCCGGGAGAAATTTCCCGGCCCCGATAGGGCGTCAAAGCATCCTGGCCGAAAATCTCACGCGTAAGCCGTACCGCATGGCGGAAGTCCGTCCAATCATCGGGATGCGACATGTAGTTGAACAAAATCTTGGGCTTCTCGAATGGATCGGAGGAGCGGAGCGTAACGCTGCCTCGCGATTTGGAGCGCATGGGACCAACATGGGCTTGAAACCCATGGCCTTTGGCCGCGGCCTTCCCATCGTAGCGGATTGCTGCAGGAAGGAAGTGATATTGGATATCCGGATAATCGATACCGGGTTTGGACCGCACGAAAGCTGCGGATTCAAAATGATTGGTCGCGCCGTCGCCTGTCTTGAAGAAGAGCCATTGCGCGCCGATCAATCCCTTTGAAAACAGCCCAAGCTTGGAGTTCAAAGTTATCGGTTTCAGACTTTCCTGCTGGATATAGACTTCCATATGATCTTGCAGGTTCTGGCCGACGCCCGGTCGGTCTGCAATGACATTTATACCATGTTCTTTCAGATGGGCGGCTGGACCGATCCCCGACAACATGAGTAGCTTTGGCGAATTGATGGATGAGGCCGCAATAATAACTTCGCGTCGTGCCCGAATAGTTTCAACCTTGCCGCGCCGCGTGATTTCGACACCAACGGCCCGTTGATTCTCAATGATCACGCGCCGGGCAAAGCCATTGATCAGATTCACATTTTTGCGCTTCAGGGCTGGGCGCAGATAGGCATTGGCGGCTGACCAGCGACGACCCTTATGAATGGTCTGCTCCATCGGGCCGAAGCCCTCCTGTTTGGAACCATTATAGTCCTCAGTAACCTCGAAGCCTGCTTCTTGTCCTGCTTTGACGAAGGCATGAAATAAGGGATTGTCGCGGCGTCCGCGCTGGACATGCAGCGGACCATCTGTCCCGCGCCATCCGGTTTCGCCGCCATGGGAATGTTCCATGCGCTTGAAGTAGGGCAGCACATCGGCATAGGACCAACCCGTTGCGCCGCTTTCGGCCCAGTGGTCAAAATCATGAGCATGGCCCCGCACATATACCATGCCGTTGATGGAGGATGATCCACCGATGACCTTGCCGCGAGGGGTGACGAGCGTGCGCCCACCCAGATGCGGTTCAGGCTCTGAGGTAAAGCCCCAATCATAGGTGCTCATATTCATCGGGAATGAGAGCGCTGCAGGCATCTGGATGAACGGGCCGATATCAGTGCCGCCAAATTCGTTGACCAGCACTGAATATTTTCCATCTTCCGACAGGCGATATGCCATGGCGGAACCTGCCGAACCCGAACCGACTATAATGAAATCTGCTTCCACGACTGTCTCACTCGCCGCGCGGATAGCGGGCGTTCTCTTCCAAAACGTTCAAATCCATATGATTGCGCATGTAGCGCTCGGAGGCTTTTTGCAGCGGCTGATAATCCCACGGATAATAAGAACCATTGCGCAGCGCCTCATAGACAACCCAGCGCCGCGCCTGACTTTCGCGCACAGCAGCGTCAAAGGCCTTGAGATTCCAGCGCTCCCGCACGTCAGCCATGAATTTTGCCACTGTGGCAGCGAAGGCCGGGTCATCGGCAAGGTTTGTCAATTCATGCGGATCGGATTCAAGATCAAAGAGTTGCGGCGGATCGATCTCGCAATGCACGAACTTATATTTGCCGGTGCGAATACATATGAGCGGCGCGTTTGAACCTTCCGCAGCATATTCCATGAGCACAGGTCCACTGCGGTTTTTGCCATTGAGCAGGGGTGTCAGATCCTCGCCATCGGTCCATGGCAGAATTTCAGCAATATCAATACCGGCAAGAGCGCCAAGCGTCGGGTTGAGATCGAGCGTGGAGACGGGCTGGCTGATCAATTGCGGCGGGATGTCCTTGCCGGCAATCATCAGCGGTACACGCGCCGAGCCCTCGAAAAAGTTCATCTTGAACCACAGGCCGCGGTCGCCCAGCATATCTCCATGGTCGGAGGTGAAGACGATGATTGTATCGTCAAGCATCCGGGTGGTTTCAAGGGTTTCGATAAGCTCGCCAACCTTGTCATCAATATAGCTGATGTTGGCGAGATAACCCCGCCGCGCACGGCGCACCTGCTCAGGGGTAATATCAAACGTCGTGTGATCGCAGGCATGCAACAGGCGCTGCGAGTGCGGGTCCTGTTGGTCAAAAGGGATCGCTGCGACTTGCGGATCAAGCGCAGGCGAATTCTCGTAAAGGTCCCAATATTTGCGCCGTGCGACATAGGGGTCGTGCGGATGAGTGAAGGAAACAGTCAGGCACCAGGGACGCCGCGCTGCATCCTCCGACTCGCGTGATAATTGGTAAAGCTTCTGGCGCGCGTGAAACGCAACCTCGTCATCATATTCCATCTGATTGGTAATTTCGGCAATGCCAGCACCTGTGACGGAGCCAAGATTATGGTACCACCAATCAATGCGTTCTCCGGGCTTGCGGTAGTCCGGCGTCCAGCCGAAATCGGCTGGATAAATATCGGTGGTGAGCCGTTCCTCAAGTCCATGCAACTGATCCGGCCCGACGAAATGCATCTTGCCGGACAGACCCGTATAGTAGCCGGCGCGACGCAGATGATGCGCATAAGTCGGAATGTCAGAGGCAAATTCAGCCGCATTGTCATAGACCCGGGTTCGCGATGGCAATTGGCCAGACATCAGCGAGGCGCGAGCAGGCGCACAAAGCGGGGAAGCCGTGTAGGTATTGGCAAAGCGTACCGAACGCTGTGCCAAGGCTTTCAGGTGCGGCGCATGGATGAAATCGGCTGGGCCGTCAGGAAACAGCGTTCCGTTCAGTTGATCTACCATGATGACAAGAATATTGGGCTTCATAGGGCGGCTCTTGAGCGTTCGGAGGCGGCAAGCTTGGTGGTAACGTAATCTTCCACGAGGGCTATGGCTTTGGCTGCTTCAGGCGCGCCATTGCGTAGCGCGTGGCGGATATAAAGTCCGTCAATCATCGCGCCTGTTCCCTCGGCTATCTGGAGCGCGGTTTCCCTGTCTGTCAGTTGCTGCAAGGCATAAGCAAGATTGGAATGCATGCGCCGCGCGTAGACCCGTAGGAGACGGCGCGTCTCATCGGACTGCTGTGCATGAACGTAGAATGTCAGCCAGGCAGCGATAGTCTGCGGCGCAAATTGCGCCGCAGAAAAATTGACAGCGATAACAGCTGCGATGCGTGCCGATGGCGTTCGTGCATTGTGTAGCGCGCCAAGAAGGTCCTGGCCAAGCTCGTTCAGCAAATGCCGCATGGTGGCGAGGATCAACTGTTCCTTGCCGCCGAAATAATGATGCGCCAATGCAGCCGAAACGCCAGCTTCCTGGGCAATCTGGGCCACCGTTACATCCAAAGAACCGCGCTCGCCGATCGTGCGGATAGCAGCATCGATCAATGCGCGTTTTCGCAGTGGTTCCATTCCGACTTTTGGCATGAAAGTGTCCTCGTTCGAAAGAAAGACTATTCTTGATTGACTGATCAATCAATAAAAAATTTATGCAGATATTACGTGTTTATACGACATTTACCTTGAAGGACCGGAGGTCCATGTTTAGCTGAAGTACATGACATTTTGTGGAGGAATGAAATGACAGCCTGCATCGTTGGATGGTCGCACTTGCCGTTTGGCAAGCTCGAAGGCGAAACTGTGGAAACGCTGATCGTCAAAGCTGCGCTGGGTGCGCTGGATCATGCGGGCATCGGCCCCGAAGATGTCGATGAAATCGTGCTGGGCCATTTCAATGCGGGTTTCTCACCGCAGGATTTCACCGCCAGTCTCGTTCTGCAAGCCAGCGATGCGTTTCGTTTCAAACCAGCTACACGGGTAGAAAATGCCTGCGCGACAGGTTCAGCGGCCGTCCATCAAGGTATCAAGACCATTCGCGCTGGTGCTGCAAAGGTTGTTCTGGTTGTTGGCGTTGAGAAGATGACCTCCACGCCGGGGCCGGAGATTGGCAAGAACCTGTTGAAGGCCTCTTACCTGCCGGAAGAAGGTGATATTCCAGCGGGATTTGCCGGTGTGTTCGGTCAGATTGCAGCGGCACATTTCCAGAAATATGGCGACCAGTCCGATGCCCTTGCCACTATCGCTGCCAAAAACCACAAGAATGGTGTCAATAACCCTTATGCGCAGATGCGTAAGGATTTGGGCTATGATTTCTGCCGTCAGGAGAGTGACAAGAACCCGTTTGTCGCCGGTCCGTTGAAACGCACGGACTGCTCACTGGTATCCGATGGTGCCGCAGCGCTCGTACTGACCGACACACAGACGGCCTTGAAGATGCGCCGTGCCGTTGCTTTCCGTGCCGCTGCCCATGTGCAGGATTTCCTGCCGATCTCCAAGCGCGACATATTGCAGTTTGAAGGTTGCGCCGAGGGCTGGAAACGTGCGCTCAATCAGGCCGGTGTCACGATTGACGATCTGTCTTTTGTGGAAACCCATGACTGCTTCACCATCGCTGAACTGATAGAATATGAGGCGATGGGGCTGGCAAAACCGGGAGAGGGCGCAAAGGTTGCCCTCGAAGGCCAGACTGCAATGGGCGGCCGCTTGCCAGTCAATCCATCCGGCGGGCTAAAAGCCAAAGGTCATCCAATTGGCGCAAGTGGCGTTTCAATGCACGTACTTTCCTCGATGCAACTGACCGGGGAAGCAGGCGGCATTCAGGTGCCGGGCGCAAAGCTTGCCGGCATATTCAATATGGGCGGCGCTGCCGTGGCAAACTACGTTTCGGTGCTTGAGCGGATCAAATAGGGGTACGGGCTATTTATAGGCAACCCAACCCTTGAACGTCAGTCCAGCATAAAACAGCTCGATATTGGAGAACCCTGCTTCGCGAAGCAGGGCTTCATCCTCTTCAGGCGAGAGGAACGGCAACCGCTCCTTCATGGTCCTGATATTGTTTTCAGATTGAAAGGCAAGCACCCCAGACAAGGATGCAAAAGCCGCATAGCGCGTCAGCCATTTGTCCGGTTCCGCTCCTTGCGTGGGGAAACTGTGGTGCGCAGCGACGAAAGGTGCCCCTGGCTTCAGTCGACGTTGGATGCCGCGCAATGTTTGCAGCCGCTCCCCACGCGGCAGGAAGTGAAGCGTCAAAAGGCAGGTCGCAGCGTCGAAAGGGCCTTCCGGCGCATTATCGATATAGCCCTCCTGGAATGTCACGCGGGAAGCCAGAGAACCGAGATTCGTTTCGGCCAGTTGAAGCATCTCCGCTGACGGGTCAATGCCATCAAAGCGCCATTCCGGTTGCAGCTCCGCAAGCGCTTTCAGCTCCATTCCTCCGCCAGCTCCAAGCACCAGCACTCGCGCATCGGCAGGAGCCCTTTCCGCCAAAAGCAGGCCGGTCATCTTATGCAGATGGCGAAGGCCCGGCACGAGCTGTTCGGTTCTTGCCGCATATCCAGAAACAATATCGGGGTCGCAAAAGGATGCCATTCAAAATCTCCTTAGGGAGCAGAGCCAAGAGGAATGTACTCTAAATCATGTAACTATATATGTTACATATAAGCTGATATTCAAGACGCATGAATTTTGAGGACAATAATTGCCTTGCAAAAAACCCGTTGCTTTAAAAGCCCACTCTGCCAAATCCAGGAACTTTAAGTCCCGGATTCAAAATATCCAGACCTGCAACTAAGCCCATGAATTGAATCTCGAAACCGCTGCGAGCGCCAGCTGAAATCCCTGCATAGCCGAAAAGGTTTGCGTGGAAATTTTGCCAGTCATCATCGATAGCAAAAAGCCTGCCTTCCGTAGGAAAATCCCTACCAATTGCATTAGGAGGCAGGACGATCCCGATTTGCGGCACGGCTCGCAGGACATGCGCCACAAAGCTGTTTGAGTTGGGGCCGGGCCAGATAACGTAATTGCCGTGCGCGGCGTAAGGATAGTTGGTAATAGCAGCCTCAATCCGGGGGATGAGGGATGCCGCTTCCTCGCCGTGAATCTCATGAATAATGGTGGGCTTGTTGGAATACCAGTTTCCGTCCGCATCATAGGCGTTCTTGCGTACGGGATTACCCCAGCCAACGACATCGTAACGATCATAATTGGTAGCCCCGGGCCGCTTCAGTACCAACCAGCTATGCAGGGAGAGGGCGCCTTTGAGACCGCCAGTCCGCGCCGCCATAATATAGATTGCAGCATCGTTGGCGGCAGGCTGAGCCAGCAGAACACCGCTTGAACTCCAGTCGGCATCACGCCAGTTCGCCGCGTGGGTCTGCGTCATCCACCACCCTGTTGCCATCATGGCCGGCGCTAGAAACATCACAAAGATAAACAGCGCAAGACGGCGGAAGAGCTTCAGCAAGCAGTTTCTCCATTGGAAAGATACACGGAGCAATCTATAACGGCATAAATTCGGGCCGATTTCAGCCCTATTGATGGGAAAATTTAGGTATCATGAGCAATCCGGTTCTGGTGGAAGTTTTTCGGGGCGAAACGTCAGAAAGCCGCCATCGCGGCGCAGTTGTTGTCACCGATGGGGATGGCAAGGTTGTGTTCTCGCTCGGCGATATTGAGCGCCCCACATTTCCACGTTCGGCAATCAAGGCGATACAGGCCTTGCCACTCGTGGAGAGTGGTGCTGCGGACGCCTATGGCTTTGGGAATGAGGAACTCGCCATGGCTTGTGCCTCTCATTCTGGTGAGCAATTGCACGTCGCAAAGGCTGGCGAAATGCTGTCCCGCGCCGGGCTTGATTCGACAGCGCTTGAGTGTGGTTCCCACTGGCCATTTGAACAATCCGTGCTGATTGACCTTGCCAGAAGCGGGCAACAGCCAACGCCTTTGCATAATAATTGTTCCGGCAAGCATGCGGGCTTTTTGTGCACCTGCAAGCATCTTGGTATCGAAACACAGGGTTATTCCGCTTTGGGTTCGCCCGAGCAGGACATGGTACGCGACGCCATGGAAAGCGTGACTGGCGCAGCCCACACGCTGGATCATTGTGGAACGGATGGCTGTTCCATCCCGACTTACGCAATTCCATTGCGTAATCTGGCGCATGGGTTTGCGCGCATGGCGACCGGAACCGGATTTGAGCCCCGCCGCGCACAGGCTGCAAAGCGGCTGCTCGACGCTGCCATGGCCGCGCCGTTTTACGTTGCTGGAACCGGGCGTGCCTGCACAAAACTGATGGAAATGGCTCCGGGCCGCATATTCGTCAAGACTGGTGCGGAAGGCGTGTTTGTGGGCGCGCTGCCCGAACTGGGACTTGGTATCGCCGTTAAATGCGATGATGGTACGACGCGGGCTTCCGAGGCAATCATTGCCACAGTGCTCGCCCGCATCTATCGCAATGAAAGCGAACTGGAATCGAAGCTCGATCGCTTCGCTGACCGTGAAATGCGCAACTGGAATGGCGTGACTTTTGGTGTGGTCAGCCCAACGCCAGCACTGACCGATGCGATGATCAACTGATCTGTTTTCCTAACTGATGAGATTTGCCAACGGATTGGTGGCTTATCTCATCGTACTTGTCGGTAGCCCTCGCAGTACCTACTTTAACCTCATGAGTAGAGCTTTTACAAAAGAAGATGACAGCAATTCATCGATTGATCTTGGCGAGCGCCCATTAAGTACGCATCGTAATTTGGTGACAATCGAAGGATTGGCAATGATTGATGCAGAACTGGCGGCGGCTCATGGCGAATTGGCAAAGGGAAACGCCGAGGCAGACCGTAATATGATTGCCCGCGCATCCCGCGATCTGCGCTATTGGTCGGCCAGGCGCGAAACGGCTGAACTCTCAATTCCTGATCCGGATAGCGATGTTGTGCGCTTCGGCATGACGGTTACGATTGCCGACGAGGACGACAAGAAGCAGGTTTGGAAGATAGTCGGCGAGGACGAAGCCGATGCAAGTCACGGAAAAATCTCGCATATATCCCCTATTGCCAATCTGATGTTTGGCAAATCAATCGGCGACAGCTTTGTGCTGAATGGTCATGAGTGGGAAATTGTGAAAATTCAAATAAACGAGTGACTATGGGAGAGCCGCGAACTACCCTCTCAAAGAGGGATCTATTCCGTTTCTTTTGAAGGTGTGGCAACGGGCGTAGGTTGAAATCCTTCTTTCGTCTCAATCAATCTCAACTCGTCGTCCACTTTTAAATTATAGCGGGCAATAATTTTTGCAGGAAAGATGAAACCTACCTCATCCTCCATCTGCAATAACGTAAATTTGGCCCCGTCATATAAGCTTGATTACAGCGACCATGCATCAAACCGTCAAGCTAACCGCTATTATCTAAAGCCAGCCCTTCTTCTTGAAAATGAGCAGTGGAATAACGGCGGAGGCGATCATAACGCCAAGCGCCATGGGATAGCCCCAAACCTTGTCGAGTTCGGGCATGAAGTGAAAGTTCATGCCGTAGATCGAGGCCACCAGCGTAGGCGGCATGAAAGCCACTGCTGCGACGGAAAAAATCTTGATGATGGCATTTTGCTCGATGGAGATGAGGCCAACCACTGTGTCGAGCAGGAAGGTAATCTTGTTGGAAAGAAAATCTACATAGGTGCTCAGCGATTGCGTATCGCGTTCAAGTGATTTGATCCAGGCTCGCGTTTCTTTCTTGTAGGTGTTCTGGTCGGTGATTGCCGTCATGTAGACCAGCAAACGGCTTACACCCGCTATGCTTTCACGAATTTTGGAAAGAAACGCTCCTTGCCCGCCAATACGGGTGAGGCTGTCACGAAAATTCTTGGTTGTCATTGGCCGGTCTTTTTCCGACCGGCGGAAAATTGCAAATGAGTTGTGGTCGATATCACCCGCAACACCTTCGAGAATATCGGCAATGCGATCCGTTACAGCTTCGATGATGCCGAGCAAAATGGTGACGCCGCTGCACTTGACATTGATCAGCCCATTGCCAGCTTTGCTGACGCGGCTGATGTAAAGCGCGAAGGCTTTTGGCTCGCTGTAACGCACTGTGACGAGCATAGGGCCGGTCAGTATGAAGGTGATCGGCGCAATGCTGTGGTGTTTATTCTCAGTTGAGTGAAGAATCGATGCTGTAAGATATTGCGAGCCATTATCGGCATAAAACCGGCTGGATTCCTCAATCTCGATCATGTCTTCCTTGGTCGGGATGGAGGCCTTGGTCCAGCTCTCGGTCTGAACATCTTCTTCATGGGTTGGATTCAAAAGGTCGATCCAGACCGCATTGTCCGGTGCCGGATCGCCAGCCTGCGCAATGTGAGAGACGAGACGGTCGCCATCAAGCGTATAAATTGTAATCATTTCAAAGTGAATCCAACAGCGTATCAATCAGTTTCTCTGCGGCTTCGCCTATGACAGTCCCTGGAGGGAAAATCGCAGCAGCGCCAGCTTGCAGAACAGCTTCATAGTCCTGCGGCGGAATAACCCCGCCGACGATGACCAATATGTCCTCGCGGCCGTGACGTTTCAATGACTCCTTGAGTTCAGGCACCAAGGTCAGATGTCCGGCAGCAAGCGATGAAACGCCAACAATATGCACATTGCTTTCCGCTGACAGTTCCGCAACTTCCTCGGGCGTCTGGAACATTGCTCCAACGATCACATCGAAACCAAGATCACCAAACGCAGTGGCGATAACCTTCTGGCCTCGGTCGTGCCCATCCTGTCCCATTTTAGCAACGAGAATGCGTGGTTTTTCGCCGGTCCGCTTTTCATAGGCTGCACACTTTGCCTGAACGCGGTCAACAACTTCGCTCTTTCCAACTTCCTTGCGATAAACGCCGGAAATCGTGTGAATGGTTGCAACATGACGGCCATAGGCTTTTTCCAGCGCCAGTGAGATCTCACCCACTGTTGCCCTTGCACGAGCGGCTTTAACCGCCAAATCAAGCAGATTGCCCCTTCCTGATTTGGCGGCCGAAGTCAGCACGGAAAGCGCATCATCGACGGCTGCAACATCACGCGTGCCTTTGAGTTGCTGAAGCTTGGAAAGCTGGCGCGCGCGCACCTCGGCATTGTCGACCTTGAGCACATCGACCAGCGTGTCTTCGGTAGGGCGGTAGGAATTGACGCCGATCACCGGTTGCTGGCCACTATCGATACGCGCTTGTGTGCGGGCTGCTGCTGCTTCGATACGCATTTTAGGAATGCCCTGTTCAATGGCCTTGGCCATGCCGCCCAGCGTTTCGATCTCTTCAATATGCGAAAGGGCACGCCGCGCCAGATCATAGGTCAGCCGTTCAACATAGGCCGATCCACCCCACGGGTCGATAATCCGGGTTGTTCCGGACTCCTTTTGCAGGATCAGCTGCGTATTACGCGCTATGCGTGCGGAATGGTCGGTTGGCAAAGCCAAGGCTTCGTCAAAGGAATTTGTATGCAAAGACTGCGTATGCCCCTGCGTTGAAGCCATCGCCTCAATCATGGTGCGCATGATGTTGTTGTGCGGGTCCTGCGCCGTGAGCGACCAGCCTGATGTCTGCGAATGGGTCCGCAGCGATAGCGAACGCTCATCCTTGGGATTGAAGTTCTTCTTCATCAAAACAGCCCAAAGCAGTCGTGCCGCCCGCAACTTGGCCACTTCCATGAAGAAGTTCATGCCGATTGCCCAGAAAAATGAAAGCCTTGGCGCAAATGTATCAATGTCCTGACCGGCAGCGACGCCAGCGCGGGCATATTCAATGCCATCGGCAATGGTGTAGGCAAGCTCGAGATCTGCCGTCGCTCCGGCTTCCTGCATATGATAACCGGAAATCGAGATCGAATTGAATTTCGGCATCTTCTCCGATGTGTAGGAGAAAATATCGGAAATGATCCGCATGGATGGCTGGGGCGGATAGATGTAGGTATTGCGCACCATGAACTCTTTCAGAATATCGTTCTGAATGGTCCCGGCGAGCTTTTCCTGTGGCACGCCCTGTTCTTCCGCAGCAACGATGTAAAGCGCCAGAATGGGAAGCACTGCGCCATTCATGGTCATCGAAACAGTCATCTCGCCTAGCGGAATGCCGTCGAATAATTGTTGCATATCGAGAATGGAATCGATGGCCACACCCGCCATGCCAACATCGCCCGCGACACGGGGGTGGTCGCTATCATACCCGCGATGTGTTGCGAGATCGAAGGCAACAGAAAGCCCTTTCTGTCCGCCTTTCAGATTACGGCGATAAAAGGCATTGGACTCTTCTGCCGTCGAAAACCCAGCATATTGCCGAATGGTCCAGGGTTGCTGAACGTACATGGTCGGGTAGGGGCCGCGTATGAAGGGCGCAGCGCCGGGAAATGAATCAAGGTGTGGCTGGCCACGCAAGGCCGTATCGCCATAAGAGCGCCTGACCTTGATATCTTCCGGCGTTTTCCAGACAGCAGCATCCGGCTGTGCGGCTGCGCTTTTCGGTGCTTGCCAATCGATCTTGGTAAAATCGGGAATTCTCATCGGTTCAAGCCTGCAGTGTTTCGTCAATGCGCGGAAATGTCAGCGGTTCGCAGTGCACCACGCCGTCCGTTGGCAATGGCATGTGCGGAGCGTCCAGCACTTTCACAGGGCGTTCGGTGGCGGCCGGGAAGACGGTTGTGCCGATGATCGAACGCTCGCCGGATTTGTACCGCTCGGCCCGAGCATGGCGAGCATTGACGATGCGCTCCTGGAGCTTGCCTTCAACAAGGCTTTGCAGAATGCCGCCTTCACGCTCGAGGGTTTGAAATTCTTTCCATGCTGCCGCGCATAGCGCTTCGGTCAGACTTTCGACTGCACCGGAACCACAGGCAGGATCGGCAACAAAAGCAAGGTTGCTTTCGTCCGCAAGAACGAGCTGGGTGTTACGGGCAAGGCGGCGCGCAGAGCCATCCGGCAGCCCGTGCGTAATGGTGTGCGGGAGAATAGCGATCGTATCTGCACCGCCGATAGCGGCGGCGAAGGACGCTATGGTGGTACGCAGAATATTGGTTTCCGGATCAAGCTTCGTCATCATGCGCATCGAGGTTTCCGCATGGATCATCGCCGCAGATGGGGTGATATCGCAGGCCTCCTGCAAGCGCGCCCAGAGACGGCGCAGCGCGCGTATTTTAGCGATAGAAATAAACTGATCCTGATCGACTGACAGCGCAAAACCGATATGCGGCGCGGCATAGTGAATGGGCTGGCGGGCTTCCTCAAACAACCGGAAATGCCCCGCAGCAATGGAGAGCATGGCACCAAGCTCCTGCGCTTCGGTGGCTCCGGCATTGTGATAAACGCGGCCATCGGCTTCCAGCACAATACCGGGGAGATCATCGGAGAAAAATCCGGCAAGTGCCTGCGGCAGCGAAGCTTTCAGCGCTGCGATACTCATGCGCAAACGCCCCGTTCCCGCCAAAGTTGCCGCCGGATCGATACCCAAGGAAAAGCTCAGTGTCTTCGGATTGACATCGCGTGGCCGCATATAGTCGACGAACCAGTCAGCACAGGCGCGGCTTTTTGGATGAACGTCCATCCGCAGGTGAATCATGTCGAGATGGACGCCTCGCAAAACCTGATCAACAGCTTCACGGGTGGCTGGCAGTCCATATCCGAAAGCATTGGGTGCGCCTTCGAAAACCAGTGCGATTCCCGTCGCGCCATTTTCCAGATCTTCCAATAGTTGCTTATTTGCCCGAGCGGGATCTGGATCATCAATGCGCTGTACGATGTGCCAGACTTGGGAGGGGTTTTTGCGCGGAGTGAGCTGCGCCTTACTGGCGCGCTGATACAATGGGCCGACAGCAATGTCATCATCGGTGCGGGAAACCAGGGTTTCGTTGAAATCAGCGCCTTTCAAGGCTTTCTGCGCAAGTTTGACCCATTTTTCGTGGGTCGTCTGCGCAAATTCAGTTTCCTTGAGCAGTGACGCGTCCATGCTTTCTCCCGGCAGTCTGTTCTTTGTTTGTGACTTTAGGTGGAACCATGCTGCTTCGCAACAAAGCAAAGTGCCGCTAGCGCAACGCACTGAAAATAAAATGAATTTTCCTCGCCGCCGGTTTCGGGTGGCTGGCATTGGTGATCCATGAAAGCTTGGCCGTCACGAACAGGCGAAAGGTTTAAATTATGAAAATCCTCAATGGAAAAACGGCTATTATCACAGGTGCAAGTTCCGGCATCGGCTATGAAACAGCAAAGCTCCTGGCGAGCGAAGGCGCGAATATTGTTGTGGCGGCAAGACGTCAAAACGAGCTTGATAAGCTTGTTGCGGAAATCGAAGCTGCGGGCGGCAAAGCGGTTGCTCTTGCGGGAGACGTTGCAGACGAACCCTATGCCAAGGCATTGGTGGAGCTGGCGGAGGACACATTTGGCGGGGTGGATATCGGATTTAATAATGCGGGTATCAATGGCGAGATGGGAGCGACCCCCGACATTACATTGAAAGGCTGGCAAGACACGCTGAACGTTAATCTCACAGGCGCCTTTCTGGGTGCGAAATACCAAATTCCGGCGATGCAGAAACGTGGGGCTGGTTCGCTGATTTTTACGTCGACCTTTGTCGGCTACACCGTGGGATTTCCCGGAACGGCTGCTTATGGCGCGAGCAAGGCGGGCGTCATTGGCTTGATGAAATCGCTGGCTGCTGAACTTGGACCGCAAGGTATTCGCGTCAATGCGATTCTGCCCGGCGGCACAGAAACAACAATGGCGGAAGCTTGGGTGGATACGCCGGAAAAACTCTCCTTTGTGGAAGGGCTGCATGCGCTTAAGCGAAGGGCAATGCCAGCGGAGATCGCTCGCTCTGTGCTTTATCTCGCTTCTGATGCGTCCAGTTTTACAACAGGCTCGGCCATGCTTGTTGATGGCGGCGTATCGATCAACCGCACGTAAAAACGAAAACGCGCGCTTTAAAGCGCGCGTTTTCACGGAGTCTGAAAATGACCGTTTTAAACGAACTGGCTAAGACCCGGAATTGAATTGACGACCTCGTCGACCGGGCCGCTTCCAGCCTTTTCACGTGCAAACGCAATGGTTTCCTTGGAAATGCCGCTGATTTCGCCCATGCCGAGACCGATGCCCATCAGCTTCGACCCAAGGCCCATGACGCCGGGCATAAGGCCGGAAAGCAACCCGCCGCTACCCTTGGCTTCAGCAATTGTCTCTTCGCTGCCGGGTACGCCAGCAATCAGCAGATCAACCTTATCGGCAGGGGCTTCCTTCTGCAAAAACGCCAGAATGAGGCCGACCGCCTTGCGCGCGGTTTCAGGGTCGGTGCCGACATTGGCGGTAATACGAGCGATAAGTTCATCCATAAGTGCAATCTCCCAACTGGCTTGAATTACGTTTACGTAATATGCGTGAAATTCATATCACACAAGTGTTCGTTTTCATCTGGGGCATGTTTTCAACCCTACACAATTAAAATGCAATTGCAGGTGAAGATTCTCTTGCATCGCCTGTTTTCCCGTAATCGCATCGGCATTGAAGGGGACGCTCACCATTTTGTGCTTTTCTGTAACATCGACGTTCTGCCATTGTCGCACGGGATTTGGCTGTTTATACCATGGGTCAAGTGACGACAGTGACGAGGACAGAACGACATGGCCGCAGACAGTATTTTCCTTGGTGCAAGCCGCAAGCCGGATGACAGCTATAATCAGGCCGAGTCGTTATTGCTCAAATTCGGTAATCGCCATGGTCTGATCACGGGCGCAACCGGCACTGGTAAGACCGTCACGCTGCAAGTTTTGGCTGAAGGCTTCTCCGCAGCCGGAGTGCCGGTTTTCTGTTCGGACATCAAAGGCGATCTGTCGGGAATCGCAGCCAAAGGCGAGGAGAAGGATTTTCTCGTCAAACGCGCAGCTGACGTAAAACTCGATCCTTACACAATGGCTTCGGCGCCGGTTATCTTCTGGGATATTTTCGGCGAGCAGGGTCATCCGATCCGCGCGACTATTTCTGAAATGGGTCCGCTTCTTCTCTCGCGCCTGATGAATCTGACGGAAGCGCAGGAAGGCGTTTTGAATATCGCGTTCAAGATCGCCGATGAAGAAGGGCTTCTGCTTCTCGACATGAAGGACCTGCAATCGCTGCTGGTTAATATTGCGGAGCGGGCTGAGGAAATCTCGGCACGCTACGGCAATGTGACCAAGCCTTCGGTTGGAGCGATCCAGCGTTCGCTACTGGTGCTCGAACAGCAGGGCGGCACGAAGTTCTTCGGAGAACCCGCGCTGAAAATCACCGATATTATGCGTACCGGAACCGATGGGCGGGGGCAGGTCAGCATTCTTGCAGCTGACAAGCTCATGATGAATCCGCGCCTTTACTCGACGTTCCTGCTTTGGCTGCTCTCGGAGCTTTTTGAAGAATTGCCGGAAATCGGCGATCCGGAAAAGCCGCGCCTGGTCTTCTTCTTCGATGAGGCCCACCTTCTTTTTAATGAAGCGCCCAAAGCTCTGCTCACACGCGTTGAGCAGGTTGTCCGGTTGATTCGCTCAAAGGGCGTTGGTGTCTTCTTCATCTCGCAGAACCCGCTGGACGTGCCTGAAACGGTGCTGGCACAGCTTGGTAACCGCGTGCAGCATGCTTTGCGCGCCTATACGCCGCGCGAGCAGAATGCCGTAAAGACGGCTGCCGATACATTCCGCGCCAATCCGGACTTCAACACATTCGAAGCAATCACCAATCTCGGCACGGGCGAAGCCCTGGTTTCCACGCTGGCTGAAAAGGGCGTGCCTTCCATGGTCCAGCGGACATTGATCCGCCCGCCATCGGGGCGCATCGGTCCGTTGAATATTGATGAGCGTCAGAAACTCATCAATGCCAGCCCAGTTGCCGGTATCTATGATGAAATGGTCGACCGCGAATCCGCCTATGAGCTTTTGCAGAAGAAGGCAGTGCAGACGAAAACCGAAGAAGAGGCGCAAACGCAGCAGGCAGAGGCTGATAGTACAGGCGGCTGGAAGCTTCCCGATTTTCTCGGCGGTGAAACCAAGACCGGTCCGCGCGGTGGCCAGATCCGTGGTCGCCAAACTGTAGCGGAAGCCGCGATGAAATCCGTTGTCCGCTCCGTCGGCTCCTCGCTCGGACGCGCGCTGGTCCGAGGGATTTTGGGAAGCCTCAGCAAACGCTAGTTTCAACGCCTTCGGAATTCCGAACACGCGCAAAGATGGTGAGTGGGCGATTGCGCCCCTCCCGCGAACCCCTCCTGGGCCTGTGATGATGCTCGATTGCAGTAGTGCAGTTTTTTAACTGCTGAACACCGAGGCAGGACCTTAGTGTAACAGTACTGTCATCAGCACCCAAAAGGACGATGGATTGCTCCATCGGCCTTTGTTTGAGCGGCATAAACTTAAATAACGAGAATCGGCGTCTTGTTTGGGACGCGATCATAAAGATCGATGATATCCTGGTTGATGAAGCGCACGCAGCCTGACGAAACCGCCTTGCCGATTGTCCACCATTCCGGTGATCCATGCAGGCGGTAGAGCGTGTCCACGCCGTTCTGGAAAATATAAAGCGCGCGCGCGCCCAGTGGATTGTTCAGACCCGGCGCCATGCCACCATTTGCAGAGCTATATTGAGCCAATTCCGGTTGGCGGGCAATCATCTCATCCGGTGGAGTCCATTTGGGCCAATGGCGCTTCCACTGAACAATGGCGCGGCCTGACCATGCAAAACCCTCACGACCAAGACCAACGCCGTAACGGATGGCCTCGCCATTTTCGCGCACCAGATAAAGAAATTTTGTGTTTGTATCGACGACGATGGTTCCCGGCTGTTCGCCCGTGGGATCGCGCACGATCTGGCGCAGATAACGCGGGTCCATCTTTTTTACCGGTATGGCCGGTAGCTGGAAGCCGCCATCTTCGCGTGCTGAATACATGGCCTCATAGGAGCCCAAAGCCGGATCAACGTCAGTTCCGGGTCTTAGCGGATTGCCATAATCATCGACCTTGATGACCGGCATATCACCGCGGATCTGTGCACATCCTGCGAGGCCGGCTGCTGCAGTTGCAGTCATTGCCGTGAGGAAGCCGCGACGTGTAAGTGTGTTTTGCATCATTAAACCAGGTTGGTGGCGGGAAAGTTCAGCACGCAGTCACTATTGGTAACATGCTCTAAACGCACAAAGAATATGGCGATGAACCGTTAGCAATAGGGCATAAACAAGGCAAGCTCACAACTGTTGCGCGCGGGCAACAGAAACGCGGTGCATTCGCTGCTTTCCAAGCTTGTCTGATGATAAACACTTCGTGAGGAAAGGTGATTGCATTAATATTGTGCGTGGTTCGCGAACCACGCATCATATCAATGCAGTCCGTTTATTGGTGGGGCAGTCGATTACGGCTATTGACCTCAGCGCTAAATGGCTTTTCGTTGCTTCAACACAATCAGCATGAACGGAATCAGCATCATGGCAGTTAATTCAGCAGCGCAAACCGCAACCTGGACCTATGTCGACGGGGATTGGTATGAGGGAAACGTGCCGCTGATTGGTCCGCGCACCCATGCCATGTGGCTGGCTTCTACCGTGTTTGATGGCGCGCGCTGGTTTGAGGGCGTGGCGCCCGATCTCGATCTGCACTGCGCCCGCGTCAACACCTCAGCCATTGCCATGGGGCTGAAGCCGACGATGAGTGCCGACGAAATCGTCGGATTGACCCATGATGGCCTGAAAAAATTCGATGGCGAGACAGCGGTCTACATCCGGCCCATGTATTGGGGCGAACATGGCGGCTATATGGGCGTACCGGCCGATCCTGAGTCCACCCGCTTTTGCCTGAGCATTTACGAAGCGCCCATGCTTGAACCGACCGGCTTCTCGCTGAGCGTTTCGCCCTTCCGCCGCCCCACATTTGAAACCATGCCGACCAATGCCAAGGCCGGTTGCCTTTATCCGAACAATGGCCGGGCCATTTTGGAAGCGCGTTCGCGCGGTTTTGACAATGCGCTGGTTCTCGACATGCTGGGCAATGTGGCTGAAACGGCCAGCTCCAATATATTCATGGTCAAGGACGGGCATATTTTCACCCCGGCACCAAACGGCACGTTCCTTTCAGGCATTACCCGTTCGCGTATTATCGATGTTCTGGCTGACTATGGTTTCCGTACCACGCAGACGACGTTGACGGTTCAGGATTTCCTTCAGGCGGACGAGATTTTCTCCACGGGGAACCATTCGAAGGTTGTGCCCGTTATCAAAATTGAGGACCGTGAGCTGCAAGTCGGTCCGATAGCCCGCAAGGCGAGAGAGCTTTATTGGGAGTTCGCCCATGCCGGGCCGAAAATTTGACCCGATAATGCGTTCAAGCCGAAATATTGATCCGTTTCGCATTGCTCCCGAACAAATACGGACCTATGTAACCAAGGCAGGTTTTGTCAGGATAGGTCATCACCCGAACGGGCAGCCTATCCCGTCACAGATATAGATCGAAGAGGAGACTTCCATGGCTTTCGAATTGCCCGCACTGCCGTATGATTATGACGCGCTCGCACCCTTTATGTCCCGCGAAACGCTCGAATATCACCATGACAAGCACCACAAGGCTTATGTCGATAACGGCAACAAACTGGCTGCCGAAGCTGGTCTTGAGGGCCTTTCCCTTGAGGAAATCGTCAAGCAATCCTATGGAAAGAACGCTGGCCTGTTCAACAATGCCGGTCAGCATTACAACCATCTGCATTTCTGGAACTGGCTGAAGAAAGACGGCGGCGGCAAGAAGCTTCCCGGCGCTCTGGAAAAGGCTTTTGAATCCGACCTTGGCGGCTATGACAAGTTTCGCACGGATTTCATCGCAGCTGGCACAACACAGTTCGGCTCGGGTTGGGCATGGGTTTCAGTCAAAGACGGCAAGCTCGAAATTTCTAAGACACCAAACGGCGAAAACCCGCTGGTTCACGGCGCAACGCCAATTCTAGGCGTCGATGTGTGGGAACATTCCTATTACATCGATTATCGCAATGCCCGTCCAAAATATCTGGAAGCCTTTGTCGATAGCCTGATCAATTGGGACTATGTTGCCGAGCTTTACGAAAAAGCCAAATAAACCGGTTTCATAAACGGTCTGAAACGGCTCCGTTTATCGGGGCCGTTTTATTTTGAGCTGTCTGTTTTGGTTTGGCGAACCGCAACTGCAATTCAGCGCAAGCCTGAAATTACCAAATATCATCTTCCGGCTTCAGCGTAACCGAAGACCTTGCTTCGCCCGGTGTTCGGGAGAATCTGGGGACCGGTGCAGATTGCTGCTGGCCATCCACTTGAACATAGGTCTTGCGCGCTTGCATATGCGGGTGATGCGGTGCCTCGCTTAACGTCAACACCGGTGCGAAACAGGCATCCGTGGATTCGAGCAATGTGCACCATTCTGCCTGCGTTCGCATGGCGAAGATTCGTGTAAATTCCGCTTCAAGTTCGGGCCAGTTTTCATGGGCGTTCTGCAATGCCAGCCACCGTGTATCCATGCCCAGCTTTTCCAATAATTCGGCAAAGAATTTCGGCTCTAACGCCCCAACAGCAATGTGGCGTCCATCAGAACAGGCATAGCTGCGGTAATAGGGCGCCGCTCCGTTGAGAAGATTTCTGTCACGCTCCATGGAAAGGCTTGCCGTCGCTGCAAGCCCGGTAAAAAGGCTCATCAGGGACGAGACGCCATCTATAATCGCGGCATCGATAACCTGTCCTCTGCCTGAACTTTGCCGCTCGATCAGTGCAGCAAGAACACCGAAGGCCAGAAGCATCGACCCGCCGCCATAATCGCCAACCAGATTGAGTGGCGGCAGAGGAGGGCCGCTCGTGCCCATCGAAGCAAGCGCCCCCGCAAGAGCGATATAATTGATGTCGTGTCCGGCGGTCTGAGCGAGCGGGCCAGTCTGTCCCCAGCCCGTGATGCGGCCATAAACCAGACGGGGATTGAGAGCTCGCAAAATATCTGGTCCAAGGCCAAGCCGTTCCATCACGCCGGGCCTATAACCCTCAATAAGCACATCCGCTTTTGCCGCTAGTTCGAGACACCGAGTGCGCCCCGAATCAGCACGTATATCCAATTGCAGAATGCGGCGTCCACGATCTTGAACGGGGTTGGGCCAGCCATTGCCTCCCAACCGCTCAATTCTCACAACATCTGCGCCAAGATCTGCCAGAAGCATGGCGCAATGTGGAGCAGGGCCAATCCCTATAAATTCCAGTACCTTAATGCCTGCAAGCGGACCTTGCCGTGGGGGCATATCTTCCATGAGTAGCCAGCCTCGGACGCGATTATTCGAGGCAGGTTGGCATTTTTAATGCCCAGTGGCCAGCGAGTCATCCGGCAAAAATTTTACGCCTTCGCCTTGCCATATTGGTTGTTCATCTGTCGTTCAGAGGATTAGACTTAAGTCTAATACCTTAGGGACTTTTAACACGCTGGATGCCCTCATTCTGAGAGGTGTTCACTGGAGGAACAATGAGAAAGCTGATTTCAGCAATTTGTGCTGTTTTGATATCGGTTGGTACTCTGGGAACTGCGGGATCGGCCAGCGCCGCACCTGCAACGGTGCAAAGATCGATTGAAGCGACTGGAACCGGTGCTGACACGCTGGTTCAGAAGGTTGATCACCGCAGGTGGCATCGTCGTGATCGTTACGAACGCCGTTGGGATCGCCGCGATCGCTGGGAGCGCCGCCATCATCGCCGTTGGGACCGCCCGCATTATCGTCGATATGATCGGCCGTACTACCGCAGTTGGGACCGGCCACATTATCGCCGTTGGGACCGTCGATATGATCGCCCGCGCCACTATCGTCCGCATTATTACCGGACAGGCAACGCGCAGATCATCTTCGATCTGTAACCAGGCTCGCTGCGGCAACATGAACAAAGCCCCTTCATCACAAGATGGAGGGGCTTTTTTGTGTGACCTGCTTTCCGAAGGCAGTTTCAGGCAGCCCGTTGAATGGTTGTGGGCGTGGCCGCTCCTTGAAAAAGCCATCAAATCCATAAGAGGTGGGCCCGTTGTAAAGATCTGGGGAATTCAACTGCATGGGCAACATAATCCTCTTTGGCGGCGAAAATCGAGAGCGCCTCGTTTCAGTTGCAAGTACGCAAGCCATCGCCGCTACGCTTCCGGAAGCGGATCTCTGGTTCTGGGGCAGCGACGGGATTATCCGAAGCTGCGAGCGGGACCATCTTATGGGGCATTCGCGCCCCTTTGAGGTCGATTTGCCAGCCATTGGCGAAGTTATTGGATCCATTGAAGACGCGATTGATCGCGCCGCTCAGGAGCATCGCGTGCTTATCCTTGGTTTGCACGGTGGCATGGCAGAAAATGGGGAATTCGCCGCTCTTTGTGAGACACGCGGCGCCAGATTTACCGGTTGCGGGTCCAAGGCCAGTCGACTGGCATTTGACAAGGTTGCCAGTAAGGAAGCTGTTGCCGTGCTTGGCATTGCAACTCCGCCAACCCTCTCGCTCGCATCTGCTGCCAACGATCTTGGCACTTATGGAAAGCTCGTAGCAAAGCCGGTAGCAGACGGATCGAGCTATGGCCTTTTGTTTGTGAACAACCCAGAAGACATTCATGAGCTCGAACAGGTGATGCAGAAAGAAGCCTACTTGATAGAGCCATTCATTGAGGGGGTAAACGCCACCTGCGGTATCCTGGAGCATGAGGGAGAACTGATCGCGCTGCCGCCGGTTGAAATCCGGCCCGCCGATGGCGTATTTGATTACGCAGCAAAATATCTATCGTCTCAGACAAATGAGCTTTGCCCTTCCACCTTTGACGAGAAGACCAATACATCGCTGCAAACATTGGCCTTAAAAGCGCACTCAGCCATTGGAGCGCGCGGCTATTCGAGAAGCGACTTCATCATCGCTGCCGACGGTCCGATCTTCCTTGAGATCAATACTCTGCCCGGCCTAACGAACGCCTCGCTCTTTCCTAAAGCTCTGGCGGCGCAAGGTATCAGCTTCAAAGAGTTTCTTCACGGACAAATCGAGATTGCCACTTCGGCCAGCGCATAAATGGGTTTTTACTGAAACCGCCAGCAAACGAAAATGTGATTGCGCTGTGCCCGTGCAATTCGAAAACTTTTGACTAGAGTGATCCCAAGCCCTTGAAGCCAAGTTCTTATTAGCCACAAGAGTAGGACTCTATTCGATGAAAAGACTGATTGCTTTGTCTGCCGCGCCATTGCTGGCACTTGCAGTTTTTGCCACCACGGCAAGCGCCGATCCCATAGCCGACAGGCAAGCACTCATGAAGGATCAGGGAAAGGCAGTCGGAAGCATCGCTCCCATCGCCAAGGGAGAAAAACCCTTTGATGCCGCCACCGTCATGACAGCTTTGAAAAAGATCAATGATGATGCGCAGAAGCTTGATCCTGCCACCCTTTTCCCTGCAGGCAGTGATACGGGCGATACAACGGCTTCGCCGAAAATCTGGGAAGATAATGCGGCCTTTGTTGCTGCTATCGACAAATATAAAGCCGATGTGGCTGCCGCCGTTGCCGCTGATCCGAAAGACCTTGAAAGCTTCAAGACTGCATTCAATCAGGTGACGCAGAATTGCGGCACTTGTCATCAGGCTTTCCGCATAAAAAAGAACTGATTTTCCGGTGATGCGCCGGATTTTCAAATTCCTACTCAGCCTCCTGATCCTTGGCGGCGCAGGTTTTTGGTTGCTGTCTGCGCCAACTCGACTTGATGAGACAAAGCTGGCAGCCACCACGCCGGGCGATGCAACACGTGGACAGAGCGTATTCTGGCAAGGCGGCTGCGCTTCCTGCCACGCCGCTCCGGGCGCGACTGGTGATGCCAGACTGGTTTTAAGTGGCGGCGAGGAATTGGTCACGCCCTTTGGCACCTTTGTGACGCCGAATATTTCGCCTGCCAATCAGGGAATTGCAGGCTGGTCGTTGTCTGATTTTGCCAATGCGATGACCCATGGTGTCTCACCGGACGGAAGACACTATTATCCTGCCTTTCCCTATACATCCTATGCTCGCATGCAATTGCAGGACATTGCCGATCTTTATGCCTTCATGAAGACTTTGCCGCCCTCGGAAAATGTTGCAGGCCCGCATAAGCTGAGCTTCCCTTTTACCGTGCGGCGCGGCATTGGCCTGTGGAAGCGGCTTTATCTGTCCGATCAGCCGGTGCTGACGATTGCCAATGCAACTGATGCGATCAAGCGCGGCCGATATCTGGTCGAAGGCCCTGGCCATTGCGGCGAATGCCATACACCGCGCAACGCCATTGGCGGACCAGATAAGACATTGTGGCTTGCGGGTGCCAAGGCGGCGGAAGGCAAGGGTGTCGTGCCTAATATTACCGGCGGCGAGGGCGGTATTGATTCCTGGTCGGCGCAGGATATCGCCTATTCGCTCGAAAGTGGATTCACGCCTGATTTTGATTCGCTGGGTGGATCTATGGCCGATGTGGTGCAGAACATGTCCCATCTGCAACCGTCTGACCGGGATGCGATTGCCGCCTATCTGAAAGCTATTCCGGCCCATGCGAATGGCTATCCCGCCGCGCAGTGATTTGCCGGCGACATAAGATTTACTTATGCCAGGCCTTGGAATTCGTTGCTTGCAGCGTGCCTAATTGTGTCATCCATTGGCGGCTTCTACAGTGATAGGAGCGGCAGCCAGAGCAATGTTTTACAAATCAGCGCGTAATTACTGCCTTGTTTTACTTATGCTCAGCGGTCTTAGCTCTGCAGCGTTGGCGCAGGGTACCGTATTTTCCGAACGTCCAGGCTTGGCCGGACCGGAGGAGATGCCCAAACAAAATGCATCGTGCGAAGGCCTGGCGGCAATAATTGCCGGGCTTGAAACACCTGAAGGCAATCGCATCGATCTATGGGCTTCGGGGCCTCTCACCTATATTCATAGCGATGAAGCGCTTTGGTATCTGGCGATATGTCCGCAATCGGGCGTGCAGGTGATGTGCATCACCTATTCAGGTAACGGGATGAAACTTGGAGATAATATTCTCATTCGCGGCGGCATGAGAATATTGGATAAAACCCATATCGTCCTCGATCCGTGCCTTGCCTCACGCGAAGAATAATAAGTCGCGGCGACATTTGGCTGGGATGATTATCGCCGCTTGCAACCAATGAGCACGGAATTTCCATCGGTATATTTGCTGCGCATCGTGTAGAGCCAGCCCTGGCATTCCTCCATGGATCCAAAGCAGCGTTGGAAAGATACCGTTGTCTGGTCATCACCAAAGGAAATCATCGGATTATCTGTGGTCCCGCTATAACGGCCAAAGACTATACCCGAGCCAATCGGCGGCGCGTTGCAGCGTTCACCGGCATATTCGCTGACATTCTTGCGAATGGCAGCTTGTGCTGGCGTGATGCCTGCGGACAAAAGTGCAGGCTGAATGGCGACGGCCATTCCAAACATCAAAATCTGAGTCATGCGCTTCATTCTAATTCCTCCTATGCGAAACCAGTCGATCCCGCTGCGGGCAGGGTTCAACTATATGCCATTCATGGCGAGACTACAGCCAATTCATTTATGCCTGCATCTTATTCAATTAGTATTGACTAATGAATTAGTATACGCTAATTCTTTGGTATGATAGAAGCAGATCCTATAAACGCCGTCATGCGCGCATTGGCCGATCCCACAAGGCGGGCCGTATTTGAACAGGTTATCGAGAACCAGGAAATTACTGTTGTCGAGCTCACGCGCGGCAGCGGCGTGACGCAAGGCGCTATTTCGCAACATCTCAAGACACTCAAGCAGGCCGGTCTGGTTGCTGAGCGTCCCGAAGGTCGAAAAGTTTACTACCGCGCTCAGCCGGAAGGGCTTGAGCCACTCGTCAACTGGATGGACCATTATGGTGTCTTCTGGCGCGAGCGTTTTGCCAATCTTAGAACATTGCTGAAGGAAATCGATCCATGAACGAAGCAGCATTAAAGCCTGATACGCAAGAAATAGTGGTGGACGAGATTTTTCCGCATTCGCCGGAAACAATCTGGAAAACATTGACCACTGCGAGTTTGATGGGACGCTGGTTGATGATTCCGTCCGGGTTCGAGCCCGTGGAAGGCAAACACTTCACCTACAAAACCACGCCAGCGGGCGCTTGGGATGGCACCGTCCACTGCGAAGTGCTTGAGGTAAAGCCGTATGAGCGCTTTTCTTATGCCTGGAAAGGCGGGCATAGCAGTAATTCCGGATATGGCTCACAGCTCGACACCGTGGTCACATTCATGCTGTCCAAGGGTGAAAGCGGCACGCGCCTGCGTCTCATCCATTCCGGCTTCGTCCTGCCGAAAAACGACAGCGCGTTCAAGAGCATGAGCGAAGGTTGGAAGAAAGTGGTCGAGAGTATCGGCAGCATTGTCGACGGGAAGGACTGACGCAACCGCGTCGTCATCGATCTAGTGCTTATTGGGAGAGAGTTATGAGCAAACCTTACACAGGCGGATGCGCCTGCGGCGAAATTCGCTATGAAATAAGCAGCGCACCCATCTTCGAAAACCACTGCCAATGCCATGATTGCCAGAAACGAAGTGGGACCGGGCATGGCTCTTACCTGACTTTCGTCAATAGAGCCGCTATGAAAATCACCGGCAAAGCGAGCACATGGAATGTCGCAGGCGATAGCGGGATCGAAAAGATTCACGCCTTCTGTCCGACCTGCGGAACGCTTGTCTATTTGAACTCGGTAGCAACGCCGGACATGGTCGCTTTCACCGCGACCAGCCTTGACGATCCAAGTCGGTTCAATCCGCAGGTGGTCACTTACGCCATCCGCGGCCATGCGTGGG
Organism: Phyllobacterium sp. 22552; assembly: GCF_052044585.1. Taxonomy (NCBI): domain Bacteria; kingdom Pseudomonadati; phylum Pseudomonadota; class Alphaproteobacteria; order Hyphomicrobiales; family Phyllobacteriaceae; genus Phyllobacterium; species Phyllobacterium sp. 22552. The sequence continues at coordinate 452,778 of NZ_JBQENG010000002.1, read as the reverse complement.
ACACCATTGATCCTTCGCTAACGAAATTCGAACGGATGCCGCCCATGTGAAGGCAGCCGGTATCGGCAAGGCTTCACATGTGGCGTATCCAGATTTGCCTTTGGTCTTAAGCTTCGACCTTACCAACCAATTTCAAGGCAAAGGCCTGCGTATAGGCTACTTCCTCCAGCCTTGAAAAACGCCCGGAAGCGCCTGCATGCCCGGCATCCATATTGATACGGAAAAGCACCGGATTATCGTCGGTCTTGAGCTCGCGTAGCTTGGCAACCCATTTTGCCGGCTCCCAATAGGTGACGCGCGGATCTGTCAGGCCTGCCACGGCAAGGATCGGCGGGTAAGCCTGTGCCGTGACATTATCGTAAGGCGAATAGGATGCCATATAGGAGTAGTCGGTTGCCGAGGTAATCGGATTGCCCCACTCCGTCCATTCTGGCGGGGTGAGGGGCAGGGTGTCATCAAGCATTGTATTGATCACATCAACAAAGGGTACTTCGGCGATGATGCCGCCAAAGTTCTGTGGTGCCATGTTGACAATGGCGCCCATCAGCATGCCGCCTGCAGAACCACCTTGCGCTATGATCCGGTCATGACTGGTGAAGCCTTCCGCAACAAGATGTTCGGAGGCAGCGATAAAGTCCTTGAACGTATTCAGCTTATTGAGGCGCTTGCCGTTTTCATACCAATCATAGCCCTTATCCTTGCCGCCGCGAATATGGGCAATGGCGTAGATGAAACCGCGATCTGCCAGTGAAAGGCAGTTGGTATTGAAGCTGGCCGGAATGCTGTGGCCATAAGAACCATAGCCGTAAAGCAGCGCAGGGGCGGAGCCATCCAACTTGGTGTTCTTGTGATAAACGATGGAAACCGGAACAGTTTCGCCATCATGAGCGGGCGCGAGAAGGCGGCGGGTTACATAGTCGTCCGGATTGTGGCCGGATGGCACTTCCTGCGTTTTAAGCAATGAACGCTCGCGTGTCCGCATATTATAGTCGTAAAGCTGCGTCGGCGTCGTCATCGACGAATAGGAAAAGCGGATCACCTCGGTATCATATTCGGGGCTGCCGGAAAGGCCGAGCGAAAAGGCTTCTTCATCGAATGCAATGGCATGTTCTTCACCGGTCTGGCGGTCACGAATAACAATTCGAGGCAAACTATTTTCGCGCTCAAGCCAAACCAGGTGATTCTTGTAGGCTGAGTGTCCAAGCAGCAGACGTCCCGCCTTGTGGGCAACGACTTCTTTCCAATTGGCTTTTTCCGGCGTTGCCACCGGAACGCTCATGATTTTGAAATCCTTGGCGCCATCAGCATTTGTGAGGATGTAGAAAACGTCGCCGCCTTCGGTCAGGCTATACTCAACGCCGGGTTGACGTTCCGCGACAAGCTTTGGCTCAGCGGAAGCATCATTTGCCGGAATCAGCCAAACTTCAGAGGTCTCGTGATCGTGAATATCAATGAAGATAAAATCATCAAGGGAACTGCCCCCAACACCCAGAAAGAAACCCGGGTCCTTTTCCTCATGAATCAGGCGGTCTTGGCTCTCCGACGTTCCAAGCTTGTGAAAGAACAGGCGGGAAGGGCGATGATTGGCATCAACGCGCGTATAGTAGAAGCCGTCCGATTGCGCGTTCCAGACGCCGCTGCCTGACGTATCGCTGACAGTTTCGGCATTATCCTGCATTGTCTCGAGATCGCGCACTTTCAGCGTGTAATATTCAGAGCCCTTGTCGTCGACGCCCCAGATCAGCTTGGTGTGGTCGGGCGAATGATCGGCAGAGCCAAGGCTGAAATAGGCTTTGTCTTGTGCTTCGAGATCACCGTCGAGCAGCATTGTCTGCTCGCCGCCATCGCGTGGTGTGCGGAAAAAGCGTGGATGCTGGCCGCCGGTCTTGAACGAGGTTCCATAGGCATAGGGACCGTCCTTGGAGGGCACAGACGAATCATCCTCCTTGATGCGGCCTTTCATTTCTTCAAACAGCTTGGCCTGCAATGGCTTGGTATCGGCCATAAGCGCCGATTGATAGGCATTTTCCGCCTCTAAATGGCTGCGGATTTCCGGTTCCAGCGTCGATGGATCACGGAAGACGTCCTGCCAGTTTTCCGCACGCATCCAAGCGTAATCATCCACACGGGTAATGCCATGACGGGTATCAGAAACAGGCTTCTTTTCGGATTTTGGAACGGGATGAGCGGAAAAGCGTGGCGAATTCGTCATGGAGAACTTTCAAAGGTTGGCGATAAGGTCCATTTCGCAGCCCGGCACGATTTTCCGGGCTGCAACGCAGATTTCATATAAGCCGGTATCGCGTCAATGCGGCTTTAGTTGATAGTTGGACAGATTAAATGGAAGCGTTCGGCCCAGTGGTTCGCACTAGGCCTGGTCAAAGACCAAGGCATTGCCATTCATGCAGTAACGCAGCCCCGTGGGAGCGGGTCCGTCCGGAAAAACATGACCAAGATGGGCATCGCAATCAGAGCATTTAATCTCCGTGCGGAGCATGCCATAGGACCGGTCCTCCACAGCAATCACTGCGTCAGGTTCGATTGGATTTGTAAAACTTGGCCAACCTGTACCGGACTCATACTTTGCTTCTGACTTGTAAAGCGGGCGATCACAGCAAACGCACTTATAAACACCTTTGAGTTTACTATCGAAGTTCGGACTGGAGAATGCGCGCTCCGTTCCATGGTTTCGCGTAATTTGATACTGTTCCGGTGTTAACTGCTCACGCCATTCTGCATCAGTTTTTACCACTTTGAACGTTTTTGTATTCATTTTTTGTTCCTTTCAATGCAAATGTAAGCATGAACACTGCACTCCACAACATCCGTTATTATAGAATGCTTTGCGTGAAACGTTATATTCCTCATTTTTGCCATTTTTTGTATTAGTTATATAGGTAAATTCTCGAATGCGCGTCGTCGGCAGGTGCGTGCATTCATTGAGTGGGGTTAGTATGGCTTCTTGGCGCGATTGGTGGTTAATCTCTGAATTTGATGTCGTTTGAAATATTTCTTTTGTAAATGAAGTATTGATTTGACAAATTCACCAAAATCCGAAAAAGAGGATCGCCAAAGGCGTCGGAAAACAGAGCGCCCTAGAGCTTTATATTGGTGTTTTTTAACTCCCCTCCCGATATTTCAAATTAGACGAAGGAATTGGACTTTAATGACCACATTCGACAATTCAAACTCCACGGCCAGCGATGTTTTGCTTGAGCTGACGGCTGAATTGGTTGCTGCCTATGTCAGCAATAATTCTGTACCGGCCGGCGATTTGCCGACGCTCATCGCCGAGGTACATTCAGCGCTTGGTCGCGTTAACGGTGGCTCAGAGGCGGTTGTTGCTGTTCAGGAAAAACCAAAACCTGCAATCAACCCAAAGAAGTCCGTTGCAGATGACTATATTGTCTGCCTCGAAGACGGCAAGAAGTTTAAATCACTGAAGCGTCACCTGATGACTCATTATAGCCTGACGCCAGAACAGTATCGTGAGAAGTGGGATCTTGATCCTTCCTATCCGATGGTTGCGCCAAACTACGCAGCAGCTCGTTCGCGCCTTGCCAAGAATATGGGTCTTGGTCGTAAGCGCAAGAAGGCCGCTTAAGACCGATATTCGGTCGGGTGGCAAGAGTTCAACTCCTGCGGAAAGCCAATAGATCACATTTTTTGAATGGGTCTGATGGCAAGCGGATGCGGGAGGCTAGATTGCACTCCCACTATTGGAACTGACTATTTGGATTTGAAAAACGGCGCCTTGGGCGCCGTTTTTGTTAAATGGCCATTTTTGGCTTTGCCTGACCCTGCAACCTGTCCAATGCCTGTTTCAGACCAATGTGGCGATTGAGATCATAACTCCAATGCCCACTTGTTCCCTTGAGCCGTTCGCGCTCTATGAGCCGTATCAGACGCCGGCACATATGAACTCGGCTCGCCTCATCTTTTCCAGGCAATTGGTCGAGATCAATATTACAAAATATTTGCAGGGCTAAACGTTGCCGGGCCTCGCCCGCGGTGATTTCCTTGGCCGCCAGAAACGCGCCACGCTCTTTCTTCAACTCGCATATCGACATTGGACCACTCCTTTCAGTGTGGCCGGTATTATGGTGGATTGGCAGTGATGTAGGATAAAAGACCTATTTATAATGAGTAGAAAAACAAATAATATAATTAAAACAAATGGATAATGGTTGAATTGGCAAAAACTTATCCACGTTCTTGATGGTGGGAGTATAAGAAGATATTCCTACTAAAGAGGTGGAGTAGAGTAATGGTTCCGAATTTCAACCATACGATAAGGTCAGCGGCGGATGCGCAAAAAATAGTCAAAGCCCTGCGCGCGCGTCGCGACGGGACTACGCCGATTCTGGCTGTCATTACTCGGAATGACGTCCTAGGCGAGCAACATTTCCAGATATGTGAACATGTTCTAGACGTGTTGTCCGCTCTCTTTAACATTTCAGGTTGCGATTTGCGATCAAACTCGCGGTGCGAACAAGCCGTTGCGCGCGTTCGCCAAATTGGCATGTATGTGGTGCATGTCACACTCGGCATGTCCATGACGCAGGTCGGTCGTGTCTTCGGGCGAGATCGCAGTACGGTGGCCCATGCCTGTCATCTGATTGAGGATATGCGCGAGGATACAGATTTTGACCGCATCGTGCATATGGTTGAAACAGTTATTCGGGCGGCCTTTGCTCAAAGCGGGAGGGTGCGTCGATGAACGGTCACTCCACAATCGATCAAGCCATGATTGCGCGCCTTTTACGATTTCTCGCCAAGGGTTCAGTGCAACTCGCTGAAGCGGCAGCGCCGGAAAAATTGACGCTTGAAAGCGCCGCATATGGTGTGTTGAGCGTTAAAAGAGATGTTATCGCCCATGCAGCAATGACGGGACTCGTGGTGCCCTGTAAGTCGGAGTTGAAAATTTCCGATGCAGGTAAGGCATGGCTGCTGCGGAGCGCCACCGATGTTGATGCCTTTGCCAGTCAGCATAGAAACGAGGCGTTCATAACGCTCCCGGACGAACATGGCCCAAGCAAAGTTCGCACCAATGAGGCCGAGTCGCCGCTGGCAAATCTGCGTAAACGCAAGGATGGCACGGGCCGGCCACTGATCAACGAAGCGGCGTTCAAGGCGGGAGAGCAATTGCGTCGGGATTTCACCCTTGGCAATCTGATGCCCTCGATCAGTGTTAACTGGGATGTGACTGGCAGTGGTTCGCGCTCCAATGGTGTGCTCGAAATTACAGAGGCAGCCTTGGCTGCTCGCCAACGTGTGGAGCGGGCGCTCAATGCGGTCGGACCTGAACTTGCGGGCGTCTTGGTCGATGTGTGCTGCTTTCTCAAGGGATTGGAAATAGTCGAGCGTGAGCGGCAATGGCCGGTCCGTTCAGCAAAACTGATCCTGAAAACAGCACTGGCTGTGCTCGACAGACATTACAATCCGCCAGCGCCAACGCGCCGCACTTCAAGCATTATTCACTGGGGCACCGAAGGTTACCGGCCCTCAATAAGCTAAGGGCAATGATTTTGCTCTGACGAATTTGGCTTAATGCTGCGTTGCATCCGCGGAGCCGAGCGCTGTTTCGGCTTCCCGGCGGATGCGGGCGACCATTGAACGCAGACCGTTAGAGCGTTGCGGCGTCAGATTTTCATTAAGACCTAGCTTCCGCAAAACGGCTTCCGGATCGATAGCGAGAATTTCCGAAGCTTTTTTGCCTGAGTAAAGCGCCATCATGATAGCAACCAGACCGCGAACGATGTGTGCATCGCTGTCGCCGACAAATTCGATAACGGGATCTGGTCCTGCTGAAAGCGTGCTTTTGAGCCAGACCTGACTGACACAGCCATTGACCTTATGCACGGCGTCGCGGGCCGTTTCCGGATAGGGTTTGAGATCACGACCAAGGTCGATGACATAGCGATAGCGCTCTTCCCAATCGTCGATGAAGTCGAAATCGCCAATAATGTCGTCAATAGTCTGTGCCATGGTATTGTCCTGTTCAGGGCACATATAGTGTTCCTAACTGCGAACGTCACCGTTTTTATGCAATTCAATTCTTACTGACTGAGCCCGTATGAGCCTTGGCGTCTATTTTGCTTGTTTCTTCACGCTCGCGGGTGGCGGCGTTGATAATCTCACGTAAAGCCATTTCACGCAGTTTTGCTTTGATTGCTTGAGCATCGCTGGTATCTGGCGCATCGCCATGCGCTCTCGCAACCACCGAGTCCGGATCATCGGATTTTTTGCCGAGCTGGGCATCGAGATATTCATATCCCACTTTGGCGGCTTCGCCGGCACGTACGCCAGCATTTGCGATCGCCGCCTTGCCAGTTTCACAGGCCTGGGGTTTGCGGGTACAGAAATCCGACAGATCGCTGATTGTGTCCTGCGCTGCCAGCAGGGCTTCAAGCGGGCTGGGTCCGCCCTTCTCATTGGAGAGCGAAGGCATGAATAATGACACGACTGTCATCCAGAAGCAGAACTTGATCGCAAATCTGATCAAAAAGAACATAGCCCAACCCTTTGGCGCAAAACCCACCGTCCCAAGACGACCTACGCGAAGACTGTGACACAGGCTTAGCAACATAGCGTTGAAGCCTGCGTCTCAATTTGAGCCACTATAGAAACCAAGCATTAACAACTGTTGAGGCGCAAATCGTTGATTGCACGATTCGACACGCCAATTTGTGTTTGACCGAAACTCTTCATTTACCATGCCAGTCACAATCGCTCGAAACCGGGTTTACGGCTCATTCGATCCCCCAGTTTTATCCTTTCCTTAAAGCCTCGTCTGCAAAAGTTAACGCTGACAAGAGTGCTTGAAAGAGCATTCATGAAATGACCGCATTATCCGGGCGACAACCAGGGTTTTGCGGAAAGCAGGAAAAAATTGGTGCCGATTCATTCCGTCACACATTCTGACTTTGCCGGGGTTGACGCCCACCGGCGGCATGACTTTGCCGATGCCAGCTCGCGCCGGCGGCTTGATATTGCCGGTCGCTTCCACGATTTGTGCAGGCGTTGGGTCAATACATCCGTTGCCTGCCCGGTAACCCGTGAGCGCGATACGCGGATGGCGGGCGCGTTTCTTGCCATGCCTTTGGTGCTTGCAATGGCGGTGTTCACAAATCACCTGTTGGCTGGCGAAATGGCCGGTATTGTAAGCATAGTTATTGGCGTTCTGGCTTTGCCGATGATCTTCTGCGGTGCTCTGGCAATATCCAAGGATGGCCTGAAGATCGGCCTTGGAGCACTTATCGCTTATGGCGCATCTATTTGCGCTATCGGGATTGCTTCATCAGCACCAAATCTGCTGCTTTGGCTGCTGGCTGCCGCTGTGCCTGTTGAAGCCTGGTTCATTTATAGAAGCGAGCGTTCGCTGCGTTTGGCTGGCGCGATATCGGCGGCGATACTGGCTGTTCTGCTTATTGTGTCATTGCTCAAGAATGCAGAAGTTGGCCTTTCGCCGCTCTCGTTGCTGGCTTCTCTGGCCTATTCTGCAACATTGATTGTGCGGATAACGAAAGGACTTGTTCAGCGCGTTGCTGCCGCTCGCCGCGATGATCGCGTTGCCGATCTCGAAAGCGCCATTGATGGCGTGGTTATGAGTATTGGCAGCGACGGGCTGGTGAAATCACTTTCATCCAAGGCCCAAGAACAGTTTGGTATTGCACGCAATCTGCTGATCGGCACGCCGCTGTTCGAGCGGGTGCACGTGGCCGATCGTGTTCAATTCCTTGGTTTCCTCAGCGACATGAAGCGCGGCGCGGCCAAAGCCCATGTCGATGTCAAGCTGCGTTGTGTTGCGCCGGCAGAGACTTGTGGCCAGCCACACCTTGTCAGGTTCGCAACTTATCATTTGAGCGCTGTGCCTCACAGCCAGGGCGAGGGCTTTCTTATCGTCGCAACGGATATCTCGCAGGCCGTTGCGGATCGCAACGCACTTGTTGCAGCGCGCCGCGAAGTTGAGACAGTCGAAATTACAAAAGGCCGTTTTCTGTCCACAGTGAGCCACGAACTGCGCACGCCGCTTAATTCCATCATTGGTTTTTCCGACATCCTGTTGCAGGAAATTTGCGGCAAGCTGCCCGATAGCCGCCAGCGCGAATATGTCGAGTTGGTGCATCGTTCCGGCAATCATCTGCTTTCAGTGGTCAATGCCATTCTCGATGTTTCGAAGATTGAAGCGGGAGCCTATCCTATCCATGCGGAAAGCTTCGCCTTCAAAGACACCGTGACAATGGTGCACGATATGATGGCGCATCAGGCTTTGCAGAAGAACGTCACCTTGTGCGATCGCGTCAGCCCCCGTATCGGCAATGTCGTTGCCGATAATCGCGCCATCCATCAGGTTCTGATCAATCTTGTGTCCAATGCGGTGAAATTCACCGAAGCTGGCGGCGTTGTGACGATCGACGCGCAGGTTGAAGATGACACGCTGATGTTCTCGGTCAGTGATACGGGCATCGGTATTGCCGAAGCAGATCTGAAGACTTTGGGCCAGCCTTTCCGCCAGGTACAGAACGACTATACGCGCGCTCAGGAAGGCACTGGCTTGGGTCTTGCCACTGTAAAAGGGCTGATAGGTCTTCATGGCGGCGAACTGACGATCAAGAGCGTTCCAGGGCAGGGCACAATTGTTGACGTCCGTATCCCCCGCTCTGGCCGTATTATCGCCAGCGACGAGCGCAGCGAAGAGCCTGCCGCCAATATTGTCGACTTCAAAGAGATTAGCGATGTAAAGGGAGGTTCCCATGGGGAAGCCCGCAAGTCGGCCTAGCAGCCGGACCGCCAAGCGCCGCGCACCTAAACGAAGCCCTGCATTGCGGGCTTTGATTGCAGCCGGTGGCTTGATCGCCAGCAATCCTGGCATCGCAGGCGGCACAACCGCGTTTCTGGTTACGCTTGGTTTCATCTCGGCCAATGCGCTGTGGTATCAGCCTCATGTGCACGAGGGCGTCTTTTTCTCGACGCGGCCCGAATTGGTGTTCAAGCCGATAAAGCAGGAAAAGCCTGCTCTGTCGGGAGAAAAACGAACCTCTGTGGATGCACCAATCCGCAAGGTCAATTCTGTTCCGGTTCCAAAAAGCCAGGATGCAATCGCCGCTGCCATCAATGGTGACCCGGTATTGGGACCGGGCGGCGATCCGGAAGTGGCACAGCTTCAGCAGAAACTGCTGGCCCTCGGCTTCTACAATGGAACGGTGGACGGTATTTCCGGCAAAGGCACACGCGCGGCTATCGAGGCCTACCGCAAGGCCAGCGCTGAGCTCGGTGTTGAGGCCGAGGCTCCAGTTGGCAATGCGGACGACACGACGGCAAGCATTGCTGTTCCGGCCAAGAAGCCGGATTCTGCTCCTGAAAAAGCAACGGTACAGAAAATTTCTGCTTCGTCGGCCAATGCCGAGGTGAACGATGCCGCAACAGGCGGCCTATCCGCACCGGAAATCGTACGCGTGCAGGCCGGTTTGCGCGCATTCGGCAATGACAAAGTGGAAATCGACGGCAAGGTCGGTGAATCCACGAAGATAGCCGTCAGTGAATTTCAGAAACTCTTCCGCCTGCCAGTAACGGGCGAGCCAGACGCGAAGCTGTTGGCCAAGATGCAGGAAATTGGCCTTATCAACTAATTCACGCCCTGATAGCCTGCAAATGTCGTTTTTCTGTGCCCCCGTGCTCCTGAACCCAAAAGTTCACTGCTCTGGTGCTCGAAATCCACCATTTTCGGCTCATCAGGACGCAAATTTCCGTCCCAGCAAGGATTTGTGCCCATGCGTCTGACATCTGACTTTTGGGTTTCAGCACTGGTGCGGAGGGTCAATGACACCGGCGCATTTGCTGCATTAAGCAATAGGGGAGCAATGGAAGCCGGAGCGATTTTCATCAAATTTCGCAATTCCGATGGCACATATGACCTGTTCGGTCCGGCTCCGCAAATGGTCTATGATGAGACAAAGCCCGACGAGCGCTTGTTTACACGGCTGAAATCAGGCTCGGCCGAGATGGACATCAATGATGATCTGGAAAAGCAGAAGCGCTGGGACCGCGATCTTTGGATTGTTGAAATTGAGGATTATCGCGGGGATAGGTCTGAGTTGTTTTCGGTGGTTGATGGTTAGATTAAAAAGCTGAATACAATGATCGTCCTTGCCAACGTGGGCAAATTGCAGCGGTCAGGAAACCTTTCGGGCTGTATTCTCGACATCCTTGGCCATCTCACGCAATTTCTGGCGCAGTGCCGCAGAGTTTTCCTGAATCTTCCAACGTGCGACTGTAGCCCGGGCTTTTTCCTGGTCAATCTGGCGATAAGACTGGATGAACAGCCGCAGTGAATGCAGATTCTTATGCACCAGCCCGAAAAGACCGGTAAGGATGAGGTGTGACGCTTCCGCTGAAAGGCCAAGCGAGGCAAAGGCGATTGTCAATTCAGCATTGAGCCCGTGACCAATGATGCGCACTGTACTTTCCATGCCAAGATCAAGCGCGCGGGCAAATTCTTCCTGGAATTGAGTGGTCTGGTCCAGCAGGGCTGCATCGATCAATCGGTCGGCAAGCGCCTGATCGTCGGATTGCCCGATATCAGTGCTAAGCATCAGTTCCCGCAGTGCCTGCCGCGTTTCGCGAAGGCGCTCGGACTCTGGAGCCGCAGCCGTTTCAACATCGGTCGACACTTGAAATGCCAATGTGCGTTCGAGCGCGGGATCATCGAAACTGTGCAGCGCATCCAGCAATAATGGATCGGATGTTGTGCGGCGTGCTATCGCTCGGGCATGCCCAAGGCCTTTGCGCCGGATGATGTCAATAAGATCGCCGGTCTTCAGCACGGGAGAGCGCAGCAGGATGGGCGCAGAAATATCCACATCATCCTCGGCAAGAGCCATGATGAGACGGTGGGGCGCATGGGGTAATTCGGAAAGTACGGCTGCCGCATGCCGGCGCACGCGCGGAGAGGTGAGGGGCAGGAGAGGAACAGCGAGGTCTTCAAGCTGCTGCGCATCGCTTTTTGCCGGTCTTGCGACGCTGCAGAACGCAGTAATGGACGCGGTCAGGAGATCGTCAGCCTTGCTGCCGCCGCTGCGGTCTTCAAGCGCCCGAAACTCAGGATACTTCACGAACAAACTCCAACACTGCACGCAACGCAATAACAGCTTCTAAAATTAGCCGCTAAGCGTTAGCAAGTCGTTAACCATCGACGTGTCTTATTAAATAATGGCGCAAATCACGCGCATACGGCATAAGTACCAATAGGCATCTGCGTAGCATTCGAGTTCAGGAGAGCAACGAACCTTACGGATGGACCAAATGGGATTTGTAATCGCATTTCCGGGAAGCGCCAGAACGCGAAGCAACCGGGATCAGAAGAAACGTCAGGCGACAGCCGAGATCACAATCTTTCCCGGCGTGCGCTATGAACATTATTCAGCCCAGCCGCAAAAACGTGACAAGGCAAAGCTTCGTCGTCAGTTTTTTGACAATTTGCCCCAGCCGGGTTGATTTGAACCTGTTCTTGTAAATGCAGCTATGGAACTATCAGGACTCGCATATCAGGAGTCCCCTATGTTCATCGTTTCCCTTACCTACATCGCGCCGCTAGCCGACCTCGATGCCGCAATGGCAGATCATGTCGCCTTCCTCGAAAAGCACTACGCTACCGGAATGTTTTTAGCCTCGGGCCGGAAAATACCGCGTACCGGCGGCATCATTCTCGCCAAGGCTGAGAGTGAAGCAGTCCTGCGCAAAGTGCTTGAAGAAGACCCGTTTTACACACGCAAGCTCGCCAATATTGACGTGCAGGAGTTCGCGCCGTCAAAAGTGCAGCCGGGGCTTGAGGGATTGCTTTGAATCCCTCTTTCTGGGGGCTTGCAGTAGCACAGTGCGTGGTTCGTCTCGTCGAACCACGCATGTCATTCGTGACAAGCGGTGGATGCAAATATTACTGCTGAACGCCCGGATAGGCCCAAAGGCCGGATACCCGCATCAGATCCCTGTAAATCACCAGGCGCTCATCGGCTGAAACCTTCGCTGCTTCTTCCACGGAAGGGGCATCCAGAGCCACAACCGGTACGACATTGGCGTCAAGATCATATTGCTTGAGCGCATCTTCCAGCAATGTCCGGGCACGGCGCATGTGGCTTGAACTTGTGACCAGGACGACGCTGTCAGCGCTGTGGCGGTTAAGAAGATTGGCGACATTCAGGACATTGCCGACAGTGTCCTTTGACTTGTCTTCAATGAGAATGCGATCGCGGCTGACACCGCGCTCCACCAGCCACTTCATCATGACGTCGCCTTCGGTAACACCGGATTGCGGTTGGCCGCCTGTCACCATGATACGCGCTTCGGGATTAGCCTGCGCAGCTTTCAGCGCTACATCAAGCCGGTCCAGCAAGGGTTTTTCAGCTGTTCCATCCTTGGCCAAAGCATAACCCAAGGTGACGATCATGACTTTACCTGGAAGGGCAGGCACATCGGTGTTCGGCTTTTCAGCAATGATCTGTTCGGCACGAACAAAACGCTGGCGATATGCCTCGGCGCGCTCGCGGTCAAAACCGGCCAACGCCTGATGCGCTAGGCTTGCTTCGGTTTCGTCATTGCGTATACGGCCCAGAGCCTCCAGCCATGCCTGTGCATCAAAAGAGGTTGGGTCCTTGGCAAGGATTTCCTCATAGGTCGCACGGGCTCCGTCGAGGTTTTTCTGCAGGATTTGCGATGACGCGACTGCAAATCGGAAATCCAGCCGTTCGGGCGCCAGCTTGGAAGCTTCTGCAAAGGATTGCTCAACCACATCGTAACGGCCATGCAGGGTGATGCCCTTGAAAATCTCGGCTTCGGCCTTTTTCACGTCACCGCCCGACCAGTAATATTGCATGCCGGTATCGACCAAAGTCTTGATACGCTCGGCGTTTTGCGTGTCATAGGCAAAGGCAAATGAAGTGCTTAGCGTCAGAGCAAGGGTTACAGCAGCAATCTTCTTCATAGTGTCCACTCTCTTTATCGGGTCCGGTTGGTCGTACACATATTCTGTAACAGCGAAGCTACAATCCAAAGAAAATTTGCCTATTCCAGACGCAAAACCGGGTTCTAGAGCAGCGGCGAACAGTTGGCATTTTTCAGGAAGGACGCAACCTGTTCGCCCCATGATTCATCGGGAACGAAACTGCGGATAACAACAAAACCCTCATCCATATCGGCTTCGATCAGCACGGAGTTTTCAGCGGCTACGGGCTTGGATTTGTTGAGTTCAATCATTTGCAGAGGTGTTGCAATGACGAGATCCAACTGGTCGGCGATCGCTGTGCGATCGTTGATCGAGTAGATATTTTCGCCTTGGCGATTGTAAACCGAGATCGACCAGTAGGGCAGTGTGCCGATACCAGTTATATGCGCGGGCAGATCTGTAATATCAAAACGGCAGGCGGCGGCTTGAAACAAGGGGTCAAATGCGAGCCGTGCCATACCGGGCCTGGGTTCGCCGGTTGCCGTATGAAACTGCCAATCCTCGCCATAGGCCGAAATACGCGACCAGGCATTTCGATCCGAGTAATAGGGGACGAGCAACACAACGGCGATGTGAATAATACCTGCGCCGACCAGACCGAACAGAAGGGCGCGCAATAGCTTACCCATCGCAACTAATCCTTGTGATTGCCGGGAAGGTCATGTCGACAAGACCGGAATTGCTGCCCACCGGCGTGTCGTACAATGTCATCACCAAGGTCATCCGCCCGCTGCCCGAGGTGGCGAGCCAGTTTTCAGGCTGTGCCTTCGGCGAAACGGAAACGACGAATGCGCCATTCTCACCGCGCAGGATTTGCCGTGAATGCAATGCAGGCAGGCGGCCGGTGCCGGGATCGAGTGGTAATAAGGTGCGATCTGCCGCATAAAGTGTCCAAAAGCGTGAATTCGGGCTATTTCCGCTCAAACTGTAGGTGCATTGGCGGTCAAGCGCTGCGCCCGTATCATCATTGTAAGCGTAAAACGCCAGACCTTCGGCTGAACCCAGCGGAAAAGCGCCTTCGCGGGCGGCGCGCGCCTTGGCATAAGGGTCGGAAAGCGGCGTGCCTGCATCTGGATGGGCAGTCCATTGCCCAATGGCGAGCGCGTTGAAGCCATCGAAACGATTCACCGCATACCATGCGCTCAGTGTTCCGCCGCCGACGGCAATGACAAGCGCAATAAGGGCGAGGAAGACATTACGAAGCATGAATGATGACTACACGGCGGCGCTGCTGCGTGCAATTAGCGCGCGGAAACTTTTGTAGGAAGCAAAGGCAATTTCAGCTTCGGTGATGTTTTCAGGGCCTGATCAATCTCGCGAAGCACCTGCACGGTCGCATTCGAAAGAACGCGCGGACGCTCGCCAGCCTTGATAATTTCGCTATCGGCATCGGTGGTGCTGTTTTCAGCCACTACGTTTTCCTGCTTGGGCATGGTTGGATCGATGCCGGGAATAGCTTTCAAATCGATATTCTGGTGCGCATAATTCATGAAACGCTGCCACGTCATTGCGGGAAGAATGCCGCCTGTCAGTTCCTTGGTTGGCGTGAAATTATCATTGCCAAACCAAACCGCCGCCGTGAAATTACCGGTGAACCCGACGAACCAGGCATCGCGATAGCTCTGGGTCGTTCCCGTCTTGCCCGCGACACGCGTCATGGGAAGCACGGCGCGCCGTGCTGTACCCCATTCCGGCACCTGCGAGAGCATAATGTTCATGTTATTTGCGGCAGTCTCGGTCAGAACCCGATGGGGCTTTGGGCCATCCTTGCGCCAGTCCCAAAGCATGTCGCCATTCTGGCTCAATATCTGCGTGAACGCATGGCGCATGCCGACAATGCCGCCGGTCGCAAAGACGTTATAGCCCGTGGCTTGATCCATGACTGTCATGCCGGAGGTGCCGAGCACCATGGTCTTGTGCGAGCTGATCGGTGATTCAACGCCCATGGCTTTTGCCAATGCGACGATAGGAGCTGTGGTCAAATAATCCTTGGCAAGACGTACGGGCACCGTGTTGATCGATTTGACCAGAGCAGTCGTGAGATCAATCTTGCCCAGATATTTGCGGGAATAATTTTGCGGTGACCAATTGCCCCAAGACACTGCGCCTCCCGAAACGAGCGTTTTCGGAGTCATGCCCTTTTCCATGGCGGCAGCATAGACATAGGGCTTGAAGGACGAGCCCGCCTGCCGCAAGGCGGCGGTGGCGCGATTGAACTGACTGAGGCCATAGTCGCGCCCGCCGACGATCGCCCTTACGGCGCCATTGTTTTCCAGAACAACAATCGCAGCCTGCGCGACGTGATATTCCTTGCCATATTGGCGCAGATGATACTCGGCGGATTCTTCGGCGGCCTTCTGGATGCCGGTATCAAGTGTGGTGCGCACAACCAATGTATGGGTGCTGAAATTCTGCGCGACCTTGCGAACTTCGTCAAAGGCCCAGTCGAGGAAGTAATCCGGGCTTTCCAAACGTCCGCGATCAACCACTGTCGCAGGATTGCGCCGGGCCCCGACGACCTGTCCTTCCGTCATCAGACCACCCTGAACGAGATTACTGAGCACCACGTTCGCACGAGCACGGGCCGCAGGCAGATTGACGTGCGGGGCATATTTTGCCGGTGCCTTGAACAGTCCGGCCAGCATCGCCGCTTCAGCAAGATTCACGTCCTTGACGCTTTTGTTGAAGTAAAATTGCGATGCGGCAGCTATGCCGAATGTGCCACCGCCCATATAAGCGCGGTCGAGGTAGGTCTGAAGAATTTCTTTCTTGCTCAAATTGGCCTCAAGCCAAAGAGCCAGAAAGGCTTCCTTGATCTTTCGATCAAGACTGCGCTCATTGGTCAGAAACAGATTTTTTGCCAGCTGCTGGGTAATTGTCGACCCGCCTTGCACAACCGAATTGGCGCGCAGATTTTCCGTCATTGCGCGGGAAAGACCAAGAAAATCAATGCCAAAATGGTCAAAGAAGCGCCGGTCTTCCGTGGCAAGGACAGCCTTTATGACGTGATCCGGCAATTCGTCAATCGGAACGGCACTGCGGTGGAGAATCCCGCGCTGGCCGATTTCATTGCCATAACGATCAAGAAAGGTGACGGCGAAATCGTCACGCGTGCGCCAATTCTTATCAGTTTCGTGAAAGGCAGGTATCGCCAGCGTTAGCATGACCACGGAGCCAGCCGTGCCCCAGGTGAACCCTTCGCTCAAGACTTCAATAATGGCGCGCCGCCAGCCGGAAACATGGAACCGGCGGAAAAATATCGTCAGATCTTCCCAGGTTTCGGCGGCACGGAAGCGCAACTCATAAAGCGTTGAATCGATCCATGCATCAAGCCCTAGCAATGGCGAGACTCTGAAACGTTTACGCTTGTCTGGCTTGGTCTCTTTCATCGAAACTCTGTGCCTGCCCTATATCCACATTCTTATAAAGAATATGGTGTATCCGATTACGCTTAACAGCTTCTGAAGTTCGCTATTTTGAAGCGTTGCCCTGTCATTTCACCCCAGAGGACAGATTAGCTCTTTTTTATGTCCTGCGACAAGAGAAGCCTGAAAAACTTGCCTTTTGAGCATCGAAATGCCGCTTGAATTTTTCATTTGCAAATGGCTGCTTCTTTATGGATTTCTGAGCGCCAGATATACAGGAGCGGGAACATGGCTATTGAACATTGGTTGGCATTTGTCGCAGCATCAGCAATACTTCTTGCTATCCCCGGGCCGACCATTCTTCTGGTAATTTCTTATGCGCTTGGCCATGGGAGGCGCTTTGCAATGGCGACTGTCGCGGGAGTTGCGCTCGGCGATTTCACCGCCATGACTGCTTCCATGCTCGGCCTTGGCGCGCTGCTTGCCGCGTCAGCGACGATTTTCACCGCCTTGAAATGGATCGGCGCGGCCTATCTGATCTATCTCGGCATCAAACTATGGCGTGCGCCCGTGGCGGATGCTGTGACAGGTGAGACGCCAGCAAAAAATGAAAAGGCACTGCGTATATTCCTGCATACCTATGTCGTAACTGCGCTCAACCCGAAAAGCATTATCTTCTTCGTGGCGTTCCTGCCGCAGTTTCTCGATACGACACGGCCGATCCTCACCCAGATGATCATTTTCGAAACAACATTCCTCGTGCTGGCAAAATTGAATGCCGGGGCCTATGCATTGATGGCGTCAATGGCACGGCAGACAATTCGCAAGCCTAGCGTCCAGCGCGTAGTCAATCGTACTGGCGGCTCGCTGATGATAGGTGCGGGGTTGCTGGCTGCCACATGGAAAAAGGCAGCATAAGAAAATTTACCTTTATAGGAAAATAGTCCTTGACTGCGTAACGGTCCTGCTGTAGATATTAGTCATCGTCGGAATTGTGACCAAGGCTTCCTCGCCGGTTAGCCGCGATATTTCAGGGATTTTTTATGACTGCTATTTATGCGATGGCCATGCGCCGGCGCAGCGCCTTTGCGTTGTGCCGCGAATACTGCATTGCCCCCCACGAGATTGCACCATTGCTGGGCGTTAACGAACAGCAGTTTCTAAACGGCATTTATCGCGATGGCTATTCGCTTGATGAGATACAGCAGGGTAACAGCCAGTTACGTGCTGCGAGAAAAATCATGGAGCTTTTGCGGAAGGAGCTGGAAACACTGTCCAGTTTTGAAAACGAAATTCCAAGCAAGGCACGGCTCGACGCATTGGCCTTGCTGGCCCGCACTATCGACAAGGTGAGCGACCTTCAAGAGAGGTTTGATGCGGCGAGAGCGCAGAGCGCCAGCGGTCTTTCGCCCGACGAGGTCGCGGCGGTTCTAAAACGAATTGATGAGAGGATCGATGAACTTGCCAACATCCGTGCAAGCGAGCTGGTCGAAACAAAATTTAAGCATGCGGGAGATGCTGGCGGCCCATCCGGAATGGCTTTTTCAGGGGCGGACAACACAACAGCCGCCGCGAACTGATTGGCATACATGGCTGATCCTTGGCGGGCGAGGCTCCGGCAAGACACGAATGGGGGCGGAATGGGTCAATGGCATGGCCCTTGGGTTTGCGCCCTTTGATAAATCGAAATCCATGCATATCGCTCTGGTCGGCGAAACATTGGCCGATGTCCGCGAGGTTATGATCGACGGCCCATCCGGCATCATGTCGGTTTCACGGGCCGAGCGCCCTCGCTTTGAAATGACAAGGCGTCGTCTACTCTGGAGCAGCTTGAACTGAAGCAGGTGCGTCCTGCGCTGGATGGCGGTGTCAGCCCGTTGCGCTCGCTGGAGCATAAGAGCGCTTTTGAAAGCTATGTCCGGCGCGGCGATGAAAGCGGCGTACGTTCACTTGAGGCCAAGGCTCATTCGATCGGTTCGGCTTCCGATGGCGGCTATTTGGTGCCCCAGGAACTTGAAACCGAAATCGGAACGCGACTGGCGCAAATATCGCCCATCCGCAGTATCGCCACGGTACGACAGGTATCCGGTTCAGTTTTGAAGAAGCCGTTTTCGATCAAGGGACCATCCGTAGGCTGGGTTAGCGAGACCGACATACGTCCGCAGACTGAAGGCTCCAAATTGGCTGAGCTGCAATTTCCGACCATGGAGCTCTATGCCATGCCGGCGGCAACATCCTCGCTGCTCGATGACGGCGTGGTTGATGTGGAACAATGGATTTCTGCCGAGGTGGAAACGGCTTTTGCCGAGCAGGAAGGCAAGGCCTTTATCAATGGCGACGGGGTCAACAAACCACGCGGCTTCCTGACCTATGACACAGTGGCAGAGTCCGCCTGGGGCTGGGGTAAACTCGGCTCGCTATCGACTGGCGTCGCCGGGGCGTTTCCCGCCAATGATGCTTCGGATGTTCTGCTCGACACAATCTATGCGCTGAAAGCCGGTTATCGCCAAAATGCCAATTGGGTGATGAATCGCAAAACGCAGGCGGCTATCCGCAAGCTTAAGGACAAGGATGGCAACTATCTCTGGACGCCGCCCGCAACGCCCGGCGCGCAGGCATCACTGCTGGGCTTTGGCCTCGTTGAAGCTGAAGATATGCCTGACATGGCCGACAAATCTGCTGCCATTGCCTTCGGTGATTTTGCAAGGGGATATCTGGTGGTGGATCGCACAGGCGTGCGCGTCCTGCGCGATCCTTACTCCGCCAAGCCCTACGTTTTGTTCTACACGACCAAGCGTGTGGGCGGTGGCGTTCAGGACTTCAATGCGATCAAGCTGCTGAAGTTCGGCGTCTGATCATCCAGTCCGGGCGGTCTTACGGCCGTCCGGACTTCTTCTACCAATGTCGAATTGACCGCACTAAAGATTCACATAGTTTTGAAGGATGCGTTTTCAACGGATTATCGTGCTGATTTTTAGCCTGACACTCGGCTGCACAGGTCCATCGATTTGTTTCGCAGGGGAAATTGCGGTTTCGGATAAGTTGGCCGAATTCCTTGAGCGGTATCGGTGTCCGGTCATTGCGCGATTGGCAAAAATTCATTCGAGTGCAGGTCGCGAGACTGAACTTGACCGTTATCTAATTCTTTCCACCGAACGTTCGCAGAACTATGTGCAATGCAGGTTCGTCGATGATGATAAGCGCATGTTGTGTGAGGCATCTTCAGGTTTTTTTGGCCCGAAGGAAGGTGAGGTGGGTCATTACCAAATGGACCCGAACGGGATCGATAGTCTGGCAAGACTGGGATTCTCGATGGATGGTACGCAAGGTAATTATCAGGCGATTATTGATAGTCCCGAACCCGCTGCTTACGGCAAAGTGGCTGAGTTTTTGCTGAGTGCACTCTATGGCGGATACAGCCTATCCTTGGATACTCAGATTATGATCAACATGGCAAAAGATCATGAACGCAAAATAGAAGACTGCTCCAACTTGCCGACCGGCTAGCCGTCTAATCTCATTTCAATCAACGCTGCGATGCCTTGATCGAGACCGAATAATTCCAACTCGGAACGAGACCCTGAACATGACAATGACACTGATAAAGCCGCCGGCTCTTGAGCCGGTGACGCTGGCAGAGGTGCACCAATTTTTGCGCCTCACAGATAATAGCGAAGACGGACTGCTTGATGGACTTATCAAAGCAGCGCGCGAAACGTTGGAAACACAGACGGGCCTTGCTCTGATCTGCCAAACCTTCCGGCTTTACATCGATCAATGGCCGACCGCCGGAGTGATAAAACTGCGGAAATGTCCGGTCCAGTCCATTGTTTCGGTGAGTGCATATCATGTTAACGGAACGCCGGTGCAGGTAGCGGCTGAGGATTTGCATCTGGAATCTGCTTCACGCCCAGCACGATTATACCTTGCCTCACGCACGGCCAATTCCGTTGCCTTGGAAGTGGATTTCGTTGCCGGTTTCGGTGAAACAGGCAAGGATGTACCCGATGCGTTGCGCCATGCGATCTTGACGCTTGTGGCCCATTGGTACGAGTTTCGCGGCGTTTATGGCGCTGCGCAACAGCCTGTCTCCTATCCTCCTGCGTTCGAGCGGGCGGTAGGACTTTGGCGCAAGGTTTCATTTTGATGGCGACGCTGTTCATTGATCCGGGCGGTCTCAACCAAGAGTTGCTGCTGGAAAAATCTTCCGTGTTGGCTGGAGAAGCGGGCGAACTGGAGGAAAGCTGGAGCGAAATCGCCAACCTTTGGGCTCAAATTGAACCAGTTGGACCGGGAGTGCGATTGCTGGGCGAGCAGCAACTTGCCGAGCTGAGCCACAGGATTACATTGCGGCACCGCGCCGATATTTCCACGAGCATGCGTTTTCGCAAGGGTGCGCGCATATTCCAGATACTGACATTGTATGACCCTGACGAGACGGAACGCTATCTGGTCGCACGTGTGAGCGAGGAGGGCAGATGAAGGTAACCATGCAACTCACCTTGGCCGATCTGGTCCGTACATTGCGTTGGCAAGCGATGGAGCTGATTGAAGAGGCCGCTGAAAAGGCGAGCAGGGCTCAAAAACAATCCCCACCCCCAAGAGATGACAAGTCATGAAAAGTGCCGGGTTGGAACTGCAAAAGGCATTGCTGGCGTGTTTGAAAATCGACGGTGCGCTGGAAAGGCTGATTGCGGGACGGGTTTATGACCGCGTGCCGTTAAAAGCCGAGTTTCCCTATGTAACGTTGGGTTCTTCCAATATTTACGACTGGAGCACGGCGACCGAACGCGGCAGCGAGCACCTGTTTACGCTCAATATCTGGAACAGGGCGAGCGGTCGTAAAACCGTGTTCGAGATCATGAATGTGATCGAACACCTGTTGGAGCGCTCACAACTGGTGCTGAGCGGCCACCGGCTCACGAATTTGAACCTGCAATATTCGCAGGCACGCGCCGAGGACGCTCAGGATGGGTATCTGGGCGTATTGCGCTACCGGGCGGTGACAGAAGACCTGTCCGCTTGAGATTTGAAAAATCCATTTGAAAGGAACACCAATGGTCGCCCAAAGAGGCAAGGATATTCTATTGAAGATTGCGGGTGCAGAAGGTGGCTATGTCACTTGCGCGGGCATGCGCTCCAAACGCCTGGCTTTTAACACGGAAACTGTTGATGTGACAGATGCTGACGCAGCCGGACGCTGGCGGGAGCTGCTCGGCGGCAGTGCTGTTCAACGGGCATCAATCAGTGGTTCGGGCATCTTCAAGGATGCACATTCGGATAATCTGTTCCGGCAGGCATTTTTTTACGGCTCTATCCCTGACTGGCAGATCGTACTTCCGGGCTTTGGCCTGTTGCAGGGCTTATTTCAGATCGTCGCGCTGGAATATGGCGGCGCGCATAATGGCGAGGTCACGTTTGAAATTGCTCTGGAGTCGGCCGGGCCAGTCAAGTTCACGGAGATCGCATGATGGTGAACCGGCATCGCGGCGAAATCAGCGCCATGCTTGATGGACGTGAATGGACATTGTGTTTGACCCTGGGTGCATTGGCGGAGCTTGAAGCGTCATTTGGCGCCGAAGATCTGGCTGTGCTGCTGAAGCGGTTTTCTACCAGCCCGCTTTCAGCCGGTGACATTCTCAAGATCATTACAGCGGGACTACGCGGCGGCGGAAACGCTGTGGCTCTCGATGAAGTATCGCAAATGCGCGCTGAAGGCGGTGCGACTGGATTTGCTCGCATTGTCAGTGAAATTTTAAGCGCAACCTTCGGTGAATCAAAATCGGAACCGGCGGAGGTAACCCTCTGATAATGGATGGGAATTCTACTGAGCCATTTCCCTGGGCAGCGATGATGGCAGCCGGGTTTGGTGTGTTGAGACTCTCATCGGCTGAATTCTGGGCGATGACGCCGCGTGAACTGAACGCAGCATTTTATCGAACGCCCTCACGGGCTGCACTGACGCAGTGTGAGCTTCAGCAAATGATGCAAGCCTTTCCGGATAAACAGCAGGAAATCAATGCCTGAAGATATAACAGTAAAAATGGACGTTGACACCGGCGGAATGGACCGCGCACTGGATGACTTGCAGAAGAAATCCGATTTGTTCGGACGCACCTTGACCAGTTCGCTGAAAAGCGCCGCAATAAGTGGCAAAGGGCTGGACGATGTTCTGAAGCAAGTGGCGATGAACATCGCCGGTATGGCGCTGAATTCCGGATTGAAACCATTGCAGGACATGGCTTCGGACCTGTTTTCCAATTTCATTGGAAGCTTCATGGCAAAGCCTGGTACCTTCAAGGGACCGGTACCGATCCCAGCTGACCGGCCAACAGCCTTTGCGAAAGGCGGCATTGTCGACACTCCGACCTATTTCAATGCTGGCGGCTCCCTTGGGCTTATGGGCGAAGCGGGCAGCGAGGCGATCATGCCACTCGCACGAGGACCGGATGGGCGCCTTGGCGTGGCCACACAGGGCGGCAGCTCGCCGGTCCATGTCACATTTAACGTCACTGCAACGGATGCTGCTTCGTTCCGCAAATCCGAGGCGCAAGTAACGGGCATGCTGGCACGCGCCGCACGCCGGGGCGCAAGAACGCTTTAAGGATAAAGTATGGCAGATTTTCACGACGTCCGCTTTCCGGCGGCTGTCTCCTTTGGTGCGACCGGTGGACCGGAATGGCGCAATGAAATCGTGCCGCTCACGTCCGGATTCGAGCAGCGCAATGCACGCTGGTCCCAGTCGCGACGCCACTATGACGCTGGTACCGGATTGCGTTCGCTGGCGGACCTTGAAGAGGTGATGGCATTTTTTGAGGCGCGGCGGGGCTCGCTGCATGCCTTCCGGTTTCGCGATCCCTTTGATCATCTATCGGGCAAATCCGGCATGCCAATCGCTGCCACGGATCAGATGCTTGGGCTGGGAGACGGGCACAATGGAGTGTTCCAACTCATCAAGCGTTATGGCGAGCACGTAAGGCCTATCACCAAGGTGGAAAAAGACAGCGTGCGGGTGGCCGTAGCGGGCATAGAGCACAAAGAGGCGATCGACTTTGTCGTTGAGTTGATCAGCGGGAAGATCATTTTCCAGCCCGGGAAAATACCCAAACAGGGCGCAGCAGTGAGTGCGGGATTCGGTTTCGATGTACCCGCGCGGTTCGACACAGACCGCCTGATGATCAGCCTTAGATCATTCAGCGCCGGTGATATTCCGTCCATTCCCATTATTGAGGTCAAGGCATGAGCTCTTTGCCGGCAACGCTTGAATCACATCTTTCAGGCGAGATAACAACGCATTGTTTTTGCTGGATCATCCGGCGAACAGACAAGATTGTATATGGCTTCACCGATCACGACAAAACATTGCGTATTGAAGGCGTATCCTGCGAACCGCAAACTGGATTGAGTGCCAGTGAAGCCACAAGCGCATTGGGTCTGAGTGTCGATACCGCAGAAATCGAAGGAGCGCTTTCTTCGCTTGCTATTTCCGATAATGACATTGAGCGGGGTGCATTCGATGGGGCGGCGGTCGAGACGTTTCTCGTCAATTGGGCATCGCCTGAACAATATGCCTTGTTGCGTTCGTCGCGTATCGGCGCAATCACCCGCTCGGGCGGGCGGTTTGTTGCAGAACTCAAAAGCAGTTCCGTTGATCTCGACAAGATAAGCGGTCGTCGGGTAACCCGGCAATGCGATGCGCAGCTGGGTGACAGCCGGTGCGGTTACAAAAGCCGCGCACAGGAGGGGAGTGTAACTAGGCTGATCTCGGACCGCGAGGTTGTGGTTGCCGGTTTGCAGCCATCGGACAACAACTGGTTTCGCAATGGAACGTTGACCTGGGCCAATGGCAGCAGGAATGTCGTACTGGCATACCAGACTCACAGTGAGGGTATCCGCCTGAGCTTGCGGGATTCTCCAATTCCAGACATCAAAATAGGCGATACATTTCTGCTTGATGCCGGTTGTGACAAGAGCTTTGCGCAGTGCAAGGCAAAATTTGCAAATGCCTTGAACTTTTGTGGTTTTCCTCATCTGCCAGGCAATGATGCAGTCTACAATTTTGCAGACGGCAATTTTGATGGCGGGCCGCTGGTCCCATGACGATCGCACAGGACGTTCTGGCTGAAACCCGGCTTTGGCTTGGCACACCCTATCGTCACCAAGGTTCCAAATGTCAGGTCGGGTGCGATTGCCTTGGTCTTGTCCGCGGAATATGGCGAGCACTTTATTACCGCGAGCCGCAGGACATCGCAGCTTATTCTCCGGACTGGGCTGAATCAGGCGGTGGTGACGCATTGCTGGAGGCTGCGCACAGGCACATGATTCCGAAAGATCCGGCAGAGGCAATCCCCGGCGACATGCTTGTATTCCGCTGGCGTGACGGAGTTTCCGCAAAGCATCTGGGCATACTGACTAGCCCGGATAGTTTTACACATGCCTATGAAGGACACTGCGTCATGGATTCAGCGCTGATCCCGCAATGGCGCAGGCGGATTGCTGGCGTGTTTGGATTTCCTCAATAATTTGAAGTATTTGCCACGGGACTTGATGATATGGCGACACTCGTTCTCACCACGACTGCTACGGCTATTTTCGGTTCAGGTACCGTCACAGCAGCAATAGCCACAGCCGCTGCTTCGGTGGGGGGCTATTTGATCGATCGTGCGCTGTTCGGACAAAATGCCGAAGGGCCACGCATGATATCCATGCGTCCGACGATGGGCGAGGAGGGAGCTGCTCTTCCTCGCATTTATGGCGCGGCGCGGGTGCCGGGCGTTTTGATATGGGGAACGCGTTTCGAGGAGCAGAAAACCAAAAAGCGACAGGGCGGTAAAGGCGGACGGAAGGTCGCTGAATATTCCTACTTCGGCAATTTCGCCATTGCGGTTGCCGCCGGAGAGATAAGCCTTATCCGTCGCATATGGGCTGACGGTAAGGAATACGACCAGACGCGAGGCACAATCCGCGTCCATTGCGGCGGCGAAAATCAAATGCCGGATCCATTGATTGAAGCCAAACAGGGAAGCGGCAATGCACCAGCATATCGGGGCACGGCCTGTGTGGTTTTCGAGCATTTTCCACTCGATGATTTTGGCAATCGCATACCGCAGTTTCAGTTTGAAGTGATCAGAGCAATCGGAGCCGTCGCCAGCAGTCTCAAGGCGGTAGCACATATACCCGGCTCAACGGAGTTCGGACTCTCGCCAAAACTGGTAACCAATGAGCCGGGTAAAGGTCAGACGATTGCTTTGAACCATAATTGCCTGCGAGGTGATACGGACTGGGAGGCGTCGATGGACGAGCTGCAGGGGCTCTGTCCTGCCCTTAAGCATGTTGCAATCGTAGTGCCTTGGTTTGCCGCGGATTTGCGTGCTGGGAATTGCAAAATTCGCCCGGGCGTCATGGACAGGAATCAGAACAACGAAAGCGAGAAATGGTGCGCTGGAGGCGTTGACCGCGCCGGTGCACATCTCATTTCCCGCGATGACAGGGGGGGGATCTATGGTGGAACGCCATCCGATGAGAGCATTGTCGCCGCCATCGAGGACGCAAAAACGCGAGGTCTGAGCGTCACGCTTTACCCGTTCATCATGCTTGATATACCGCCGGACAACCAGCTTCCCGATCCCTATGGTTCAACACATCAGGCGACACATCCTTGGCGTGGACGCATTACCTGTCACCCTGCGCCTTACCATGCTGGCAGTGTCAACGAGACAGAAGCGGCGGTGAACCAGATCGCCGAATTTCTAGGGAGCGCCACGGCAGAAAATTATCAGATCAAGCATCAACGCGTCCATTATCAAGGCAATGGTGAAGATTGGGGTTATCGTCGTTTTGTGCTGCATCTCGCGCATCTGGCTCTCTGTGCAGGCGGCGTGGATGCGTTTATCCTTGGTTCGGAACTGCGGGGGCTTACCATGGTTCGGGGGCCGTACGATCATTTCCCATTCGTAAATGGGCTTTGCGGTCTTGCCGCCGATATCCGCCGGGTTGTGGGGACTGGATGTAAGCTCACCTATGGCGCGGACTGGACTGAATATTTCGGGCATTATCCGCAAGACGGTTCAGGCGATGTTTATTTCAACCTTGATCCACTTTGGGCGCATCCGGCAATCGACGCCATTGGCATCGACAATTATATGCCGCTCAGTGACTGGCGTGACGAAGATTATGGGGTGCCTAATCCGGACGGCTTTGTGGCACCCTATGATCTGCCGGCGTTGCAAGAGCAGATTACTGCAGGGGAAGGTTACGACTGGTACTATGCATCGCCGAATGACCGGACCATGCGTGTGCGAACACCGATTTCAGATGGCTCCGGCAAGCCATGGGTCTATCGTTTCAAAGACCTTTCTTCATGGTGGAGGAACAGTCATTACAATCGGATTGGTGGCGTGGAGCAGACCGCACCTACTGTATGGCAGCCCGCTGCCAAGCAAATCTGGCTGACGGAACTAGGCTGCCCAGCTGTCGATAAGGGCCCGAACCAGCCCAATGTTTTTCCCGATATGAAATCATCAGAGGGGGCATTTCCCTATTTTTCAGATCGAGGACGAAATGACCTGGCCCAGAATCGCTATTTGCGGGCACATATTGCGCACTGGTCAGACCTTGCCGGTAGCATGCTTGACAAGGATCGGCTCTATGTTTGGGCTTGGGATACACGGCCTCATCCGGAGTTTCCGCTAAACCGAAAATTGTGGTCTGATGGCGACAATTGGACATCGGGTCATTGGCTGAACGGTCGGCTTTCAGGCGTGGCGCTCGATGAATTGGTAGCTGCCATTCTCAAGGATTATGGGATCGTTGATTTCGATACGTGTCGCGTCGATGGATTTGTCAGTGGCTACGTGCTGGACGAACCAACGAGTGTTCGATCCGCAATCGAGCCATTGCTCGCAGTCTACGGGATAGATGCATTTGAAAGCGGAAAAACGCTTGTCTTTCAAAGCAATACCCGCACAGATTCCCAAACACCATTGATCGAAGAGTTCGTCGAGCGCGAGGATGCTGCCGCGCTGACATGGCGGCTGACAGAAATAATGGAGCAGCCGGAACGCGTTGAGCTGGCCTATCGCGACCCGATGCTGGATTATCAAGCGGCGATGGTCTTTGCCGAGCGCCAGAGCGGCAAAGGAACGGAAAGCATCGGCATTGCAGCCATGCTGGAAAGCGGTCAGGCCAAGTCACTTGCCGAAGAATGGATGCAGTCGCGCCGTGCGTCCCGGCGATCAGTAACGTTAGAGCTACCCTGGAAACAGGCGCATTTGAAAGTTGGAGACCGGATCAGAATTGCCGACCCGCATGGTACAGTGCCCGCAGGTGCTTTTGTAATCACCTCGATTGAAGATGGGGCGACGAGGCGTCTGGAGGCGCGGGCAGTACCAAAACACGTTCGGTATCCCGCCGAGGCAGCATTGCCTGTTGCATCAGGTGCGGACCTTGCTATTCGCGGCAGACCTTATTTTGAGTTGATAGACCTTCCGATGTGGCCGGGGATAGAGCGTCCTGCCGATCAATTCCGGATTGCCGCATTTGCGCGGCCCTGGAACGGAGTAAGCGCATTTATCTCTCCGGAACAGACTGGTTTTGAACAGCGCGCAATGTTGGCGCATAGCGCTGTCATGGGCGAGTTGGTTGCACCATTGAATGAAGGCGCCAGCGGGCGCTGGCTTAATAATCAGGCTCTTTCAGTCAGGCTGTACGATGGAGAGCTGAGTTCGGTGACACGCTCCCAACTTTTTAACGGTGCCAATAGTGCACTTGTTGGAACGTCTGGTGGAGAGTGGGAATTGCTGCAATTTCTCAATGCGGAGGAAATAAGCAGCGACGTATGGCGACTCACCGGGCTGTTGCGTGGCCAATGCGGGACCGAACGTGAGGCCATGCAGCTCAAAAAGGAGGGAGCACCCTTCATTTTGCTCAATGATGCTGTTTCTCCGGCAGGCTTGAAACCCCAAGAGGCGGGATTGGAGTTAAACTGGCGCATTGGATGCTCAGGCGAAGAGTTTTCCGACCAGTTTTACAGCACCAAAACAAAAATGGGAGGATTGCGGGCACTGCAACCGCTTTCGCCCGTCCATATCAGCACCAGAATGCGCCCAAACGGCGATATGGATATAGGTTGGATCAGGCGCGGGCGAATTGATGCTGATAGCTGGCTTTCTCCAGAAATACCGCTGGGGGAAGAGCGCGAGGCCTATCATATAGAAATACTGTTTGAAGAGCGGGCTGTCAGGTCATTTGAAGTGACTGCCAGCAACTGGACTTACAGTGCTTCTGAGCGGCTGAAGGATCTGGGCAATCCGTCCGTCGCTTTTGACTTTAAAGTAGCGATGATTTCCGCCTCAGTCGGGCTTGGTCAGGAGGCCCACTGTAAATTTTCTCCAGTATTTTTTGAACCGACAATTATTTAAAGGAATTTGCTAATGACCAACGAAAAATCATGGTTTGCTTCCAAGACCATCTGGGCATCGATAGTAACAATTGGCTTGTCGTGCTCCGGCTTCTTCAATGGCTCGCTTGAAGGGGCCGATCATGCATCTCTTGCAGAGACGATAGTCCAATTCCTAACCGCCATTAGCGGCGTTGTAGCGCTATTTGGACGCATCAGCGCGACAACTCTCATTTCACGTAAAGAAATATGATGTTAAAAGACGTGAACCTGTGGCATTTGTAGCAGCGAGACACCAACTGTTCATTCATCGTTCAGACAGCAATCGATATTAATGACAACATGATGAAACACTTACTCTTCTCCTTGCCCCTAGCGGGTCTGATCTCGGGCGCCGGCGTCGTCTTCGCCGGTCCTGCTTTAGCTGCGGATTGCTCGTCGGTGGGGCAGCAGGTAGCGGACTCGCAAGGGGGGACCCTTGCGCGTGCAACATCTGTTGTCCAAAACGGCAAAGAGGTCTGCGTAGTGGTGGTTCTGGTTCCCGGTAAGGACGGCGAACGACCGCGGCGTGTGGAAGTTGCTGTTCCAGCAAACTGATCTCATAAGTCCGCGAGGAAATACTGCATGAGAATACTTGTCGTCGAGGATGATCGCGACCTCAACCGTCAGCTCGTGGATGCGCTGACGGAGGCTGGATATGTTGTCGACAAGGCTTTTGACGGCGAAGAAGGGCATTTTCTCGGCGATACCGAACCCTATGACGCTGTTATCCTGGATATCGGCCTACCGCAGATGGATGGGCTGACCGTGCTTGAAAAATGGCGCCAGGATTCCCGTATCATGCCCGTACTTTTGCTGACAGCCCGCGATCGCTGGAGCGATAAGGTGGCAGGGATTGATGCGGGTGCTGACGACTACGTCGCCAAGCCGTTTCACATTGAGGAAGTTCTTGCGCGCTTACGCGCCTTGATCCGCCGCGCGGCGGGACATGCTTCGTCCGAAATTTCCTGCGGTCCGTTGCGTCTGGATACGAAAACGTCAAAAGCCACTGTCAATGGAAACACGCTGAAACTCACTTCCCATGAATTCCGCCTGCTTTCCTATCTCATGCATCATATGGACGAAGTCGTATCGCGAACCGAGCTGGTCGAGCATCTTTACGATCAGGATTTCGACCGGGACTCAAACACTATTGAGGTTTTTGTCGGCCGGTTGCGCAAGAAGATGGGCATGGACCTGATCGAGACCATTCGCGGTATGGGCTATCGTATCAAGTCGCAAGACAGCAAGGCTTAGGGTCTTAAGCCTTTTAAAGAGGGTATTGCGTGGCAATCCGGCTGAGAAATTATCTCCCAAGCTTGCGATCTCTGTCGTTCCGCGTCATTTCGCTCTCGACCCTCTGGACCATCATCTCATTCATTGCCATCGCGACTATCATCTCGACGCTCTATGGCGAAGCACGCCTGAAAAGCTTTCAGCAATTGCTTTCAGCCCATCTTTTCAGTGTTATCGCATCAGTCAGTGTCAATGATGGCACGTTGGCAGGACGTCCTGACCCCGGTGAAGTGCGATATTCCAGCCCGCTTTCAGGCTGGTATTGGTCAGTCGAGCCTGCGGCGGATAATTTAAAGGGCTCGCTGCGCTCCGTTTCTCTGGGAGAGCGAAACATCGATTCACCCTCAACTCTCAATGTTCCCTTCGATACATCATTCCAGCGCCAATATACGGAAGCCGGACCGAACGGCCAGCAATTGTCGGTCGTTGAAACCGAAGTGGTGCTTGACGCGGATAATCGGGTCGCACGTTTCAGGGTGATGGGAAATCTGAGCGAAGTCGAGGGAGAAATCGCAGATTTCCGCTATACGTTGTACTTCTATCTCGGCATTTTTGGTCTAGGCGGAACTTTGATCAATGCTGCCGTTATTCTATTCGGGCTTCGCCCACTTGATCGTGTGCGCCGTTCACTGGGCGATATCCGCGAGGGCAAGGTTACGCGTCTTGACGAAGACTTGCCCAACGAGATCGCGCCCCTGGCGCGCGAGATGAATGCGCTGATCGACAATAATCGCCGTATCATGGATCGTTCACGCACGCAGGTCGGCAATCTTGCCCATTCGCTGAAAACGCCTTTATCGGTTCTGGTGAATGAAAGCCGGACAATCGGTGGCACGGAAGGCCGCCTTATCGCCGAACAATCTGCCGCTATGCAAATTCAGGTGCAGCATTATCTCCAACGTGCCCGCGTTGCCGCACAGCGTGATAGTGTTGTCTTCCGCGCTCCCGTAACGCCGATACTGGAGCGGCTGGTGCGCGTTACCGCCAAGCTCAATCCCCACATGGACATCAAGTTCAACAATTACATGGACGATGCAATCTTTGCTGGTGAGCAGGAAGATCTTGAGGAGATCGTCGGCAACTTGATGGAGAATGCTGGAAAGTGGGGCCGCCGGATTATCACCTTGACACTTGCCCGCGTCGAGCAAGGATTTGAGATCAGCGTCGAGGATGACGGGCCGGGTCTTGCTGCCGAGCAGATACAGGACGCGCTGGCACGCGGGAAGCGGCTTGATGAAACAAAGCCGGGCACAGGTTTGGGCCTGTCGATTGTGAACGACACTGTGCGCGAATATGGCGGAACCCTAACGCTTGAACGCAGTTCTCTACTCGGCGGGTTACATGCGAGACTGATTTTACCAACGGCTGCGAACTGAATGAAGCTTGCAAGCCGCCATTCAATCAGGTCATAAAGGCCTGAAGATTTATCTGAAAATGAGCTTGTGATGAAATTTCATGTCGCTATTCCCTTTCTCGCAATTGCTGCGCTTGCCGGTTGTTCAACGACATCCGGCGGCAAGGGCGATAGCGCGGTTCTAGGTTCCTGGACCGGCGGCTCGAAACAAGCTGCAAAAACGAGCGTTCTTGCCGCCCTCGGTAATGGACTGGTCGGCAATGCATCGCTTGAACCGGCAGACCGCAAGCAGGCATTGCAGGCTGAGTATCAGACCTTGGAATATTCTCCGGCCGGCAAGGTTGTAGAGTGGAAAAGCAGCAACAATCGTTCTGGCGAGGTTGTGGCGGCTCAGCCCTACCAAGTTGGATCGCAGAACTGCCGCCAATATACCCATACCATCCGTATTGATGGCACGCCGCAATCTGCGCGTGGAACGGCGTGTCGCAATGAGGACGGCAGCTGGACGCGGCTGTGATCGGGATCGCTCCACGAAGTGCATTTGCGGCGAATTGCCCTATCAATAAATTGCGTTTGGATTTTGGATAAGCGAGAGTCTATGTCTCACGCATGATTTTCTGGATTTCTGCCGCATTTCTGACCGTTGTCGCAACGTTGCTGGTGCTTTTGCCGTTAACACGGCGCACCACGGCTTCAGTGTCGGACAATCAATATGATGTTGAGGTCTATCGAGACCAATTGCGTGAACTAGACGCTGACGAAAAGCGTGGCTTGATCGATCCAGTTGCAGGCGAACAGGCACGTGCGGAAATCGGGCGCCGGCTTCTGAAATCCGCCAAGGCCGCCGCAATAGACGGACAGGTGGTTCGCCCAGCCAAGAGCGCCACCCGTGAGTGGATGACACTTATAACGGTCATCGCAATTCCCCTGATTTCATGGGCTGTCTATGCAAGTACGGGTAATCCGGATCTGCCCGGCCAGCCACTGGCGGAAAGGCTTGCGCGCCCTGCCGATCAAAGCACGCCTGACGAGCTGGTTGCCCGTGCAGAAGCGCATTTGAAACTGAACCCTGATGACGGTCAGGGCTGGGAGGTCCTCGCGCCGATTTATACGCGCATGGGCCGCCCTGCAAATGCAGTTGCCGCGTATCAAAATGCAATACGCTTGAATGGCGACAGCGCCGCGCGGCAGCTTGGTCTGGGCCAGGCGCTGGTCGCGGAAGCGGGCGGTAAAATCACGGTCCGCGCCGAAGAAGCATTCAACAAGGCATTGGCGCTGGATCCAAAAGACATGCGCCCGCAATTCTACATCATTGATGGGTGGATGCAGCAAGGCCGCCTGACCGAAGCGCGTGATCTCATCCGCAAGCTGCTGGTGGAGGCGCCACTTGATGTACCATGGCGCGATCAGGCGCAAGCAGCGTTGACCAGGCTGGACACCGAGATCAATGGTGATGCGCCAGATGTTAGCGATGTCGACAAGACTGCGCCGGATGCGGCTCAGGTGCAGGCAATGATGGATGCCGACAGCGAAAGCCGTGCGACAATGATCGAAGGCATGGTTACCAGCCTCGCCGCGAAACTCGAAAAAGCTCCGGACGATGTTGAGGGCTGGGAGAAGCTCGTGCGATCCTATGTCGTTCTTAACCGGCCTAATGATGCCATTGAAGCGTTGGATCGTGCCAAAAAAGCGTTGAGCGCTGAAAAGATGGCCCGTCTTGATGCCGTGGCGGATGATCTCGGTTTAGCTTACGAGCCGGAGAACGATTGATGACGCGCAAGCAAAAAAGACTGACGGTCATTGGTGGCGGTCTGGCCGTTTTGGGGTTGGCGGCTGCGCTCGTACTCTTTGCTCTGCAACAGAAAATCGCATTCTTCCGCATGCCTTCCGATATTCAGGCTTCCGACATTCAATCGCAATCGCGATTCCGGCTTGGCGGGTTGGTTGAAAAAGGAACAGTGGTTCGCGGCGAGGGAACCAAGATCAGCTTTTCAGTTACTGATAAGATAAAAAGCATTCCCGTCACCTATGAAGGCATATTGCCGGATCTTTTTCGCGAAGATCAAGGCGTTGTTATCGAGGGTGGCTTTTCACCCACGGGCAAATTTATCGCCGACAGCGTGCTGGCAAAACATGATGAAAACTATATGCCCAAGGAAGTTGCCGATAGCCTGAAGGCCAAAGGTGTCTGGCAGGAAGAGGGCAAGAAGCCATGATTGTCGAACTTGGACATTTCGCGCTGGTACTCGCTCTGGCTTTATCCATCGTTCAATCCGTGCTGCCGATACTGGGCGCGCGTCGCAATGACGACCAGATGATGGCAGTTGCCGTTCCCGCCGCCTTCACTGTACTTGCCCTTGTCGCGATTTCGTTTGCGGCCTTGACAAGCGCCAATGTGCTTTCCGATTTCTCCGTTCAGAATGTGTTTGAGAATTCACATTCGCAAAAGCCGCTGCTTTACAAATTTACCGGCGTGTGGGGCAATCACGAAGGTTCAATGCTGCTCTGGGTTTTGATCCTGAGCTTCTTCACCGCGCTCGTCGCCTTCTTTGGCAATAATCTGCCGCCATCGCTGAAAGCCAATGTGCTTGGGGTTCAGGCTTGGGTCGGCACTGCATTTCTTACCTTTATTATCGCCACGTCAAACCCCTTTGCGCGCCTTAACCCGGCACCGGTCGAAGGACGTGATCTTAACCCGATCCTGCAGGATATCGGTCTCGCCATTCATCCGCCGCTGCTCTATCTGGGCTATGTCGGATTCTCCGTGTGCTTTTCCTTTGCGGTTGCTGCGCTGATTGATGGCCGGATAGATGCGGCCTGGGCGCGCTGGGTCCGTCCGTGGACGCTCGTGGCCTGGACATTCCTGACAGGCGGCATCGCTATGGGCTCTTACTGGGCCTATTATGAGCTGGGTTGGGGCGGCTGGTGGTTCTGGGACCCGGTTGAAAATGCGTCCTTCATGCCTTGGCTCGCAGGCACCGCTCTGCTTCACTCTGCGCTGGTCATGGAAAAGCGCTCGGCGCTGAAAATCTGGACTGTGCTTCTGGCAATCCTCACCTTTTCCCTGTCACTGCTCGGGACATTCCTTGTCCGATCCGGCGTACTGACCTCCGTCCATACATTCGCCACCGATCCCGGTCGCGGCCTTTTCATCCTTGCCATACTTGTTATCTTTATCGGCGGGTCCTTGGCGCTCTTTGCATGGCGTGCCCAAAGTCTGGCACCCGGCGGCCTGTTTCAGCCGATTTCGCGTGAAGGTGCGTTGGTTCTCAACAATTTGTTTTTGACCACGGCTGCAGCGACCGTTCTGATCGGCACGCTTTACCCACTTCTGCTCGAGTTTCTGACGGGCGAAAAAATCTCGGTCGGCGCGCCCTTTTTCAATCTCACCTTCGGCCCGCTAATGATCCCGCTTTTGGCCGCCGTACCATTCGGGCCACTCATGGCGTGGAAGCGCGGCGATCTCCTGGGCGTGGCACAGCGCCTCATGACTGCTTTCCTCGGTGCTTTGCTGGTTGTCGCTGCCGTGCTTTACCAAACTTCGGCGTCCGGCGTTCTGGCGGCTTTCGGCATAGGGCTTGCCGTGTGGCTCATGCTCGGCGCGCTCACAGACCTTGCGCTGAAAGCCGGTATCGGAAAAGCCTCTTTGAAAGTCGCATTTCAGCGCCTCATTGGCCTGCCACGCTCGGTTTTCGGCACCGCGTTTGCTCATCTCGGTCTTGGCGTCACTTTGCTGGGCATTGTTGCAACCACCACCTTCGCAACCGAAAGCGTTCTGGTCATGAAACCGGGTGAAAGCATCCGGGCGGGCGGCTATACGCTGCGTTTCGATCAAATCGAGCCCTTCAAAGGTTCCAATTTCAGCGAAGAGCAAGGCCGGTTTACCGTTTTGAGCGATGAGGGACAGCCGGTAACGTCGCTTATGGCGGCCAAGCGTTTCTTCCCTGTTCGCAATATGCAGACAACCGAGGCCGGTATCCGCACCTTCGCCTTCAGCCAGCTTTACGTGGCTCTGGGTGATGCGGCTGCCGATGGTGGCATCGTCGTGCGGATATGGTGGAAGCCGCTGGTAACATTGATCTGGCTTGGAACCGTGTTTATGATGGCGGGCGGCTGCCTGTCTTTGCTTGACCGCCGGTTGCGTGTCGGTGCACCCGCCAAGGGTAAAGCAGCTCTGATGCAATCCGCAAAAATCCGCGTTGCCCCCGCAAAAAACCGCGTGTCCCAATGAGCCGCACCCGCAACGCAATTGCAACTTTCCTTGTCCTGCTGCTTTGTTTCGGCGCAAGTAGCGCATTTGCGCTTTCCCCCGACGAGATGCTGACAAGCCCGGTCCTTGAAAAACGTGCCCGCACCATTTCTGCGCAGGTGCGCTGCATGGTCTGCCAGAATGAATCCATTGACGATTCCAATGCGGATCTTGCCCGCGATCTGCGCGTCCTGGTGCGCGAGCGCCTTATGGCTGGCGATACTGACCAGCAGGTGCTGGATTTTCTCGTCGCCCGCTATGGCGAATTCGTCTTGCTCAAGCCCCGGCTGCGATTAAGCACGGTCGTGCTCTGGGGTTTTCCAATAGGCGCTTTGCTCATCGGTGCTTTGGCTCTTGTCGTTTCGGCGAGGCGCCGCCGCACTGTTTCAATAGAATCGGGACCTCTTTCCGATGTTGAAAAACAGCAACTCAAAAAACTGGTCGGAACGCTCGATAATTAACAAATTGCGACAAGGTATTATACTTTAGTATGGGTTTACTATACTAAAGTATAATAAAATTTTTCCATAAAACAGAATTTAACACACTGAAAACTAGTTTTTACTCTTGTATTTTGCTTGTTTACACGTTAATCAGCCGTTGATAATCGCGGCAATGATTAAGTTCCGGTCTGGCACATTAGCCTTTCCAAGTAAAAAATATTCCAGCATTTAAATTTTATTGATCCATTACAGTAATAAACTTCTGTGAACGCATTTCTGTAAGCATATTCGATATTTACCTCAGTATTTGCTATATTATTTTTGAGCGAGATTGATATGACCAAAGTCAAAGCACCTGTTTCCTCCAGCATGCCTGCTCGTTTTGCCGGTAATTGGCTCGCCGGTTCGGCTGAGAGCCGTTCCGCCCGTCGCCGTCTCAATGCTATCCTGCGTCTTGCTTGCATGGTGCTGGGCTTCAAGCGCCGCAAGGGTTTGGGGATGATGGCGGCTGCGCTGGTTGTCTCTCTGGCTTCGCCCGTGCTGGCTCAATCCGTAACTGCCTCTTCTCCGGCTGTGGGCGTGGCCGGTGTGCCGGCGGGGTTTGTCAGGCTAGAAAATGGCTTTGGTTTTGAGGCGCAAGCCATAAATCACTCAGGTTTATCGTTCACTGCACTCAAAGGGACAGTTGTTACTTCGCCAAACGGCGTGGTTAAGGCTGATGGCGTAGTTGTGCCGCTTAACGTGCCACTCGATAAAGATTACTTTTTCCCTGCATCGCTGGGGGAGTTTTACAAAGGCACTTTCTTTAAAGGACCTGTTGTCATGGCAGCGAGTGATACGTCTTTTCCTCTTCGTTTCCCTGTCGGTACGGTTTTTCCAATCGGTACCATATTTCCGAGTGGTGGTGTGCCAAAAACGGTGGTGCTCGGCGTTCCAACAACTGAAGAATTTGTTACACCACAGGTGGCTGGCATGGGCAATTCCATACGGTTTCCCAAGCCAATCGCACTTTCGGCTATTCCGGAAACTCGCTTTCCGCAGATCAAGATCAACACCGATGCAAACAGTCAGCCAGCGACCACGAGCACGACCGTTCTTGGCGACATCGCCATCGGCACTAATGCAGGGGCAAAAGGTGGCACAACGACGGTTGTTGTGCCCGCAGCAGTAGATGCCACTGCGCCCGCAGCAGCTACTTCTACGCCCACAACAACGGGTGCCACTGCGCCCGCAGCAACAGGTGCCGCTGTACCCGCAGTAGCAGGTGCTGCTGCGCCTACAGTACGGTCAAAGCCCAGGGTGACAGTCTCGTCACGCAGGGCGGTCAGATTGGTTCGTTGCAAAAAGATGCGCTGCTTTATGATAATAATGCCGGTGCCTATAGCGCCTCCCATGGCAAAGATAAGACCAGCCGGATTGGCAATGTTGCCGAAGGTACTGCCGATACGGATGCGGTGAACAGGGGCCAGCTCAACAAGGTTGACCAGAAGCTTGCCGATCTGTCGAAGGGCACGTCCGGCGTGATCAAGGAAGACAAAGACAGTGGTGTGATCACCATTGGTTCCGGTTCGGACGCGGCGAAGGTTGATCTTGGCCATCAGGTTGGCAAGGTTGATGACAAAGGCAATCCCGTCCTTGGTACGGATGGCAAGCAGCTTTTGGAGACGAAGGATCGTGTTCTGACCGGTAAGACCAGCCGGATTGGCAATGTTGCTGCCGGTGTCAGTGATCCGAGCATGCCTGTTGTCATCAGCAATCTTTCCGCTGGTACCAACGATTTGGATGCGGTGAACGTCAAGCAGTTGAAGGGCCAAGCGGATGAAATAGCGACGAAGAGCCAGCAAGCGGCTAAGAGCTACTCTGATGAGGTTGGCGACAAATCCGTAGCAAAAGCCAATAGCTATTCCGATGACGCGGCAGCCAAAAGTAAGTTGGCAGCGAAGAGCTATACGGATAATGCTAAGAAGGAGGCGATTGATACTGCTAATACCTATACGGATGAAATAATTGGCGGCA
The DNA here is from genome assembly GCF_052044585.1 of Phyllobacterium sp. 22552. NCBI lineage: Bacteria > Pseudomonadati > Pseudomonadota > Alphaproteobacteria > Hyphomicrobiales > Phyllobacteriaceae > Phyllobacterium > Phyllobacterium sp. 22552. The sequence continues at coordinate 414,619 of NZ_JBQENG010000002.1, read as the reverse complement.
CTGATGGACAAGGCGGAGTTAGAGGTGATCTTGCAAAGATGGAAACCAAAATGGCTAATGGCTTCAATCATTTAAGTTCAGAAATATCCTCAGTTCGTTCCGAGGCGCGTCAGGCGGCAGCAATTGGATTGGCTGCATCATCGTTGCGCTTTGACAGCAGGCCGGGCAAAGTGAGTGTTGCTGTGGGCGGTGGTATGTGGCGAGATCAGGGCGCTTTTGCCTTTGGTGCTGGCTATACAAGCGAAACGGGTAAGGTTCGCGCCAATATTACCGGCGTAACCAGCGGCGGAGAGGTCGGTGTGGGTGCCGGTCTAAGCTTCACTCTTAATTGAGATAGGGTGTGAAATTGTTAAACATCAAAAAGGCCGCCATTTTCGGCCTTTTTCTTGGTGCCAGCATTCCAGCTGGTGCTCAGGAGGCCCAAGTCCCTCAATATCATTTGAAACCCTCTGACGTTTCTGTGCCAGAGGGGGCGGAGCTTGGCAAATATCGCAGATCCATCCAGCCTTTTGGCAACTGGGACCTCATTTGCGACGAAGATTTGAAGGCGATGAAAAAGGTCTGCAACGTGACGCAGACTATTCTCGATGGCGAAAGCAACTTTGTATTTAGTTGGTCGCTGGCTGCCGACGATAAGGGCAATCCTGCCATGATCATGCGCGTGCCTGCTACGGTAGGCGAAGGCAAGGAGATTACCCTTGCATTTCCTTCGCGCAAAGAAAAAGTTTCCATGACGGTCAGGGGATGCACCCCCACAAATTGCCTTGCCTATCTTCCAGTGGGGCCAGTTCTGCGGCAGGAAATAAGCAAAGGCGGCGCAGCGCGCATTTCGTTTAAAACTGATGCGACGGCGATAGACCTTCAACTGCCTTTAGATGGTCTCGGGACGGCATTGGGTGCGATTTGAGGCGGCTCTAATATACCCTTCACGTGGTTTAGACGAAATATAACTGTCCATGATTTGTGGCAGTTACTTCTTGCTGTGAACCAAAACAGCTAGAGGCTTTGCGCTATATAAAGCACCGACTAAGGGCACGGACCGGCGTTTCCACCGGGCAAACCTTAAATATTTGTCATGTTGCGGAAATGGTGGGGTAACCTTCTTATATGTATCACTGATGGTACGAACGATCATTAGCCGATCGCATTGCCTAAGGAGAACATCCCGATGTCTAACAATATCAAATCTTCCCGTTACCGTAAGGGTATTGCCGCGGCCCTACTGTCGTCGGCATTGGTCGGTGGCTTTTTGGCGACGGGTCCGCTCAGCGCTATTGTCCCGGCGCAGGCCGAAGCAGTTCGTGTTGAAACTGCCCAGCAGCCCGGTTTTGCTGACGTCGTCGAAAAGGTCAGCCCCGCAGTTGTCAGTGTTCGGGTGAAAAGCGCCGTGAAGGAAACTGCCGATAATGGCAATGGTTTCCCGGGCATGGATCAACTCCCGGATGACCACCCGCTCAAGCGCTTCTTTTACGAATTTGGCGGCCAAGACCAAGATGGTCGTCGCGGCATGGAGCCACGCAAATCCCCGCGTGACCAGAATCGCCCTGAACGAGTCCGCCCAACAGCGCAGGGATCCGGTTTCTTCATTTCCGAAGATGGCTATCTCGTCACCAATAATCACGTCGTTGAAGACGGCTCTGCCTATAGTGTCGTCCTTGATGACGGCACCGAGCTTGATGCGAAGCTGATAGGTAAGGACAAGAGGACCGATCTGGCCGTGCTTAAGGTCGATGACAAGCGCAAGTTCACCTATGTCAATTTCGGCGATGACAACAAAGTTCGCGTTGGCGAATGGGTTGTTGCAGTGGGTAATCCGTTCGGTCTCGGCGGAACTGTAACAGCGGGTATCGTCTCGGCTCGTGGCCGCGATATTGGCGCTGGACCTTATGATGACTTCCTGCAGATTGATGCGGCGGTTAATAAAGGGAATTCTGGTGGCCCGGCTTTCAACCTGAATGGTGAAGTGGTGGGTATCAATACAGCTATTTTCTCACCTTCTGGTGGCAGCGTGGGCATTGCCTTTGCTATCCCCGCACAGACTGCAAAGCAGGTTGTCGATCAACTGATCAAGAACGGTACAGTCTCGCGCGGCTGGATTGGTGTACAGATTCAGCCCGTCAGCAAGGAAATCGCCGAATCTCTTGGTCTTGCCGAAGAGAAGGGAGCGCTCGTTGCTGATCCGCAAGCCAACGGCCCTGCGGCAAAAGCCGGTATCGTTGCCGGTGACGTGATCACGGCTGTCAATGGCGACAAGGTCAGTGATCCGCGCGATCTGGCGAAAAAGATTGCGGCTGTCGTGCCTGGCAAGGATGTTGATCTGACCGTCTGGCATAAGGGCGAGGCCAAGTCCGTCAAAGTGTCGATCAAGGAAATGCCCGGTGATGAGAAGCTTGCTTCGGCAACACCACAGCAGGAAGACGAGCAAAAGTCATCCGCTCTTGATGACTATGGCCTGACTGTCATGCCCGCCGATGACGGCCAGGGTGTTGTTGTCACGGATGTTGATCGTCAGGGCGATGCTGCAGACAAGGGTATCAGCACAGGCGACATTATCGTCTCGGTCAACAACCAGCCGGTCAAGAGCGGCGGCGATATAGATGCGGCAATCGCAGATGCCACGAAAAGCGGCCGTAAAGCTGTACTTTTGCAAGTGCAGACAAAGGACCAATCGCGGTTCGTCGCCCTACCTATCAGCCAAGGCTGACAGGTGGGAAGGAAATGCTGCGGCGCTGGACCCCACCCGTAAGCGCTGACGCATGGGCAACAGGTCTCTTCAACCTGTTGCCCCTTTTCTTTCTGGTTTCATCGAAGCAATCCGATTAGAGTAAGATCATGAAAATACTCGTTATTGAAGATGATCGCGAAGCTGCCCGCTATTTGGAAAAGGCCTTCAACGAGGCCGGACATTCCGCTGATATTGCAGGTGACGGAGAGACAGGCTATGCGCTCGCCGAACAGGGGGCGTATGATGCTCTTGTCGTTGACCGCATGCTGCCGCGCCGCGATGGGCTTTCCGTGGTGGCCGCACTACGCGCCCAGGGAAACGATACGCCAGCGCTGATCCTTTCCGCTTTGGGACAGGTTGATGATCGCGTCACGGGCTTGCGGGCGGGCGGAGATGACTATCTCACCAAGCCCTATGCTTTTTCGGAATTGCTTGCCCGAATTGAAGTCCTGCAGCGGCGCTCCAGCCCAAAGGAAGCCGAGACTGTCTATCGCGTCGGTGATCTTGAACTGGACAGACTATCGCATACGGCAAAAAGGGCAGGGCAGACTATTATTTTGCAACCGCGCGAGTTTCGTCTGCTGGAATATCTCATGCGCAATTCCGGTCAGGTTGTCACCCGCACGATGTTGCTTGAGCATGTTTGGGATTATCATTTCGATCCCCAGACCAATGTGATCGATGTTCATGTGTCGCGCTTGCGTGGCAAGATCGAAAAAGGATTCGACACGCCCTTGCTGCACACGGTTCGTGGAGCCGGGTATATGTTAAAAGCCAGCCTCACTGAAGCTACAGCCGGAAGCCATGGATGAGCCGCTTTCGCTCCATGCTGAAAATGACAGCGGTGAGGCTGTCGGCACTCTACCTTCTACTCTTTACAATCTGCGCCCTTGGGCTGGTTTTCTATATGACCAGCTCCTCTGTGAAGCTGCTTACCAGTCAAACGGAAACAGCAATTAATGAGGAGGTCGAAGGGATTGGGCGAGCCTATCAGCGGGGCGGTATAGCCAGTCTCGTACGTGCGATTGATCGGCGGGGCCGTCAGCCGGGTGCTTTTCTCTATCTCGTGGCGGATCCGGCAGGACGCATTGTTGCCGGCAATGTGCAAAGTATCGAAGTTGGTGTCTTGCAAACCGATGGTTGGATATCCCGGCCCATAAGCTATGAGCGCTATAATGAGGGCACTGACCCGCAAACGCACACGGCAATAGCTCGCGTCATTGTATTGCCGAACGGAATTCGCGTTATGGTGGGGCGTGATCTCGGCGAGCCGGAGCAAGTGCGCCTTGTGGTAAGACGGGCGCTTTTCGCCGCGCTGGGTACGATGGGCATAGGCGCATGCCTGATCTGGTTCTTTGTTGGCCGGCGCGCGCTGCACCGGATAGATGAAGTTTCGGTCGCTTCACAACGCATCATGGGCGGCGATCTTGCGGGGCGGCTTCCGGTCAATGGTTCGGGAGACGAATTTGACCGCCTTTCCGAAAATCTCAATGGAATGCTGGCGCGCATACAGGAATTGAATGAAGGCGTCCGGCATGTCTCCGATAATATCGCCCATGACCTGAAGACGCCGCTGACGCGAATGCGAAACCGTGCTGAATCGGCTCTTTCCAACGCGAAAACCACGAAGGCCTATCGCGCTGCTATTGAGGACATGATAGCGGACTCCGATCTTCTGATCCGCACATTCAATGCCATTTTGATGATATCGCGTCTTGAGTCCGGTTACTCCAGCGAGACGATGGAGCCTTTGCCGCTGTCAGTGATCGTAGAAGACGTTTTTGAGCTTTACGAGCCGCTGGCCGAAGAGGCAGGAATTACCTTGTCTCTCGGTGCGATGGACGCAACGCCGGTCAAAGCCAATCGTGAGCTTATCGGGCAGACGATTTCAAACCTTGTGGACAACGCCATCAAATATGCGACCGGAGATAAGCCGGTCGAAGTGAGGCTCTCGGTCGAAAAGCACGATCGGGGGATCGCGATTGTCGTGAGCGATAATGGTCCGGGCATTCCCCCAGATCAGGTTGAACGCGCTACAGAGCGGTTTGTGCGCCTGGAGGAAAGCCGCTCTCAACCGGGCTCGGGACTTGGACTAAGCCTTGCCAAGGCGGTTATGAAATTGCACGGTGGTACATTGGAACTGCACGACAATGCGCCGGGCCTGCGTGCGGTGCTGGCGTTTCCAACGGGAGGGGATAATGGATGATTTTGAAAGATGCGGGTACTGCTGAAGAGCCGTTCTTTGATAGAAAACTTCGTGAACTGGCGCCACTCGACAAAAAGCAGGCTGCAGCATTTCTACTGGAGTTTGTGGAAAGTGCCGATGAAAAAACATGTAAGGCCGCCTCTGCTTTAAAGAAAAACAAGAAAGCAGCGGCTTTTTTATCATCGGTCCTCGATCTCTCGCCCTATTTGCGCAACGCTCTTTTGCGCTTGCCAGCAATAATTGACCCGCTTTTCGATCGTCCACTCGATGTTCGCCTGCAGGAACTCATGCGGGAAATTGCGAGGGTCACCGAAGTAGAAAATGCTACCGAAACGTCAATCATGACGGCTCTTCGTCAAAAGAAACTTGAGGGGCACCTTTTAATCGCTTTGGGTGATCTGTCTGGTCAGTCTGACACCAAAGACACGACACTTTTTCTTTCTCAACTGGCCCAAGCTTGTGTCGAAGCCGCAGTGCGCTTTCTTCTGCGGGACGCGCATAATGCGGGCAAGCTAAAGCTGCCGGATGTTCAACATCCAGATAAAAATTGTGGCTGGATCATTCTGGCTATGGGCAAATTTGGCGCATTCGAGCTGAATTATTCGTCTGACATTGATCTGATCGTTTTCATCGACGAGCAAAGCCCCGCAATTACCGACCCTTATGAATGTGTCGAAACTTTCTCACGCTTGACGCGGCGGCTGGTGCGGATCCTGCAGGATCGCACTGCAGACGGCTATGTCTTCCGCACCGATTTGCGGCTGCGACCCGATCCAGGTTCAACGCCGCTGGCTATCCCTGTTGGTGCAGCGCTGAATTATTATGAGGGGCGGGGCCAGAATTGGGAACGAGCCGCCATGATCAAAGCGCGCCCTGTGGCCGGAGATATTGAGGCTGGCAAGCAGGTCCTTGCGGAACTTGCTCCTTATGTCTGGCGCAAATATCTCGATTACGCTGCCATTGCCGATGTTCATTCTATCAAACGGCAGATCCATGCCCATAAGGGTCATGGCGAAGTAGCGGTGCGCGGTCACAATGTGAAGCTTGGTCGCGGCGGTATACGTGAGATCGAGTTTTTCGTGCAAACCCAACAATTAATTGCGGGCGGGCGATTTCCTCAGCTTCGAGGCTCGAGCACTGTGGCTATGCTTGGCGCATTGCAGGGCTTGGGCTGGATCAATGCCGAAGCACGCGATACGCTGGCACAGAAATATGGCTTCCTTCGCGATGTCGAGCATCGCATCCAAATGATCGCCGACGAACAGACGCATATATTGCCCGAAGATGACGAAAACTTCCGGCGCGTCGCCTATATGATGGGCTACCGAGACACGGACACATTTACTGAAGATTTTCGAAAAACTCTGAAAACCGTCGAAACGCATTATGCAGCTTTGTTTGAGCAGGCGCAGGATTTGGCCGGGGAGGCCGGAAATCTTGTGTTTACCGGTGATGTCGACGATCCAGACACTCTGGAAACCTTGGCCAATTTCGGCTTTGAGCGGCCAAGCGATATTTGCCGTGTCATCCGCACATGGCATTTCGGGCGCTATCGTGCCACGCAGTCAGCAGAGTCACGGGAAAGGCTGACCGAGCTGACACCGGTCTTGCTCAAGGCATTTGGGGCAACGAGCCGTGCTGATGAAGCGCTGATGCGTTTTGACGAAATGATCAAGGGGTTGCCAGCCGGCATCCAGCTCTTCAGCCTGCTTCAATCCAATCCGCGCTTGCTCGATCTGCTGGTTCTGATCATGGGCGCTGCACCGCGGCTGGCGGATATCATCACGCGTAAGCCGCATATTTTCGACGGCATGCTTGATCCCGCGATTTTTGCCGATGTTCCGACGCGAGCCTATCTTGCGGAACGATTGACGAGTTTTCTCGGACCCTCAAAGGTCTATGAGGATGTACTGGACAGGCTGCGCATCTTTGCAGCGGAACATCGTTTTCTGATCGGAATAAGATTGCTCACTGGTGCCATCGACGGCGCACGTGCGGGCAAAGCTTTTTCCGATCTGGCTGATCTGGTTATTGATAGCGCGCTCCACGCCGTGATTGACGAGTTCAAAAGCAAACATGGCGAGATCGGCGGCGGACGCATCGCCATTCTGGGCATGGGCAAGCTTGGCAGCCGCGAATTGACCGCAGGCTCGGATATAGATCTCATTCTGCTTTACGATCATGATGTGGATGCCGATGAATCAGATGGTGCAAAGCCCCTGGCATCGTCGCAATATTATATGCGACTGACGCAACGTTTGATTGCCGCATTATCTGCTCCAACGGCCGAGGGCGTTCTTTACGAAGTTGATTTCCGCCTGCGACCGTCTGGCAATAAGGGCCCCGTTGCCACTCACATAGACTCGTTCCGCAAATATCAGCGGACCGAAGCATGGACCTGGGAACATATGGCTCTTAGCCGAGCGCGCCCTGTTGCTGGTGATCCCATTTTTTTCACCGAGATCGAAAAAGACATTTCAGAAATTTTGGCACTTCCCCGCGATAGCTCCAAAATCGCCAAGGATGTTGCCGAGATGCGGGCCATGATCGAAGCAGAAAAGCCGCCCCGTGACGACTGGGATTTGAAGCTGGTTCGAGGTGGCATTATCGATCTGGAATTTATCGCGCAATTTGCTGTACTGACCGGCAATGTAAAAGGCCCGGTCATCGCGCAGTCGACTGCGGAGGTGCTGGGTAAGATCAGCCCGGCTTTGGCTGAGCCTGCAACTGTCGACAACCTGATTGAAGCGGCAAATCTCTATACGGGTGTGACCCAGCTCATTCGCCTTTGCCTGAATGGTGATGTGAAGCGTGAAGACTTTCCGCCAGGACTGGTGGAGCAGCTTTGCCGATCCTGCGATCTGCCGGATTTGCAGCGCTTGGAAAGCCAGTTGCAAGACAGTGCAAAATCGGTGCGGAAGATTTTTGACGGCATTATGGGTGAAGCGCGTAAGCGATCCAGGCAGGTTTAGCGTCTTCGTCTTACGCTGCCTCGGCAATATTACGCGTTGGTATACGCACGGACACAATTGTTCCAACGCCTTCCTGTGAGCGGATTTTCAGCGCGCCGCCATGCAACTGTGTCAGCGAGCGCGAAATGGCGAGGCCGAGTCCAGAGCCTGCATGGGATTTGGTGAATTGGTTTTCCACCTGCTCGAACGGCTGGCCGATCTTCTTCATGGCGGATTTCGGAATACCGCAACCTGTATCCTCAATGGTTAAAACCAGTGCCCCGGAAACCTTGCGGGCGCGCACGGAGATGCGCCCGCCCGTGCTGGTGAATTTCACCGCATTGGAGAGCAGGTTGATCAGGATTTGCTTGATGGCGCGGCGGTCAGCATCAAGTGTGACGCATTCGTCGATGCGTGTCTCCACCTTCACATTTTTTGCCTGCGCTTGCAGTGAAACAACGCGTACCGTCTCGCGGATAAGCGGGCAGAGATCGATTTCCTCACGGTCGAGTGTAAAGTGCCCGGCTTCGATCTTCGACATATCCAGAATATCGTTGATGACGTTCAGCAGATAATTGCCGCTGGTGTGGATATCCTGAACATATTCGACATAGCGGTCTGATCCCAGCGCCCCAAATGTTCCCGTATGCATGATTTCGGAGAAACCGATAATGGCATTCAGCGGGGTGCGAAGTTCGTGAGACATATTGGCGAGAAATTCGGATTTCGCGCGGTTGGCAGCCTCGGCCCGTTCCTTCTCCACGGCATATTTGCTGTTGAGTTCGGTCAGTTCCAGCGTGCGTTCCACTTCCGATTTACGCGCAAGGCTCAAATCGTGGATCGTGGCCATCAAACGTCGTTCGCTGTCGATCAAGCGCTCTTCATGGACCTTCAGCTGAGTAATATCGGTGCCGACGGAAACCAGTCCCCCATCCTGCGTGCGGCGCTCATTGACCTGCAGCCAGCGCCCATCCGCAAGTTGCCGCTCATAGGTAAGCGCGCCATTACGGCCATGTTCATTCGCCATACGCTTTTCAGATGCGACGGCGCGAATACGGGGTTCCAGTTCCTCTCGGCTGATACCAGGCAAGAGGCATTCATTGGCGAGACCTGAATATTCATTGAACTTGCCGTTCGACATGACAAGCCGGTTTTCGGCATCCCACAGCACGAAGGTTTCGGAGATGCTTTCAATTGCTTCGCGAATGCGTTGATCCGCTTGGGCAGTTGCCTGAACAAAGCGGTGCTGTTCGCTGACATCAACAGCTACGCCCACCAGATGAAGATCACCGAGATTGTCAGTATCGGCAACCTGAGCGCGAACGCGCATCCAGACCCAGTGACCTTCCGCATGCCGCATGCGGAAAACCCGGTCCATCTGGGTAATTTCCGCCGCTGCGACCTGTGCCGCGACGCTGTAGAGCTTGTCATCGTCCGGGTGAATGATTGCCGAAATGTCTCCGAGCGACAGAATGGAATCATAGGCCTCATAGCCCAGCATCTCATACATGGAGCGCGACCAGTACACGCGCCCTCGCGCCATATCCCAGTCCCACAAGCCGCTGCGTCCGCGTGCAAGCGCCGTGTCGACCCGCGCTTGCGCGTGTTGATAAAGCGCGTCGGCGTCCTGTGCCCGTGCCGATTGGCTGAAATATGCGTAGAGCACGATCAGCATGATGGTTGCCGTGCCTGCAAACATGGTGACATTCATGGAAACAGTGCTGCGCCATTCGGCGAAAATCGCTTCAACAGGATGCGCAGCCAAAACTGAATAGGCATTGTTTCCGGAGCGGGAAAAGGCGGCGAGGGAGGGCGTGCCTTCAACCTTCACCGGCATGACGCCCGCTCTTGCCCCAAAGAGGAAGAGCGGCTGCCCTTCTGTTATGAATGTTTCAAGGTTCCTGTTACGCCAGTGGTCGCCGCCGTCCGAAGCGGCAACGATATTGGCTTCCGGCGTCGCGATGGCAAACCACATTCCATCCGGAATAAGGTCGTTGGTACGCATATCGCTCAGTATATTCTGCAGGTCGCCCGTGCTGAGCGTCTCGCCCTTGTTCATCCGGTTATCGATGACACTGGCGACATGGCTGGCGGCAATTGACAATGTCGCGCGAGCCGTGCGCTCCGCATCGTCACGCCACGCCAGCAATGACATGGAACGGACGATCGCAAGTACAACAAGAAAAATAATGATGAGTGGTGGAATGGCGCGGCGCAGATAGGGCTCAGCTGCAAGGAGCTTACCATAGGCAGGGTCAGCGAGAAGTTTTATGTGCCCTGAAAGCTTGTTCGAGGACTGCACCCCAGACTTGCTTCCGGCATAATTCTTCCCCGTCGGCGCGCGATACGCGTCCGCATTTGCCATCGAATGGCCCCCTCATTTGCCTTTATATTCAGTGATTTGCTTCGACACGCCGCACATTCGAAGCACCCGTAGTGAATCAAAACTGATTCCGCGTGTCTAGTCCCTTTGTTAAATATTTATCAACACTTGTGGCAGCCGGAATCACAATCAAAAGAAGAGCTTATAAGCCTTTGATAAGACTCAAATTCCCTCCGGAGATTGTCCGGAGGGAATAAGGTGGTGGGCCGGTGGATAAGTTTTTCGCAACCGTTTAGGCCAGCGTGCGCTCGACAATATCGCGCACATCCGTCGAAAGACCGGCAACAGAGGCGATGCTGGCGAGGGCTTCCCGAGCGTGTTCGCGGCGTTCCGGTTCGAAGGACCGCCATGAACGCATCGCAGTCAAAAGCCGGGCTGCAAGCTGGGCATTTTTCTTGTCGATTGTCAGGATTGTCTCTGCAAAAAACTGGTAGCCTTTGCCATCTGCACGGTTGAACCCTGTCTGGTTACCGCTCGAAAATGCGCCGATCAGCGAGCGTGTGCGGTTAGGGTTGTCGAGCGAAAAGAGCTGGTGCTTCATCAGTTCATTGACTTTGCCGAGCGCGCTTTCACCCGGTTGCATAGCCTGCACAACAAACCACTTATCCATCACCAGCGCATCATTTCCATATCGCGCTTCAAAGGCTTGCAAAGCGTCGTTGGTCGCAGTGCTTGTGCCAAAGCGCTGGACGAGAACGTTGAGCGCCGCAGCGCGCTCAGTCATATTGTTTGCTTGTTTAAACTGTTTGGATGCACGCTTCGGGTTACCATCGGCAACACTTAAATAATCCAGCAGGACATTGCGCAAGGAACGGCGACCCGCACCTGCCGCATCCGGATTGAACGCGCCGTGATGTTCCAGCTCGTTATAAAGCTGTTCAAACTTCTCCCCATGGGCTTCAGCCACGGCAAGAATAAGTGCATCGCGACTGCCCAAAATGGCTTCCGGGTCAATATTGGCGCCAAGCTCGCGCGCAATATCGCTTTCGGAAGGAACATTGAGACACAGGGCACGGAAGGCTTCGTCCAAGGCATTATTAAAGGCCAGTTCCCCCAGAAGCCGGATCGATGAGCTTTCAATAGTCGCTGGCTTACCGCCTCGAACGCGTTTCGAATTGCTGGTGAGCTTGGAATTGAGCAGTTGCGTCAGAGCCTGCCAACGCGTCACCTCATCGCGGTCATTGCGAGCCAGGAAGGCAAGATCAGAACGTGTCAGCTCGCTGGTCATCGTCACAGGTGCAGAAAAACCGCGCAGCAGCGAGGGAACAGGACGCTCTGTAATCCCAGAAAAGGTAAAGCGCTCTTTGCGCTTGCGTAGATGAATAACATCGTCCTTGACCAATCCGCCCTTTGTTGCGCGTGGCCGAATCTCGCGGCCCTTGGTGCCCAACAGTCCAAATTGGATTGGAATGTGCATTGGTTTCTTGGAGGGCTGACCGGGTGTTGGCTTTAAAGATTGTTCTATCTCAATCTCGAAAGTCTTGGTTGCCTGATCGTAATCATAGGTGATTGCAAGATTCGGTGTTCCGGCTTGATCATACCAGAGCGCGAACTGGCTCAAATCTTCCCCCGAAGCATCTTCAAATACCTTGATAAAGTCTTCGATGGTGGCCGCATCGCCGTCATGGCGTTCGAAATATAGATCCATGCCTTTACGGAAAGTCTCTGCACCAAGGATTGTACGGATCATCCGTACGACTTCCGAGCCTTTTTCATAGACAGTGGATGTGTAGAAATTATTGATCTCGCGGAACTGGCGCGGGCGCACCGGATGGGCGAGGGGACCTGCATCTTCGGGAAACTGATGGGCCTTCAGGCCTTTGACTTCGGCAATACGTTTAACGGCGCGCGAGCGCATATCCGCAGAGAATTCATGATCGCGATAGACGGTCAGCCCTTCCTTGAGGCAAAGCTGGAACCAGTCGCGGCAAGTGATTCTGTTTCCTGTCCAATTGTGGAAATATTCATGGGCGATGACAGCTTCAATACCGGCATAATCGACGTCGGTCGCAGTGTCCGGCTCGGCAAGAACATATTTATCGTTGAAGACGTTAAGTCCCTTGTTCTCCATTGCGCCCATATTGAAATCCGAAACGGCAACAATGTTGAACACGTCGAGATCATATTCACGCCCGAATTTTTCCTCGTCCCATGCCATGGAACGCTTCAGCGCATCCATGGCATAAAGCGCACGGCTTTCCTTGCCATGCTCAACATAAATGCCAAGATTGACTGGTCGTCCGGACGCTGTGGTGAATGTGTCGGTTATAACGCCAAGGTCACCCGCAACGAGAGCGAAGAGATAGGCCGGCTTTGGATGCGGATCGTGCCAGATGGCGAAATGGCGGCCGTCGTCAAGCGTGCCTTTCTCACCCGGATTGCCGTTGGACAGCAGCAGTGGAGCTGCGCTTGTCTCGGCTTCGACGCGAACAGTGTAGACTGAAAGCAGATCAGGCCGGTCCAGATAATAGGTAATGCGACGGAAGCCTTCTGCTTCGCATTGCGTGCAGTAGACATTGCTTGAACGATAAAGCCCGGTAAGCTGCCGATTGGCAGTTGGGTTGATTTCGGTTGTAATTTCCAACGTAAAAGTTTCGGCCTCAGGTAGTCCGCGAATTTCCAGTCTGTCGGGTGTAACCACATAGGTATTATCGCCCAACGCCACGCCATCGATGCAAATGGATTCGAGCTTTAACTCGTCGCCATCCAAAATGAGCGGCGTATCAAGTGCGACGCCTTCCCTGCGCTCGATTTTCAGCGTGGACTTAACGATTGTCCGCTCCGGGTGCAGACGAAAATCGAGATGTGTCTCAGGAATAAGAAAATCGGTTGGCTTATAGTCTTCCAGATGAAAAACCTGGCCGGTATCGGTACGCATAGATAACTGTCCTTCAAAAGCAATTCCAGGAAAAGTGGGAACCGGTTTTCCGTCCGGAGTTGCGTATAATAAAAAGATGGAACGGCACTGGGGCTTCAATGAAGAAACAGACCGTTTCATTGCGGCGGACCCTAACCGTGTTTTGCATCGCGCACAACAAATGCGGATGTTCACCCGATATATGGCGCAAAAACGCAACGTGATTGGTTTTTGTCTGGCGCCGCCTTGGAAACCGTCCTAAAGATATATCAGTTAAATTTCCATACCCTCGCTACAAATGCTCCAGCTCCCAAGGATTATTCCACTGTGTCCACGATAGTTCACCCTAAAGAAGGTGAACCGCTCAATGCGAACACCGTTCGCACAATGAATGTCATGCTCGGAATCAGCCTGAAGATCGCATCAGTATGCGTCTTCGTGGGCATGTCGAGCCTTCTTAAAGCCTCCGATGGTATTCCCGCGGGGCAGCTTGTCTTCTTTCGCTCCTTCTTTGCAATCTTTCCGGTCATCGCGTTCATCGCCTGGCAGGGGCAACTTGCTGTGGCATTCAAAACCAAAGAGCCTTTCAGCCATTTTTGGCGTGGCTTTGTCGGCGTGAGTGCCATGAGTTTGAGCTTTTACGGTCTGACAAAATTGCCCCTGCCGGAAGCAATTGCCATCAGCTACGCGACGCCGCTTCTGACAGTCGTGTGCAGCGCGATCTTTTTGAAAGAAACAGTGCGCCTTTATCGCTGGTCGGCGGTTGGTGTCGGTCTCATTGGCGTACTCATTATTCTTTGGCCGCGCATGTCGTTCTTTACCGGGGAAAGCGAGTTTGGCGGGGATCAAGCCATAGGTGCCTTGGCAACTTTGGGTGGGGCGGGGCTCGCGGCTATCGCCATGTTGCTGGTGCGAAAGCTGGTACAGACAGAGCGAACGCCAACCATTGTTGTCTATTTTTCAATCGCTTCGAGCCTGATTGCTTTGGTTAGCTTTCCATTCGGCTGGGTGTGGCCTACTGGCTTGCAGGCAACTTATCTTATCATGGCGGGAATTGCCGGTGGCGTTGCGCAGATCCTTTTGACCGAGAGCTATCGCCATGCGGATATGTCGGCCATTGCGCCGTTCGAATATACATCAATGCTGCTCGGCCTTGCCATTGGATATCTTCTGTTCGGCGATATTCCCACTTGGGAAATGATCATCGGCGCAACGATCGTCATCGGCGCTGGTATTTTCATCATCTACCGCGAGCATCGTCTTGGGCTTGCGCGCGCCCGGGCCAAAAAGGCATCGACGCCACAGGGTTGAGTGTCATTCGTCAGGAACGCCTTCACTAAGTGGATGAAGGTTGAATGTTTCTGGCGTTTGCGGTCTGTCATGGGCGCCTATGGCAAAGTCCGGGCGCTCGGAAGGAGCTTGCGGAGCACGGCGCAAACTGCGCCAGAACGCATAGCCGCCATAGGCAGCATAGGTGATTGCCATGGTGACGAAGAAGCCGGATGGACCGTTCATATCCATAAGGCGGCCGGCAATTTGCGGGCCGATCATGCTGCCAATGCCATAAACGATCAGCAGTCCGCTCGAAATCTTTACGAATTCGCTCGGCTCGGCAAAGTCATTGGCATGGGCGACGTTGAGCGAATAGATCGGAAACAGCACGGTCCCGAATGCAAACATCAGCGTGTAGATCACCCATGGGGTGTTGGGTTGGACAAGGATCATCGTAATTGAGATCAGCACGCCGCCAATTCCCGCCACAACCATGACATAACGCCGGTCAACGAAGTCAGATATCCGGCCAATCGGATATTGGAACAATGCGCCACCGATCATCGAACTTGCGATCATGGTTGCTATGCCGAATGTGGAAAGGCCGATATCCCGGCCATAGACCGCCGAAAGAAAGTTCCAAGCCCCGGCAATGATGCCAGCAAGCAAGGAGCCGACCATGGCAGCCGGAGATTTTCGGTAAAGACCGGGCAGATCAAGCGAAACTTGCGTTAGTGGACGAGGGGACTGTGCATTGGATAGGCCCGTGGGGACAAGCGCGGCTGCGTAGATCAGCGCACCGACCATAAAAAGCACATGGGTAGCGGGATTTCCGAAGGGCAGGATATATTGACCCACCAGCAACCCCAGCATGGATACGATCATATAGATGGAAAAAACCATGCCGCGTGTGGCGTTTGTCACGCGCTCATTGAGCCAGCTTTCGATGACCATGTAGCTTCCGGCCAGCGAAAAACCAGCCAGTGCCCGAAATAATGTCCAGGCCCATGGGTCCATGATCAGCCCATGCATCAGCATAGACATGCCCAGCAACGTCAATAGTACCGCAAAAACCCTGACATGGCCGACGCGCCGCACAAGGCGCGGCACAACGATACACCCACCGGTGAAGGCAAGCGCATAGCCCGTGCCCATCCAACCGATTGTCGTGGGCGACCAACCCTCCATGCCGGCACGCAGCGGCAGAAGAATGCCTGCCAGCCCTCCTGCTGTCAGCATCAAGAACGTGCTGGTCAATAATGCCGTGATGGGCAAGAGCTGGCGAAACATGATGTTATCCTGATTACAATGAACCTTATCGCGCAGCACAGCTTGGCGCGCCGGAAATTACGACACTGCATCTCCGGTTTTGCGGCAGGTTTTAATCGGTAAGGGCACGTAGCCGTAATTTGACGCTGAGGAAATCCCGCCAAGCAAACTTTTTCTGCGCTGAATTGCGCAGCAGATAGGCCGGGTGGAGCGTTGGCATGACGGGAA
Organism: Phyllobacterium sp. 22552; assembly: GCF_052044585.1. Lineage (NCBI taxonomy): Bacteria > Pseudomonadati > Pseudomonadota > Alphaproteobacteria > Hyphomicrobiales > Phyllobacteriaceae > Phyllobacterium > Phyllobacterium sp. 22552. The sequence goes on along the minus strand of NZ_JBQENG010000002.1, from coordinate 398,728 downwards.
TTTGATTTCCTGATCCTGTCAAATGGGTTTTCCAATTTCCACGAAGGCGTAAAATGCCCTCAGGAGCATTGGTCAATGCCTTTGCCGCAGGACCACCGAGCGCCACAAGTAATTTCGGATTTGCCAGCTCGATTTGCCGCTCGAAAAAGGGGCGGCAAATTTCAGTTTCCAAAGGCGTTGGCGTTCTGTTTCCGGGCGGACGCCATGGAATTGTATTGGCGATATATACGCTTTGCCTGTCGAGACCGATTGCAGCCAACATGCGGTCGAGCAACTGGCCTGAGCGGCCAATGAAGGGTATGCCCTCCAGATCTTCTTCGCGGCCCGGCGCTTCACCGACAAACATGATCGCCGCTTGCGGATTGCCATCGGCAAAGACCAGATTCTTTGCTGTAAATTTAAGATTACAACCATCAAATGCTGCCAGCTGTTCGCGCAGTTCCTCCAATGTCGTCGCGTTCGCCGCCATCTGCCGGGCCATGGCAATCTTGGCATCATCGGGCACGGATGCCTTGCTGAGCGTTGATGGTGCGGAGGCGCTTGCATCGATGGGCGGTTTTAAGCCGGCGGGTGAGGGCGCATTTGAGCGAGTGGCAACAGGAGCCTGCTGAGTCTGTGCCCGCTTGGTATCAACCTGCGAAAACCTGTCGACAGGCGTGTCGACCAGCGGAGTATCGACTCCCGCCTCGGCATAATAGTGCAAGATTTCGCTTAACGTCGACAATGGATAATCCTTCTCATCCTTGAAGTCGCAAATTGCAGTGTGCATTGCAAGCTCAAGACGTTTAAGAGGAGGGAATGCGTGGGTCCTGCACAAGATAAAATGTACGTTTGGGCGTAAAGTCGGCTATCGGAAAGCCAAAGCTGGCATTCTCGCCGGGATCAATCTTTCCATCGCGGAATATCATCCGGTCATAGGGCTCGAAATCATCGCTGAAACTTGCGTAGCCATATGAGTCGATAGCGTCCTTCTTGTCGCCCGGCTGATAGAAGGACAGCCCATCGCCATAGTCGCTTGGCACATTCAATTGCTCCTGCAACTCGAAGCCAAATTCTACCCAAGGGTGACCACTGCCATTGGTTACTTCGACACGCATGTGAAACAGGATGCCGATATCTTCGGCAGGATCTTTAAGATTGGTCTGTTCGGTTCGAATGATCAGGACTGTGGGCGTTGTCGAATGGAACTCTTCGGTCAGGATAATCGGGTCTTGCCTTGTGCCTTTTCCGCTTACGCCGATAATCGTAAAGCCTCCCATTTCATCGGAAAAAGTATAGCGGCCTGCACTCCACAATCTTCCAGATTCAGCTTGGGCTGCGATGCTCGCGAAAAACAGAACGCACCCGGTTATCAGGCTTAAAGGCCAGCGCAGAGTCATCCACCTCATCCGGCCCTCCCAAGCGGTTGCGTTCAACGTGGTCGGCAATTTGATTGCAGGATTATGACGGAAAAGAGCGGGGGCGCAACAGCTGTAAGGAACTAGCGAGCGACCTCTTCTGCAGATATATTGACGTTTACGTTAAAGTAAGTATAAAAATATGCCGGCTAGTCGTGGAATGAGGGCAATTGGCCGCATCTGATAGGCGCGACTCATTGTGGCAAACAGTTATTGTTGCGCTACAAATCAAAAAAACGACGCGCCACCGGCGCATAAGGGAATTTACTGCAGGAGGAATGCATGAGCGAGACAATTGAACTTCCAGAGCGCGAGAGCATGGAGTTTGATGTCGTGATCGTCGGCGGCGGGCCTTCCGGCCTTTCTGCTGCCATCAGGCTCAAGCAAATCAACCCCGAGCTTTCAGTTGTCGTCCTTGAAAAGGGCGGCGAGGTGGGCGCACACATCCTTTCCGGTGCTGTCGTTGATCCGATCGGTGTCGATAAGCTCTTGCCGGGTTGGCGCGAAGAGGAGGGGCATCCCTTCAAGACGCCTGTGACCGCGGATCATTTTCTTGTGCTCGGACCAGCGGGCTCTGTGCGTTTACCGAATTTCGCCATGCCGCCGCTGATGAACAATCATGGCAATTTCATTGTTTCACTAGGCAATGTGTGCCGTTGGCTTGGCACAAAGGCCGAGGAGCTCGGCGTCGAAATTTACCCGGGCTTTGCCGCAACCGAAGTGCTCTACAATGATAGCGGTGCTGTCATTGGCGTTGCGACGGGCGATATGGGTATTGAAAAAGACGGTTCGCACGGCCCAGCCTATACGCGCGGCATGGAACTGCTGGGCAAGTACACGCTTATTGCTGAAGGCGCGCGGGGCTCTCTTGCCAAACAGCTTATCAACCAGTTCAAGCTCGATGAGGGCAAGGAGCCAGCTAAATACGGTATCGGCTTGAAGGAACTCTGGCAGATTGATCCTGCAAAGCACAAACTTGGACTTGTACAACATTCATTCGGCTGGCCGCTTGACATGAAAACAGGTGGCGGATCGTTCCTCTATCATTTGGAGGACAACACGGTCGCGGTCGGGTTTGTCATGCATCTCAATTACAAGAACCCCTATCTGTCGCCATTCGAAGAATTTCAGCGTTTCAAAACCCACCCCGCCATTCGTGGTATTTTCGAAGGTGGAAAACGTCTTGGCTATGGTGCGCGTGCGATTACCGAAGGCGGCTGGCAATCTGTACCGAAGCTATCTTTCCCGGGCGGTGCGCTGCTTGGTTGCTCCGCCGGGTTCGTCAATGTTCCGCGTATCAAGGGTTCGCATAATGCAATGCTATCAGGCATGCTTGCCGCAGAACATGTTGCAGAAGCGTTGGCGACAGGCCGGGCCAATGATGAACTGATTACTTACGAAAATGCATGGCGCACCAGCGAAATCGGCAAGGACCTCAAGCGTGTCCGCAACGTCAAGCCGATGTGGTCAAAGCTTGGCACCATTGGCGGCGTCGCCCTCGGTGGTCTCGATATGTGGCTCAATACAATTTTTGGCGGCTGGTCGCCTTTTGGTACCTGGAAACATGGCAAGAATGATGCGGCATCGCTGGAGCCAGCGGCAAATTACAAGCCGATTGCCTATCCGAAGCCAGATGGCGTCCTGACTTTTGATCGTCTTTCCTCAGTATTCCTCTCCAATACAAATCATGAAGAAAACGAACCAGCCCATCTGATCGTCAAGAACATGGCGCTTCAAAAGACTTCCGAGCACGATATTTTTGCCGGACCATCAACACGCTATTGTCCGGCTGGTGTTTATGAGTGGGTTGAGGAACCAACCGGCCCGAAATTCGTGATCAATGCGCAGAACTGCGTTCACTGCAAGACTTGCGATATCAAGGACCCGAACCAGAATATCAATTGGGTACCGCCGCAGGGTGGCGAGGGTCCTGTCTACACCAATATGTAAAACTGCAACGACGAGCTACGGTGATGCTGAAAGCCGCTACTCAGACTTTTCAAGCATCACTGTCTGCTGCTCTGGCTCGTTGCCGTCATCGACACCGGCAATTGAAAAGCGCAGCAGAAGCGGCAGGTGGTCCGAGCCTACAGGTTCAAGAGTTTCGACCTGTGTCGAGACAACCCTGTCTGACACCAGTATGTGGTCCAGCGGCAGGCCAATCCATTTGGCCGCGCGCGCCAGGGTTCCGTTTACCAGCCAGCTTGGGCGCAAGCCCTCTGCAATGCGTGTCTTGCTATATTGTGTGATGTTTTTTAGCGTTTGGCTCCACGGTACAGCATTAAAATCACCTGAAATAATCAACGGTCCTTCGAGTTTTTCGAAATAGGGCCGGATTTCCTCGACATTCCAGTCCTGCGCGAAAGGCCATGGCCAATCCAGATGCAACGATGCAATTATGGCGCTGCGTCCGCCAAAGTCGATCCTCGCAACAGCAACGAGACTATCAATACAGATCGGAGTTGAGCCCAATGCGAAGGGACGCCGCGAAAGGATCGCTGCGCCTCCTATTGGGCTGCGATTAGAGCAGTAAAACGTATAAGGATAACGCGCTTCTATGGCTTTAAGTCGGGGGCGCCAATTGTCGGAAACCTCCTGCAAGGCAATGACATCGGGCGACTCGCTACCGATCAACCGGAAAACCTCCGCCTGCTGCTCATTGTCATAGCGCAGATTCAGTTGCAGCAGCTTGTACTGCGCCAGGGGCGTGGGCGTAGCCTCTGCGCCGGGGGCGGTCGGCGGTGTCAGTACCGTAGCCAGGGCAGTCATGCTTAATACGATTGCCATTATTCCTTCGCGCCAAAGACGAAGAAACAGCGCTGGCAATGCAGACAGAGCCATGAGCACGGCAAGATGCATACGAAAATGCGAAAAAGAATCGAGCGCTGGATGTGCAGCACCGAAAAAACCAAGCACCAGAGGTATGGAAAACAGAACCGGTATCAATACGGCTGCGAGCTTGATCCAGGATTGCTTGTTCTTCGTCATCATCATTCCGCATTAACCCGGCAATTGCGACGCAATCAAGATGCGATTTTCGTTGGATAGTAACAACCTGAGCACTGCTGACGGCACAAATTATACAACTGTGCGTTCGTTGTTCTCCATCGGGTTTCCAGCCAAATATCGGGTAGTTTTGAGGGCAGAAACAGTGTGGGCCGAGCGAACCGGCCCATCGGGAAGATGGGCTTCCCGACTGGGCATCAGCCTTGCCGTTAAAACTGGAGGTAAACTATGCGGTACATGCCGTTTAGCGTTACTCTTACTGTGAAAAAGACCCGGACTAGCTGGTGGCTCAGCATCCGGGTCCATTTCAAATAGTAAGATATAGAGGGGTGGGCGGAAATCCGCCCCTCACTCCGCTTCCAAATATAGCATCATTGGAACTATTTCCAAGCAACTTGTGGTTGGACTTTCGCTCAGCAAACCTATCCATTAGGTCTTGCGATGATGGAGAATTGCCATGGCTGTAAAACGTATTGTTGCAAACCTGCCTGCGGAAGACCCGCAGGCCTTGCGCTCGTTCTACGAAGCTTTGTTCGATCTGCAAGTTGTCATGGATCATGGTTGGATTTTGACTTTTGCCTCGCCGGAAGGAACAAAGCCTCAATTGAGCGTGGCGAGCCAAGGCGGCTCCGGCACGATCGTCCCCCGGATATCAATAGAAGTCGACAATGTGGACAAGATCTACGATCTCGTCAAAGCTGCCGGTCATGAGATCGTTTACCAGATAACTGACGAACCATGGGGTGTTCGCCGCTTCTATGTTCGCGATCCATCCGGCGCGATCATAAATGTGCTGGAGCAGAGCTAGTCCCGCATTCTTCTCTAAAGCAACTTCCTCAGATCGTTGAGCAATCGCCCTTGTTCGCCAGGCGTCAAGACCTGTTCAAGTTCGCCATGCGTACTCACCCATATGGGCATCACGGCAGCGAGCAGATGCAATCCCTTATCCGTCAAAGTCAGGAGGCGGCTCCGCTTGTCGCTTGGGTCGACCATGGTCGTGATCAGACCACGTCTTTCCATTGGCTTTAGCGCGGCAGTAAGTGTCGTGCGGTCCATGGCAAGCAAAGAAGCAACAGAACTGAGATTTGGCGGCTCTGGCCGGTTCAATGACATCAGCAAGGAAAATTGGCCGTTGGTCAGTTCGTGGGGGCGAAGCGCTTCATCGAACATTCGCGCCAAAGAGCGAGCGGCCCGCTGAACGGTCAGGCACATGCAGTGATCGCGAACGTGAATAGTGGTTTCGAAAGTAACAGAGATCGTCTTTGACATGATTTATTTATGTTGATATCAACATATTTGTCAACATTCAGATACAGATCGTGGTGGGAGGAATTATCATGAGCGGAAACTTTATCTGGTACGAATTGCTGACGAGCGATACGCAGGCTGCCGAAGCTTTTTATACCCATGTCGTAGGGTGGGGGGCGGAGGATTCTGCTAACTCTCCTGTGAAATATACATTGCTGACCGTCGACAAGGCTCCCGTAGCGGGACTGATGTCGGCAAAGGATGCGAAGGTGGAGGGCGTTCCGCCCATGTGGTCAGGTTACATCATGGTTGATGACGTGGCTGGCTATGTGGAGCGTGTGAAGGAGACCGGCGGCAAAGTTCACACCGATATTATGGAGATTCCTGGCGTGGGGACATTCGCGGTTGTCGCCGACCCGCTGGGCACTCCCTTCCAGCTATTCAAGCCATCCAAGCAGGCCCCGGATAATTATCCTGCGCCTTTTACAACTGGCACCATTGGCTGGCATGAACTTGTGTCGGGCGATGCTGACAAGGCTTTCACATTCTACTCCACGCTGTTTGGCTGGACCAAGGGTGAAGCCATGGATATGGGGCCAATAGGCACCTATCAGATATTCAATGTCGACGGCCAGATGTATGGCGGCATGATGACCAGCACCGACGCTGCCGATGTAAAGCTCTGGCGGTTCTACTTCATCGTCGACAATATCGACGCAGCGGTCGCGCGCATCAAGGAGAAAGGCGGCCAGGTAACAACCGAGCCCATGGCTGTTCCGGGTGATGCCTGGATCATCGAGGGCCGCGATCCGCAGGGCGCATATTTTGCTCTTACCGGACCGCGTAAATAATCCCTATTGGAAAGCCATCTCGAAGAAGCTGCGCAATTTTCGCGAGTGCAGCTTCTCTGGCGGCATTTCAGCAAGTTTTTCCAGTGCGCGAATACCAATCTGCAAATGCTGAGCGACCTGCCGCTTGTAAAATTCAGTCGCCATGCCCGGAAGCTTCAACTCGCCATGCAATGGCTTGTCCGAAACACAAAGGAGCGTTCCATAAGGCACGCGGAAGCGGAAACCGTTTGCAGCGATTGTGGCGGACTCCATATCGAGCGCTATCGCGCGTGATTGCGAAAGCCGCTTTACCGGGCCGCGCTGGTCACGCAGTTCCCAGTTTCTGTTATCGATTGTGGCAACAGTGCCGGTGCGCATGATCCGCTTCAGATCATAGCCTTCAAGCCCGGTAACTTCCGCTACTGCCTGTTCCAGCGCAACCTGCACCTCAGCCAAAGCAGGGATCGGCACCCATACAGGCAGATCATCGTCGAGAACGTGATCTTCGCGCACATAGGCGTGGGCAAGCACATAATCGCCCAAAGCCTGCGTATTGCGCAGACCGGCGCAATGGCCAAGCATAAGCCAGGCATGCGGCCGCAACACAGCAATATGGTCGGTTATAGTCTTGGCGTTGGAGGGACCTACGCCAATATTGACCATGGTAATGCCGGAACCATCCTCGCGCGCCAGATGATAAGCCGGCATTTGCGGTAGCCTGCCGATTGGTACGCCGGATGTGGGGGCCTCATCGCCCGCTTCTGTGATGAGGTTGCCCGGCTCGATAAAACGTTCATATCCGCCGCCGCCAGCCGCCATAAGCCCCCGCGACAAGGCGCAGAACTCATCAATGTAAAACTGGTAATTGGTGAACAGGACATAGTTCTGGAAATGCATCGGGCGCGTGGCCGTATAGTGCGACAAGCGATGTAATGAATAGTCTACGCGCTGCGCGGTAAATGGCGAAAGCGGCATGATACTATCGAGATCATCGGTTTCGTATTCGCCGTTGACGATCCGGTCGTCGGTCGCAGCCAAATCCGGCACATCGAACAGATCACGCAACGGCAATAGAAAAGCGTCGGCGACCGAGGAGTCGACATGTGTGCCTTCCAGAAATGCGAAGTGAATAGGAATCGGTGTTGTTGATTCCTGCACGGTAACGGGACGGCCATGGTTGCGGATAAGCAGGCGGATCTGTTCTTCGAGATAATTATCGAAAAGATCCGGCCGGGTTATCGTCGCTGAATATTGCCCAGGTGCCGACACATGGCCAAAGGCAAGCCGCGAGTCGATCTGCGCATAGCTTGATGTTGAGAGGCTCACCTCAGGATAAAAAGCACGAAAATGCGTTGCATCTCCCGCTTCACCTCTTGCTACACTGTCGAAAGCATCCCGCAAAAATTGGGTATTGCGTTCGTAAAGCGCGCTGAGTGCCTGAACGGCGGCCTTGGCATCTGTAAATTCCTCTGCCTCAACATGGGCTGGCATGCTGATGGAGGCTGTTTTCCTGGTTCCGATTCGTTTGTCCATCACCCAATATAGTGATTCAGTGCGACATTTGAAAAGCGGTCAGCTTAAACTCTTTGCAGGCTGACCAGCAAAACCAAACCTATCCCACCATTTGAGGGCGACCGGCTTTCATAGCTTGCGGCAAAAGCAATGACAGGACCGACAAGAATGGCTGAAAATATCAATGCCCTTAAAAACAGCAGCGAGTAATTGGCAGTTGTATTTAACATGGTCGTTTCCCCGAAAGCGGCTTGGTCAGTAATGTCTGAGAACGACTTTGCTCCGGATTAGCTGAACTGGTGCTGATCTTGTTGTTCATCAACTGTTCAACAAGCGCTGTGCGAGCCCCTTGTGAAAGGACAATGGCTGCCTATGTTTAAAATCCAATCGACCCACTCATGGAGACGGATATGACAAGCCAAACCAAGCCGATCGAGCTTTACTACTGGCCCACACCCAATGGATGGAAAATTTCCGTCATGCTTGAAGAGCTCGGTGTTCCTTACGACGTGAAGCTGGTAAATATCGGCAAGGGCGACCAGTTCGAGCCGTCATTTCTGAAAATCGCTCCCAATAATCGCATGCCCGCTATTATTGATCCGGAAGGGCCTGACGGTCAGCCGATCTCCATTTTTGAATCTGGAGCGATCCTGCAATATCTTGGCCGGAAGTTTGGCAAGCTCTATCCGCAGGACGAACGTAAGCGGGTCGCTGTTGAAGAGTGGTTATTCTGGCAGGTCGGCGGACTCGGGCCCATGGCAGGTCAGGCACATCATTTCCGTAATTATGCGCCCGAAAAGATCGAGTATGGCATTAATCGCTACACGAACGAGGTCAATCGACTTTATGGAGTGATGAATCGCCGCCTTGAAGGCAGGGATTTTCTTGCAGACGAATACTCCATTGCTGATATCGCCTCCTATGGCTGGACGATTTCTCACGCCAACCAGGGCCAGGATCTCAATGATTTCCCTAATCTGAAGCGCTGGTTTGAAGCGATCCGCGCGCGTCCGGCGGTCGAGCGTGGCGTAGCCGTTGGTAAGGAAGAGCGCCGTAATCTCGCGGACGATAAGGAAGCTCAAAAGATTCTGTTCGGTCAAACAGCCCGCTAATCGCTGACGATAGCAAAAAGTAGCAGTAGCTTGCCGTGGCCAAGGAGGCACAAAATAGGCTCTTTTGGGCAGAGAGCCTATTAATTCTGCGCCGACCGTAAAGCCGATGCAACGAGCCCGCAGTCAGACGGGTGGGATACGCCAAGCGGGTGGCCGTAGCCGAGCTGATAAGGCTATAGCCGGGCCGATAAGTCTGCGGCAAAGCTGATAGCTGTGCCAGACTGGTAGCATTAGCCATAATCTGGTTGGCAGGTAAGTCCGAGATCAACTTGTAAGACTGCGCTGAGCTGGCAGCAGTAGCCGAGCCAATACGGCCGGGCAGCCAATAAGTCCGCGGCCAATAATGCCAGGCAATAAAAAGCAGTCATGGAGGGTATCCATGACTGCTTTGCATTCCTATAATTTTTGCCCGTAACCAGCAATACTGGCTCAGACCCTTGGTTCTGCTTCGATCAACCGAATAAAATACATCCGGATGAAGCCATCAGCGCTAACGATGTTTGAAATATCGCTGCACAGCCACCCTGAAACTTTTAACAATTACGCGCTGGGAGGATGCGCGTAAAAATTATGGCCTCGTAGATATCGATCGCAGAATAAAATAATCTTTATAATTGATACTAAAACAGCAACATTTAAAATGTAGCCAATCTATACTTCACTTGGATTTCGCGCGCAATTATACCTTAGTCTAAGACTGCCACTTTAATGAATTGGCATTTCAGATGCTGGATGAAAGCGTTTGATGCGCAAATGCTTGTAAAGCGGTTGCTTTATAGACGCTGATCGAATCGATATCGGAACGGCAGCCAGCCCTGCATCGGTTCATTTCAACCATGATCTGTAAATTTTGCTGGCGCACATTCTAATTGCATGTAGGCTCCAACCGCTTTTCTTTAGAAAAAGGGGGAACCATGCCTTTCAAGAAAATTCTCTATGCGGGTCTGATTACCGCTGCTTTCGGCGCCTCATCGGCTATGGCCGAAGATATCGAGATTGCGGTGGCCGGCCCGATGACCGGCCAACTTGCCAATATTGGCGATCAGTTCAAACAGGGTGCTCAGGCCGCTGCCAACGCGATCAATGAAAAGGGCGGCATTATGGGCCGCAAGATCAAGCTCGTCATGGAGGATGACGTTTGCGATCCAAAGCAGGCCGTTTCCATCGCCAACCGCATTGTCGCTGCCGGTATCAAGTTCGTCGATGGTCATGCTTGCTCGGGTTCGAGCATTCCGGCTTCTTCGGTCTATGCTGAAGCTGGCGTATTGATGATGACGCCCGCTTCGTCAAATCCGGAATTGACCGACGCCGCTGCAAAGAATGGCTGGCCGACGATCATGCGCCTCTACACGCGCGATGATGCGCAGGGCGAATTTGTCGGACCTTGGATTGCCGAGAAGTACAAGGGCAAAAACGTCGTGGTTCTTCACGACAAGGGCGCCTATGGCAAGGGACTTGCAGATGCCGTCAAGGGCAAGATGAATGAAGCGGGGCTGAAGGAAATTCTTTATGACGGCATCAATGCCGGTGAAAAGGATTATTCTGCGCTTATTACCAAGCTGAAGGATTTGAAGGCCGATTTCGTTTATTTCGGTGGCTATCATCAGGAAGCAGGGCTCATCCTGCGGCAAGCGGCAGACCAGAACTTCAAATTTCAGCTGATGATGGGCGACTCCATCGCATCTCCAGACTTCTGGGCCGTTTCCGGTCCTGCAGCTGAGGGGGTTATCTTCACCTTCCCAGCCAATCCGCAAGTTCGGCCTGAAGCCAAAGCAGCAGTGGAAAAGATCAAGGCTGGCGGTTTTGTACCTGATGGCTTTACGCTGTTTTCCTACGCCGTTATTGAAACTTTCGCACAAGGAATTGAGCGTGCAGGCGGTGATGATCCGGCAAAGGTCGCGGAAATTCTCAAGGACGGCACGCCCGTGAATACCGTCATTGGCCCTGTCGTTTTTGATGAAAAGGGCGATATCAAGGATGCCAAATACGATATTAATATTTGGCATGATGGAGCTTACGCACCCATAAAGGAATAATGCGGGGACCTTGCTCTCAATGAACTGGGTTTAAAAGAATGGGCAGGCAGGTTCTTTACCTTGCCTGCCCCTTTTCAATCCCGGCCCACAGATTACTGACGCGTCAAGCTCTCGCTTTTGCAGATGAGACCACCCATCACGCATCCGGACAGCGAAAGCGTGTCGCCTTTGGCGCTGGCCTTGCCATTATAAGTCTTGCCCTCATCAAGCTTGTTGACGGTGCCTTTATAAGAGCCATCCTTGCCTGCCATGGAGCCGATGGACTTGCCCTTATATTCGCCGGTCATCACTGTACCGCAATATTTGTCCCCGCCGCAGGATGAATACTGGATAATTGTGCCGTTAGGGCGCTTCCAGGAACCAACGATAGGCTCGTCAGCCATTGCTGATCCAGTCATAAGGGCAAAGCTGGCGCAGGCCAGTAAAATTTTGAGCTTCATAATATCCTCCCGGTGAAGCGAACCAGCTCTCCGCCTGTTCGCAATAGTGCTTACGCGCACGTAAAGGTAATTTAAAATGCGAAGGAAGGGAAGTATGTCCAAACGGCAATTTTCTCCGGGGCAATGGCTTTTATAAGAAGGTTTGACTTGGGCTTCGGCGGGCCCCGAAAATCGGAACTCAATATTCCAATCGGATATGTGGTTAGCAAAGGCTTGAAATCGCTCTGGCGCATTTTAGGCGAATTTTTGACAAACGCCCGTATTGCCTGGAGCATTATATTTAACGAATTCCGAAGTTTACCAATTGTTTTTGTTTTGTTTGATCCCGGTTAATCATGCCCTTTAACAGCAATTTCAAGCCTCTCCTTCATTATCGGAAGCATCAAAAGAGCACGCCAAAAACAAACAGGCGGTTCTCAGAAGTCTGACAGGGCTTTCGTTTGACGCATACGAAATAGGTTCAACAGGGGTTTGGTAAAATGGCACGCTTTGATCTTCAAAATCTGGAAAATGGCCACATTGCTGGTGCGGCTCAGACAGATATTCTTTTTGAAATGGGCATCATGTATGCGACCGGTCGCGACTGTTCCGTCGATCTTGTGGCTGCCCATAAATGGTTCAATATCGCTGCAATCAAAGGTTGTGATCGTGCCGCCAAGCTGCGCGCTGAGATCGGGGCAAAAATGCCAAAGGCTGATATCGCCGTTGCTCTTCGTGAAGCGCGCGAATGGATGACCACTCACTGACTTCGTTTCACAAAGCAATAAAAGTATAAAACTTTAATCAAATTCCGTTTATTGGCGATTTTTGTGGAAAATAATCAAAATTAATTAGCGGGCGCTTGGTTCGGTCGAATATTTTGTTCGACTGGTAAAATAAATGGTATATTTCCGACATAGTGCTTTGACAATTTTCAAGCTTTTCGCGTATTGAAGATGCGGTGAAGTGCTACAACCTGCGCGTGTGCGCGATTGATAATGAAGACGGAAAACATATGCTGGACGATTTGGAGAGGTTGTTATCAAGTTTAATTGACGCTCAAACACAACTCATAACGATGTGTGCCAAATCAAAATCTTTTCCTGACAACAATACTTTGCAGAAGATTGCCACACTTGAGCTCAACATTGCGGCTGTAGAAACTGCTATTGCCAACCTGCCAAAACAGTCCGGATAGGTTCGACTCCGGCGCTGCCTCCACGAGGCGGCTATTCATTCGTCTCAAATCGCACCAGCGATGATTTTTCTTTGACTTGCGAGCTTTCCGTTACGATTTCGGCAATTTTGCCGTCATGCGGCGCGGTGATAGTGTGTTCCATCTTCATCGCTTCGAGCACCAGCAATATTTGACCCTTTTTGACCATATCGCCTGCTGAAACGCGCACTGACTTTACCAGACCAGGCATGGGGGCACTGAGACGGTCTGCGGCATTGCCCGCTGCTTCCGCAAGGAGGAACGGGTCCGTGACGGCAAAGCTTGAAACCGCCCCTTTGGAAAGCACGGCGATGCCATTGGGTATAGCCGCTGTCTTGGCGCGCAGATTGATGCCTTTTCCGGTCACATGCCAGCCGCTTGCATCACGCCGAACCTTCACTTCAATTTTTCCTGCTGGCCCGGAAAGCATGAAGCGCTCATTGTTGAGTATAGCCACGCCATAACGCACGGGCTTTTCTTCCTCAATGAGTGTTACGGGATAGGCGGGGGAACTGAGATGGCTGTAGCCGCGCAGGGTCGCCCATGGGTCATCCGAGGCTGGCTGTTCCAGTAATCCGCTTGCCGCAATGATTGCCAGTTCTTTTGCACCGGCAGCTGTGGCTGATGGCGCCACGAGGCTGGCAAGATCGCGATCAATAAGGCCGGTGTCCACATCACCGCTGCCGAAACCTTCATGACGGATCAGGGCTGCGAGAAAGGCGAGGTTGGTGGTTGTGCCTGCAATCTCGGTTTGCACCAGCGCGCTTTCCATGGCTGCCAATGCTGCTGTCCGGTCGGCTGCGTGGACAACAACCTTTGCAATCATCGGGTCATAAAACGGCGAGATCGTATCGCCTGCGCGCACGCCAGTCTCGATGCGAATATCACCATTGGTCACGTTGTCGGGGAATGCCAGATGGTGCAGCGTGCCGATTGCCGGAAGAAAGCTGCGGGCAGGGTCTTCCGCATAAAGCCGCGCCTCAACGGCATGACCATTCAGTGCGATTTGCTTTTGCGTGAGCGGAAGTTTTTCGCCGGCAGCCACCCGCAATTGCCATTCGACCAGATCAAGTCCGGTGATCATTTCCGTAACGGGATGCTCAACCTGAAGGCGAGTGTTCATTTCCATGAACCAGAAACGGTCGGCTTTTAGACCTTCACTGGCATCGACGATGAATTCGATGGTGCCCGCGCCGGAATAATTGATCGCCAAAGCAGCCTTCACCGCAGCGCTGGTCATTGCCGCGCGCATTTCGGCGGTAATGCCCGGAGCAGGGGCCTCTTCAATCACCTTTTGGTGGCGGCGCTGTAGCGAGCAATCACGCTCATAAAGATGCACGGCATTGCCGTGATTATCGCCGAAAACCTGAACTTCAATATGGCGCGGCTTGGCAACATATTTTTCAACCAGCACACGGTCATCGCCGAAAGCGCTTTTTGCCTCACGCCGCGCACTACCCAGCGCCTCGGCAAAATCGTCGGGATTGTCGACCTTGCGCATGCCTTTGCCGCCGCCGCCAGCGCGGGCCTTGATCAGCACTGGATAGCCGATTTCCCGCGCTTTGGAGGCCAGAACCACCAGTTCCTGCGCTTCGCCGTGATAGCCTGGAACAACGGGCACCCCGGCCTTTTCCATCAGGCGCTTGGCGGCATCCTTTAACCCCATGGCACGAATGGAATCGGCGCTTGGGCCGATGAAAACCAGTCCTGCTTTCACCACTGCATCGACAAATCCGGGATTTTCCGAAAGAAACCCATAACCGGGATGGATGGCCTCGGCTCCCGTGGCAAGCGCCGCTTCAATAATGTGGTCCGCCCGCAGATAGCTGTCGGTGACAGGAGCGGGTCCGATATTGACCGCCTGGTCCGCCATGGCGACATGCAAAGAGTGCGCATCCGCATCGGAATAAACGGCAACGGTGCCGATCCCCATGCGCTGCGCCGTGCGAATGACTCGGCAGGCGATTTCACCACGATTGGCAATGAGAATTCTTGAGAACATCTTTGTCATGGGCATTGTATCTCGCTTGTTCGGCATGCGCCTTGTGCGTGGTTCGACAAGCTCACCATGACGGAGGTTGCCGCTTTGCCTGCACGCTGGAGTATCTGGGGCTTTGCAATCCTCAGTTTTCCCTCATGGTGAGCTTGTCGAACCACGCTGGACCGGATTGCTAATGTGGGATTTATTATGAGCATTGGAGTTGCCATCCCATCACATCCGGAACATGCCAAAGCGCGTTTCTTCCACTGGTGCGTTCAGTGCGGCGGATAGGGATAGCGCCAGCACTTCGCGGCTCTTTGCCGGATCGATGATGCCGTCATCCCACAGCCGTGCCGAGGAATAGAGCGGGTGGCCTTCGCGCTCATATTTTTCAAGGATAGGCGCACGGAAAGCCGCTTCATCGGCGGCAGGCCATTCAGCCCCCTTGCGCTCAATTCCCTCGCGCTTGACCAGTGCCAGAACCGTTGCCGCCTGTTCGCCGCCCATAACGGAAATGCGTGCGTTCGGCCACATCCACAGGAAGCGCGGGGAGAAGGCGCGTCCGCACATGCCGTAATTGCCAGCGCCAAAGGAGCCGCCAACGATCATCGTCACTTTCGGCACCCGGGCTGTTGCAACGGCGGTCACAAGCTTTGCGCCATCCTTGGCGATACCGCGTGCCTCATAAGAGCGCCCGACCATGAAACCGGTAATGTTTTGCAGGAAAACCAACGGGATGCCGCGCTGGGTGCAAAGCTCGATGAAATGCGTACCCTTGAGTGCGCTCTCCGAAAACAAAACGCCATTATTGGCGATGATCCCGACCGGCATGCCGTAAAGATGGGCAAAGCCGGTAATCAGCGATGTCCCGTAATTTTGCTTGAACTCGTCAAACTCCGAGCCATCGACAAGCCGCGCGATAAGTTCACGCGCATCGTAAGGCTGGCGGAGATCTGTCGGCACAATGCCGTAAAGCTCATGCGGATCATAAAGCGGCGGAATCACTTTGCGAAGGTCGAGCCCTATCTCTTTCTTTCGATTCAGGTTTCCGACAATGCGGCGGGCAATGGCAAGCGCATGCGCGTCATCCATCGCATAGTGATCGGCCACGCCGGAGTCGCGCGTATGGACTTCCGCTCCGCCTAGGTCTTCTGCTGAAACTTCTTCCCCTGTGGCTGCTTTGACGAGGGGAGGACCGGCCAGAAAAATCGTCGCCTGTCCCTTCACCATGATCGTTTCTTCCGACATGGCCGGCACATAGGCGCCGCCCGCCGTGCACGAGCCCATCACCACAGCGATCTGCGGAATGCCTGCCGCCGACATATTGGCCTGATTGTAGAAGATGCGACCGAAATGCTCGCGGTCAGGAAACACCTCATCCTGATTAGGCAGATTGGCGCCGCCACTATCGACCAGATAGAGGCATGGCAGATTATTCTGCATGGCGATTTCCTGCGCCCGCAAATGCTTCTTTACTGTGAGAGGATAATAGGTGCCGCCTTTGACCGTCGCATCATTAATGACGATCATGACTTCCTTGCCGGAGACACGCCCGATCCCGGCAATCATGCCAGCCGAGGAGATGTTGTCGCCATACATATCCCACGCTGCAAACTGACCGATCTCCAGAAATGGTGAGCCGCTGTCCAGAAGCTGCGCAAGTCGTTCACGCGGCAAAAGCTTGCCGCGCGAGCTATGCCGCGCGCGCGCCTCATCGGTGCCGCCTTTGCTGACCACTTCCGCTTTGGCGCGAATATCATTGACCAGTATCTGCATCCGCTGTGCATTGGCCTTGAAGGTTTCGGTGTCGGTAGAGATTTGCGAGGTCAGAATGCTCATGCGTTTCCTTTAGGGTGCTATTTCAACGGCCTAAAAATCTGAATTCTGTTATTGCGACGTATGTAGACTTCGTCAGACAGCAGGCTGAAACCTTCCTTGAAGGTAATCCTGATAACGTCACGGGCTATGTTGGCGGCGCCCGGAATTGCTGCGTCAATGACAAATAATTCGTCCATGCGCGGTACAACAAAGATCGCGCCCTCGGGATATTTATTGTCGAGAGAATCCCAAAAACTATCGAGCAGTACAAGCGAGGTGGAAAGAAAAGTATTATTGTCCACCTGAAAGCGGTCTACCACACCTGCAACATTGTCTTTCTGAATTGCTGATAGTTTTTGCGTTACATTCTCAAGCGAAATATCGCGCAATTCCTCCAAGGAATAATCGGGTAAATCCTGAACGGAAAGAGGAGACATCGCTTCGGGAAGATCGACCATATAGACGGCATGAAGCTTACCGGCGATTTGCTCCTGCTTTATCTTAACGCCGAGCTTTGCAGTTTCTTCTACATATTCCTGTGAGCGAAGAACAATCACAAGGTCGTTGATATCATTCGGCGTCGATTTGCCGGAATCTAAGATCTGCACGCGCTGTCTTATGGCTTCCAACACATCCGGGTCACCCTGCGCCTGTATCCGCCCATAAAGATTGGCAAGATCAAAGCCGAATTCCTTGTCCTTATATTTGCCGGTAATAAGCGCAGCCATTGTTTTATCGGCAGTGATATCGGTCATGCCCGGCATTTTCTTCAATATCTCGATCACATAGAGGCGGAGTTCTTCCATGCTAGAGAATTTTCGCGATTTGGCAAAAGTCGCGCCTGATGATGAGAGGAAGGCGAATGCTGGAACAAATGCCAGTAACTTTCTTCGGTTAAGTAAGATTTTCATGAAAAATTCCGATCTGAAAATAGGTAATAAAAAGCGAAAAAATATAGTCTTCCGCCCAGCAAAATAAACGCTGAACGGTGCATATTCCAGACGGTGTCCGGAATGGTTCAATTGATATGGCTGAGATAAGATCATCTCTTTCTGCCGGTCCTCATATCAATACTTGATTGATCAATGATGATTGCCGAAATTGATTAAGCACTTTCGGCAAACATTTCCCGCCCGATTAGCATGCGCCTGATTTCGCTGGTGCCTGCGCCGATCTCGTAGAGTTTGGCATCGCGCAGCAGACGTCCGGTCGGGTAATCATTGATATATCCATTGCCGCCAAGAGCCTGGATAGCCTCAAGCGCACACCATGTTGCTTTTTCGGCTGCATAGAGGATGCACCCGGCAGCGTCCTTGCGTGTGGTTTCGCCGCGGTCGCAAGCCGAAGCCACCGCATAAACATAGGCGCGTGATGCGTTCATTGTCGTGTACATGTCGGCAAGCTTACCCTGCATCAATTGGAATTCGCCAATTGGCTGGCCGAATTGCTTGCGTTCATGCACATAGGGAACAACCACATCGAGACAGGCAGCCATAATGCCGATTGGGCCACCAGCCAGAACAACGCGCTCGTAATCAAGGCCGGACATCAGGATTTTCACGCCCTTGCCCTCTTCGCCGAGCACGTTTTCAAACGGCACTTCGCAATCCTCAAACACCAGTTCGCAGGTGTTGGAGCCGCGCATACCAAGCTTGTCGAGCTTTTGTGCCGTCGAAAATCCTTTGAAGCCTTTTTCAATCAGAAAGGCGGTCATGCCGCGCGAGCCGGCAGAAGGATTAGTCTTGGCATAAACAACGAGTGTATTGGCGTCGGGACCATTGGTGATCCACATTTTATTGCCGTTCAGCACATAGCGGTCATTCTTCTTGTCAGCACGCAGCTTCATTGAAACTACATCCGAGCCAGCACCGGGTTCGGACATGGCCAATGCGCCAACATGTTCGCCAGAACAAAGCTTAGGCAGATATTTCTCTTTCTGTTCAGCGGTGCCCCAGCGATTGATTTGATTGACGCAGAGATTGGAGTGAGCGCCATAGGACAGACCGATCGAGGCCGAAACGCGGGAAATTTCTTCCATGGCAATGGCATGGGCCAGATAGCCCAGACCCGAGCCGCCAAAATCCGGATCAGCCGTCATGCCAAGCAGGCCAAGCGTACCCATCTCCTGCCAAAGATGCATCGGAAACTGGTTGCTCTTGTCGGTTTCCTCAGCCAAAGGCGCAACCTTGGCTTGCGCAAACCGGTAAACCGTTTCGCGCAATGCCTCGATCTCTTCAGAAACTCCGAATTTTAGGCCCGACTCGTACATCACGTCCTCCCTTTGCGATTGTTTCGATCTTCTTGGCACCAACAAGGCGCAATCCCAATTCGACATAATTTTCGGCAACTTCGCTGGCCGTCAGCCGGTCATCGGCACGAAACCAGACATTGACACCCGTGGTCATGGCAATGATCGCCCGTGTAGTCAGCGCTATATCGGCAATGTCAAACGCGCCTGCCTCAATCCCTTCATCCAGAATATCACGCAGACTGCCTTCATAGGTGGAGCGGAGCTTGACAATTATTGCAAGATTATCGGCGGAAAGGCTGCGCAGTTCCATATTGGCGATGTGAACATCGTCGCGGCGCTCCACGTGGTACTGGATATGGAAGCGGATAAAGGCGGCAAAACGCTCGCGCACTCCTTGCGCCTTTCCGTTTTCCTGCTGCCATGCGCCCAGCAGCCGCTCCATATGATCCCGCATCACTGAAAAGAGCAATTCCTGCTTGTTGGGATAATAACGGTAGAAGGCGGCAGGTTGAACGCCCACTTCTTCCGCCAGCTGGCGCATTGACATGGCCTCATAACCAATGCGCGCTATCAGGCGTTTGGCTGCGGCATCAATAGCGCTGCGGGTTTTCTCTCCATCTGATCCGGTCGTGCGTGCCATGGTGAATTAATAAAACGAACGTTCAATTAATTCAAGGGTCATATTAGACCTTCGTCCAATTGGAGAAGGCGCATTGATGCATATAGGATTGGACTCATTGCGAACGAAACCTCATTTCCAGAGAGTTGATTTTTAATGATAAATGCGCGCCTTTCTCGTGGTGTCCTAGCCATTTCGGCCACGGCACTTGCCTCCCTTGTTCTCGCTTCGTCTGCAAGTGCGATCACAATGAAAGAATGCAGCGTCAAGTATAAGGCGGCGCAAAGCGCTGGCGAGGCGGAGGGCGTATCGTGGAGCGAATTCCGCAAGGCCCAGTGCTTGAAATCTTCGAATGAAGATGCCGCCGCAACGACGGACAAAAATTCAAAGAAGGTTGCGGAAGAAAAGCCAGCAAAAGCTGAAAAGAAAGCCGAAGCAGTGTCTGGCGAGATAAATTTCCCGCCCACCATATCCGCCAAATTTGCCAGTGAAAAGCCGGCAAAGGCGCGAATGCATACATGCCTGGAGCAATACCGTGCAAACAAAGCCGCCAATACGCTCGGCGGAACAAGCTGGATTGAAAAGGGTGGTGGCTACTACAAGCAGTGCAATGACAGATTGAAAAGCGCCAAGCCATGACTCAATCTGCTGCACGTTTAGGTCGCTTGAAGTCCAGCGATGGTGGTGGCACATTCCATGGCATGGAAACACGTGTCGCATTTCTGGAAAAATCATTTGAGAAGACGGATCGCAAGCTCGACACCGTCATCCGGGATGTTTCAGATTTGAGGAGCGATGTTATCGTTTTAAAGAGCGATGTGGCTGGACTGAAAAGCGATGTTTCCGGCCTGAAAAGCGATGTTTCCAGCCTTAAAATCGATGTTTCCAGCCTTAAAAGTGATGTAACCGGTCTGAAAAGTGATGTAACTGGTCTGAAAAACGATTTTTCAGGGCTCAAAGATGATGTTGGTGGTCTGAAAGGCGATTTTACCAGTTTCAGAATTGACATGGCATATCTCAAAGCCAAAGTTGATGCGCTGCCCTCGGCAATAGCCTTTGGTGAGCTTTCAGCAAAAGTCGATAGTCTGCCATCTGCCCAGGAGTGGGGAGAATTACGCGGGCGTGTTGAAAGCCTCCCTACCACTGGTAAACTTGCCAGTATGCTTGCTATAGCAGTTGGCTCGATCGCGATTATCAACAACTGGCCAGCCATTATTGCTGCGATTTTTTGACGTAGATCGTAACGTATTCGCGGATAGGGCTGGCGTTGCGTGTTTGAGCGTTAGCGCGGTGACTTGAAATCCAGCGCCTTGAAGACTGTTGCGGCCACCACGATCCAGCCAAGGATAAGCAGCGAGCCTCCAAGCGGGGCGGCAAAGGCAAACAGCCTGTCTCCGTTCAAATCCCGGGAAACCAGATCGCCGATGAAGAAAAGCAGCCCCAAAATCAGGATTAGTCCACCTAAATAAGAAGCGCGGCTGAGCTTTCCGAGCAAAGAGAGCGACAGAAATGCCGGTGCATGGATCAAAAGGATCGGCGCAATAGTTGCCATATGGCCGCTGGTGCTGTGAGCCGCCGCTGCATAGGCTGCAATGCCCGCCGCGCCGAACAGGCCGCCCAAACCCACAAACCCCCGATTTATTTCCACGCTCTTCTCCCTGTCTAGCTTGCGGCCTGCAATGCCAGTGGCAATTGCTGCTCGAATATATCGAGTTCAGCATCAAGACCGACGCTGACCCTGATGCAACGGTCAAGCCCCGGTGCCATTGGTTTGCGCACGAAGACATCCCGTTCGATCAGTCCGTTCAATACGGAAAGTGCGTAAGCCCCATCTTTTCCGCAATCAATGGTAACGAAATTGGTGGCTGACGGGATGGCCTGCAATCCGTTCGCTTCGGCTATTGCGCTTATCCGGTCTCTTGCTGCTATGATCTTGCCTACGACCTGTCGCAGATAATCCTGATCTTTGAGCGCTGCAAGCGCTGCAATCTGAGTCAGCTTGTTCATGCCGAAATGATTGCGGATTTTGTCAAAAGCAGTGATTTGCTGTTGCGCGCCGATAGCATAGCCACAGCGCATGCCAGCAAGACCATATGCCTTGGAAAAGGTGCGCATCCGCAAAACATTGCTCCGCGATATATCAATTGCGGGTTTGGAACTGGCAGGAGCAGTCTCGCCATAGGCTTCGTCGAGGATAAGCATTGTCGTTGGCGGGAGTGCATCTA
Source organism: Phyllobacterium sp. 22552 (assembly GCF_052044585.1). Classification (NCBI taxonomy): domain Bacteria; kingdom Pseudomonadati; phylum Pseudomonadota; class Alphaproteobacteria; order Hyphomicrobiales; family Phyllobacteriaceae; genus Phyllobacterium; species Phyllobacterium sp. 22552. Next base: position 377,058 of record NZ_JBQENG010000002.1, on the reverse strand, counting down.
TGAAACGTTCAACGTCTTCTGCGTCCCACCAGGTCCCCATGGGATTGTCGGGATTGGAAAAATAGACGAGCGGCGCATTCTCGCGCTTTACTGCATCGAGAAGCGCGCTCAAATCTTCTCTATCGTCGCGATAGGGAACAGTTATCAAGCGCCCGCCAAATCCAGCCACATGGAAATTGAACGTAGGATAGGCACCCAGCGACGTTACCACGGGGGTATCCTCGCTGACATATTGACGAACAGCCAGCCCGAGCAAAGTATCAACGCCTTCGCCCACGACAATATTGGAGGGGGCAACATGCAGATGACTTGCCAATGCCTGCTTCAGGTCGAAGTTTTCCGGATCAGCATATTTCCAGGACTCGGCGGCATGTTTCTGTATGGCAGCGATGACGGATGGGGCAGGGCCAAAGCCATTTTCATTCGCCCCGAGACGAGCGCGAAACAGGCCGTTGCGTTTGCGCTCAAGCGCTTCCGGCCCAACAAATGGCACTGTTGAGGGCAGTGAATCTATGAGGGGAACGAGCTTCGGGTTCATAAGCAAAGCGATAGCAGTTTTCCTGAGCTAAACCAGCAAAACTTAACCTGAAATCCCAGGAAATCCGCTAATTTTTTCGTTGTGCCGACATCTGTTTGGCATGCTTATGTTTCAGCCTGTCGCACGACGTGTGCCGCAAATTTGGAACCAAATCTGTCTCTTCAAGGTTTTGCAGCCAGTGGGACAATGAAGATAACAGAGAGGCCACGAAATGAAAAAGATTCTTGTACTGACCGCAGCGGCGTTGTTTGCCACTTCCGGTCTCACATTTGCGCAGGACACAGTGGTTGTTGAAGTTCCACAAAGTGCACGGGACTATGTGATTGCCAACCCGTCCGATCCTGTCGTGATCGATGATGAACTGTCACAAGGCTATGTTGTGCCGGAAGATGTTGTAGTCAGGGAAATTCCTGAAAGTCCGGGCTATGGCTATATTTATGTGGAAGGTCGCCCCGTCATCGTGTCGATGAACGACCGCCGTGTCGTATATTTGTCTGATGCAGGCGGCCCAAGCGCTGGTAGCGCATTTCCGGACGAGGTAATCACCTATGTCGAAAAACATCCAAGTGATCCGGTTGTCATCGAAGGTGAGCTGACAACAGGTGTGGTTGTCCCTGCTGACGTTCCGCTCGTTGAAGTGCCGGATCAGCCTCGTTACTCTTATATCTATGTGGATGACCGTCCGGCATTGGTCGAAAGAGAAACGCGCCGGGTTGTCTGGGTGCGTTAAGGCTCGATTTTAGTGGGAGAGAGAAGCGTCGCCGGTTAATTCCGGCGGCGCTTTTTATCGCCACCTACGATGATATCTATTGCCATAGAAGATGATAGGCGGATTATTGAAACGCATCTCGTCAAACTGAGCGCGTGATGCAGCGCGACGATCCAGTTCCAGATTGAGCAGGCAGGAGGCAAAGCCATCTCCGCCGCGCTTGAATCCATACGATGAACAGGTTTGGCTATCGATTGCACGGCGCTCCTCAGGTGTCATCGTGGTACAACCGGTTATCACAAATGCGGCGAGCAGTGCCGATCCAATCAACAATCTCATAATATCCTCCACTGCAAATGGCAGTCATTCTTGCAGTAGATTTATATCATTGTGCTAGGGAAACGAATAGCAATCAGAGGTCGTGCCAGACTGGAACAGCAATCGCGGTAAGGGCTCTACACAAATAGCAGGCCAATAATCATCAAAATGACAATCGCCCCTGCCATTACTGGCAGAAGCGAAAAACTCGATGCAGTGGTTTGAGGTTTCAATACCAATTTGGCAAAGCTAGAAGAACGGTGGCAGCTACTTGAGTAACCACCAGAAATGTAACCAGAGGAATAAAACCGTCACTGATTTTGCGGTTGTCATTAGCAGCGCTTGTCATGTGCATCTCCCGATTTGATGGCCTCAAAATACTGAAGTCATGATCGTTAGGGCCGAACATCGGCATGGTCACAAGACTGTAACATCCTGAAATCTTTTGTCACCCCTAAAAGCGCACAAAAACGAATTCCAGCAGCTGTCTCGTGGCCTCGATAAAAACTTCGGTTGAATAAAGACCGTCATTTCAAAGGCTTAGAGGAAGTGGCGCAGGCAAATAAATTTATCTGCGCCACCGTATATTTTGTTACTCAGCCGGGGTTGCTGCAGGCGCAATTGCGCCCGAATCATGGCTGGAGTCGCCTTCGAAGGTGCTGGCGTGATGGCTCTTGAGCGGGCGATTACCCGTCATCGCACGAACCAGCACATAGAATACCGGCGTGAGGAAAAGGCCGAACAGCGTCACACCGATCATCCCGGCAAACACGGCCACGCCCATCGCGCTGCGCATTTCCGCGCCCGCTCCTGTGGAAGTGACCAGAGGGACGACACCCATGATGAATGCCAGCGAGGTCATCAGGATGGGGCGCAAACGCAATCTGCTTGCCTCGATCACCGCCTTGAACGGTGTCGATCCGGCAAATTCCAGTTCGCGTGCAAATTCCACGATCAGGATGGCGTTCTTGGCCGATAGCCCCACAAGCACGATCAACCCGATCTGTGTGAAGACATTATTGTCCCCACCCGTCAGCCAGACACCGCTAAGAGCGGCAAGCAGTCCAAGCGGCACGATCATGATGATCGAAAGCGGCAGGGAGAGGCTTTCATACTGGGCAGCAAGAACCAGGAAGACCAGGAGGATCGATAGCGGGAAGATCAGATAGGCAGAATTACCCGCAATAATTTCCTGATAGGTCAGTTCTGTCCATTCAAAGCCAATACCTGCGGGCAATGTTTCTGCTGCGATCTTCTCCACGGCGGCGCGAGCCTGACCGGAAGAGAATCCCGGCGCAGCATTGCCGTTTACATCGGCAGCAAGGAAGCCATTATAGCGCTGGGCGCGGTCTGGTCCGGCTGTTGACGTTACCTTAATCAGCGCCGAAAGCGGGATCATTTCTCCTGAGCCGGAGCGAACTTTCAGATCGCCAATATCCTCTGCTTTGGCCCGGAAATTCGACTCCGCCTGCATGCGGACGGAGTAGGTGCGTCCGAACTTGTTGAAGTCATTGACGTAAACCGAACCCAGATAGATTTGCAGCGTATTGAAAATCTCCGGCAGGGATACGTTGAGCTGGCGCGCCTTGGCGCGGTCAACATCGGCGTAAAGCTGTGGCACGTTGATCTGAAAACTGGTGAACAGCCCGGTCAATTCAGGAGCAGTTGCAGCCTTGGCAAGGAATCCCTTGGTTGCACCGTCCAGCGCCTCATAGCCGAGACCATTGCGATCTTCGATCTGCAGCTTGAAGCCGCCGATAGAACCAAGACCCTGAACCGGGGGAGGCGGGAACACCGCACTGAACGATTCCTGAATTCCTGCCAGCTTCTGGTTGAGCTGCATGGCGATGGCGCCAGCACTCAGCTCAGGTGTTTTCCGCTCCTCAAATGGTTTTAGCGAGACGAAAACCACGCCGGCATTGGAGCTATTTGTAAACCCGGCGATGGATAGGCCCGGAAAGGCAATCGTGCTTTCCACACCCGGGATTGACAGAGCCATGTCGCCGATACGGCGGACAACAGATTCTGTCCGGTCAAGCGTTGCGCCATCTGGCAGCTGCGTGAAGCCAACCAGATATTGCTTGTCCTGTGGCGGCACGAAACCGCCAGGTACAGTGCGGAACATCAGCGCTGTTGCACCAATGAGCACGATATAAATGCCCATCATAACAGTCTTGCGCGAAATCACGCCGCGTACGCCCTTGCTGTAGCCGTTTGCACCACGCGTAAACACGGAGTTGAAGCCACGGAACAGCCAACCCAGCGTTTTGTCCATGAACCGCGTCAAAGCATCTTTCGGCTGGTCATGTCCTTTGAGCAGCAAGGCGGCAAGGGCAGGAGAGAGCGTAAGCGAGTTGAACGCGGAAATGACGGTTGAAATGGCAATTGTCAGCGCGAATTGGCGGTAAAACTGCCCTGTCAAACCGGTGATAAAAGCCAGCGGAACGAACACGGCAACCAGCACGAGTGCAATCGCGATGATCGGTCCGGAAACTTCGCGCATGGCCTGTATGGTTGCGGCACGCGGCGCGAGGCCATTTTCAATGTTTCGCTCGACATTTTCCACCACCACGATGGCGTCATCGACGACGATACCAATAGCCAGAACCAGACCAAACAGGCTCAGTGCGTTGATGGAAAAACCAAACAGATGCATGACAGCGAACGTACCGACAATCGATACAGGCACCGCAATAAGCGGGATGATCGAAGCGCGCCATGTCTGCAAAAACAGAATGACCACGAGAACGACCAGCAGAACGGCTTCAAGCAGCGTATGGACAACGGCCTCGATGGAGGCGCGAACGAACTGCGTCGTATCGTAAACGATCTTGTAGTCCACGCCTTCCGGCATGGTCAGCTTGGCCTCTTCCATCGCAGCACGAACCTGATCGGCGATCTGGATCGCATTGGAGCCCGGAGCCTGGAATACAGGGACGGCCACTGCCGATTTGTTATCAAGCAGGGAACGCAAGGAATATTGCGCTGAACCCAGTTCAATACGCGCAATATCCCGCAAATGCGTAATCGCGCCGTTCGGCGCGGTTTTGACGATGATCTGGCCAAATTCTTCTTCAGTGGCCAAACGTCCCTGTGCATTCACTGAGAGTTGCAGATTGACGTCGTTCTCATTTGGAGAAGCACCGATCGTACCCGCTGCCGCTTGCACGTTCTGAGCTCTGATCTCGCTCAGAACATCAGTCGCGGAAAGACCGAGCTCCGCGGTCTTTTGCGGATCGAGCCAGATGCGCATGGAATAGTCGCCTGATCCGAACAGCTGCACATCGCCAACACCGTCAATACGGGCTAGGCGATCCTTGATGTTGATCAATGCGTAATTGCGCAGATAGGTGATGTCGTAGCGATCGTTCGGCGAAATCAGATTGACCACCAGCATCAGGTCCGGCGAGCTTTTTACCGTGGTGATGCCAAGCGCCCGCACTTCTTCCGGCAGACGAGGCTCTGCCTGTGAAACGCGATTTTGGACCAATTGCTGTGCCTTGTCCGGATCGGTGCCAAGAGCGAAGGTCACTGTCAGCGTCAACTGGCCGTCAGATGTTGCCTGGCTGCCCATATAGAGCATGCCTTCAACGCCATTGATGGATTCTTCCATTGGCGTTGCAACTGTTTCTGCGATGACCTTCGGATTTGCGCCCGGATATTGCGCGCGCACCACGATCGATGGCGGAACCACGTCCGGATATTCGGAAACCGGCATCGTCGTCAGCGCGATAAGGCCGCCAAGGAAGATGATGAAGGACAGGACCCCCGCAAATACCGGGCGATCAATAAAGAAATTGGAGATGTTCATAGCGATTCCGCCTGCCGATGAGCGCGTAAGGCCAAAAACCGTTTTCGGTTTCTGGCCGGTGCTACACGCATTTCAAATACTGCCATGCCGTGCCTCAATTTAAGCACACGGCGCAGCAGATCTTATTGTTTGACGTTGGCCTGCTCGGCCTGCGCCTGCAACTGGTTGGATGCATTGGCGCCCATGGCCACCATTTCAGGTGCAACAAGAGAACCTGGCCGTATGCGCTGCAGTCCATTGACGACCACCTTGTCTTCCGCCTGCAGGCCGGATGTCACGATCCGAAGGCCGTCAGCCTTGCCGCCCAAAGAAATCTCGCGATATTCAACGACATTTTGCGGGTTGACCACCATCACGAACTTCTTGTTCTGATCTGTGCCGACAGCTTTCTCATCCACCAGCAATTCCTGGCGTTCATTTGCCTGACCCATGCGAACCTTGGCGAACTGACCGGGCATGAGGCGACCATTGGCATTGTCGAAAACGGCGCGCACTTTGACCGTGCCACTGTTTGTTTCGACACTGTTATTGATGAGCTGGAGCTTGCCTTGAACATCGGCTTTGCCCTGCACATCCATCTGAACAGGAATGCGGTCGACGAAATCGCGGTTGTTCAACCCTTCAGGAAGATCGGCAAGGGCATTGGCCACAACGTTTTCATCGGCTTCGAAGCTTGCATAGATGGGACTGATCGAGACCAGAGACGTCAGCAATGGCGCAGCCGGTCCGGCGGCAATCAGATTGCCTTGCGTAATCTCGATGCGTCCAACACGGCCGCTGATCGGCGCGCGGATATCCGTATATTCGAGATTGAGCGTTGCTGTCTTGAGCACTGCCCGCGCAGCTTCAAGGTCGGCGAGCGCGCCAGCTTCGACATTCCGGCGCTGATCGTAATCACTCTGGGAAACAGTGCGGGAATCGATCAGGCGTTTGCCGCGTTCCAGCTCGTTCTTGGCAAAGGCCAGTCTCGATTCAGCCGCGCTTACCTGCGCTTTTGCCCGTGCAACTTCTGCCTCATAGGGAGCCGGGTCAATCTTGACGAGCAGATCGCCTTGTTGGACTACCGAGCCTTCCTTAAAGTGAATGGATTGAACAGCACCAGCAACGCGCGAACGCACATCGACCTGATCAACCGCTTCGAGACGGCCTGAAAATTCGTTCCACTGGCTGACAAGCTTGGGCTGTACTATCGCAACGGAAACGGGGGTCGCCTGCGCAGGGGCCGCCTGCTCGCCTTCCGCATGGCTTTTGCTAAAGTCGAATATCTGGGTGCCGCCGGCCACGCCAAGCGCCAGAACGAGGCCGCCAATGGCGAGATTTCTTTTGAGTGTGCTGATTGACATCGTGGTCATCCTGCTTGAATTTTTCACCATTGGGAGGATGGTGAACGGGAATCCGGTTGACCGAATTCTTCATTGACGTTCCATACCGATCGGTATAGAACAGCGATATAAGGCTGCGGTACAGTAGCTGTCAATGGAATTTTATACCGAACGGTATAATTCTTTTAGGGAGTATTGTCCATGGGACGCCCGAGGGAATTTGATGCGGACGATGCTCTGCAGACGGCCTTGGAACTGTTCTGGCGCAAAGGTTATGAAGGTACGTCGATCACCGATCTGACTGACGGCATGGGTATAACCAAACCCAGCCTTTATGGGACCTTTGGCAATAAGGAAGAACTTTTCCGTATGGCGCTTGAGCGCTATGAGCAGAATTACATGGCCTTCTTCTGGAAAGCGCTGGAGCAACCTGATGCCCGCTCGGTAGCGCGCGATGTCTTGTTTGGCTTCGCCAATGCGCAGACCTGTGATTGCAATCCGAGTGGTTGCCTTGGAATAAATGCTGCCATGGGATGCAGCGAGGCCGCCGAGGCGGTTCAAAAAACAATCATTGAACGGCGGCAGATTGGCCAGAAGGCGTTGACGAGGCGGTTCGAGCGCGCCAAGCGCGAGGGCGACCTGCCATCCGATAGCAATCCGGAAGATCTGGCCCGCTATATCCTCACCGTGTCGCAGGGAACTGCGGTACAGGCTGCCAGTGGCATAGGGCGTGAGGAAATCCATCGCCTTGTCGATATTGCCATGCGGTCCTGGCCGGGGTCTAATTGAGCCGCTGCATCGATATTGCTCCACGCACTGTTGCTCTGCAATAAGCCCTGTATTTCCGGTTCCTCAAACCCGCCCAATAAAAAGCCCCGCTGACGGATATCCGCGCGAGGCTTTTAAACTTTGATGAGATTCAGATTTTACTGATGCTGCTCTTTCAATGGGACCTTACGCCGAGGAGCCAAATTTTCCATCGGCTGCTTCTCTTCAACGGAAGGCTTCTTTTCGGCGATAGCCTGACGCAGCATTTGCCACTCTCTTTCGTGACGGAGGTAGATGTCCTGCGGAACGGTAGGTGTCGTCATTCTGCACTCTCCAATTGAGGTCTGTAGCCCCTATAATGTTGGAGATAGGACGCTGGTTCCTGATTCTCAATTCAAGATTTGCGACTTTCATTTACACTCCGCATAGTTGCGAAAATCGCCTGTGCCGCGCAGTAAAATTACAAAAAACATCCGATTTTTTGGCCGAAAAATCACGGCTGTTTTTTCAACCGATTTAGAGATTCATAGCCAATCCGGACCTTTTCAGCGAGAGTGAGCAACTTGTCCTTGCATGTTTTCGAATCAAGATCGCCAGGCTGCTTTGGTGATGCGATGACATCTTTAAGCCAGCCGCGCACGGTTTGATCAGCCTCTTCAGACGACTTGCCAATGGCTTTGAGTACAGTTTCGCTGCTTTCAATGGCTGAATAATGGGGTTCACGTCCAAGCGATGCCTGGCACTGGTAGGATGTTATGACCAGTGCCTTTGCGTCGGCGGTGACCTGACCTTTGCTTGCGCCAGTTGTGGTGCAGGCGCAGATGCCCGTCAGAAGCAGCACCATCACGATCTTGCCTGAAAATCTCATACCATCCCCCATCCAGAAGTGCAGGCTATTCATCTGATCGGGCGATGTCGAGGGACGAGACAAATTTGCTCTGTTCAAAACCCGTTGCAGCGCAGGATTTCGATTTTTGAGGAGCATTTGAACAAAACCCTTGCCAACAATGGGTTTCATCTTTAGTCAGCGTCCTCGGAGAGGTGGCCGAGTGGTCGAAGGCGCTCCCCTGCTAAGGGAGTAGACCCGTTAAACGGTCTCGAGGGTTCGAATCCCTTCCTCTCCGCCATTAAACGGCTCAAATTGATTTGATGCCGAAGAGCGGATGAAGCTCACGACAGGGCAAAAATTCTGACCTCTCTGCCGATACCCTGAAGCTCCGCCATTCTGGAGGCCGATGTGATTCCGCTCTCACGGAGGATCTCTAAAACCTGGGCATCCCCGACAATCGCTTCCGTCGTCATGATCACATTGGGATCGGCAAGGCCCTGGACACGGGAGGCGATGTTGACGGTCTGGCCGAAATAGTCCTGCCGGTCGTTCAGGTTGACTGCGAGGCATGGTCCCTCATGGATGCCGATCTTCAGGAGTAGATCGTCGCTGCCGTGTTCGGTGTTTAACCGAAGCATCGCCTCTCGCATCCTGAGCGCAGCCGCCACCGCGCGGTCCGGGCTTGGAAAGGTCGCCATCACGGCATCTCCTATGGTTTTGACGACCGCCCCGGTCTCCGTGGCGACGATCTCGTGAAGAACCCGGAAATGCCCCCGCACGAGATCGAAGGCGGCCAGATCTCCAACGCGTTCGTAGAGGGCCGTCGAACCCCTCAGGTCGGTGAAAAGAAACGTCAAGCTGGTGATCTTGAGACGCTGGTCGACATCAAGGGTATCGATCCGGTATATGTCGCGGAAACTCTGGTTTGTCAGCAGACGCTTGGCTGTCAGAAAAGGTCGCCTGCGGCCCAGAAGATCGTGCAGCTCATCGCCTGCGATGCAGACATTCGGTACCACTCGGCGATCGGTATGGTTCTCGAGTGTGAGCCGTAGCAAGCCAGGACGGAGGGTTATCGTTTCGTTCAGCGCATGCGCCCGACTGATGACCATCGACAGGGTTTGACGTTCGTCGGTCGGCTCGCCTTTCACGTCGATGAACTGCGCTGAGTGCGTGACCGCATCGAAGATGATCACGAATTGCGCCGGCAGTTGCAGCGAGACGAAAGCCTTTTCGCCCGGAGCAAGCTCGATCATCTCCAGCTGAATGCGTGCGAACCGCGCTTCGAGGTCCTCCGGTAGGTCAACCCCGGAGCTAAAGAATATCTGGCGGTAATATTCGAGTGGAGGCAGCCGATCAGGATCGTGGGCGGCAATCCTGCGTACTCTCGGGCTGACCGTGAACGTGACCTCGACCATCTCGTCGAGGGTGGGTTCGTATCCGGCCGCACAGAGCGCACAATGGTAAGTCTCGTGGACGACCCCTTTGAGGGATGCGCCGCTGTCAAGGACGCCGCCGCATCCCGGGCAAAGCACGTTCCAGGTCATCTCGAACGCGCCTATGCGGGCTGCATGGAGAAGCGCTGCAATGGTTTTCTCTTGATCAAGATGGTGCGTATCGGCGAAGGCGAGTGCATTGATGCGATTGAGATCGCGATCCGAGCCGTGTCTGACAACGTTCTCGATGCATTTGACCGTCTGCGGGTCAGCCGCTTGTCGCAGGGTCGCAAAAAGTACGTCCACTTCGCTCATTAGACAAGTCTCCGTCTGCAGAACCCACGGCGGACGACGCCAGGACCAGGATCATAACACGGGAATGTTCCAATAGAAATCTATGGGCATGGATATTACTCGCCCGAGCGACTTTGTCCTTCCAGACGAGACAACACTTTTGCATTTGCGTTTGTCCATAAATGAGATTAAATCTCAAATATGGGAATTATCATACGCGACCAAAATCACGCTCTTGCTGAGCACCTGCGCAGTTTGCGGATGAAACGCGGCCTGACATTGCAGGATCTGGCGTTGAGCAGCGGTGTCAGCCGGGCCACTCTATCGAGGATCGAGAAGGGCGAGGTCAGTCCGACGGCGGAGACGCTTGGCCGCTTGGCTTCCGCCTTCGCGCTGCCACTATCACAACTCTTGACGCCGCTCGAGCCGGATTACGTTCCGCTACTGCGCCGTGCTGATCAAAGTATTTGGCTGGACCGCGAAAACGGGTTCTCCCGCCGCACCCTCTCGCCTCCAAGCGGGCGGCTGAAGCTGGAAATGATCGAGTGCGAAATCGCGCCCAATCAGCACATTGTCTATGACAGCCCGGCTTTTCCGGGCCATGAACATCATCTTGTCGTCTTGGCTGGTTCGCTCACGCTGATCGTCGATGACGTTCGGTATGAACTGAGCAAGGGCGATTGTCTTCGCTATCAATTGCGCGGCGGATCGTCTTTCGCGACCGGCGATCAACCCGCCCATTATATTATCGCTATGGCTTAAGGAGCCTCGGAATGGAAGTCCAGATTATCGAACTTGATGCTCGCGCGATCGAGGAAAGGTTAGAAGACCTCTCACAAATTCTCGCCCTGACCGTGGCGCAAGGCGCAGCGGTCAGCTTCATGGCTCCGCTGTCCGTGGAGGATGCGAGCCTGTTCTGGTCCAAAAATGTCCAACCCGAAGTCGTCGCCGGACGAAGAATCCTCTTTGGTGCAGAACGTGCGGGAAATCTTCTCGGCACCGTGCAACTTCTCACCGCCATGCCTGATAATCAGCCCCATCGATGTGAGATTGCCAAGATGATCGTCCACCCGCAAGCTCGCCGGCTTGGTATTGGCCGAACTCTTATGAACCATGCCTTGAGCAGGGCTCGTGAGCTTGGAAAAACGCTTGTCACGCTGGACACACGAACCGGCGATGTTGCTGAACCCCTTTATGCCTCCACTGGTTTTAAGGTTGCAGGTATAATCCCGGACTTTGCGTGGAATCCGGACGGAAAGGCGAAGCACGCGACCACCTACATGTTTCGCCACATCTAATACTTGGCGACCAAGGCGGGCGGTGGTTTGCCCCTGCTTTTGGCCGTTTCAGCAGGTTATGGTTCAAGCAGCCCGCACTAGCGCAGTTCCGTCCATTCAGTGCCTGACGCTGCCCTCAAACCTGCGCCGTAATCCACCCTGAAAATGCTTCCATGGCCGGGGTAGGGAGGCGCGATTGCAGCCGCGTCACCCAATAGCTTCCGAGTGAAATCGAAGTCTGGAAAGGTTGCTTGATTGCGCCGGATGAAAGTTGCCGCGAAAACATTAACGGGGGAGCCAACGCAATGCCGATCCCTTGGAGCGCGGCCTCCATCATGGCGAGCGAGGAATCAAATACGATCCCTTTGCTGAGTTGCGGCGAGGCAGCCACCCCAGCCGCCTCAAACCATCGGCTCCATTCATCCTTGCGGTAGCTTCGCAGCAGGGGCTGATTGACGATATCTCCCGGCTCCTGCAATTTCTCCGCCAGCTCCGGAATGCAAAGCGGCGATAGCGGCGCCTCAAAAAGGCGAATTGCCTCTGTTCCATGCCAGGAGCCGTCGCCAAATCTAATGGCAAAATCCAGCCCTTCTGCGGCGGTGTCGACGCGATTATTATTGGTTGATATCCGCACATCGACAAAGGGAAATTGCCGCTGGAAATCCGGCAATCGAGGCAGCAGCCACCCCACGGCAAATGTTCCGACAGCGCCAAGAAAAAGCAGCTCGCGCACATGGCCGCCCTCTATGCGTTCAAGCGTATTGGCCAACTGGTCAAAGGACCCCGTTACAACGGGCAGGAGCGCTTCTCCCTCGGCAGTGATTTTTAGTCCACGCGGAAGGCGTTGAAAAAGCTGTACGCCAAGCCGCGTTTCAAGGCTTTTCACCTGCTGGCTGACAGCAGCCTGCGTCACGTAAAGTTCGATTGCTGCTCGTGTGAAGCTCAGATGCCTTGCAGAGGCTTCAAAGGCCCGAAGACCATTCAGGGGAAGAAAGGGACGAACCATATCTGACCTAGTTTTTCTTATGTCAGATACCAGATATCATCGTTTGTTTTCAGATTACAGTGCCAATAGAGATTTGCCTGGTAGCGACCACGGCACAAGGAATTTGCATTATGAAACGGAAAATTGCCACAGCTTTGGCGGGCTCTCTCTTGATCACGGGCGTTTCGGCCACGCTTAGCCATGCGGCCGATGATGCGAACAGGATTAAATCTCTCGTAGACGCCGCAATCCGTCCCGTTATGGATAGGAATGCTATACCAGGCATGGCTGTCGGCGTCATTGCTGACGGAAAGTCCTATATATTTGAATATGGCGTTGCTTCAAAAGATACAGGAAAAGCGGTCACGCCTTCGACGATTTTCGAGATCGGATCAATCAGCAAAACATTCGTCGTGACCCTCGCAACCTATGCGCAAGCCAATGGCCAGATTTCGCTGTCCGACCCCACCAGCAACTATCTTCCTGCGTTTAGAGGCACCGAATTTGGCAAGATTCCGCTGCTCCATCTGGGTACGCATACGCCAGGGGGCTTTCCCTTGCAGGTGCCGGATAATGTCAAGAATGACGATCAGATGATGACTTATCTGAAGAACTGGAAGCCTACCTATAAGCTTGGCACAACCCGGACCTATGCGAATCCAAGCATCGGGATGCTCGGCGTAATCAGTGCCAAAGCGATGAACAAGGATTTCACCTCTCTCATGGAAGGCACTTTATTCCCGGGGCTCGGTCTCGCCAGCACCTATATTGACGTGCCGAAAAGCAAAATGAAAGATTACGCGCAAGGCTATACGAACAAAGACAAGCCTGCCCGTGTAAACAAGGCTGTTCTGTCCTCGGAAGCCTATGGGGTGAAGACGACTGCGCCAGACATGGTCCGTTTCATGCAAGCAAATATGAACATGGTCAAGCTGGAGAGCAAGCTGCAGCAGGCGATTGCGGATACGCATAAGGGCTATTTCAAGGTTGGAGCAATGACCCAGGATTTATTATGGGAACAATATAGCTATCCTGTTTCGTTAAGTGCTTTGCGACTGGGTAATTCGCGAGAAATTTCTTCAAAGCCGGTGCCTGTTGAACAGATCAACCCACCCACAGAACCGCGTTCTGATGTGTGGATCAACAAAACTGGTTCAACCAATGGTTTTGGTGCCTATGTCGCATTCGTGCCCGAAAAGAAGATCGGCATTGTCATTCTGGCGAACAAATATTACCCGAACGAAGAGCGTATCAATGCTGCTTATGAAGTTTTGACCAAGCTGGACTCCAAATAATATCTACTATCGAGAAGCGCTGCTTTGATAGCTTCCAGCGTCTGGGCGCGGTTCAGCCCAGCCATATCGATAGCGTGGTTTTCGAGATCACCCAGCGATGAAAATTGCTGATGCAAAGCGCTGATCGGCCCGGGGTCGGTCAGCGTATTGCCGCCCCGCAGCCGGCATCGCTCGATCGCCTCATCCAGAAGAGGCCGCAAAACAATATAGTGGAGCGGTGCAGTGACCTTGCGAAATGGTTGCAGGAACCAGGGGCCGATGATGCCGTCTACAACGACGAAGAAGCCACCTTCGGCATAACCCTCAGCCACGCCCGCCAGGACCTTGATGACAGTCTCGTTTTGCGCATGTGCCTTTGGCAGGTAGGGCTGTATCAAGCCGCTTTTTATATAGTGCCAGAAGTCATCTGAATGCAGATGAACGGCCGGAATGCCGGATGCGGTAACAAGCAGCTCTGCGGCAGTGCTTTTCCCGGAACCCGGAGGCCCGGTTAGAATCAGAATGTGACCAGCCAGATTTTTCATGCGTTCCTCAAAACAGGTTTCATTCATGCCCGGAAGCCGCCGGTTGGGCTCATGGCATGAAAAAAACATACTCACAGTTGCATGTTGCGCGAACTACACCATGACTTGACTATTTCGGTCATATAAACAATTTTCTCGCCAAACGCAGCATGGCACTAAAACCAAACATGCAAAGGAAGCATCATGGATAGGTCACTTGATATCTACATAGGCTGGGATTCCCGCGAGCCCATAGCATATGAGGTAGCAAAATCCACCATCCTGAAAAACGCATCGATCCCGGTGAATGTACACCCGATCGTGTTGCAGGATCTCGTTGATAAGGGCGCTTATACGCGCGATGTCGACCCGCTCGCTTCAACGGAATTCACCTATTCGCGCTTTTTTACGCCCTATCTCGCCGGTTATAAGGGCTGGGCTTTGTTTTGCGATTGCGATTTTCTGTTCTTCTCCGATGTGGCAGAGCTTTTGCAGTATCGCGACGAGAGCAAGGCTGTAGCCTGCGTCAAGCATGACTACCAACCGAAGGCCGGGGTCAAGATGGACGGCAAGGTGCAGACGACCTACCCACGCAAAAACTGGTCATCCTTCATGCTGTTCAATTGCGAACATCCTTCGACGCGCCAGTTGACACCCGAATTGATCAATCGCGAAAGCGGCGCATATTTGCACAGGATGCAATGGGCGCAGGACGACGAAATCGGTGAAATCCCGACAGAGTGGAACTGGTTGGAAGGCTGGAACGAGAAGCCAGCAAGCGGATATCCGCATGCCGTGCATTTTACCAATGGCGGTCCATGGTTCAAAGATTGGCAGAATGTCGACTATGGCGATATCTGGACCAAAAAGGCATTGGAAATTGACCCGGAATTCAAGCCGATCTAAAGCAATTCCAGGAAAAGTGCGAAGCGGTTTTCCGTCCGGAATTGCGTAGACAAAGTCAATTCCAGGAAAAGTGCGAAGCGGTTTTCCGTCAGGAATTGCGTAGACAAAGGCCAATTCCAGGAAAAGTGCGAAGCGGTTTTCCGTCCGGAATTGCGCAAGCAAACACGCTTTACACGCAAACAACTATGGTGGAATGCAATAATGGACGGCGGCGACCTGGCGCAGTTCCACCACAAGTTGAAAAGCAACTTCGGCTTCCGAATGAAACCGTATAGTCCTCAAAATGCTGCTGTAACCTTGACCATGCGGCAGCTTTTGCCAACCAAACAGGCTGACAACCACGCCGTCACTCCTTCGTCGGTTCCTGACTAAATCCCTCGACCTTGCCGGCCAATCCCTCCGGCAGAACAATTCGATGGGCAAAACTTGCTCTAGCATGACTTGGGGCATGGTCCCGATCACATCTATATGTTTAGACATGACGGCCGCAACGCAACTATTTAGCGTTCGAATCTCATCCCGTGAACGTGTTGGAACATGACCAGATCCATTCAATTATCCCGCCGCACTTTTGTTTTCGGTTCCATGGCCGCGAGCGCTGCTCTTGGCGGATGCACAACGACAGCGACAACGCAGCATGCCGAAATCGCGCCGCCCAAGCCGCGTCCCGTAAAGCAATCCTTGCCGACAGGATTAGCTTCCCCATCGGAACTTGAACTGCGATATGCCGCACTTCAAGATGGGGGACATTCAATTCCTGCGATACCTTTTCAGCAGATGGATCCGAAATATTATCGTCAGCGTGTGACAGACCCCACCGGCGAGCCCGCAGGGACAGTCGTTGTCGATACGGTCGGGCGCTTCCTTTATCTGGTGGAACCGGGCGGAACAGCAATGCGCTATGGTGTTGGTATCGGCCGCGATGGTTTTGCCTGGCAAGGTGAGGGGATTGTTCATTGGCGGCAGCATTGGCCACGTTGGAAGCCGCCGGCAGACATGATTGCAAGACAGCCGGAGCTCGCAAAATACTCCGTCGAAAATGGCGGAATGGAGCCGGGCGTCAAAAATCCACTCGGTGCGCGCGCACTTTATATATTCCAGAACGGGCAGGACACGCTTTATCGTCTTCACGGATCACCGCAATGGCGCTCGATTGGCAAGGCTACGTCGTCCGGTTGCGTGCGCCTGATCAATCAGGATGTGATCGATCTATATGACCGTGTGCCGTATCACGCGCGAATCGTCGTTCACCAATCTCCCCTTGGGGCGCCGCAAACTCAGGTTTGATAAAAAGCGGGTCAGCATCGGGAAGTCTTCCGAACGCCAACCAAAATGGTTCTGCCCGGTCCAAGCATTGATGAAATCAGCTGGACCGGCATACATCAATGGCAATCGCTGCATCCGATGATTGAACCGAGGCTTTTCGACAATTTTTCCGGATTGAACCCCGGGCCAGCCCTCAACATAATTCGATAACGGGATAGCGAATCCCTATCCACGTTCCAGCACAGCCACACAGGAATCCAGATCATTGGTTGCCAGATGTGCGTAGCGCATGGTCATCGACAAGGTTTGATGGCCGAGCCAAATCTGGACACGCCGGATATCAATTCCGCCGCGCACAAGACGCGATGCGCAGGTGTGGCGTAAAATATGCGGAACAATCTGATCGTCACTGCCAAGCCCAACTTCTGCCTTTGCCTCATTCCAGATTGCCCGAAACCGCACTTGATTGAGCATGGCGAAAGGGCCCTTTAGTCTGCCATGCGGGATATGGACGGTTTCTTGTGCGCGAGCGGTAAGGGGAACCGTGCGGCTGCGCCCTGATTTGGTTAGCCAGAATGTCGAACGGGCATCCTGCAAATCATTCCATGAAAGGCCGATAGCCTCGCCGAGCCGGCACCCGGTATCAACAAGGAATATGCTCAACCGGTAGCTGTCTTCGCAACGCAACCTTACAGCGGAGAATAGCCGCGATTCCTCATCGGTTTCGAGGAAGCGGATTCGGCCCTGCCGTTCTTTTTGCCGCCGGAATTCCGGCAGATTATAGATGTCGCCCATTTTTGACGCTTTCCTGAGCAGTTTGCTTAAAGCGGCCATCTTTCGATTGATGGTCGCATTGCTGTTGCCACGTTCGCGCAGGGTTCCGATCACAGAATCAAGCATTTCTTGCGTAAAAACGCTGAAACGCTGGCCGCTCAATATTTCACTCATCTCCCCGAGGAACGAACGCACATTGGTTTTGTGCGAGCCTTCATCCCAAAGGATGCTGATATATTGCGCAGTCAAATCACTCAACGAGTGTTCCCTGACCAGCTTCCGGGTACCATTATCGGCTGCCGAATAGTTGAGATCATAGTCAAAGCGGACGGAAAATGCAGATCCAAACGCGGAGTCACAAAAAGGCGGGGCAATAGCGGCTGCTGAAATCGTCATGAAAATCGCGCTCTGGTCAATAAAACACTAAACCGGGAAATATATGCCGAGTTGTAGCGGTCTTCGTGAAAAGCGCAATCCGTGTAGCCGTGCCTCTTTAGGCTAATAGACTTTCGTTTGATAAAGCCATAACCGGCCGTATCAAGTTTCAACCCTTGAGGTCTCTGTCCAACCATTACTCATCTCCTCGGCCTATGGCCGGTCTGGAATCCTTTCTTCGCTTAATGTCTGTGCGTCGCTGGTGCAGACCCCAAACCACAATGGCTCTGAGCAGGGTTCTTGCACCATTCAAAATTGCGAGCGCTGAAAATGGCTTGTTGGTTTATATTTTGAGAGGAAAAGCCAACGCCGGGAAAACCCGGCGTTGGTAGAAGATAATCGAAGGATTAGAAGTTGCGCTGGAAGCGGATCACACCGCCGAACGCATCATCAGAGCCCTTGGCATCTTTATAGTCGATCTCTGGAGTAACAACGAAGCCAGGAACCAGCTCATATGCAACATTCAAAGATGCTGCGATAATGTCTGCTTCATCATAGGCAACCTGGGCATTAACTTTTGCGTTGTCGGAAACCTTGGCAGTTACACCGCCCCAGATTGCATAATCGCCGGTCCACGCACCGTAGTAATCATTGGCTTTTACGTCAGACTGATAGCCGCCCATGACGAAGAAGGATAGCTGATCAGTCGCCTTGATGTCCAAACGAATCTTGCCAGCGAATTCTTCAACAACGGAATCATAGCCAATAACGCCGGAAACTGAACCCCAGGCCTGTTCGAACTTTGCACCAGCAACAACGTGTGGCAGGTAATCGTTGATCAGGTGATCCTTGTCACCTTGTTCCAGACCGATGATAGCCGAGAAGCCGTTGCCGCCAGCGAAGGTGTAGCTGACCTGATTAGTCTTATCGCCGTCATAATCAACCATGTCGTCGTTGATGACGTTTCCACCATCTGTCCAGCTACCAAATGTTGTATCGGTTACACCGATGCGGAAGCCACCAAGTTCGATATAGGCGTGAGGAAGTGCTGCTGCTTTGTCGGCGCCTTCATCTACTGTGAATTCGGTTGCGATATACGACTTGAGTGTACCAAGCTCGGTTTCCGAACGGGCATCAAAACGTACAACGCCGCGCGAACGGAACTTGTAAGTGTCAATGTCGGGATTCTTGTCGGTGTTGCGCCCCCAGAGATCGCCACCCTTTACATCGACGCGAACATAACCATCGACCTTCAAGCAGGTTTCGGTGCCTGGGATGTAGAAGAAGCCAGCGCCGTATGTGTCGCAAACGCGAACATATTCGACAGGCTCTGGTTCAGCGACAACAACTGCGTCTGCAGCGCGTGCGCCTGATACTGCAACGAGGGCTGCAGCGGAGCCGAGAAGTAGGCTCTTAATGTTCATTTCTGACCTCCAGTCAAGATTCGCTGGAGGGGACGCGTGAAAACCCGTCTTTGCTGGGTTTAGTGGCCAACCGAATTCGAAAACAGATTAACCACCAGAACACCGGCTATAATGAGTGCCAGGCCAATGATCGCGGCAAGATCCAAGGTTTGCCGAAACCAGAACCAGCCAACAGCCGCAATAAGGACGATGCCGGCGCCGGACCAGATGGCATAGACCACGCCGACCGGAATGGTTCTGATCGGGATTGAAAGCAGATAGAATGCGGCGCCATAGCCGAAGATGCATACAAGCGAAGGCAATAGGCGCGTAAAGCCCTCAGCCTGCTTGAGCGCGGATGTGGCGATGACTTCAAAAATTATGGCAGCAACGAGGTAAACATATGTCATGTGGGGACCATCAAATGAACGCATGGCAACGCACAGTCGCCTCAAAGAATGATTCGCAGCCCTCAAGTGGCGACCGGCGGATTTGCCGGTTAAAGGCTTGATTCGATTCAGTGACTCGCCTTGCAGGGCGCAGTAATGGCTGATTCCGTGTTCAAATGCCGTTCCAATACCGGCAGGAACATGCGGAATTTATTAAAATTCGGGTTACCTATATTAATGAGTGGTAAAGATATTGAAGATGGAACGGCGATTTCGTGGCTTTTGTGCAACAGCCCCCGGTCATAGAGCCTGCACAAGGCCCGCCGATGGACATTCGTGGTTGAAACGCGAGCGCTGGCGAGTATGGTCTGTCGAGAGGAAGGGCGTTACAGCATTTCTTCTTGCACTTAGGGGATGGGGACAGGTTGTCCTTCAGCCAAATTGGAATGCCCAGACCCATTTTTAACTTTGACTGGAGGTCAGAAATGAACATTAAGAGCCTACTTCTCGGCTCCGCTGCAGCCCTCGTTGCAGTATCAGGCGCACGCGCTGCAGACGCAGTTGTTGTCGCTGAACCAGAGCCTGTCGAATATGTTCGCGTTTGCGACACATACGGCGCTGGCTTCTTCTACATCCCAGGCACCGAAACCTGCTTGAAGATCAGCGGTTACGTTCGTTACGACGCAGTTGCTGGCGACGATCCATACAACGGCGTTGAGCTGGACACATGGGCAAAGCAGGCACGTGCTACTGTCCGTTTCGACGCTCGTAGCGAAACTGAACTTGGCACATTGCGTTCGTTCATCGAAACACGTTTCGATCACAAGGCATACGGCGGCCGTGACAACGCAGACATCGATGCTTATTACAGCAACGGCGGCTACATTTCACACGCTTACATCGAACTCGGTGGTTTCCGCGTTGGTGTTTCCGACTCGCAGTATGATACATGGACCGGTTCAGCTGGTAACGTAATCTCCGATGACGTTATTGCTTATGCTGGCGGCCGTACAAACCAGATCAGCTACACCTTTGCTGGTGGCAATGGCTTCTCTGCAATGGTTGGTTTGGAACAGGGCGACGACGATCACCTGATCGAAGACTACATGCCACACGTTGTTGCTGGTGTGAAGTTTGAGCAGGCTTGGGGCGGTATCTCCGCTGTTGCAGCTTACGACTCAGTTGTTGAAGAATTCGCTGGTAAGGTTCGTTTGGACGTTAAGTTCACAGACACAGTATCCGCTTTCGTAATGGGTGGTTACCAGTCTAACGAAGACGATCTGGATGTAGTTTCCGAAGGCGGCAACTACTACGGTTCGTGGAACGGCGACTACGCAATCTGGGGCGGTCTGTCTGCTAAGGTTTCCGAGAAGGCAACTGTCAATGCACAGGTTGCTTACGAAGAAGCTGGCACATTCGCTGCTGCTTTGAACGTGAACTACGAAATCGTACCAGGCTTCGTAATCACTCCAGAAGTAAACTACGCTTCGTTTGACGAAAGCCGTGGTTCAGGCGACGACGCTTTCACAGGTATCGTACGTTTCCAGCGTAACTTCTAATCCTTCACTGGATTGGTTGATTGAAACCCGGCAGCGCAAGCTGTCGGGTTTTTCTTTGTTTGCAGGTCCTGATTCTCTGGGCTCTGCATGTTGATATCGCTGTCCACATCAGGCAGAACATTGGTGCAATGTGCTGGATAAAGGACAAGGTTTGAAATGCGCGCCCTGAAGAACTGGTTTTGGCCAGGTATTATTACCGTCGCGCTTCTGACTGTTCTGGCTGGATGGTTTCTTGCAGGCCCGATTGACGCCCGCATTACAGAAGCTGCCAACACAGCACTTTCAGCGCAAAATGACTGGGCCAGTGCCGAAGTGGATGGCCGCGATCTTATCTTGAAAGGTGTGGCACCATCGGAGGAAGCTCTGGCTGACGCCATAAAGATCACCAATGAGATTCCCGGTGTCCGAATTGTCGATAATCAGACGACCCTTTTGTCTCTGGCCGAGCCTTTTTCCTTTGTCATCACCAAATCGGATGATGGAATTCTGCTTTCGGGCAATGTTCCCTATGGAGATACAAGGGCAAAAATCCTCAGCGCAGCAGAACTTGCCATGCCCGGTATTGAGATTCTTGATGAGATGGCCGTGGCGCGGGGCGCTCCGCCGGCGTTCTTTGAACTTGTGCAATTTGCCTTGGGACAGGCTGCACAATTGATCAATGGTGAAGTGGAAATCTCGGGAAAAACCTATACGATCAGAGGCACTCCGGCCAGTTCTGCCGATTATGCTGCTATAAATGATGCGTTGAAAAAACCGCTTCCGGGGGATGCGGCTTTAAATGAGATCAAATTGGTCCCACCCGTCGGTCAAGGTGGCTGACAACTGAATCCGGGGCGAGGGGGTTTTGTAAATGTGGTACATGATTTCGCAGCTCTGGTTCTTCCTGCTTGTCGCTGTTCTCGTGGGATTCTATGTCGGCTGGTCCACTCATGAGGGTGAAATAAGTTGAGCAGGCTTGAGGGCAGGAGATAGTCGGCGATGATGAGTTTTATCCTTCAATCATTATTCCTTATCGCCGCAGCTTTTGTTGTTGGCGCGGTTTTAGGTAATGTTTTCAGGAGGTTGTCGCCGCGAAAACCCTCAGTCGCCGAAAGCTCCACGCGCGCTGCCGATGCGCGGCTTGCATCTCAATCCACTCTGGTGGCGGTCAATGATGATGTAAAAAAATCAGCTATTGAGGCTGCCGCGATGATACCTCCGGCAGAGCCGGTTCCACCGAGACCGGTCAAGACAGCGCAAAAATCGCCGCGGAAGGCAGAGCCCAAGGTTATAACGCGCCACCCCAATCAGAATGATGATCATCGCCCGACTCTTCTTAAGAGCGCGCGTCGTGGCAAACCTGACAAACTGAGTGAGATTGACGGAATTGGTGCCAGCATCGAAGCCAAACTTTTCGCCCTTGGTATTTTCCATTATGACCAGATCGCCGCATGGACTGTCGAACAGGCTAATTGGGTCAGTACGGAAATCGGCTTTGCGGGTAGGGCACTGCGTGAAAATTGGGTCAAACAGGCGGCTGCTTTGGTGAAAAAGACGCCTGAAAAAGCGGCAAAAAAAACCTTGCGTGGTTCGACAAGCTCACCATGAGGAAGTTTCGCTGATTGCAGACTGCCGAGAGCCAACCTTCCTCACGGTGAGCCCTCCTGAGCTAGTTGAAGGGCGAACCACGCACAGCGCGAATGCCACTTCGTAACAAGAAACTGTAAACATGCACAATACATGATGCTGTTTGGTTCAATCAGCACGCAGATCCACACCGGCCAAAAACGCAGCAATCAATTGAGGCAGTTGCCCCATTTCCAGAAATGGCGCATGGCCCTGTCCGCCAACATTGATGAACTGCAAAGCCGGGTGACGGCGCATCATATCATCAACGGTTTCCTGTGCCAGAAGTGTCGTGTTCTCCCCCCGGATTACCAGCAATGGCAAGTCTTTCATGAGTTCAAACTGCGCCCAGAGATCGGGAAGTTTGACGCTGAAGTCAATTCCTTCCAGTGTTTTCAATAGGTTGGGATCATAGTCCGAACGGATTTTTCCATTGTCGTCGCGATAGATGGCTCGGGCGAAACGGTCCCAGTCGGCGTCGCCAAGCGCGGGAAAAGCCTTGCCATGAACTGCTTTTTGCAGCGCTGTTGCATGCTGCCAATCGGCGGGATTCTTGGATTTGGATAGGTAATCGCTGATCTGCCGCAGGCCATCAGACACAATTTCAGGTCCGATATCGTTGAAAATGACACCCTTCAAGACTTGCGGCGCCACAGCAGCAAGCACGTGAATGATGAAGCCTCCACGCGATGTACCAAGAAAAATCGCTTGATCTATATTGAGCGCTTTCAGTCCGGCAAGAATATCGCCGGCTTCAACGCGGATATTGTAGTTTTGCCACTCATGGTCGTAGGCTGATTGCCCGCGACCGCGATAATCGAAAGTCACGACCTTGCGCGGTGTCGCCGGGTGATTGGCAAGTATCAACGCCAATTCGTGAAAATCGCGGCTGTTGCGCGTCAGACCGGGTAAACAAATGAGCGGGAGATTTTCGGTTTCGGAGGCCGGTTGATAGACCCGGCCATAAAGCGTCAACTTGTCAGGTGCGTCGTAAAAGACCTCGGTGAAAGTTTCGCTCACGATAATCGCCCCATTTAAAGCCCCTCCCTGAGTAGCAGCCTGCTAAAGCTGTAAGAAGATCTAAAAGCTGATGCCGGTTATCTCTCCCTTGCGGGAGAGAAAGCGATTTCAAGATCTTAGCTTTTGCTAAGTGCTAGAAATCGCAAGAGAGGGGGTTTGCAATCTTCAAGCTCAACAAAACTCAGCCGCGACGACCCGCTGTCAGGTCGCTTTCGATCTGCGCCTTGCCAGTAAGCCGCGCCTTATAGACCTGATAGTTTTCCATTACCCGCTGCACGTAGTTACGGGTTTCGGTATAGGGGATCCGCTCAATCCAATCGACAACCTCGTCCACCGATTTGCCACGGGGATCGCCATATTTGGCTTTCCATTCATTGGCGCGGGTGGGACCTGCATTGTAACCGGCAAAGGTAAGCACATACGAGCCATCAAACTTGGCAATTTGCTCGCCAAGAAATTTTGCTCCCAGCGTCGCATTATAAGCGGCATCCGTGGTCAGGCGGGCTTGCGAATAGCTCATCCCGGCGCGGGTTGCCACGCCCTTTGCTGTTCCGGGCAACAGCTGCAATAGCCCGCGTGCCCCGGCGCTCGATACGGCGCCTGGATTGAATTCGCTTTCCTGTCGCGCAATGGCATAGGCCAATGCGGTGCCCGAACCGGAGATATTGGCATTGCCGGGGATCGCTCCGATGGGGTGCGAAAGCGCACCAACATCAATCCCGCGTTGCGCAGCGGCCTTGCCTACACGCAAGGCGACAAAATGGTTGTTCTTGCGTTCGGCCATCACGGCGAGAAGCGCCAGCTCGCCCGGACTGTCGATTTCCTGTGCAAGGCTGGTGTAAAGCAATGCAGCCCTGCTGTCATAACCGGTTTGCTCCAGCCGTTGTATGGCGCGCACGGCTTCGCGCTCTGCAAAGCGATTGCGGTCGGCATCGGTCGGCTTGGGGTAGGGCAGTTGCAGGCCATTTTGTCCAAGCTTGGCGGCAGCCAGCTGTCCATAGAATGTCGTGCCATAGCGGGAGGCGCGTGCGTAATAATCGCGTGCGCTGCCTGCGCTTCCTTCTTCGGCTGCACGGCCGAGCCAATAATAGGCGCGCGAAGCAGACATTGGTCGCGAGGAGATCTCGGCAATCCGTGCGAAATGGCGCTGTGCTGTTTTAGGATCGCGCAGCGCGCGCAGCGCATACCATCCCGCATGAAATTCAGCGTCGGCAGCAGCTGTTGGCGTTTCAGCGCTATGCATGGCGGCTACGCGATAGGCGCGCTTGGCATCACCAATATCCAGCAACTCACGCGAGAGGACGCGGCGCTCGGTCCACCATGCATCGGGATCAACCAGCGAGGCTGCGTCGCGCGGCGCTGTGTTGATCACGTCTGCCGCTTCCTTATATTTCTCGGCGCGCCGCAAATATTGCGCTTTGGCGAAAATATAGGCCGCATTAGATTTCCACGAGTCATCGACCGCTGCCAGTTTTTTTGCGGCATCGGGAGACTTTTGCAACACAGCAGCAAAGCCCTGATAGAGCGAGGAAGCATTGGCAAGCTTGGCAACACGTCCGGCCGATTTGACCTTGCCCTCATAAAGCATGGTCAGCATGCGTGTCAGATGATCCGTGCGCGATATGACCTGCGAGAACTCTTTTAAGATCATCGCTTCCTGATTGTCATCCAGCTTCTTGTCGCGCCAGAATGGCCCAAGCACGGCTTGAGCCGCACGGGCATTGCCGTTGGCGACATGGGCGCGTGCAAGAATAATCACGCCTTCGACAGTTTGAGGCGCGGTATTGCCGAAAGCCTTGATGACAACGGATGGAGCCGGATTTTCCTTATAAAGTGCGCGCTCGGAATTATTGCGGAAGGTTGCCATGCCCGGCCAGCCCGGGAGCTCGGCAGCAGCATTGGCAATTTCGGAAGAGGGCAGACCCGGTGCATTTGACAGCCCGATGGCCCATGTCAAAATGTGGCGGTCCAGAGCCTGCGCAGGCAATCCATTGCGTATGCCGACAGCGCGCTGCACATCGCCTGAAGCGATGGCATCAAGTCCGCTTTTCAGGCTCCCTGCTATAGCCGATGGCTTTGAAGGTTGAGCTATTCCAGACGTTGTGACCGGATCTGGATGCGTCATCGCCTGCATGGCGGGATTGGCACGGGTTTGACTGGGCGCAAAGGGGCGCAAGGTCGGGGTTGGAACAGCATTTTGAGCATAAGCCGTCGTTACCGCCAGAGTGCAGGCGGAGCCGAAAAGAACGAGACGCAAAACAGAAGTTCTCAGCATACAGACTACCGGTTACTTAAAGAGTTGGATCCATGGCCCCTGATCCAGAGACCTGTAAATCAGATAATAATGGCGGACGTATGAAGGGGATATTAACGAAAGGTTATCTGCAAAGCTTGCATTTGAACAGGCGTAGAGAATGGCCCGCCTGGCATGTGCTGCCTGATGAAAGACGCGCGTTCATTCACACAAGAGTGAACGGAATTAAAACAAAAAACGTCCGTTTACATATGAGCGATCATTTAATTGAACGTTCGTTCTATTAATTTGATCCGTTTTTGAGTGTGAAACAGGCCAAAAGCCCCTACAAATCCGTGTTTTGACAGGGCTTGAACTGTTTTTCAAAAATAACTGCGCAAAAATATCAAAAAACTCTGGAAAAAACCCCGAATTTTCCCGAAAAATATCAATCCACGCGTGCAAAATAGTTGCGCGAGGTTGATCATTTACATAACGCAAATGAACTTGTGCCATAAGGCTCGTCCGACTATGGTGCGCCACCTTCTTTCCGGTAGCGGAAAGGGGACAATGTTTATTATTCTGGAGTTTCCCCATGCTGAAAGGCTCAATCACCGCACTCGTCACGCCATTTCTCGATGATGGTGCGTTTGACGAAAAAGCCTTTCGCAGCTTCGTGTCCTGGCAGATAGACGAGGGCACCAATGGTCTGGTTCCAGTCGGAACCACAGGTGAATCTCCCACGCTTTCCCATGCCGAACATAAGCGTGTTGTCGAGGTCTGCATTGAGGAAGCCGCTGGAAAAGTTCCTGTTATTGCGGGCGCTGGGTCAAACAATACACGTGAAGCCATTGAATTGGCTCAGTTTTCGGAAAAGGCCGGTGCTGACGCAATTCTGGTTGTTACCCCATATTACAACAAGCCCAGTCAGCGCGGCCTCTATGCTCACTACAAGGCGATCGCCGAAGCCGTATCGCTGCCGATCATCATCTATAATATTCCGGGCCGTTCTATTATCGACATGACGCCAGAAACCATGGGTCAGTTGACCAATGATTTCAAGAATATAGCCGGGGTCAAGGATGCCACTGGCAAGATTGAGCGTGTTTCTGAGCAGCGTATTACCTGCGGCAAGGATTTCATCCAGCTATCGGGTGAAGATGCGACGGCTTTGGGCTTCAATGCTCATGGTGGCGTCGGCTGCATCTCTGTAACTTCTAATGTTGCGCCGCGCCTTTGCGCTGAATTTCAGGCGGCGACGCTTAGCGGTGACTACGCCAAGGCTTTGGAAATACAGGATAAATTGATGCCTTTGCACAAGGCTCTCTTTATTGAGCCGAACCCAAGCGGTCCCAAATATGCTCTGTCAAAGCTTGGAAAGATGCAAAATGCTCTTCGTTCGCCAATGGTTCAGATTGAGGCTGCAACTGCTGCTCGTCTTGATCAGGCCATGCGGCATGCAGGGCTGGTTAATTAAGGTACGGAATCCCATATAAATTGTATGAATAAGCCAAAATCCGCCTCAAAACCCATCACGGTTCGCAAAATAATTGCTGAAAACCGTAAAGCACGCTTCAATTTCGAGATTCTCGACACGCTGGAGGCTGGCATTGTTCTGGCTGGCACGGAGGTTAAATCCCTTCGCAACAACCAGTCCAACATCGCCGAAAGCTATGCTAGCTTTGAGAATGGGGAATTCTGGCTCATCAACTCCTACATTCCAGAATATCTGCAGGCGAACCGCTTCAATCATCAACCACGACGGCATCGTAAGCTATTGATTAGTAAGCGTGAAATGTCGCGGCTCGGCCAATCTGTGGATCGCGAAGGGATGACAATCGTTCCCTTAAAGCTCTATTTCAACGATCAGGGCAGAGCGAAATTGGAACTTGCCGTCGCCCGCGGCAAAAAGCTGCATGACAAGCGGGAGACGGAGAAACAACGCGACTGGAACCGTGAAAAGTCTCGGCTCCTGCGTGATCGTGGCTAGGTTTGTTCTAAATTACTCAGGAATATCATCAAGATAGCGTCTGACATCGGCAAAGACGCTCTTGAACATTTCGGTTGTTAGCCGCCCCGTATTGGTATTGTAGCGCGAGCAATGGTAGCTCGAAAAAATACGAATATTACCGATGTCGTTTTGACCGCCATGGCTGAAAGGGAACTTGGCCACGGGCTGCGCAAATGCACGGATCGTGGATTGATGCGCAATGGTGCCAAGTGTAACAATCGCTCTTAGGTTGGCGAATTGTTCTATGGTTGGCGTCAAAAACCTGCGGCAATTGCTGATTTCGCCGCCAACAGGCTTGTTTTCCGGCGGCACGCATCGAACGGCATTGGTGATGGAGGCATTGACGAGTTCGAGCCCATCATCGGGACGCGCTGCAAAAGTCCCACGCGAGAAGCCAAATTCGGACAATGTGCCATACAGTAAATCGCCGGCATAATCGCCGGTAAATGGCCGTCCTGTGCGGTTGGCGCCGCGCACCCCGGGCGCCAGACCAACAATCAGAAGCTTTACGGAATCAATCCCGCCGACGGGTAAGAATGTCGGCACAGGCGCATTGTGCCAGCTCGGCTCCTTTATGCGCCACTCGGCGATAAAGTCATGTAAACGCTGGCAAATCGGGCAATCGGGGGAGGGTTCGACACTCATAACCGCTAAAAAGCATAATGCCGCACGGATTTCCATGCGGCATTTTCATGACTGTGTTGATAAGGCTTAATACTCGACTTGCTCTTCTTCAACGCGCTGACGTGGCGCACGCTCAGAAGCTTCGCGGCCAATCTCATTGCGCAAGGAAGTCAGGTCGATGAAGTGATCCGCCTGACGGCGCAATTCATCAGAGATCATCGGCGGCTGTGTGGAGAGCGTTGAAACAACGCTTACCTTGCGGCCTTTACGCTGTAGCGCTTCAACAAGAGAGCGGAAATCACCGTCGCCGGAGAAGATAACAAAGTGATCTACCGTATCAGTAAGCTGCATAGCATCGACAGCAAGTTCGATGTCCATATTACCCTTGATCTTACGGCGGCCAGCAGAGTCAGTAAATTCTTTAGCAGGCTTTGTTACAACCTTGTAGCCGTTGTAGTCTAGCCAGTCTATCAATGGGCGAATTGAAGAGTATTCTTGATCTTCAACCAACGCGGTGTAATAATAAGCCCGAAGTAAGTATCCGCGCTTTTGAAAAGCTGTGAGCAACTTGCGGTAATCAATATCAAATCCCAGTACCTTGGAGGCTGCGTAGAGATTTGCACCGTCAATGAACAAGACGATCTTTTCTCTGGGGTCAAACATAATAAGGTTCCATTTCGAAAATCTGAGCGTCAATTTCAAATGAGCTTGTTTTGTAAAGTAGCCCGATCTGATCTTATACGAAAGTCTAATATATTAAGTACGTCGAGTTCGCAGAAAAGCCAATACCCCTGCTTGCAATTTTGTACACATAACTAGACAGAAGTGCTCAAACTCCGTTTAGTATCAAATTCTCACAATTAATCTTCGATGCGCTTTTGCTTGTTTTTTAGCGGCAACCGCGTTATGTCGGCATTAATCCGCTAATTCGTTTAAAAATGAAAGGGGCAGTCCATGGCCCGTGTCACTGTTGAAGATTGCGTTGACAAGGTAGAGAACCGCTTTGAACTGGTTCTGCTTGCCAGCCATCGCGCCCGCCTGATTTCGCAAGGCGCTGCGATCACTATTGATCGCGACAACGATAAAAATCCGGTTGTTGCTCTGCGCGAAATCGCAGATGAGACACTTTCTCCAGGCGACCTCAAGGAAGATCTTATTCATTCCTTGCAGAAGCATGTTGAAGTTGACGAGCCGGAAGCTGCTGCATCTGCACCGGTTGCCGCCATTGAAGGTCAGGTTGCCGAGACTGCATCTGCTGACGAAGACAATGTTTCATTCGACTCAATGTCGGAAGAAGAATTGCTGGCTGGCATCGAGGGCCTCGTAGCCCCGGAAAAAAGCGACGATTACTAATCAAATATCGCGCAAAAGCGCGATAATCAGCCAGTTTCGGCTTTTGATGCGTCGCAGCTTCTGCGGCGCATTATTTTTGCGTCTTGGTAATGTAATTACCATATAGGTTGCATACTGTTCGGTATGTATTTGAATTCCCGTGTGTGAGGTGCCCGTCCATGATGCGTCAATATGAGCTTGTCGAGCGTGTCCAGCGTTACAAGCCTGACGTCAACGAGGCGCTGCTTAACAAAGCCTATGTCTATGCCATGCAGAAACATGGGCACCAGAAACGCGCGTCGGGAGATCCCTATTTTTCTCATCCGCTCGAAGTCGCCGCTATCCTCACGGACATGCATCTGGACGAGGCGACCATCGCGATTGCACTTCTTCACGACACTATTGAAGACACTTCGGCGACCCGCCAAGAGATTGATACATTATTCGGACCGGATATCGGGAAGCTCGTTGAGGGGCTGACAAAGCTTAAAAAGCTTGATCTCGTTTCCAAAAAAGCGGTTCAGGCGGAGAATTTGCGCAAGCTTTTGCTCGCCATCTCAGACGATGTACGCGTTCTTCTGGTCAAGCTTGCTGACCGTTTGCACAATATGCGCACACTCCACCATGTGCCTGAAGACAAGCGTCTGCGTATTTCTGAAGAGACAATGGATATTTATGCGCCGCTGGCCGGTCGCATGGGTATGCAGGATATGCGCGAGGAACTCGAGCAATTAGCGTTCCGCTACATCAACCCTGAAGCCTTCAATGCGGTCACCAACCGCCTTGCCGAGCTGATGGAGAAAAACCGCGCAACGCTGCAGCAGATCGAGTCGGATCTCTCCAGCCTGTTCGAGAAAAACGGTATTAAATCGAGCGTTAAAAGCCGTCAGAAAAAGGCTTGGTCAGTTTTCCGCAAGATGGAAAGCAAGGGGCTTTCGTTCGAGCAATTGTCCGATATTTTCGGATTTCGCGTAGTCGTAGATACCGTGGCCGATTGCTATAATGCGTTGGGCATTATTCATACGACCTGGTCAATGGTTCCGGGACGTTTCAAAGACTATATCTCAACGCCAAAACAGAACGATTATCGTTCGATACATACAACCATTGTTGGCCCCTCGCGTCAGCGCGTTGAATTGCAGATTCGCACCCGCGAGATGAATGATATCGCCGAGTACGGTGTTGCAGCGCACTCGATCTATAAGGATCGTGGTAGCGCGCAAAATCCGCACGTCATCTCTACTGAAACCAATGCCTATGCGTGGCTGCGGCAAACTATCGAAGCTCTGGCGGAAGGTGATAATCCGGAAGAATTTCTTGAGCACACCAAACTTGAGTTGTTTCAGGATCAGGTATTCTGCTTTACGCCGAAGGGCCGCTTGATTGCCCTGCCTCGGGGGGCAACTCCAATTGATTTTGCCTATGCCGTTCACACGAATATCGGGGATAGCTGTGTTGGCGCGAAGGTCAATGGCCGTATCATGCCGCTCATGACCGTGCTGCACAATGGCGATGAAGTCGACATCATCCGTTCCAAGTCACAAACTCCGCCCGCCGCATGGGAAGGTATTGTTGTAACCGGCAAGGCCAGGGCCGCCATCCGTCGCGCCACCCGACTTGCGGTGCGCAAACAATATTCCGGATTGGGCATGCAGATTTTGGAGCGCGCCTTCGAACGGGCAGGGAAGGTCTATTCACGCGATGAATTGAAGAAGGGCTTACCACGCCTGGCTCGCAAGGAAATCGACGATGTGCTGGCGGCAGTAGGTCGCGGCGAATTGCCTTCTTCTGACGTGATGAAGGCGGTCTATCCGGAATATCAGGATGCGAAGGTAAAGCCGAGCGCAATCGAGCGTGAAGAGGGCTGGGTCAACTTCCGCAATACTTCCGGCATGATCTTCAAAATGCCGGAAGGCGCCGAACCGGGCGGGCCGCAAGCACTGCCGATCCGGGGCGCAAGCCATGATATGCCAGTGCATTTCTCGCCTGAGGGCGCGGTACCTGGCGACCGCATTGTAGGCATTCTCCAGCCGGGTTCCGGCATGACGATCTATCCGATCCAGTCCTCGGCCCTCATGGCCTATGACGACCAGCCAGAGCGCTGGATCGATGTGCGCTGGGATGTGGATGAGAGCCGCCGCGACCGCTTTCCGGCACGCATCAATATTTCGGCAATCAATGCGCCGGGTTCATTGGCGGAAATCGCGCAGATTATCGCCGAAAATGAAACCAATATTCACAATCTTTCGATGGTTCGTACAGCACCGGATTTTACCCAGATGATCGTTGATCTGGAAGTCTGGAATTTGAAACACCTCAATCGAATATTGTCGAAGCTGAAAGAGAGCAATTGCGTCAGTGATGCCCAACGCGTCAACGGATAAGCAATTCCATCGAAGCCCAACAATTAGCGGGGAAAGCATGAACACGAATGAAGTTTTGGACGTTTT
Organism: Phyllobacterium sp. 22552; assembly: GCF_052044585.1. Taxonomy (NCBI): domain Bacteria; kingdom Pseudomonadati; phylum Pseudomonadota; class Alphaproteobacteria; order Hyphomicrobiales; family Phyllobacteriaceae; genus Phyllobacterium; species Phyllobacterium sp. 22552. The sequence continues at coordinate 345,029 of NZ_JBQENG010000002.1, read as the reverse complement.
TCGCGAAGCCGGTGCGGTTTTGGAGGGTCATTTTATCTTGACGTCGGGACTACGCAGTCCTGTTTTTCTGCAAAAGGCGCGTGTGTTCATGCATGCGGATAAGACTGAACGCGTATGTCGCGGGCTTGCTGAAAAGATTAAAACCGCAGATCTCGGTCACATTGATTACGTCGTTGGCCCCGCGATAGGAGGTATTATTCCTGCCTATGAAACGTCGCGGCATCTTGGCGTTCCCGCAATTTGGGTTGAGCGTGAGAACGGAACGTTCAAGCTTCGCCGCTTTGAACTTGCCAAGGGTGCCCGTGTTGTTATCGTCGAGGATATCGTAACGACAGGCCTTTCCATTCGCGAAACCGTAGCCTGCCTGCAGGAATTGGGGGCCGACGTGGTGGCTGCTGCCTGCATTATCGACAGGTCTGCCGGAAAGAGCGATGTCGGCGTACCGCTGATTGCGCTGGCGGAGTACGAAGTTCCGGCTTATCCTGCTGACAAGCTTCCACCGGAACTTGCCGCAATTCCGCCCGTTAAACCGGGTAGCCGCAATATTTGATCGAACAACTATCCAACGTGGATCCTGAGGATTCTTGTCGGATAAAAGGAACCAAACCAAAATGCTCTTCAGGCAGCGCAATGTTCCCGGCTTTCGCGAACGACTTCGTCTCGCTTTATGGCCGCGCCGTTCGATCGGCAGGTCTTTGCGCTACTTTGGCAAGCGAGTACTGCGATTGCGTGCCACGCCGCATTCCATCGCGATAGGTTTCGCCTGCGGGATATTTGCCGCGTTCATTCCTATTCTCGGTGTTCATATTGCCATAGCCCTTGCGATCGCTTGGTTGATAGGGGGAAATATTGCTGCGGCAGTTATTGGGACCACTCTAGGCAACCCTTTAATTTTGCCTTTCATTTGGGCTGCAACGCTCGAAGTTGGTCGTTTCGTCATGACCGGTAACCTGAGTGGCGACCCATTGCCGCCGCATCTTGGCGGCATGTTGCGCCATCTGGATTTTGGCGTTTTGTGGCATCCACTCATTGAACCGATGTTGATTGGAGCAGTGCCGCTTGGATTGGCAGCGGCAGCGCTCGCCTATTTTCCCATCCGTTGGGCGGTTGCGAGTTTTCAAAGCAGGCGTCCGGTTGCTCAACTGCAAAAGATTACTGAAACCACATGATTGTTGGCGTCGGAAGCGATTTGATCGATATCAGGCGAATAGAAAAAACTCTTGAGCGCCATGGCAAACGCTTCATCGATCGGGTGTACACGCCTGTTGAACAAGCGAAATCCGAGCGGCGTCAACAAAGGGCTGCATCTTACGCAAAACGTTTTGCCGCCAAGGAAGCCTGCGCCAAGGCTCTCGGCACCGGCCTGGCGCAGGGCGTGTTCTGGCGCGACATGGGCGTCGTTAATCTTCCTAGCGGTGCGCCGACCATGAAACTGACCAATGGTGCAGCGGATCGTCTGGCGAAGCTTATTCCGCCTGGGTTTTCTGCGCGCATTCATGTGACGATCACTGACGATTTCCCCCTGGCACAAGCATTCGTGATTATTGAGGCGTTGAAAATCGAAGAATAGCCGCATTCAAAGGGCAATGGGCAGCATTGCCCCCCGAGCCCTCAGCGGTTAAGAGGGGGCACATTTTGTTTTGGAGATATGAGAAGCGTGAGCGATAAAGCTGTTGTGAAAAATTCCGGTGGTCTTGGCGAGACGGTCAGCGTCATCGTGCAGGCGCTTCTGCTTGCGCTGGTAATCCGGACATTGCTGTTCCAGCCATTCAACATCCCCTCCGGCTCGATGCGCCCGACCTTGCTGGAAGGCGATTATCTCTTCGTTTCGAAATTCTCCTATGGTTATTCGAAATATTCGATCCCATTTGCGCCTGATCTGTTTTCCGGTCGCATATGGAGCGGTGATCCCAAGCGCGGCGACATTGCCGTGTTCCGCAAACCAAATGATACCTCGCTCGATTTCATCAAGCGCGTTATCGGTCTGCCGGGCGACAAGATTCAGATGCGCAGCGGCGTGCTCTACATCAATGATGTTGCCGTACCTCGCGAAAAGGTAGGCCAGATCGACAATCCGGATATCACCGAGGCGCAGGGTCCGGTGGACGTTTACCGCGAAGTTCTGCCCAATGGCATAACCTACGACACGCTCGACCTGACGCCCAATGGAGTTGGTGACGATACGCGCGAATTTGTTGTACCTGCGGGACATTATTTCATGATGGGTGACAATCGCGACAATTCCAGCGATAGCCGTTTTGATGTGGGCTATGTTCCGCTTGAAAACTTCATCGGACGTGCGAACATCATCTTCTTCTCAATCGCCGGCAAGGCAAGTCCGCTGGAACTGTGGCGCTGGCCGTCTGAACTGAGGTTCGACCGCTTGTTGCACAGCGTCAATGCGGCACCAAATTCCGTGCAGAACAATTGATCCGACGATGAGCCTTTCGACTGACGCTGTTCATAAGCTGGAAGAAAAAACGAAACATGTATTTCGTGATCTCGGACGCCTTGAGCGCGCACTAACGCACTCCAGTGCGCGGTCATCGGCAGGCTCGGACTATGAACGGCTTGAATTCCTTGGCGACCGGGTGCTCGGTCTGGTGATTGCGGACCTGTTGTTCCGCGCTTACCCGACAGCTGCGGAAGGCGAATTGTCTTTGCGGCTGAATTCACTGGTGAACGCTGATACCTGCGCCGCTGTTGCCGATGAAATCGGCCTGCATGAGTTCATCAAGACAGGTTCTGATGTAAAAGGGCTGGCGGATAAACGGCTCAAAAGTCTGCGTGCAGACGTCGTCGAATCGCTGATTGCAACAATTTATCTGGACGGCGGCCTCGAAGCGGCGCAACCTTTCATCGAACGATATTGGGATGCGCGCTCGAAGGGAAGCAATTCCGCTCAGCGCGATCCTAAAACTGAATTGCAGGAATGGGCACATCAGCAAGATGGTGCTCAACCTTTGTACAGCGTTGTTGAACGAACCGGACCTGACCACGATCCGCAATTTACGATTCAGGTGGTTGTAAAAGGCTTTGAACCGGCGGTGGGCAAAGGCCGTTCCAAGCGCTTGGCGGAGCAAGAAGCTGCCATCGCATTGCTTTATCGCGAAGGCGTTCGTCAGAAGACGCAGGAAGAAACAAGAAATGACTGAACAAAATCAAACGCCTGCGAATGAAGCCGAACAGGCTGTTCCGACACGCTCGGGCTTCATTGCCCTGATAGGCGCCCCAAATGCCGGCAAGTCGACGCTGGTCAATCAGCTTGTTGGCAGCAAGGTTTCAATCGTTACGCACAAGGTGCAGACGACGCGGGCGCTGGTTCGCGGCATTGTTATTCACGATCAGACGCAGATGGTGCTGGTCGACACGCCCGGTATTTTCAAACCGAAGCGCCGCTTGGATCGCGCCATGGTGACGACCGCATGGGGCGGTGCAAAGGACGCCGATCTCATTCTGGTTCTTATCGATGTTGAACAGGGCATTGATGACGAGGCCGAAATTCTCCTCGATAGTCTGCGGGATAAAAAGCGCAAGGTGATCTTGGTTCTCAATAAGGTCGACCGTATTGAAGCGCCAATGCTGCTTGAACTCGCCAAGAAAGCCAATGAAAAGGTCAAATTCGATCAGACTTTCATGATTTCCGCGCTGAAGGGCTATGGCTGTAAGGATCTGCTGAAATATCTGGCGGAAAACCTTCCTGAAGGTCCGTGGTATTATCCGGAAGATCAGATCTCGGATATGCCCATGCGCATGCTTGCTGCCGAAATCACCCGCGAAAAGCTTTATCTGCGCCTCCATAATGAACTGCCATATTCTTCAACAGTTGAGACCGAAAGCTGGGAAGAAAAGAAGGATGGTTCAGTTCGCATTCAGCAGGTCATTTACGTCGAGCGCGATAGCCAAAAGAAGATCGTTCTTGGCCATGAAGGCCAGGCGATAAAATCAATTGGTCAAGCAGCACGCAAGGAATTGATGGAAATCCTGGAGCAGAAGGTTCATCTGTTCCTTTTCGTCAAGGTTCGTGACAATTGGGGCAATGATCCCGAGCGTTACCGTGAAATGGGACTTGAATTTCCGCAATAATAGCGCCAAGTCTCGGCTATGGAATGGCGAGACGAAGGCATTATCCTCGGAACGAGGCGGCACGGGGAAACCAGCGCTATCCTTGAACTGATGACCCGTGATCATGGCCGCCATCTCGGCCTCGTGCGCGGTGGGCGATCACGCCGTATGCAGCCCTTGTTGCAGGCCGGAAACCGCGTTGATGTCATCTGGCGGGCCCGTATGGATGAACATCTTGGCATGATGCAGGTTGAGCCTGTCAGCTTTTCAGCTGCACGCCTGATTGAACAGCCCGTCGCGCTTTATGGGTTGCAGCTTGCTGCCTCGCATTTGCGCCTTTTGCCGGAACGTGATCCCCACCAGAACCTTTTCGAAATTCTCGCTGTCATTCTTGAACATTGCGAAGACACCATGATCGCTGGCGAATTGCTTTTGCGTTTCGAAGTGCTGATGCTGGAGGAGCTCGGCTTTGGCCTTGATCTGAAAAGTTGCGCCGCGACGGGTGTTGCCAGCGATCTGACTTACGTGTCACCCAAGTCAGGTAGGGCAGTATCCCGGGATGCGGGTGCGCCATGGGCGGACAAGCTGCTGGTCATGCCGCCTTTCATGGTCAACTCCAGCGTTCGGGCCATGTCGATGGCAGAGATCAGCGACGCATTTCGTTTGACCAGTTTTTTCTTCATGCGGCATGTGTGGGAGCCGCGCGCGCAAAAGCCGCCTGAAGCCCGCGACGGCTTTCTGAATGCTATCGCCAGATCATTGAAAAACAGCGAAGGACATGTCGTGTCCGCCGAAGAAAGGCCGGTTCCTCATGGGGAGTGATATTATGGACGCTATCGAGTTTCCGGCCGGAGTGGGAAAGCTTCCGCTTGGCGACTTGGCCATACGCAGCGGACTGGAGATATTGCAGGCAATGTTGCGCGGTGAATATCCAGCGCCGTACATTGCCAAGACACTATCTTTCACGCTTCACGAAGTAGCGCAGGATCGTGTGGTGTTCAAAGGACTGCCTTCTATCGAGCACCTTAATCCGATGGGCGGCGTCCATGGTGGTTGGATCGCAACATTGATGGATTCTGCCCTGGCTTGCTGCGTCATGACTACGCTGAAGCCGGGCGAGGCCTATACGACCGCAGAATTCAAGGTGAATCTGGTCCGCCCATTGAGTGCTAACATGGGGATGGTGTTCTGCGAAGGACGGCTTATTCACCGCGGACGTACTTTAGCAACATCCGAAGCATTCTTGAGAGATCAGAACGGGAAATTGCTGGCGCACGGCACCGAGACATGTTCAATTTTTCCTCTCGAAAACCTTGTTCGGACAAGTTAGCCGTTTGATTTCAATAAAATTTGTTGAAAATTGGCAACTTTTTCTTAGCAAATGATGCGTGGCAGACATGTGCCCGGATGAAGTCATTGACTTGATAATGCAGCTGTGCTGAACATTAATGCATTATAGAATGCAAAAGTTCTATTGGGGAGCGGTCGAGGAGGATCGCGGGGGAGGAAATAAATGGACAGTTTCTTGAGCGGCCTCAAGGCTGCGGTCGACGCAATGGGGCCAACAGTCCTGTTGCCTATTGTGATATTTATTATCGCTTTGATATTGGGCGCCAAGCCTGGCAGAGCTTTTCGCGCTGCGGTCACCATCGGTGTGGCTTTCATTGGTATCAATCTCGTATTGGGGCTTATGCTCACATCCATTGGCGACGTAGCAAAGGCCATCGTGACCAATACCGGTATTCAGCGGGATATTGTTGATGTGGGCTGGCCATCGGCTGCGGCCATCGCCTTTGGATCGTCGGTGGGACTTTGGGTGATTCCGATTGCAATTGCCGTCAACATCATCCTGCTTTTGACCCGCATGACGCGAACACTGAACGTCGATGTGTGGAATTTCTGGCATTTTGCCTTTATCGGCTCACTTGCTGTCGCGGCCACGAATAGCCTTGTTTATGGGTTGATCGTAGCTGCGCTCATGGTTGCGCTTTGCCTGTTATTTGCTGATTGGTCGGCAAAGGCCGTGCAAAAATTCTATGGCATTCCAGGCATTTCCGTGCCGCATCTGGCATCTGCGCAGATATTGCCAATCGCTATTGTGCTCAACTGGATCATGGATCGCATTCCGGGGATCAACAAGATTGAACTCAATACTGAAACATTCGAAAGGCGTTTTGGCGTCTTCGGTGAGCCGGTCATTCTCGGCCTGATCATTGGTTTGGTGCTCGGTATCATCGCGTACTACAATGCCGGTGATTTTGGCGTCGTTCTCACAAAGGTCTTGCAGACAGGAATGACTTTGGCAGCGGTGATGCTGCTCTTGCCCCGTATGGTCAAAATCCTGATGGAGGGCTTGCTCCCTGTATCAGATGCAGCGCAGGAGTTTGTTCGTAAGCGGACGGGCGATCGCGAATTGCTTGTTGGCCTCGATTCGGCAATTTTGATCGGACATCCGGCGGCAATTTCATCGTCGCTGATCCTTGTGCCGATCGCGATCATCCTTTCCGTTATTTTGCCCGGTAACCGCGTGATTCTGTTTGCTGATCTGGCGGTCATTCCCTTTATCGTTGCGATGACAGCCCCGCTGTTGAAGGGGAATGTCTTCCGCATGGTCATTGTTGGCACGTTCACGCTGGCAGTAGGCTTCTATGTTGCCAATGCGCTGGCACCGCTCTTTACAGCAGCGGCACAGTCGTCTGGTTTCCAAATGCCCGCAAACGCTGTTCAGATCACAAGCGTGGTCGATGGGTTCCTTTGGATACCCTATGTCGTCATGGCGCTGATCAACAATCTGGGTGCAATCGGCCTTGCGGTTCTGGCCCTGATTATCGCCGGTGCATTCTGGGCTTACCGCCGCAACACAGCTGCCTGGGAACGGGCCGCTGGAGCGGAAGACGATATCCCGGACACCAACTGAACTGCATTGAGTGGAGTAACCAAATGGCGCAAGCCTTGATGAACTATCTTGACCCCGGGGCAATTATACTCGGGGTCAGGGCCGAAACCGACCGTGAGGTTATCAGCCTTCTGGCCGAGCGACTTCATGCCCTGGGATATGTCAAACCAAGCTTTGCAGATGCGGTGCTGGCCAGGGAATCCCAGTTGCCGACCGGGCTCCCGCTTGGCGGCGTGAACAATGTCGCCGTTCCGCACACAGATCCAGAACATGTTTTGAAGCCTGGTTTGGCATTTGCGACACTGATCCAACCTGTGGCATTCGCCAATATGGAAGATCCGGATGAGAAGCTGCCCGTCAGGCTGGTTTTCCTCATGGCCCTCAATGATAAGGACAAGCAGGTGGAAATGCTGCAGGAAATCGCCGGTGCAATTCAATCGCCCGCAACCATTGAGGCGTTGATTCAATCGAAATCCGTGGAAGACGTCTCACGCTTACTCGGCTAAGTTGCAGGCGTGAATCAGGGGGGCATAAATGACTAAACCAAAGACTGTACTATTTGCTTGCGGCACCGGCATTGCCACGTCGACCGTTGTTGCTCATGCGGTTGAAGACGCATTGAAAAAGCGCGGCATAAGCATCGCAACGCGGCAATGCAAAACCACCGAAGTTGCCAGTCATGTCGCAGATGTCGATCTTGTCGTATCGACAGCGCAATTGCCAAAAGACTTGGGTAAGCCAGCCATTACAACACTGGCGTTCCTCACGGGCATTGGCAAGGACGACGTCCTCGACAAAATTGAAGCCATTCTCAAAGCTTGATTCTAACGCAATCGGAGTAGCCGCCGCCCATTAATCCGGGCGATGGTTTTGCGAGTATTCGGCAAAATAAAGCCTCACTCTTCGCGCAATCGACGCTTTTGATTATGGAGGCGGTGTTTGTATGCGTATTCTGGCGGCAATTTTGCTTTTTCTAAGCTTGGCGGGCAATTCGAGAGCTGCCGATCTCATTGGCTTCTGGGATCATCCCCAGCATGGCGGCAATAGCTTTAATCGTCTTCCTCCGGACCAAGCCTATTTCGATGCTTTGCGAAAGTATGGGGCGACCTGGGTTCGGCTGTCTTATGACAAGTGGAAACCCGCCCAGCGCGACGTTCTCATTGGAAATGCTGATCATTACGAGGGGATACCACCGGGAGATTTGGCAAATCTGAAACAAACATTATCTCGCGCTCATAAGGCCGGGCTGAAGGTTGTCATTGCGCCCCTGTCTTTGCCTTGGATGCGATGGGCGCAGAATAATGATGGAAAGTTTGATGACCGTCTCTGGCAGGACAAAGCGAAGTGGCAGGATGCTGCGCGTTTTTGGCGAGAACTCGCTACGGCGCTGAAAGACGAGCCATCCATAGCGGCCTATAATCTGATCAACGAACCTGCTCCGGAAAAGATGGGCGGTGTGGATGAGCATGCTCCTGCAAATGTGATGCAAGCTTGGTACGATCAACAAAAGGGTAGTGCTCGCGATTTGCCAGCCTTCTATGAGTTCCTGATAAAAGAAATCAGAAAGGTCGATCCTGCTACGCCTATAATGGTGGATGCGGGTTGGTATGGCGCCGCGGATGCTTTCGGCTACTGGCCGTCTGCACTTGCCGACACGAGGGTGCTCTACAGCTTTCACATGTATGAACCTTATGAAGCAACCAGCGCACCCAATATGAAGCGGGAGAAACCCTATTCTTATCCGGGGACGGTTCCGTTTGGTGGCGAGAAAGTTGAATGGAACGCACAAAAAGTATCGCAATATCTTGCACTGCCGGTAGATTGGGCAAAGGCGCGAGGGGTACCGCTCAATCGGCTGGTTGCTGGAGAGTTTGGCTGTATGCGACGCCTTGCGGGCTGCAAATCCTATTTGGATGATGTTCTCACTGCTTTGGAAGCAAACAAGCTGCACTGGGCATTTTATAGCTTTCGAGAGGATAGCTGGGACGGCATGGATTACGAGCTGGGATCCGGAAAAGTAAACTGGAAATACTGGGATGCCATCGAAGCAAACAAGCCTGATCCATTAAAACGACAACCAACGGCCGAATTCGAACCCATTCGCAAACGATTGCAACCCTGATGCGTAATAATGATCCCAAGCAGTTGAACAGATGTGATTAGGTTCTAAATAGGGATGATGTATCAATCCCGAACGTTCTGCACATTATAAGTATCCGAGGAAAATGAAATGAAATTAGCTCTGTCAGCATTGGTTCTGGGAGCCATCACCCTCACAGGTTGTGCGAATTCGGGTAGTGTAAGTCCGCTCGTATGGTGCGATAGACCGACTGACATGAACCCAACTGTGTTCACCAATTGCACGCAGCGTGTGGGTGGCGACAGCCCATATAAGCGTGAGCGGGAAAGCCGACGCTATTACAATAATCGTTACTATAAAACATCCAGTTAGAACGTTCGATTGCGCGGCGTATGAGACGATATTCTGATACGCCCGTAGGTTTTTCGACTAAAGTTTAAAAATCATGCACTTGAAGCCGACAAAATAATCCACTATCTAGAACGCAGCGGCCTTGCCGTTTTTCTTTTGATCATAAATATGCTCATATTGAGTATAAATGATCGGTGGCGGTGCCGAGAGGCTTACGCCGGATTGGATGTCCAGGAGGAATATGGATATGACCAACACTATCCGCACCAAAGCTGCAGCAAGCAGTTCCGTGAGCCAGTCCGCAGCGGACCGCTTTGGTATCCTCGAAATGCCGGACCTTACTTACACGCCTGAGGTTGCTGCCGAGACTGAGCATCTTTATGCCCGTGTGGCGCATCACATTCCCCACATCGAATGGCCGGTCTATGCGCCCTACGTGGCTGCAATCAATCGGCTGAAGAAGCAGCGCAATGCAGTAATCCTTGCCCATAATTACCAAACGCCGGAAATTTTCCATTGCGTAGCGGATATTGTTGGCGACTCGCTGCAACTTGCCAAGGAAGCCACGAAGGTCGACGCCGAAATCATTATCCAATGCGGCGTCCACTTTATGGCCGAGACATCGAAACTGCTCAATCCTTCCAAGACAGTCTTGATCCCCGACATGAAGGCGGGTTGTTCGCTGGCGGAGTCGATCACGGGTGCCGATGTGCGGCTATTGCGTGAAACTTACCCAGGCGTTCCGATTGTTACCTATGTGAACACCTCGGCTGAGGTGAAAGCGGAAAGCGACATTTGCTGCACCTCGGCAAATGCAGTGCAGGTTGTCGAAAGCTTCGGCGTGGACCGCGTTCTTTGCATTCCCGATGAATTTCTGGCGCAAAACGTAGCAGCGCAAACTGATGTAAAGATTCTCACCTGGAAAGGGCATTGCGAAGTACATGAGCGCTTCACAGCGGACGAACTTCTTGCCTATCGCGCTGCTGATCCGGAAATCCAGATCATAGCTCACCCTGAATGCCCACCATCAGTTGTTGCGATTGCGGATTATACCGGTTCGACGAAAGGTATGATCGATTACGTCAAGGATAATCGTCCAGCCAAAGTGCTGCTCGTTACGGAATGCTCAATGGCGTCCAACATCGAGTCGGAAGTGCCGGAGGTGAAGTTCATCAAGCCATGCAATCTATGCCCGCACATGAAGCGCATCACCCTGCCCAATATCCTTGAAAGCCTTGTCTATATGCGTGACGAAATTCATGTCGATCCGCTGATAGGCGCGCGTGCGCGGCTTGCTGTCGAACGCATGGTCAATCTGAACAACTGACGCCGGAGGCGACACCCATGTCAACTCAATCCGATCCCGTCATCATCATTGGCGGCGGACTAGCGGGCTTGTTTTGCGCGTTGAAGCTGGCACCCCGGCCAGTCACGATTCTTGCGGCGGCGCCGATTGGGCGGGGGGCATCTTCTGCCTGGGCACAGGCAGGTATCGCCGCTGCCGTATCGGAAGGAGACACCAAGGATAAGCACGTCGCTGATACAGTTGCGGCAGGTGATGGCATCGTTGATGAGGTCATCGCCTCGCTGATGGCTAGCGAAGCCGCCTCGCGCGTTCATGATTTGCTCGGATATGGTGTGCCGTTCGATCGCGATCTGGAAGGGAAGCTTCAGGTTTCCCGCGAGGCCGCTCATTCCGAAAGCCGGATCGTTCGGGTTCGCGGCGACATGGCAGGGCGCGCTATTATGCAGGCTCTGGTCAAGACCGTCGAAAACACGCCTTCGATCCGCGTGATGGAAGGCTATGTCGTGGAAGATCTCATGGTCAGCCACGGTTCAGTTTCAGGGGTCATAGCGCGCACAGAGGCCGGTCGGGGTGCACAGGTTAAGCTGCAATCGCGAACAGTGGTCATTGCCACGGGCGGGATCGGGCACCTTTATGCTGTGACAACCAATCCGTCAGAAGCACGGGGTGAGGGCATTGGTATGGCTGCCCGCGCCGGTGCAATGATGGCCGATATGGAGTTCGTTCAGTTCCACCCGACTGCCTTGGATGTGAACAAAGACCCGGCGCCTTTGGCTACTGAAGCCTTGCGCGGTCACGGCGCCACGCTGATCAATCGTAATGGCGAGCGCTTCATGCTTAAAATTGATCCAGATGCCGAACTTGCGCCGCGCGACGTTGTCGCGCGGGGAATATACGCCGAAGTCATGAGTGGGCGAGGCGCTTGGCTGGATTGCACCAAGGCCGTTGGTGCTTCGTTTGCTGAGGAGTTTCCCACCGTCTACAAATATTGCCGCGACGCCGGTATCGATCCGGTAACGGAGCCCATACCCGTTGTTCCCGCAGCCCATTACTTCATGGGCGGAATTTTGACCGATGCGGATGGGCAAACATCCATTGATGGTCTGTGGGCTTGTGGCGAGTGCACGTCCACGGGTGCGCATGGTGCCAATAGGCTCGCCTCCAATTCGCTGCTTGAAGCTGTAGTCTTTTCTGCACGCATTGCCGCCAAGATTGGTGCAGCCAATGATGGGAAGTCGCAGGATTGGTCTAAGGGGTCAGTTGATCGCGACGATCTGACTGCCGAAAATGATACGGAAGCGATGACGATCCTGCGCAAGGCAATGAGCGAGAGTTTTGGGGTGGTCCGCGACAGAGATGGCATGCTGGCAGGATTGAGGATCATCGTAGAACTGGAGCGCTCCAATCGGGATGCCGCTTTCCGCAACGTGCTCGCGACGGCCAAGCTCGTCGCCGTAAGCGCCCTCAGACGCCACGAGAGCCGCGGCGGGCATTTCCGTACCGATTTCCCCGAGAAACGTCCTGAATGGCAGCACAGGACGTTTCTGACACTTGCTGATGCCGAATTGACGGTAAATGAATTGATGGAGTTCGCCTGATGGTCTCGCAGCTCGCCTATCCACCATCGCTGCCACAATTGCTGGTGGACGAAGCCGTGCGTTCTGCTTTGCTCGAAGATTTGGGCAGGGCGGGCGATATCACCACCAATGCTACCTTGCCGGAAGATGCGACTGCGCGAGCAGTTCTGTCGAGCCGTGAGGCAGGAACCATTTGCGGCATGGGCTTTGCCCGCACGGCCTTTGCGCTGATTGATCCTTCGTTGAATTTTATAATTCTCACAAAGGATGGTACGCGTGTAAAGCCCGGTGAGGACATTGCGCGGATAGAGGGAAATGCGCGATCCATTCTTTCCGCCGAGCGTGTCGCGTTGAATTTTCTTATGCATCTTAGCGGTATTGCCAGCTATACGGCCAAATTTGCCGATCTCATTGCTCACACGAATGCAAAGGTTTGCGACACGCGAAAAACCATTCCGGGCATGCGTGCCTTTGCTAAATATGCGGTGAAATGTGGCGGCGGATCAAATCATCGTTTTGGTCTCGACGATGCCGTTTTGATAAAGGATAATCATATTGCTGTGGCTGGTAGCGTAGCCAAGGCAATTCTCGCGGCGAGGGCCTATGCGGGACATTTGGTAAAAATTGAGGTGGAGGTAGACGGCATCGATCAATTCGAGGAAGCGCTCAGCGTGAATGCCGATGTGATTCTTCTTGATAATATGCGGCCGGAACTGCTTGAAAAGGCGGTGAAAATCAACGCAGGGCGTGCCAAGCTGGAAGCTTCCGGCAATATTGCCTTCGACACGATCAAAGCTGTTGCGGAAACCGGTGTTGATTACATATCGACATCAAAAATCACTATGGCAGCGCCAACGCTGGATATTGGACTGGATATTGTACTGACATGAAAGTCATTGCTACAACTGCGGAGCTTCGGGCTGCTCTGAAGTCTGAACGCCAGCAGGGAAAATCCGTTGGGTTGGTCCCGACAATGGGATATCTGCATGTCGGTCATATGGCGCTGGTTCATGAGGCCAAGCGAGCTTGTGACATTACGGTTGTGTCCATTTTCGTCAATCCCACCCAGTTCGGCCCGAATGAAGATCTCGCTGCCTATCCACGCGACATGAAGGGCGATCTCGCCAAGCTTGAAGCGGAAGGTGTGGATTATGTTTTCACCCCGGAAGTTGCTGAAATTTATCGGCCGGGCGCACACACGATTGTTGATAATCCGCTGCTCTCGCGAATCCTGATCGGGAAAATCCGCCCGGGACATTTCCGTGGCGTAACGACAGTCGTCACTAAGCTGTTCAACATCGTGCAGCCGGATCATGCCTTCTTCGGTGAAAAAGACTATCAGCAGCTGACCATTATACGCCGCATGGTGGCTGATCTGGATATGCCGATTGAAATTACAGGTGTTGCAACGGTGCGTGAACATGACGGACTGGCCTGCTCGTCCCGCAATGCAATGCTGAAACCTGAAGATCGCAAGGCCTCGGTTGTCTTGGCAAAGTCGCTTGCAAAAGCAGAAGAGATGGTGGCGCAGGGCCAGCGCTCAGTGCCGGCAATACGCAATGCCGTTCGCGCGGTACTTGAGACGGAAAAGCGCGGGATCGTTGAATCAGTCGATATTCGCGATGCCGAAACACTGGATCCTGTGTCAGGTAAGTTTAAGCAGCCCGTCGTTGTGCTTTTAACCGTTCGCTTTGGCAAAGTGCGGTTAATCGATCAGCAGGTTATCGGCTGAAATCGGGTTGGGGGGATTATCATGAGCCAGCAAGTCATCACACGCCGCATAACTGCGCCGGAAATCAAGAGCCGTAAGGGTGCGACACCCATCGTTGCTTTGACATCATATCACGCTACAACTGCTCGTATTGCTGATGAACATGCAGATATCCTTCTCGTCGGCGACAGCCTTGGCATGGTTTTATATGCAATGGATTCGACGCTGGGCGTGACGCTCGACATGATGATCATGCATGGCAAGGCCGTAATGCGCGGCTCGAAAAAGGCAATGGTTGTTGTCGATATGCCGTTCGGTTCCTATGAGGAAAGCCCTGAAGCTGCTTTTCGTAGCGCATCACGCGTCATGCAGGAAACCGGGTGTGGTGCGGTGAAGCTTGAGGGTGGCGTGCAAATGGCTGGGACCATCCGCTTCCTCACCCAGCGCGGCATTCCGGTCATGGCGCATATCGGTCTGACACCGCAGTCAATCAACACTCTTGGCGGTTTCAAAACTCAAGGTCGCGATACCGCGCTTTGGCCGCTTATCAAGGCAGACGCACAGGCCGTATCTGAAGCCGGAGCATTTTCGGTCGTTATTGAAGGCGTTGTTGAGCCGCTTGCTGCCGAAATCTCCCGCGAGATAGCAATTCCTACGATTGGAATTGGCGGCTCGCGCGAATGCGATGGCCAAATTCTGGTATTGGAAGACATGCTTGGCTATAACCCGAAGCCACCGCGTTTCGTGAAAGTCTATGGCGCGGTGGGTGATGCAATTGACCAAGCGGTCAAGGCCTATGCGGACGACGTTCGCTCACGCCAGTTCCCGGGCGATGAAAACGTCTATCCGCTGAAATAGCGCGGCTAGCCTTTGGCGCTGCAATCCGATTGTCCATCGGCCCAGCGGCGAACATCCGATGCGATACGATTGCCTAGCGAATTGCTCATCAGCGGACCAAATGCTTCCACTTTGGCAGGATTTCCTTCTGCATGAACCACCAGCAGAGGGCGTCCGCCAGGATTGTTGCCGGGTACAACCAGAATACGCGGGCGGCCAGAAAACGAGTTAAGCTCGGGAGCAAGACGATAAGGCTTGAAGCTTGAATCGCCGGACTTGAACCAGCAGCTGTTTGCGGCAAGCGCAACGCGTTCCATTGTTGGAAGCGCTGCCTTGCTGGAGGAGAATGCCAAGCCGCCTGGACCGGGCTTGCTGGTGGACTGGCATCCGGCGAGTGCTGCAAGGATGACAACTACGGCAACGCCGAATCCCGGTATCTTCATATTCATTCTCCAGTACCCGGTCATGTACCGGCTGCCGCTCACGGGCAGGATATGGGTCTAATTCTCGTGGATTCAGGCAGGCTCAAGTTCGTTCAGGAAAACTTTGAGGCCATCCGACATCTCGTACCAGACCAGTGATAGGTCCGAATCCTGAAGAATCAGTTGCTGATAGGCATCGAACTTTGGAAAAGCGCTGAGAAGATCTTCCCGGCCCGATACTTTCCGGAAATTGTTGAAGACGAATCGGGTCGGGGTCAGCCAGGCATCTGCCAATGTCATTTCATTGCCGAGTGCATAAGGACCATCGCTCAAGAACTTCTCAAGTTCGGTTAAACCGATTTCCATCTGTTTGAACAGCTTGGCTATACGGGCATCGTCTTTGGACTTCCGGTGGAACAACTCGAACAATTCCATGACTGGCGCCAGAACTTCGAGTTCCGCGATGCGTGTCGTCATGCGTACGATGGCGCGATCGCGCGAATCGGCAGGTAGCAATGATGGTTCGGGAAAATGCTCTTCCAGATATTCTGCAATGACGGAGGCCTCAACAATTGTAAGCCCCGAACCGGTTATCAAAACCGGAATACGATTAAAGGGCGAGATTGCCCGGAATTCTTCCGGGATTGGAAAACCCGGGGGCGGGGCGACAACCTTGATTGGAGCCTTCTTGTAGTAGGCGATGCAGCGTACGATGGAGGAATAGGGGGATAGCGGCCGCGAATAAAGTTTCATGTCTGGTTCCTCCGTTTGAAACGCTGTTTCAACGCACTCCCCGCTGAAACAGCATTCACCAAACGTATAGGATTCTACTCAGGCGGCAACCCCGAGAATACCAGCAAACAACGCACGGCCATCGGTTCCCCCATGGGCGGCCTCAATCAGATTTTCCGGATGAGGCATCAGGCCCAGAACATTGCCTTGTTTGTTGATAATGCCGGCAATGTTATTGATGGAGCCATTTGGATTGGTGCCTTCGGCATAGCGGAAAACCACCTGGCCTTCGCCTTCGACGCGGGCAAGCGTTTCTGCATCGGCAAAATAATTGCCGTCATGATGCGCCACCGGACTGCTGATGATCTGACCATGCGAATAGCCGCGGGTAAATGGCGTATTGGCATTGGTGATTTCGAGCTTCACCTGACGGCAAACGAACTTCAGCGAAGCGTTACGCATCAAGGCTCCCGGCAGAAGGCCTGCTTCCAGGAGAATCTGGAAACCGTTGCAGACGCCCATTACCATGACGCCTTTGTTGGCCTTTTCACGAATAGCCTGCATGACAGGCATGCGCGCTGCAATTGCCCCGCAACGCAGATAATCGCCATAGGAGAAACCGCCTGGGATAACGATCAGATCGACATCGGGCACTTCGGTATCCGTCTGCCAGACCGTCTGAGGCTCAACGCCGGAAATTTTTGTCAGCGCCGCAATCATATCGCGGTCACGATTGAGGCCGGGAAGGAGAACGACTGCTGATTTCATTAAAGAAGCTCCACCGAATAATCTTCGATCACAGTATTGGCCAGCAGCTGTTCGCACATTGCCTTGAGTTTTGTCTCAGCACCCGCCTTGTCGCTGCCATCGAGTTCGACGTCAAATACCTTGCCCTGACGCACGGAACCGATGCCGTCAAAGCCCAGACTGCCCAACGCGCCAACAATTGCCTTGCCCTGTGGATCAAGAACGCCATTCTTCAAGGTTACAGTGACACGTGCCTTCATTACCTGTTTCTCCGTCGAGTGCTATTTAACCAGAACCGGCCCGCTCGGGCGCGTCTGATCGTTTTCATTCATGATGCCCAGACGGCGCGCCACTTCCTGATAGGCTTCGATAAGTCCGCCCATGTCGCGGCGGAACCGATCCTTATCCATCTTTTCGGCGGTCTGGCTGTCCCAGAGCCTTGCGGAATCCGGCGTAAATTCATCGGCGAGAACTATGCGCATCATTTCGCCTTCATATAGCCTGCCACATTCGATTTTGAAATCGACAAGCTGAATTCCCACACCAAGAAACAATCCGCTGAGAAAGTCATTGATGCGAATGGCCAGTGCCATGATGTCATCAATTTCCTGCGGCGCTGCCCAACCGAACGCCGTAATGTGCTCTTCGGAAACCATTGGATCGTCGAGTTCATCATTTTTATAATAGAACTCGATAATCGAGCGCGGCAGGACGGTGCCTTCTTCGATGCCCAGACGCTTGGCGAGCGATCCGGCGGCGATATTGCGCACAACGACCTGCAGCGGAATAATCTCGACTTCCTTGATCAACTGCTCGCGCATGTTAAGGCGGCGGATGAAGTGCGTCGGTATCCCCATACGGTTCAATTGCGTGAAGATATATTCCGAAATGCGGTTGTTGAGGACACCTTTGCCGTCAATCACTTCGCTTTTCTTCGGATGGAGCACTGTTGTATCATCTTTGAAGTGCTGCACCAGAGTGCCTGGTTCTGGTCCTTCATAAAGGATTTTGGCTTTGCCTTCGTAGACACGGCGGCGACGGTTCATTTAAAATCTCTGGTATTGGAGTTATCGGTCGGCCTTGGTCCAAGCCGTCATGTTGGCGCGCTAACTATCGCAAAAGCAAGCATTTCACAATGATGCATTGTAGAGCTCCCCTGTTTTATGGGTTATAAAGCGCTGCTAAGACGCTATAGGCAATGAAGTTGAATTGAGACTTTCGATTTTTTGCGAAGTGTTTATAGGAGACTTGGACACGATCTATATGTGGTTCTGCCTGAAAAACGCCGCAAGACCAGATATATAGGGATTACCCAACCATTTGCGGGAGCAATAAAAGATGAGCATGGAAGATCGCAAAAACGCAGCTGAAAATAAATACGCGCATGATGCCGAAGTAAAATTCCGCGCAGAAGCACGGCGTAACAAGCTGCTTGGCCTTTGGGCTGCGGAAAAGCTGGGCAAGACCGGCGAGGAAGCCGAAGCCTATGCCAAGGAAGTCATCGTTGCAGATTTTCATGAAGCTGGTGACGAAGATGTGTTCCGCAAGATCCGGGCAGATTTTGATGCCGCAGGCGTCGACAAGTCCGATCATCGTATCCGCCGGACGATGGAAGAACTGATGATCGAGGCTATTCGCCAGATCGAAAGCGCTTCGTAAGCCGAGCCGATACTGATTATTTATACAAGCCGCCCTACGGGGCGGTTTTTTATTGCAGCGATAATTGCGACAATCCGCGAAGGATTTTTGTTTTCTTTGACCTTGACCGGCATTGTTCTGCGTTTGCAATATGAATGGTCACAGGGAAGGTAAGAATCATGTCATTAGCGTCGCGTCTCAGAGCCGGAGAAACAATTTATTCCGGCTGGTCCAGCATGACCGATACCCTGGTGATGGAAGCCCTTTGCCGCACAAGGCTTTCCGCTGTCCTGCTCGATATGCAGCATGGCGCACATGACACCGCCAGCGTTGTTGCATTGACCGGCGTGTTGCGCAGTGCCGGAAAGCACACCGCAGTTCGCGTGCCGGTTGGCCGCTTTGACATGGCAAGCAGGGCTTTGGATATAGGCGCTGAAGCTGTTATTGCGCCCATGATCAACACAGTGGCTGATGCAAAGCTTTTTGCCGCAGCGATGAAATATCCGCCATTGGGCGAACGTTCCTGGGGCCAATTGCGCGGTCGCCCAGGTGGCTATGTCTCGGGCGGTTCCGGCGGATACCTCGAACAGACCAACACGGACACGTTGGCCTTTGCCATGATCGAAACCCGCGCAGCATATGAAGCCTTGGACGATATTCTCGCTGTCGACGGAATCGACGGTATTTTCGTTGGCCCCTCGGATTTTTCAATTGCGTGGAGCAATGGCACGGAAGTCAATGCTGGTTCCGAAGCGATCATTGAACCTTTGACCGAAATCGCAAGGCGCTCCAAAGCCGCTGGCAAACTTGCCGGAATCTATGCCGGTAATGCAGCATTGGCGAAACGTTTTTCCGGTCTGGGATTTACCTATTTGCCGCTTGCTGTGGACACAACCTATCTAACTGATGGCGTGCAAAGCCTATTGAACGAGATAGAAGTGTAAACCAAGCCATGCGCAAGGCCTTCAGCTATCGCGCAGATCCCTCGGTACCTGACTTCCCTGACGATCACCCCATCCTGATCTTCGACGGAAACTGCGTCCTATGCTCCGGCTTCGTCAATTTCCTTTTGCGTGCCGACAAGAAGCGGCGTTTCCGGTTCCTGTCGGCGCAATCTTCGCTTGGCAGTGCTCTTTTTCGGCACTATGGGCTCGTTTCTAGGGACTATGAGTCAAACATTTTGCTCGAGAAGGGGATGATCCGGATCAAGTCGGATGGATCGCTGCGAGCAATAGAGATCTTGGGATTTCCCTGGTCGATGGCTTGTGCTGCCCGAATTGCCCCGCGTTTGTTTCGCGATTGGCTTTACGATTATATAGCCCGAAATCGCCTCAACTGGTTCGGCATTCGCAATAGCTGCTACGCGCCCGACCCATCCGACGCTGATCGATTTTTAGGATGATCAGCAATAGGTCATTTCATTGATCAAAGCTTGGAGAGGAATTGCGCAAAGACCATCGTTCCTTCCGGCCAAGGCCCATGACCGGACTCCGAATTGAGATGACCGGACTCTCCAGCATCCACAATCACTGATCCCCAAGCCGCCGCCAGATCGTCGGCAACTTCATAGCTGCAATAATGATCATTCCGGCTTGCAACCACCATCGACGGAAATGTGAAGGGCTCGCGAGGGTAGGGGCCGAAGGTCATGAGATGCTTCGGCCGGATTTTCGGATTGGAAACATCTGGAGGCGTAACCAGAAATGCGCCTTTGACCTTATCGCCGACATGAGGAAGAGCATGGATAAATGTGGGCACGCCGAGAGAATGAGCGACCACCACGACGGGGCGTGTTGCCTCATTTATTGCCTTGGCAACTGCTGCAACCCAATCTTCACGAACCGGCTTTGACCATTCGGTCTGCTCGACCCGGCGCGCTGTGGAAAGCTTGCTTTCCCAACGGCTTTGCCAATGATCAGGACCGGAATTTGTGTAGCCGGGAATGATAAGAATATCGGTATCTTTAACTTTCATGTGCCGTATTTAGGAAAGTTGCGCCTATTTCGCAATATCGAACACAACGGGATCCCTCTCGATCCGGTAAACAATGTTCGCTTCATAGTTCACTATTTGCGAACAGCCTGTTCGCCGCCACGGCTCTTGTGCAGGAGGGGGTGAAAGCCGATTTTCATCACAACGAAACGAACAATGCGAAGTACGATGCAATTTACACGCCGGGAACTGGTTGGTGGAACTTTAGCCCTTGTCGGAACGGTGGCCAGTACGCGCGCGGAGGCAAAAATGACGGACGTATCTTTTGCTGCAACAGCCCCGACTTATGTGTCGAAGATTGGCATAAAAGCCAAGGATGCTGATCTGCTTTCAAGCTATTATCAGGATGTGGTGGGCCTGCGCGAAATCTCACGCAAGGGACAATCGATCATACTGGGTGCCGGCGAAACGCCGCTGCTTGAAATAGAACAGGCCACCGTCCGTGCCGATGATCCGCAAAGCGCCGGACTTTATCACACAGCTTTTCTGCTGCCGGAGCGGGCTGATCTGGCGCGATGGGCGAGGCGCGCGATTGATCAGCGCACACCTATTGTCGGTGCATCGGACCATCTGGTCAGCGAGGCGATCTACCTGACCGATCCTGAAGGTAACGGCATTGAAATCTACGCTGACCGCCCGCATGAAAAATGGACATGGAATGGCTCTGCTGTGACAATGGCAACGGAACCGCTGGATGTCGGCAATCTCCTGACCGAAGCCACAGCCCAGCCTTGGACAGCTGCTCCAGATGGAACCATGGTCGGCCACCTCCACTTGCGGGTCGGCAACGCCAAGGAAGCTGAAGCATGGTGGCATAAGGAGCTTGGTCTTCAAACCGTTGCTGCCTATGGTGCCGGTGCTGTGTTCATGTCCACAGGCGGCTATCATCACCACGTGGCTGCAAATGCCTGGCAGAGCCGGGGAGCCGGACGCCGTGACAATGATCGATCCGGCTTGGCCTGGGCTGAGTTCAGCTCGGCGGATGCAAAGGAAGAGCGTGAGATCATTGACCCTTGGGGCAATGTTATCCGTATTGTTCCGGCCAAAGCTTAACCCGGCTTATCCGTATCGACACGCTCCCAGTATTCAATCTGGGAGGATCGCACATAGCCTTCGCCCATAAGGCGGACGCCGACACGTTGATTTTCCGGATAGAACAACACCTCATTAGGGTTTTTCTCTCCGATCATCAGGAAACGGCAGGGTGCATCGCTGTGATTGTAAAATGAATGCCCAGCTTTTTGACCGGCGGGAAAGCAGACATAGTGCCCTGCCTTCATGACATATGTCTTATCGCCAAGCTTCAAAGTCATTTCACCTTCGAGAACGAAGGCATGCTCTTCCTCAAGCATGTGATAGTGGTTGAGGCTCGATTCCATTCCCGGTGAAAGTTCTTCAAGCTGAACCCCAACATGGGTTGAGCCGCCAAATCCTGATAAATACCGATAGGTGCTGCCGAAGCGTGTGCCTTGCGACCACTCTTCAACCGGAACGTCCTCCGAGGAAAATGGCTCGAAAATGCCGTCGGCGTTCATGGATGTAGGCTTGTCATTCATTTGCAGCTCCTATGACCGGTTACCAACCCTGAGGCCCGCTACACTTCGCTCCTCAAGAACGTTATGCCGGAACTGGTAAAGTGCGGCGGGACGCCCCCGTGCTTGTATCTGCTCAGCACCGGTCGGCTCCACCAATTCCGTGGTTTCGACAAGCCGTCGAAAGTTCTGTTTGTGTAAATGACGTCCGGAAATAGCTTCAACGGTCTCTTGCAGTGCCGTCAAGGTGAAGGCGGGCGGCATCAGTTCAAAGACTACTGGACGATATTTCAGCTTCGCACGCAGTCTGGAGATCGCCGTTGCCAAGATGCGGCGGTGATCAAAGCTCATGGCGAGGCCGGGCAGGCAGCGTGCAGGAGTTCTGTCAGCCCGCCCGTCGCGTATCGCTTCCTCGATAAGTCCCGCCTCATATAAAAGCTCATAGCGCTCAAGCACGCGTTCTTCATCCCAAGCTATATTCTCATCACCAAAGGCCATGCGAAAACGGCTTAGCCGAGACGGTAATGCGTTTGCCTCCGCCCATTCCTGCAAGGCAGGGCGAATTTCTTCGTCGATCATGGCGGGCTTGCCGCCGCGCCAGTCTTCCCACGGCAAAAAGGAATACCAGTTTCGCCAGCGTGCGCCTGATTTGCGAAGTTGCTCGCTGCTATTTTCGGAAATGCGGGTAAGTGCAAGATATCCGACAGAAACAACGTGCAATCCGCGATCTTCGACCGTTTTGTGCCTGCCCCGATCGCCGAAAGTATAAAGCTGCTCGACATATCCGAGTTGGAGCGGCGTTTGCTCGGCCACCCATTCGCGCAAGCCGGTTTCAAAAGTGCGATGTTCAAGTGGGTTGAATGGACCGAAGGGCAATTCATCTCTTTCCGGTTGGCCACTGGAAGAGGTCGTCAAGATAAGAGGATCATTATTGGCGACAGCAGCGATTGCTGCACTCAGATTGATTTCAACTGCATTGAGCGCGGTCGTCATGTGTCTACCGTTAGCGGAAGAATGAAGGGGGTGCCCTCAAAGGCGTCTTCGCCGCGGCCAATGGCCTTTATCGCGTCCACCATGCGTCCTCTGCGATCCAGCAGATCGTCAGCAAGCGCAACCAGCAAAGCATTCGGCGTTGCAGATGGAGCATTGCGGCGGAGTGTTTGCGCCAATTTGGTTTCGTCCAAATCCGGATTGAGTGCGAGTGCAGTAATGTAAGCTCCAGCAGTAGAACGCGAGATCCCGGCATAGCAATGAATGAGCAAGGGGGCTTCTCGATCCCAGCGCCGCCCAAACTCGATAAACTGACTGATATGATCGACAGAGGGATGAATCATTCCATCAGATGGCTCTGTGATGTCATTGAAACCAATGAATAAATGGCGTGTTTCCTCAATCTCTACCGGTCGGTTGAATTGCGAGCCGACATTCATGAGAGTGAGCATATCCCTAACACCAAAACGTGACGCTGTTTCAGCGATACGCGAGACGGGTGATACAATGAGATGCGGCATAGTCTATCCTTTGATGCGCTGTTGATCTAACGCAGCAAAGCGCAATAAAAACGCGTTCTGGGCATTTTGTGTGGGAAGTGGTGTCAAGTCCAGACCTTGCGGGTCAATACCACGCGGGCGTCCGAAAAACTGGACTGCTTCATCGGGCAAAAAACCCGCGAGCAGTGTCGCTTCGTGATATGCGGCCACGGCATCGGCGCGTTTTATTTGCCTGCGAAGCTCCTGACTGATGATCGGAGTGAGCGAAAACCTCAAATGTATGGCGTGCTGCAATCGCAACTCAACGGCCTTGTAATCGCCTCCGACCACGGCTTTGAACGGCGAAATCATATCGCCAATGACATATTCCGGGGCGTCATGCAAAAGTGCGATCAGTCTTTGCTCGGTTGTTATCTGCGGGAAGAGGCGGCCAAATATTTCCTCCACCAATAGCGAGTGCTGAGCGACGGAGTAAGCATGTTCGCCTGTCGTTTGGCCGTTCCAGCGGGCTACCCGTGAGAGGCCCTGTGCTATGTCTTCAATCTCGATATCCAGTGGCGATGGATCAAGCAAATCTAGGCGTCGGCCCGACAACATGCGCTGCCAAGCCCGCATTTCCGGCTCGATTGAATGGTCCTGTCTGGGCGCGGCCCTTTCTGACATTATAATTCCCTGGTTACGCTTCCTGCGCAGTCACGGGAAATGTAAACCGGTGTTCGGGTGGAATGGCAAGGTCGATAGCAATATCTCCTGCCAAAATGGGAGTTCCACTATCGATCGCATCTTTAACGCGGTCGATACGGACAAGCGCCAATCCGCTCGGTCCGACAGCGCTTCCCATCGTACCCAGCTCACGTCCATTTGCCGTTATGGATGTTCCTGTTGGGGGCAGGTCCATCAAGCTGTCGACAATAAGGATTCGCCGTCGTGCAGTTCCGCGATGCTGCATCCGGGAAACGACCTCCTGGCCGATAAAGCAGCCCTTCTTGAACGAAACACCATTGATCTGATCGAAATTGATGTCATGCGGAAAGGCATCACCCAGCGCATAGTCCATAGGTGCTTCGGCCACACCATGAGCAATCCGCAGACGCGTCCACGCGTCGACATCGCCATTGATAGCGGTATCGCCATAGTGGCGGCAAACGTTGAGGTCGCCAGGAAAGCGCTCATCCCGAACCGTAGAATCAGATTCTGAGACGCTTGACTCACTTCCCCATGAAACGGCCACAAGCGATTCAGAATCAATGGAAATCTGTACTTTGGCGCGCAGCTTATAGAGGCTCAGACGCTTGGCAAAATCATCGATCACAGACTGCAAAATGTCGAGACGCAAGCCATCGGCCGATCGTGAAATCAGAAACTCGAACATGATCTTGCCTTGAGGGCTCAGAAGGGCCCCAGGTCTGAGTTTGCCTCTTTGCAGATTATCGAGATCTGTGGTGATCAGGTTTTGCAGGAAGCTCTCTGCTTCTTCGCCTGTAACGTTGAGGATCGCTCTTCCGTTTAAAAGTGCCGATGGCATTGCATTATCCTTGCCTTATCTGTTCCTGTTACGTAATCCGCTCGGGACGGGTTCGCAAGGTGAAGGAGATGCAAATGGCTCAAACATTCGACACGATTTATCGAAGCGGCATGGTTGTCAATCAGGATGGCGTCGGTTTGCGCGATATCGGTATCATCAATGGGCGAATTGCGGCCATCGGCAATCTGGGCACCGCATCGGCGGGCGAAATCATCGATGCGACTGGCCTGCATATTCTTCCCGGCGTCGTCGACAGCCAGGTGCATTTTCGTGAGCCCGGCCTCGAACACAAGGAAGACCTGGAAAGTGGATCCCGTTCGGCCGTTCTTGGCGGTGTCACGGCGGTTTTCGAAATGCCCAATACCAAGCCGTTGACGACTTCAGCCGAAACCCTCGAAGACAAGGTCCGTCGCGGCAAGCATCGCATGCATTGCGATTTCGCCTTTTGGGTTGGCGGTACGCGTGACAATGCGCATGATGTTCCTGAACTGGAGCGTCTGCCAGGTGCCGCAGGCATCAAGGTTTTCATGGGTTCCTCTACCGGTGATCTTCTTGTTGAAGACGATGAGGGTGTTCGTTCAATCCTCAGAAATACCCGCCGCCGCGCTGCATTCCATTCCGAGGACGAGTTCCGGCTGCGTGAGCGCGAAAGCTTCCGCGTCCCGAATGATCCGTCCTCGCATCCGGTCTGGCGCGATGAGATTGCAGCTCTTCAATGCACCGAGCGTCTGGTACGGATTGCCCGTGAAACCGGTGCCCGTATCCATGTTTTGCACATTTCCACCGCTGAGGAAATTGACTTCCTTGCTCAACACAAGGATGTGGCGAGCTGTGAAGCAACGCCGCATCATCTGACGCTTGATGCCAGCCAATATGCAACGCTTGGAACCTTGCTTCAAATGAATCCACCGGTGCGCGACGCCCGTCATCGCGATGGTGTCTGGAGAGGAATCGGGCAGGGAATCGTTGACGTGCTTGGCTCAGATCATGCGCCCCACACATTGGAAGAAAAGTCCAAACCCTATCCTGCGTCACCATCCGGCATGACCGGCGTGCAGACACTTGTGCCGATCATGCTCGACCACGTAAATGCCGGACGCCTTTCCATTGAACGCTTTGTCGATCTTAGCTCGCATGGTCCAAATCGCCTGTTCGGTATGGCTCGCAAGGGTCGCATCTCCGTAGGCTATGATGCGGATTTGACAATTGTCGACATGAAGCGCCGCGAGACTATTACCAATGAGCAGGTGGGTTCAAAGGCTGGCTGGACTCCTTATGACGGCAAGATCGTCACAGGCTGGCCTGTAGGCACTATTGTGCGCGGCATTAAAGTCATGTGGGAGGGGGAGATCGTCACTCCCTCACAAGGCGAGCCGGTGCTATTTGGTGAGGCACTTCAAGGCA
This sequence comes from Phyllobacterium sp. 22552, assembly GCF_052044585.1. NCBI lineage: Bacteria > Pseudomonadati > Pseudomonadota > Alphaproteobacteria > Hyphomicrobiales > Phyllobacteriaceae > Phyllobacterium > Phyllobacterium sp. 22552. The sequence goes on along the minus strand of NZ_JBQENG010000002.1, from coordinate 318,724 downwards.
GATAAATCTCTGCCTTCATGAACGTCACCGCTGCACCGCTGATCAGTACACGATCATCAGCAAGCTCGCAGAGCAAGTGTCCGCCACGCTTTGAGCGTTGAAACGCGGACAAATGATTTTTGCCAAGCTTCGCGGCCCAATACGGCACAAGCGTTGAATGTATTGATCCGGTTACCGGATCTTCCGGAATGCCGGCATGGGGTACAAAATAGCGCGATACGAAATCATGCTCTTCACCTTTGCCGGTAATCACCAGTCCGAACGGGTCAAGTTCTGTAATTTTCGGCAGGTCGGGAACAAAATCAAGCACCGCCTGCTCATTTTCAAGCTCAATGAAGACATTCTCGAAATTCTGAAATGCCGTGATATTTTCCCGTGCGGTAATATCTTTTAGCGCGGGGAGGAGATTGGTCACTGGCTCTGGCGGAAAGCTTGGAAAATCGAGCTGATAGGCTGATTGCTTTTTGTTGACGCGCAGGGCTCCGACCCTTGTCTCAAAAACCAATTCGCCTTTTATGCCCAGCTCATGCAGCAGCACATGGGATGAGGCAAGGGTGGCATGACCACAGAAATTCACTTCGTGAACTGGCGTAAACCAGCGTAAATCCCAGCCAGTTGCGTTGCGTTTGACAAAGGCAGTTTCTGCAAGATTATTCTCGGCGGCAATGTTCTGCATGGTTTCAACCGGCAGCCATTCGTCAAGAACAAGCACTGCTGCCGGATTGCCGCGAAAAAGCTCGGTGGTGAATGCATCCACCTGGTACATTGTCAGCGTCTTCATTGGGCACCTGTGAATTCAAAAAGAGTGGCCTCAAGCTGTACCCTTTGCCGGGAATTTCGCAAACTGCAAATGTCCAAGTTTTTCCGGGTTGCGCACGACATAGATGGCCTTGATCTTCCCGTTCTCGATTTCCAGAGCGGTTGTTTGTGGCAGGTCATCAGACTCCATCGTAGCAAAGCCATGCAAGCCATCAATCAGGCCTTCAAATAGCAGAGTTGGAAGCTCGAAATCTGCACGGCGTGAAACGCCCTCGAAAAAGCGCATTATGTTCTCAGCTGTGTAAATTGGCTTGACCACCGAAAGCCTAACTCCACCGCCATCAGCATACATAACGACGTCATCTGCCAGAAGGGTTTGAAGTGTCTGTGTGTCGCCAGTGCGTGACGCATTAAAAAACGCGGCGGCAATTCTACTGCCTTGTTCATCCGAAACTGGAAACCGCGGCTTGGCCTTTTGTATATGATTGCGCGCCCGGTTTGCGAGCTGCCTGCAAGTCGCAGCATCCCGATTGATAGTCTGGGCAATCTGCTTGAAATCCTGGCCGAACACGTCATGCAGCAAAAAAGCGGCACGTTCGAGGGGCGACAGCCGTTCTAGTGCCATCATAAGGGTCAGCGTAATGTCACCTTCGGTCTCTTCTTCGAGCGGATTGAATATCGGTTCCGGCAGCCAATCTCCTACATATCTTTCCCTGCGCACACGCGCCGATTTCAGATGATCAAGGCAAAGGCGCGTAATTATGCTGACAAGAAAAGCTTCTTCACTGCGAACACTCGACTTGTTGGTCTTGTGCCAGCGAATGAAGCTCTCTTGAACAATATCCTCTGCCTCTGCGACTGACCCGAGCATGCGATATGCAATCCGGGTCAGCCGAGGCCTCAGGCGGTTGAACGCTTCTAGCGTGTCGTCAGGCTGCGACACTGGCTTTTGCTACCGGATGTATGGAGCGGAACCCGATGGCAATACGGTTCCAACCGTTGATGGTGACAATGAGCATCGTCAATTTCACAATTTCCTCCTCAGTGAAGTGCAGCTTCAGGGCTTCATAATCACTATCGGGCGCATGGGTTTGCGAGACCAGAGTCAACGCCTCTGTCCAGGCCAAGGCAGCCCTCTCACGATCGCTATATAATGGAGATTCTCTCCAGCCGTTCAGCAAATAAATGCGTTGCTCGGTTTCGCCATGCTTACGCGCATCCTTGGAATGCATATCGAGGCAATAGGCGCAGCCATTGATCTGGGATGCACGCATCTTGACGAGTTCTTGCAGGCTTTTTTCAAGGCCGTTACCTTCAACGCCTTCACTCATGACAAGCATCGGCTTGAGAGCGTCAAAACTTATAGGATTTAATCTGGCTTTCATCATCTGTCTCCTGTGTGGCATTCAGTTGCCTGAATACGAGACGAGACAGCATTGCCGGATGTGACATCCAATGAAAATAAATCTGAAAAATCAGTCGCCGGTCACGAAAAAGCGCCAGCGGCCTTTCGGAGTGATACCCAGACGATAAAATACATACGTGCCGAACTGCTTCATTTCATCATAGTCGCCAGCAGTAACGATTTGAAAGAGCTCAACTTTTTGTTTTGCATCCAGCTTATCCAACGGATAGGCAAAGAAATAGGGCCAAACGTATAATTCGTCTGCTGTACCTGCATCGATGTGCACGAATCCTGATTCCAGCACATCAACCAAAATTGCAAGTATTTCCTGCCCATCCGGATCGCCTGCCTGACTTTTCAGATAGGCCAGCGGGTCGCCATCGACTTCGGCTAGCGAAAGCATGGTTACATCGTCACCAGACCCGATAAGTGGCCGCAGCGCTTCAATATTGCCCGATTTCGCAGCCTCGAGAATAAGCTGATGCATCTTTTGTACGGGGAAGGGTAGCTTGGTGAGATCGTACTGGACCTCTGGTGTTTCCGCTCCATCCTTCGCATTGGGCATTGCTGGATTGGTAGCCTTGGCACCCTCGGCGCCATCTTCCGCCGTAGGCTCGGTGGGCGCTGCACCTGGCGTATCTGATGATGCGGGCGGGGGTGTCTGTGTTTCGCCAGTTGGCTGGCTCGCGTCAGGCTTTGCAGGCTCTGCCGCCTTGGGCAGTTCTTCCTTTTTGATTTCGCTCAATGCAAGTTGCACCGACGCACCTGAATTTGCAGACCATGCAGGTAGGCTCAATGCGCATACCGCTGTCGCCAGCATGATGGTTCTGGCGAAAGGATAAGCGGAAAGATGCTTTTCAAGCATGAATGTCACCCGGAATTTAACTACTGCAGAATGCGATTCGTCGAAAACTCGCCAGCAGAGATACGTTCGCGCAAGGCTTCGAGCAAGGCCAACGCGGACACTTCCCCGTTATCGCGGATAAGTTCGATCAGCGCGGTGGCAAATGCTGCTTCAGCCATGATCTCCGGTTCGATACCTTCAAGCGTGCCATCAGCCCAGACTTCATTCTGATATTCGATCGCTACGAGTTTTTTCTCTTCAGCAACCAATTTATCAATATCTGTCGAGGTCATGTTCATGATGTACCATCCTTGGCCGAAGCCAATTCTTAAAGTGCCACTAAACAATACCATAGGTTTTGCTTAAAATGCGGTTCATTGGCTTCAACAGTTAAAGCCCGGTTAATTTCCATATCCCGATACGATTTCGGAAGAAAGCTTTGTTCCTTCCTGTTCATAGCGGTCAATCGCCGCAATCGCCTGGCTTGTACAGGCCGAATAGGTCTCGTTGAAGGTCCTGTATCCCCGGTTAAAACTGGCAATCAAACGCGCCTTTCGCACTGGATCTGGATTTTCGGCCAGAAGCAGTGCATCCATTCTGTCGCGCCATTGGCTGCTGTTCTCACCACATATATTGCGCAAAGAGTGGATCGAGCCCAACACTTCCGCCAGTCTTATCAATTTGGTTTCATAAAGAGGATCGACTGCATAGGCTGGAACAGCGCACGAAATTCCCATCAATGCCAATATGATAAACGCTGTTCGACGCACAAAATTGCCTTGAGCTGAATTCCCCAAACCCTTGTGTCCTGAAAGCAAGGCATCTTCAAGGCAGTTTGGTGGGATACCCTCAGCTTTCGAAGTCCCGCGCAAGTTCCCGTGCAACGTCAAGCACACTTTCCGTAACGTCAAATCCGGTCATTTCTTCATACCGCAACCAATGAACTGCTGCCGCGTCATCGGCAGCAATTGCTTCCCCAAGAACATCATGGGCTCGAAAAACAGCAAGGCGGAATGGTCTGGGGGAGGGAAATTCAGGCGTGGAGTAATCGAATGTCACTGTCGTAAGATAGGTGACCATCGCCGCAGCGAGGCCGGTTTCCTCGTGCAATTCTCTAATTGCCGCCTCCTGCGGCGTCTCATCATCCTCTCGTCTTCCGCCGGGAAAGGCGAGCCAGCCCTTGGAAGGATCGCGCCCACGCTCAACCAGAAGAAATGCACCGTCGCGGATGCATACGACCGATACGCCATCGACAGTTGGGGAAAGTGGAATTTGGTCCATATCCAAGCGGTAAGCCTTGCAAGTCCGTTTGACAAGATGGCGGTAGTTGAGCAAGTGGTGCATTGACGAAGGTCGCGGCAGCGTGGAAGCAGGTTAATATGTGCGGACGTTTTTCACTCCTTGGGACACCTGAAGAAATAGCGGCCTATCTTGCGCTCATGGAGCTTGAAGATTTTCCGCCACGTTTCAATATTGCCCCGACGCAGCCAATCCTCATGGTGATAAGCGGCGAAACTCCGCCCCCTGGCAGCAATCGTTCGGATCGCAAAGCGCTGCTTGTCCGCTGGGGTTTTATTCCGGGCTGGGTGAAAAATACTGCCGATTACCCATTGATGATCAATGCGAGGTCGGAAACTGCAATCGAGAAGGCCTCTTTCAAGACCGCTATGCGCCATCGCCGGGCTCTCATTCCGGCATCAGGTTTTTATGAGTGGCGTCGCAGCGGGGACAAAAAATCCCAAGCTTACTGGATCAGACCGCGCAATGGCGGCATCATTGCCTTTGCCGGACTTTATGAGCCTTGGGCTAATGCCGAAGGCTCGGAAATGGACACTGGAGCCATACTTACGACGCGTGCCAATGACGATATTCGTCACATTCACGATCGTATGCCTGTGATCATCGAGCAAAAGGATTTTGCTCGCTGGCTCGATTGCAAGACACAGGAGCCACGCCATGTTTCGGATTTATTGAAGCCAGCGCAAGCGGACTTTTTTGAAGCCATTCCCGTATCCGACAAGGTCAACAAGGTTGCCAATACCGGGCCGGATATTCAGGAAAGGGTGCTTGAAAAATTGAGCGAGCCCAAAAAATCCGCTCGCAACAAACCCGAAGAACCTGATACGCAGATGAAGCTTTTTTAATTCGCCCAGGTTTATCAGGATATCTTCGAATGCTTTCAGCCGCACTTTCCGGTTTTCTTCTTGGCGGATCGCTGATCATTGCCATCGGCGCTCAAAATGCCTTCATACTGCGTCAGGGATTGTTGCGCGAGCATGTGTTTATTCTCAGCCTGATCTGTGCATTGTCCGATGCGTTGCTCATTGCAGCAGGTGTTGCCGGGCTTGGCACATTGATAGCCCAGTCGCCCAAACTCATTTCATTCGTAACGCTTGGAGGCGCTCTGTTCCTGTTCTGGTATGCCTCGGTAGCATTCCGGCGTGCATTGCACCCAGAGGCAATGCAGGCTGCACGGTTTGGCAGTAGCTCGCTGAAGGCTGCTATTGGCACCGTATTGGCGCTAACATTCCTCAATCCGCACGTCTATCTGGATACAGTTGTCTTGCTTGGGGGCCTCTCGGCCCGCTTCGAAGGGGCTAACCGCGCGGCTTATGGCGCTGGCGCGGCGATTGCATCCTTCGTCTGGTTTTTCGGCCTCGGCTATGGTGCGAGGCTGCTGCAACCGGTGTTCGCCCGTCCGGCTGCCTGGCGCGTGCTCGATGTTATCATCGGCCTTGTCATGGCGGGGATCGCGCTTAGTCTTTTAGTCCGTTTCCTGAACAATTGAAGCGAGCTTCAAAGGCGGACGCTGACGGACAGTGTTGAGTACTGCGGCTTGAATGGCTGCCGGGCCGATGGCGCGGTATTGCAGGGCAAGGTGGTCGGCAAAGATACTCTCTCGCGGCTTTGCAGTCTGTTGTGTCGGTATCATGGGTCTGGTCCTTTTGGGCGGGGCCTATTCCCCTTTCGCATAAGAGACAGGAATCCCGTTCAAATTGGCCGGAAAAAAGGCACTTTCCGGGAGGATTTTAGGCTTTCCGGTTAATTTGCATTAACCAATGTGATCCCGACAAATTTGCCACACCAGCTTCCAATTGCCGGTGCTTGACGATTGGCTTGCGCTCAATCATAAAGACATCATGAAAACGTTGTCAGTTACGATTATTATCACCTGTCGGACCATTATCAGCTAGCTCCTGCTGGCCCGGTCGTTTTCATCTCAAATTTCCAGTACCAAAGATGCAAATATGCCGGTCAAGCGACCCGTCTGTTGATATTCTGTACATCCTTGAACCTGAAATTGAGATGACCCATGCCGCATGACATTAGCCTTTACAATACGCTGACACGCTCGAAGGAGAAGTTCGAGCCAATCGACGTTAAAAATGTGCGCATGTATGTCTGCGGCCCGACAGTCTATGACTACGCCCATATCGGCAATGCCAGACCTGTCATTGTCTTTGATGTGCTGTTTCGGCTTTTGCGTCACACCTACGGCGAAAATCATGTCACTTACGTTCGCAATATCACGGATATCGACGATAAGATTAACGCGCGTGCCGCCCGGGATTTTCCGAATCTGCCACTGAACGAAGCTATTCGAAAGGTGACGGAAGCTACGAACGCTCAGTTTCAGGCCGATGTGACTGCGCTTGGCAATCTGGAGCCATCGGCGCAGCCGCGGGCGACCGAGTATATTGCCGAAATGGTGGCGATGATCGACCGGCTGGTAGAGCGCGGCGTTGCCTATGTTGCTGACGGACATGTGCTGTTCTCACCCTCTGCGATGAATGCGGCGAGGGGCCCGCGCTATGGGCTTTTGGCACGGCGCTCCGCAGATGACATGCTCGCAGGTGCCCGCGTCGACGTTGCGTCGTATAAGCGCGACGAGATGGACTTTGTTTTGTGGAAGCCTTCCAGGGAAGGTGAGCCCGGTTGGCCGTCACCGGCGGGGATTGATGGTCTCGGTCGTCCCGGCTGGCATATAGAGTGCTCTGCCATGGCTATGGCCAAGCTGCTTGAGCCCTTCGGCGGTGGGTTGCGCTGCGATGATCCGATGAAGAATATCTTTGATATTCACGGAGGTGGCATTGATCTCGTTTTCCCTCATCATGAAAACGAAATCGCCCAGTCATGCTGCGCATTCGGCACGGATCGGATGGCCAATATCTGGATGCATAATGGTTTCCTCCAGGTTGAGGGCCAGAAGATGGCGAAAAGCGTCGGAAATTTTTTCACCATCAACGAATTGCTGGAGACGACGACATTTGGCGATCGCAAATGGCCGGGCGATGTTTTGAGATTGGCTATGCTCATGACCAATTATCGCGAGCCGATTGATTTCACCATCAATCGGCTAGAAGAAGCTGAGAATATCCTCGCCAAAGCGCGGGAATATGCAGGCTCTGCCGCTGTCGGATGGGTGCCCGATGAGGCTTTGGAGATATTGTCTGATGATCTTGCAACACCGGGCCTTATCAACTGGCTGGCTACAGTCCGCAAATCCCGGTCACTGGATCCCGCAGCTTATAAGGCAATATTTGCATTACTCGGCATTGATTTGAGTAGTGATGCCGACGAAGTGTCGTCTGAATTCGCCGCAGAGATTGAAGCTAAGGTAATGCAACGGCTGGAACTGCTCGGTGCACGCGATTTTGCTGAAGCAGACGCTATCCGTTATGAATTGTTGGAAAAGGGCATTCAGCTCAAAGATGGCAAGGATGCGGTCACGGGTGAACGTGTGACAAGCTGGGAGGTGAAGCGGTGAGTTTGGATAACAAGCCAGTCTACACCGGAGGCTGTCAATGCGGGGCCGTACGGTTCCGCGCTACTGGCGCGTTGGGGAGCCCATCGATCTGTCATTGCCGCATGTGCCAGAAAGCATTCGGCAATTTCTTTGCGCCGCTGGTTTCGGTAACGGATACCGATCTGACATGGACGCGAGGCGAACCAAAACGGTTTCAGTCGTCCAACCACGTCAAGCGGGGATTCTGCGCCGACTGCGGAACACCGCTGACCTATGAAGCGCCCGATGGTATAGCTCTTGCCATCGGCGCCTTTGATGAACCGGAAGAACTAGCGCCGACTGTTCAATGGGGACTCGAAGGCAAATTGCCTTATGTCGATGATCTCTCGTCTTTGCCCGGATATACGTCCGAAGGCGATCCGGAATCCATCGATTTCCTGAAAACCATGATTTCGTATCAGCATCCGGATTTCGATACAGACAGATGGCCCGCGGAAGAGACGCACAAGTGAGCAAAGAACGCATCTACCTTTTCGACACCACCTTGCGCGATGGCCAGCAGACACCTGGCATTGATTTCTCGGTGGAAGACAAGAAAGTAATCGCGGCTATGCTGGACGAGTTTGGCTTCGACTATGTTGAAGGCGGCTATCCCGGAGCGAATCCGACCGACACAGCATTCTTTGCCGAAAAACGCACAAACCATGCAAAGTTTGCCGCATTCGGCATGACAAAACGCGCCGGCGTTTCTGTTTCAAATGATCCCGGTGTCACAGCGCTGATTGGCTCTTCGGCTGATACGGTTTGTTTCGTTGGCAAGAGTTGGGATTATCACGTTCGCGTTGCGCTCGGCTGCACGAACGAAGAAAATCTCGAGTCCATCGACGCGTCAGTGAAAGCCGCTGTCAGCGCGGGCAAGGAAGCCATTGTCGACTGTGAACATTTCTTTGATGGTTACAAGGCAAATCCTGACTATGCGTTGGCTTGTGCCAAGACCGCCTATGATGCTGGTGCTCGCTGGGTGGTTCTTTGCGATACCAATGGCGGTACGCAACCTGCTGAAGTGACGGCGATCGTCAAGGCGGTCACGAAAATCATTCCGGGTGACCATTTGGGCATTCACGCGCATAATGATACGGAACAAGCTGTCGCAAACTCGCTCGCTGCCATTGATGCTGGCGTCCGCCACGTGCAGGGCACGCTTAACGGTATCGGAGAGCGCTGCGGCAATGCCAATCTAATCACTATCATCCCGACATTGATGCTCAAGCCCGCATGGGCGGATCGCTTCGAGACCGGTATCAGCCTCGAAAAGCTGAAGGGGCTGTCGCGCTTGTCGCGCAGTTTCGACGAACTGCTTAACCGTGCGCCAAACGCGCAGGGCGCTTTCGTAGGCTCTTCCGCCTTCGCCACAAAGGCGGGAATTCACGCTTCTGCGCTGATCAAAGAGCCAGCGACCTACGAACATGTTCCGCCGGAAACGGTGGGGAATCGCCGCAAGGTCATGGTTTCTGACCAAGGCGGCAAGTCCAATTTCATCAACGAACTGGAGCGGCGCGGCATTTCTGTCAGCAAAACCGATCCGCGTCTTGATACGCTGATTTCGCTCGTCAAAGAACACGAAGCTGAAGGTTATGCCTATGAGGGTGCCGATGCCAGCTTCGAGCTATTGGCCCGGCGCACGCTTGGCACAGTGCCTGAGTTTTTCAAAGTGGATTCCTTCCGCTGTATGGTCGAGCGCCGCTTCGATGCCAATGGAAATATAAAAACTGTCTCCGAAGCTGTGGTTCGCATGGAAGTCGACGGCGAAATGCGTATGTCGGTGGCCGAAGGGCACGGGCCGGTCAACGCTCTCGATCTTGCCTTGCGCAAGGACATGGGCAGCTATCAGCATGAGATCAACGATCTCGTATTGGCGGACTTCAAGGTCCGTATTCTCAATGGTGGTACGGAAGCGATTACCCGGGTTTTGATAGAATCGACAGATTCCACCAATGTCAGATGGTGGACAGTCGGGGTTTCCGACAACATCATAGATGCGTCTTTTCAGGCATTAATGGACTCTGTGGTCTATAAATTGATGAAAAATCGCGATCTTGCAGGAAAAATTGCCGCGGAATAGATTGATTTGACTAGAAAAGAGCCAAAACATCAAATGGGTTGATGTTACGATCATTCGAATTCAATGGACGCAGTGCAGGCTGAAGTCTAGGACTTCGCTCCATGAGCGAACAAGCAAAAATGAATGATGCAATGCAATCCGTGCCTTTGCCGGGAATGTCCGATGGCAAGAAAGGCTTTCTTTTTGCTCTCTCAGCATATCTTCTTTGGGGCGTCCTTCCGTTTTATCTGAAGACCGTCGCTCATATTCCTGCGCTGGAAGTGGTCGCACATCGTATTGTCTGGTCTGTGCCGATTGCCGGTATCCTGCTCTGGTGGCTTGGCCTGTTTGGCGATCTCAAGGTCGCTTTGACAACTCCGCGCATGCTGGCGATGGCTACACTAACCGCCAGTCTGATCACTGTTAACTGGGGCACTTATGTCTGGGCCATCGGCTCTGGCCATGCGATCGATACGGCCTTGGGTTACTATATAAATCCGCTGGTCAATGTCGTTCTGGGTGCAGTGTTTCTCGGCGAACGTCTATCCAAGCCCCAAATGGTGGCCGTTGCGCTGGCAGCTTGCGCCGTGCTGCTCCTCACCATTTATTCAGGTGGCTTGCCGTGGATATCGCTGGTCCTCGCATTCAGCTTCGGATTCTATGGGTTCTTCCGCAAAACTCTACCTATTGGCCCGACGCAGGGATTCATGCTGGAAGTTTTGATCTTGTCGATCCCATCGCTTGCTCTGATCGGCTGGACTATCATTCAGGGCACTAGCCATTTCATGCAGGGCAATACGCATGATATCGCTCTGTTGCTTTTCGCCGGTCCGGCAACCGCCGTTCCACTTATCCTTTATGCCTTTGGTGCGAAACTGCTCCGATACACCACGATTGGCCTGATGCAATATACTGCGCCGACTATTGTGTTTCTGAGTGCAATCTTTGTATTTGGCGAACCATTTTCACACATCCAGTTCATCGCTTTTGCTTTGATCTGGTCGGCTTTGGCCATCTATACGTGGTCCATGTTGCACGAAGCGCGCAAAGCTCGCCCCGCTACGGCGGCCTAGCGCCGCGAACCGCCAATCTTGCGAACAAACAGATAAACCATCACTGAAATAAACAGCGCTACAAAAGCCACGATCCAGAAACCGTGCGGACTTTCCAGAAATGGCAATCCACCGGTATTCATGCCGAACAAGCCGCTGATCACTGTTGTGGGCAACAGGACGGCGGTCATGATCGACAAAATATAGAGAAACTGGTTGGACTGGTCGGATAGCTTTGCCATCAGTTCGTCCTGCAAAAGCCGAGCCCGCTGTTGCAATTGCTCTCCCTCTGCATGCAGCGTTTCGGCTCTGCGAGACAGGCCTTCGATCAGATCATCGAGGTTCTCGGGAAATGCACGCCGGTCAGCATGGTCGATATGGCGAAAAATGCCGGTGGCCGCGGTTAAATGGCGATGAAACAGTACGATCTGGCGCCTTACGGGTACAAGCCGCTCCCGTTCGCCTTGCCAATTATCGCCGACGATATGATCTTCGATTGAGTCGAGCGTCTCGGCAAGTTTTGCTATTTCAGCTTTCAACAATTCAAGAAAACGCCGAAATATGGCGTGGAACAGATCCAGCGGAGTTTCAAGTCTGATCTTGTCCCGCAATATGAACTGCCGGACATCATCGACCGACTGCAGAGGGTATCTGCGCCCGCTAATGAATAGTTTCTCGTTTAAAGCGAAGCGGAAATAACCCAGTTTGCGTGCATCGCCATAATGCTCGTGCTGCAGGTCGGGAAGTTCGCCGAAAAGCCAGCCGTCTTCATAGCTTATCTGATATTGGTCGCCCGCAGCGAGCAAGGTTTCCTTGACCGCTTCCGGGAGGTCGTCGTCGTTTTCCAAGTTACGTTTGGCGCGTACATCTACCAGCGCGTAACTTTTCCATGACCAGCTACTATCCACTGCAGATTTCGTAATCAGGCAGCCGCCGGTATCAAAATCATGGACTATGACAAAATCGTCGGTTCGAGGCGATAAATGTTTGGGATCGAGCGTGTCGATGATGCTGACCCTTTCATTCCGTCAGAGGCGTTCGATGATCGCTTCATTGCCTTCCCGATCCCCCCTCGACGCAGCGCTGAGGATTGCGGGTACAATATCTTCGGGCCTGTCTACCACAATTGGATTGACCAAATGTGACGTGTGCACGAACCCCTCGGCTTTCATGTGATCAAGTAGAGCCAGCATCGGATTCCAGAATCCATTGATGTTCGCAAAAACCATCGGCTTTTTGTGACGGCCAAGCTGCGCCCAGGTCATGATCTCGACAATTTCTTCGACAGTTCCAATACCACCGGGGAGGGTGACAAAAGCATCGGAACGCTCGAACATCTTGTGTTTGCGCTGGTGCATGTCCTCAGTGACGATCAACTCTGACAGCTGCTGCAGTGAATGCTCGGTGGCTTCCTTGTTCATAAGGAATTTCGGAATAATGCCGGTCACTTTGCCGCCTGCCGACATGACGCCATCGGCGACTGCACCCATAATACCTTTTGTGCCGCCGCCATAGATCAACTCAAGGCCATGCTCGGCTATAGAGTTTCCAAGCAGCTTGCCGCTTTGTTTGTAAATTGGATCACGGCCCGGCGAGGAACCGCAGTAAACACAAATGGATCGAATCTTGCTCATATATTCTTGGTGCCTTTTGCTTTGCTGACAGTCAAGCGCGACAAATCGGGACACCCTACCGCTTTGGCTGAATTAAAAGTATAGTAGGCCGGATTTGCGTCGTTTCTTGTAGAGGAGCATAAAAGGCGCTAGAGCAAAAAAGAACAAGAGGGTAGAAAAACAATGCTCAGCACACGAATTGCATTATTGGGGGTCAGCGCCGTTGTTGCCGCGGGGTTGGTTGCGCTTTATCTGGCAGATATTTCGGGTCAGACAGACGCTGATAAACCAGCCGCAATTGCTAATATTGACACTTCGGTGAAGCCTGCGGCACCAACAGAGCCAGCGGCCGAACCGGCTGCTTCGGTGCCTTCCACGGGCACTGCCCTGACACAGCAAGCAGCAATGCCGCAACCGGAACTGACAACAGTTCCACCAAGCTCTGGCGCACCCACTTTTGATGTATTGCGTGTCGAGCCGACCGGGTCGATTGTCATTGCGGGCAAGGCGTCGGCCAATGCCACTGTTGATCTGCTCTCACGCTCTAAAGTCATTGGCACTACAAAATCCAATGAAAGTGGCGACTTTGTTATTGTTCTCGAAGATCCGTTGAAGCCCGGCGATTATCAGCTTGTGCTGCGTTCAACCGGAGCCAGCGGGACAGCCATGACTTCGATTGAAACCGCAATCGTATCAATTCCTGAATCCAAAACCGGACAGGTGTTGGCTCTTGTCGAGCAATCGGGCCAGCCAAGCCGCATGATCACGACACCAGCGGCCACGCCCGCGCCCGATGCCGCACAGGCAGTGGTCACTGCTGCCCCGAAGGGCGACAAGCCCGTTGTTCAGCCAGCCGTTAAAGCCCGTATTGCTGTGGAAGCTGTCGAGATCGAAGGCAACAAGCTCTTCATCGCTGGCACTGCCGAAGCAGGCTTGACCGTGAAGGTTTACGCAAACAGCGATTTGCTGGGATCAACAATGACAACGCCGGAAGGGCGTTTTCTTGTTCAGACCGTAAAGGAGCTGGCAGTTGGCGACTATATCGTTCGCGCCGATATGCTTGCGGCTGACGGTGTTACCGTTCTTGCCAGATCCGCCGTACCTTTCAAACGTGAGGCAGGCGAGCGAGTATCGGCCGTCGCAGCCGCGCCGAAAGCCGATGAGCCTGTACAGGCCGAGAGCGCGACAGCGCAAGCTGCAACAGGTGATGCTGCCGCACCACTGCAAAGTGTTGAGGGCTCGGTCATTATTCGCCGGGGTGATAATCTGTGGCGGATTTCGCGCCGGACCTATGGCGAGGGAATGCGTTACACCACCATCTATCTTGCCAATAAAGAGCAGATACGCAATCCAAACCGGATTTTTCCTGGACAAGTGTTCGCCTTGCCTGAAACGGATAAACCCGCCGTCCAATAGAAAATATCTGCTGTATTCCGGCGGTTTTACGCAAAAGATTTGCGGGTAGGATTGCGTTTGCGATATATATCGTTTATCGACGATATACGATGACTTGCCAAAAATCTTTTGAAGACATTGAGAACGCCCGTATCCTGGCCGCGCTTGCCCATCCGGCTCGTCTGCGCATTGTCCGTCAGCTGTCATGTCTGGATGCATCGTGCTGCAAGGATATTGTCGCTGGTCTCGACCTTGCTCAATCGACGGTTTCGCAGCATCTCAAGATTTTGGTTGAAGCTGGATTGGTTCGTTATCGCCAGTCCGGTCAAAGCTCGCATTACAGCATTGACCCGGCAGCATTCGCTCACGTTGCAATGCTTGTAAACAAAATGGCAGAGCTCTGCTGTCCACCACAAAAAATCATTCCACCGCAGCCGCAAGTCTGGCGCGAAAACATGCTTGAGGATTAGACGTGCCCGAAAAGACCGTATCATCCGAGTCTGGAAAAACTTTCCAGACAATCCGCAACCTTTGGCCCTATATGTGGCCGGTTGAACGTCCAGATCTGCGCATGCGGGTCGTATGGGCTACGGTCTACCTCATCATTTCCAAAATTGTATTGATCCTGGTTCCTTACTTTTTCAAGTGGGCAACCGATGCGTTGAACGGCAAACTGGAAGTTTCCGAACTTTTGCCAGTCTTGCTCATCGGCCCTCTGATGCTGGTTGCTGCCTATAATCTGGCGCGTATTGTTCAAGCTGGGCTTAACCAGTTGCGCGATGCGCTCTTTGCCAGTGTCGGTCAATATGCCGTGCGCAAACTCGCTTATAAGACGTTTGTTCATATGCACGAACTATCCCTGCGTTTCCACGTCGAGCGCCGCACCGGTGGTCTGTCGCGCATCATCGAGCGTGGAACAAAGGGCATTGAAACCATTGTCCGTTTTACAATCCTCAATACAGCCCCGACGATCATCGAATTCCTGATGACCGCAGTGATATTTGCGTTCACCTATGGCCTGTCTTACGTGGCGGTCGTCGTAGCTACTGTTTGGCTTTATACTTGGTTCACAGTGCGCGCCAGTGACTGGCGGATCAATATTCGCCGCGACATGAACGAATCCGACACCGATGCCAATTCCAAGGCGATCGACTCGCTGTTGAACTTCGAGACCGTTAAATATTTTGGCAATGAAACCATGGAAGCAACCCGCTTTGATGGGGCAATGGCGCGATACGAAGTTTCCGCGACGCGCATCTGGACTTCGCTCGGTTGGTTGAACTTCGGTCAGGCGGTGATTTTCGGTATCGGCATGGCGGTCATGATGATCATGTCGGGCAGGGAGGTCATGGCAGGCACCCAGACAATAGGCGATTTTGTTTTCATCAATGCCATGTTGATGCAGCTTTCCATCCCGTTGAATTTTATTGGTTTTATATATCGGGAAATTCGTCAGGGATTGACTGATATTGAACAGATGTTTGATCTGCTTGATGTCGAGCAGGAAGTGAAAGACAAGCCTAATGCAAAGGCCTTGCAGATTGATCGTGGCACGGTCCGCTTTGACAATGTGCAATTTGCCTATGATCCAAAGCGCCCGATCTTGAAGGGTGTCAGCTTTGAGGTGCCAGCAGGCAAGACCGTGGCTATCGTCGGTCCATCGGGCGCGGGCAAATCAACGCTGTCGCGCCTGCTATTCCGCTTCTACGATATACAAAGTGGTTCGATCAGCATTGATGGGCAGGATATCCGCGATGTGACGCAGGAAAGCTTGCGCTCAGCCATTGGTATGGTGCCGCAGGATACTGTGCTTTTTAATGACTCTATTGCCTACAACATCCGCTATGGCCGAGTTAGCGCTACCGACGAGGAAATGCGTAATGCCGCCGAGCTTGCGCAGATCGGGCCATTTATCAACACTTTGCCTGAGGGCTATCAAGCCATGGTCGGTGAACGCGGGCTAAAGCTCTCCGGCGGCGAAAAGCAGCGTGTTGCCATTGCTCGGACGATCCTCAAGGCGCCCCCCATCCTCATACTTGACGAGGCGACGTCTGCTCTGGATAGCGCCACCGAGCATGAAATTCAGTCGGCACTTGATTTGGTCAGTCGTGACCGGACGACCCTTGTTATCGCCCACCGGCTATCGACCATTATCGGCGCAGATGAAATCATTGTTTTGAAGGATGGCGTGATTGCTGAACGTGGTACACATACCAAGCTGCTGAAAATTAAAGGCCTTTATGCGTCAATGTGGAATCGCCAACGCGAGGCAACCGAGGCCGAAGAGCGGTTGCGCCGCGTACAGGCCGAGGACGATCTTGGAGTGGTTGTCCGTGGAAAGCCTGCAATGCCCGCGTGAATGGTTTGCCCCGGCGGCCAATCTCCGATAAGAACGCGAAAACTCGTTGAAAAATAGCCGTCATGTAACGACATAGCCTACGGCGTTTCGCGACATATGATGCTGGCATAATCAGGGATAGATGAATGAGCCTTGTTGATACGATCCGTAATACTTTTGTGCCCATCCATAAGGAAGGCTATCCCTTCATTGCGGGTTTCGCCGTTGCCACACTCATTCTTGGTTATCTTTGGGGCCCATTGTTCTGGATCGGCCTGATACTGACCGCTTGGTGCATTTATTTCTATCGTGATCCCCAGCGCGTAACCCCCACCGATGACAAGCTGGTTATAAGCCCGGCGGATGGCCTCGTTTCGGCTGTTGGGCCTGCAGTGCCACCGCGCGAGCTTGGATTGGGTGATGCGGAAATGACCAGAATTTCCGTCTTCATGAATGTTTTTTCCTGCCATATCAATCGCGCTCCGGTTCGCGGCCGAATTTCCACTATCGTCCATAAACCCGGCAAGTTCCTCAATGCGGAACTCGACAAAGCCAGTGCGGAAAATGAGCGCAATGGTCTGGTTATCGAAAGCCCCAATGGCGAGGTAGCCGTTGTGCAGGTTGCCGGTCTGGTTGCCCGCCGCATTGTGTGCTGGGTCGATGAAAGCAACTCAATCTCAATCGGCGAGCGCTTTGGCCTGATCCGCTTTGGCTCTCGCGTCGATGTCTATCTGCCGCAGGGATTTGTGCCGCGTGTTGCAGTCGGCCAAACGGCTGTCGGCGGCGAAACGGTTGTTGCTGAATTTGGTGGCGCGCCAAGCGCACCTCTGGTCCGGATAAGCTAATCAATGCCGTTGGAGCAAGAAACAGACCCGTTGTTTGACGAGAAACATCAGAATGCCGAACCGAAAGGCACGCGCATTCCCCTGCGTTACCTCATGCCCAACGTCATCACAGTTCTGGCCATCTGCGCCGGGCTGACCGGTATCCGGCTGGCATTTGAAAACAGATTCGAGCTGGCCGTTTCAATGGTTCTGCTGGCTGCGTTCCTTGACGGCATAGACGGGCGCATCGCCCGCATGATGAAGGGTTCATCCAAGTTCGGCGCTCAGATGGACTCGCTTGCTGATATCGTCAATTTCGGCGTTGCACCGGCTTTGGTCCTTTATGCCTATATGCTTGATCAGGCGCGATCCTTCGGCTGGATTGCGGCGCTGCTTTATTGCATTGCCTGTTGTTTGCGGCTCGCCCGCTTTAACGTCATGCTTGACGTCGTCGGCAAACCGCTATGGCAGAATAACTTCTTTACAGGCGTTCCTGCTCCTGCAGGCGCCATGCTGGTCATGTTGCCGGTTTATCTGGGCTTCCTCGGTCTTGTTCCCACGCGTACATTCGCCTTTATAGCAGCAGCCTATACGGTGGGTGTGGCGGTGCTGATGATCAGCCGCTTACCGGTCTATAGCGGAAAGGCAGCAGGCACCAAGCTTCGTTCAGATTGGGTCATGCCGACCTTCCTGTTTATCGTGGTCTATGTGGCATTCCTGATGAGTTACACATGGGAAACGCTAACATTGACGACAATCGCCTTCTTCCTGACCTTGCCGTTCAGCTACAGGGCATGGAAACGTTTTGAAGCGGCGGATGCTGCCAGTACCAGCACAGATGCCGAAAAGGATGGTTCCGAAATCCAATCCTGATGTCGGAGCCACTCACCTCTACTGCTCAGTGTTAAAAGTCCGTTTGAAGGCGGCAGCAACCATGTTGATTAACTGCGCGTGAATTTCGCCGCGCGGTCGTCCTTCGACATTGTCACAAAGTGCTTCGGTGATACCTTTAGCTTTCAAAGCTTCGGATGCACCGGCTTTGCATTCCGCAAACATACTGAAATGATTAGCGCCATCAATCGTCGAGTAACGTGCGTGAGGGATGAGCTTCGCCGTTTGTGACACATCTACCGTTGGTGGAACCTCTCCGCTACGTCCCAGGTTTATCAAATCGACCGGAATTGTGATGCTGGCAATGCTTTCGGTGGTTAGCGTCCCCACCATTGCGGGATCAACTGCGACTGCTGATCGAATTCGATTGTCTCGGTAGTTTTGGCCTGCGGGCTGCAGATTCATCGTGTGAAGGTCGACGCCGCTTTGTTTGATCCATTCACACAAAGAGTTGTTGCTCGAGCCGTTGTCGCAATAAGATGCCAGCCGTTGCTGGTTCACCTTGGCTCCGGCTACTGCAAGGGCCGTATATCCGCCCATGGAGAGACCAAGCGCCCCGACTTTCTCCCAGTCAATTTTATTCTGAAACGCTGTACTTATTTTGAGGGCATCCAACGTAGACGTAAAATCCGCGGGCCGTAGCCAAAGCTTCATTGCCTCACCCGCCGATCTATTTCCACTCTGGTTGCCGGGATGATTTGGCGCGGCAATAATGTAACCATGTTTCGCCAACGAAGCGGCAATCCAGCTTGTGGCTCCTGCATTCCCTGCAATACCTGTGCCGTGGGAAAGCAGAATGAGTGGAAATTTGCCCTTCAGTATTGGCGCATCCCGCATGCTGGTGGTGCCGCTAAAAAACGGGGTATTGCCAAGCAGCGCTTCCTCGCCGCCAATCTGTGCTGGGTACCAGATTGTAACATGAAGATTGATGCCTCTTTCTTTTGACGGGGACAAGAATTCACGTACCCCGACATTCATGTCGTCAGCATGAGCGATTTGCAGTGTTGTAACGAGAGCGAGCCCGGTGAGAAACACAAATTTCTTCATAGTGAAACTCCTTGTTTTGGATATCTGAAAATGATTTCGGGCCTCAGCGAATTGTCGCGCGGACATAATCGCTCTTGATATCGATGGAGGGTTTTGCACCGGGGGTGTTCATAAGTTTGCTATCGATAAAAGATGCTTTGGCATCAACCGCATAGCTGATCGGCGTGTCCTTCAAAAAACTGAACGCGGCATCAAGCGCGCGGGACTCCAGACGGATGGTCTCGTTATTGCTGCTTCGCTCAAAGCGAACGTCGCTGCGCACTGCATCGCCGTTGATGTCGAGCCTGGAGGCATAACCGTCCAGCGAAAAATCGGCTGCATTTGCATTGATGCGAATGCTGCGATACTCACCGGAAAAACGCGCAAGCAAAGCGTGTTGCTCAATGCTGATATCAGCGCCCTTGGGCAGATTGACGATAATCCCAACTTCACAATCAGAAAGGCTGAGAAGAGGAGATTCTGTAACGTCGATTGTTAATGTCTGATCTTTGATTTCAGTGGTCGTTTTCGTTTCGCAGCGGTTCGAGAACCAATTCGAATACCAACTGGCAAGCCAGCTTGTCCTGGTCCCTGTGATAGTCGCCGCATAGGGAACCGTGTCTAGAGTGGTGAAATCCAAACGGCTGCTCTCGCCGGTTATCGTCACCTGCTTGATCCTCGTCATATCCAGCTGAGCTGCGGTCTCGGCCTTTGTGGCGACAGGCGTAAGAGTGGTAAAGAGCAGAATAAGCGAAGCAAAAAATCCTGGCATGTTGATCTCCTTGAAATGCGGCGCTTGGATTAGCGCCAGCATCAGGGAGCGGCATTGTTCAGATATTTTCGACCTTGATCACAATTCAGGTCGTCCGCGATCACGATTGAGGACATATTGAGCCTCAAACTCATTCGGATAATGTTGAAAATGCTTTTTGTGCCTTTACCTTTCGTCGTTGCGCTTCTGCTCTTTATCCTGCTCGTCCAAATGATCCGGCGGCAGGAAGAGGGAGCGTCAAATACGTTCTTCTTCGCATGGCTGATTATTGCTGCCGTGCAAGCGGTGGTTATAGGCGTGCGCTGGGGTTATGACTTCCTTGAGATATTGCCGCTTCAGGCAATACTTGCGGCCGCAGCTCCCACATTGGCATGGCTCAGTTTTGATAGTTTGCGAACTGAACGACCACCGTCTGAGCGGCCTTTTCTATTGCTCCATCTCCTTCCGACGTTGGCGGTCGCCGGTTTTGTCGCCTTTTGGCCCGACCCCATCTCACTGACGATCATTCTCATTTTTCTCGGGTACGGGTTTGCGCTTGCCCGGCTCGCTTGGGCTGGCCCCAATATCTTGGGCGCATCGCGGCTGGATGGCGTCATTACGTCTTATCGGGCCTTGCAGCTTACCGCGATTTCCACTGTCGGCTCCGCGGTGATCGACCTGCTGGTAACTTTCGATTTCGCGGAAACGGGCGGACTTCATTCGGGCCGTATTGTCGCTATCGCCAATATTATCGGCCTTCTTGTTCTTGGAACTGCGGCTACTGTGGCTGGTGCCAGCCAACCTTTGGCGGATGAAAGCAGCGATGAGCCTGCATTGTCCAGCCAGCCTACCTCTGACGATGCTGCAGTGGCCTTGGCGTTGGATGAGTTTATGCAGTCGCGTCAGCCATATCGCGATGTGGATCTCAATTTGAACAGACTGGGCCGAAAAATGGGGCTCTCAGTCAGGCAGATATCCAATGCGGTCAACCGCGCCAAAGGGATGAGCGTTTCACAATATGTGAATGATTACCGGGTGAGGGACGCTTGCAACCTTCTCACGCAGACCGATGAGCCAATCACGCGCATCATGTTCGACGCTGGTTTTCAGACCAAATCAAACTTTAACCGCGAGTTTCTGCGTGTCACCGGCATGAGTCCGAAAGCATGGCGCACGCGTAACAATAAGGTGGACGAGAGAAACGTCATTCGTCTCGCCGTTTAACTGGGGTTGTTATAGCTCAGCAGTTTGCCTGACTGCACTTTGTACAGCTTTCCGGTTTCATCAATAGCGGGGTCACAGAGCAGGGCGATCTTCGCAGCCACTTCTGCCGGTGTTGGCAATGTCTCCGGATCTTCCCCCGGCACAGCCTGAGCACGCATTGCAGTACGCGTTGCACCGGGATCGACCGAATGCACCCTCAACTTTGTCTGTTTGGTCTCTTCCGCCCAGCTGCGCGCGAAAACTTCCACGGCAGCTTTCGAAGCGGCATAGGGAGCCCAGTAGGCGCGGGCAGAGTGGGCAACACTCGACGAAAGCAGCAATGCACGGCCAGCGTCGGAAAGCTTCAGCAAAGGGTCTGTGGTCCGAATAAGGCGCCAAACGCTGGAAACATTGACAGTCATCAGCTTGTCGAAGACCTTTGCCTCGACATGGCCGATAGGCGAAATGGTACCGAGCACACCAGCATTGGCGATCATTATATCAAGCTTGCCCCAACGCTCGTGAATTGAGCCGCCGAGGCGATCAATGGCTGGCAGATCGGTCAGGTCGAGTGGAACCAGCGTTGCCGAGCCACCAGCCTTTGTAATTTCGTCGTCCAGTTCTTCAAGGCCGCCCACCGTGCGCGCAACAGCGATAACATGCGCGCCGCGTCCAGCGAGTTCTTTTGCAAGGTGATAGCCAATGCCGCGCGAAGCGCCGGTGACAAGCGCAAGCTTGCCATCCAGCCGAAAACTGCCGTCAGAAATCATGAAGTGAACTCAACCGTTATTTGCCAGAAGTGAGAACTGACGGACATTGTCCGGGCCGTCCTTGTCGAGAAGGCGCGTCGGGTAGTCGCCAGTGAAATAGTGATCGGTAAAGAGTGGCGAACGCGGGTCTCGCGGAGCTCCGCTTACGGCCTTGTAGAGCCCGTCTATCGACAGAAACGCCAATGAATCCGCGCCGATATACGCACACATCGCATCAAGATCAGCATATTGGTTTGCCAGCAGCTTGTCTGCATCGGGCGTATCAATGCCGTAGAAATCCGGGTGGAAAATCATCGGGCTGGCAACGCGGATATGCACTTCGCTTGCGCCAGCATCGCGGATCATTTGCACGATCTTGACGGATGTCGTTCCGCGCACAATGGAATCGTCCACCAGAACAACGCGCTTGCCTTCGATGACTGCGCGATTGGCTGAGTGTTTCAATTTGACGCCGAACGCACGAATGGATTGCGTCGGCTCGATAAAGGTTCTGCCGACATAATGGTTGCGGATGATACCAAGCTCGAAGGGGATGCCGCTCGCCTGCGCAAAACCTATCGCAGCCGGTGTACCGCCATCGGGAACGGGCACGACAACATCAGCCTCAAGCGGTGCTTCCTTGGCGAGGTTGATACCCATATTCTTGCGGGCGGTATAAACATTGCGGCCACCAACAACTGAGTCAGGACGGGCAAAATATACATATTCGAACAGGCAAAGCCGCTCAGGTTTCGGGTTCTGCGGCTTGAACGTCTCAATACTGATGGAACCATCAGCTTGAATCTCGCAAACCACGACTTCGCCATTTTCGATATCACGAACGAATTTGGCACCAATAATGTCCAGCGCGCAGCTCTCGGAAGCAAAAATCGGCTTGCCATTGAGGTCGCCCATCACAAGCGGACGAATGCCGATTGGGTCACGTGCGGCGATCAACTTTGTGCGGGTGAGGGCTAGCATTGCATAGCCGCCTTCCATCTGGCGGATCGCGTCAATGAAGCGATCGCTCGATGATGTGCTGCGCGAGCGGGCAATGAGATGTAGCACAACTTCCGTATCGGAATTGGACTGGCAGATAGCACCATCGGCAATAAGCTTGCGGCGCATGGTAAGGCCATTGGTGAAATTGCCGTTATGGGCAATGGCAATGCCACCGATTTCCAGCTCGGCGAAAAGCGGCTGCACATTGCGGAGAGCAGCGTCACCTGTTGTGGAGTAGCGGACATGGCCTATAGCGCGGTCACCGGGCAGCTGAGCCAATGTAGCCGGGTTGGTATAATGGTCCCCAACAAGGCCCATACGGCGCTCTGAGCAGAATTGGTTGCCATCGTATGAGACTATACCTGCAGCTTCCTGCCCGCGATGCTGCAATGCATGCAGTCCCAAGGCTGTCAGTGTGGCCGCATCAGGATGGCCCAAAATGCCAAACACACCGCACTCTTCATGCAGTGTGTCATCATCAAGGGACATCAATTGGTTATCGTCACGAGAAATGTCGGTCATTGCCGCCAGCCCTTTCGCCCCAAGATCATTGGGATCGAGTCAATTGTGCCTAGTTGTATTATGCCACACTATATGGGGTATTACCAAGGAAACCCCAAGAGCGGTATTGACGCAGTTCATGTTATTGTCCGGTTACTCTGGTGTTGTGCCTTCCGGAGGAATGTCTTCCTTCGGTTCAACCGTTGTCGTTCCGTCTGGCGCAGTATCCGTTGCCGCAGGCGTACCGGGCTTCAATCGCTTCAGAATGGTTGATTCCGGGTCTTCCGGCAAAAGCGCAACCAGTTTTGCACCTAGCTCGTCGATCATCGGCTTTGATTTGGCCTGTGCCACCCATGCCGGCTGATTTTCGGTAACGAGCCAGTTGAAAAACAACATCGCAACCACGACGAGCAGAACACCGCGTGCTGCTCCGAATAGAAAGCCGAGTGTGCGATCCAGCGCGCCGATGCGGCTATCGATGATAAAATCGGCGATCTTCATCGTAATGATGGAAACAACGATGAGCGTGATGATGAAAACCAGACCGGCAGCCGCAATCTGCGCAATTGTGTCATTGCTGATGTAAGGGGCTAAAAAGGGAACCACTGGCTTGTAAAAAACATAGGCGGCAACGGCAGCGGCGGCCCATGATACGACAGACAATACTTCGCGCGAGAAGCCACGAACCATGGCCAGGACCGCCGAGACAAGGGTTATGCCCAATAGTATTCCGTCAAGCAACGTTATCGGCATTTTATTTGGTCCTCATATCAAAACCAACCATTTGATCAGTCTTCGCGTTGTCTCTTGCCCGGTCCGGATGCTGCTATGCGGGCCACAAGGTCCGGCAGTGATGCGGTCTCGGTCAGACGAGCATTGCCGTTCTTTGCGACATCGTTGCTTCCCTTGGGAAGAACAGCCTGCTTGAACCCAAGCTTGTCTGCTTCTTTCAGTCTTTGCACTGCATGCGCCACAGGGCGAACAGCACCAGATAGACTGACTTCGCCGAAATAGACGCAATCGGCGGGAAGGGCAATACCAGCAATTGAGGAAACCAGTGCAGATGCAACAGCAATATCAGCGGCGGGCTCGGTTATCCGGTATCCACCAGCCACATTCAGATACACATCATGCTGTCCAAACCGAACGCCGCAATGGGCTTCAAGCACGGCGAGAATCATCGAAAGGCGGTTTCCATCCCAACCAACAACGGCGCGGCGCGGCGTGCCGAGCGTTGATGGAGCGACCAAGGCCTGAATTTCAACGAGGATAGGCCGCGTTCCCTCCATACCGGCAAAAACAGCGGCGCCCGGCGCTTTATCGTTCCTTTCGCCAAGAAACAGCTCGGAGGGATTGGCGACCTGACGCAAGCCCTTATCCGACATTTCAAACACGCCGATTTCATCAGTCGGCCCAAACCGGTTTTTGACGGTGCGAAGAATACGGTAATGGTGGCCACCTTCACCTTCAAAATAAAGCACGGCATCGACCATATGCTCGATGACACGCGGTCCTGCAATTTGGCCCTCTTTGGTCACATGTCCGACGAGAACAACGGCTGCACCTGTTTGCTTGGCATAGCGAATCATCGCCTGTGCTCCGGCGCGAACCTGGGTCACCGTGCCGGGTGCAGAATCAGCGGCATCTGTCCAAAGCGTCTGGATCGAATCGATAATGATCAGATCCGGGCGTTTCGCCTCCGAGATGGTCGCAAGTATATCTTCAACATTGGTTTCTGCCGCCAGCAGCACATCTGTATCGGCGGCGTCCAGCCGCTGCGCACGCAGACGTATCTGTGCTACTGCTTCTTCGCCTGATACGTATATAACGCGGTGTCCCTGACGCGATAAGGCAGCGGCGGCCTGTGTCAGCAAGGTCGATTTGCCGATACCCGGATCGCCGCCGATCAGAATGGCCGACCCGCGTACGAAGCCGCCGCCCGTCACACGATCAAGCTCGCCAATTCCCGACTGGATGCGTGGGGCGTCTTCGATTTCACCCGATAAGGTGGTCAGCGCAACGGCACGGCCCTTGCGGCTAGAAAGCTTACCGGGTCCGCTGCCTATTCCGCCGGACGTGCCTTCTTCGACAAGTGTATTCCATTCGCCGCATGCATCGCACTTGCCGGCCCAGCGTGTGTGAACGGCACCGCAATTCTGGCAGATGAATTGAATTCTAGCCTTGGCCATTAAATCTCATTTCCGCTGTAAAGGTAGCGGCGGTGATAGCGGTTTCCAAGGCTGGTAAGCAACTCATATCCGATTGTGCCTGCAGCGCGCGCAGCATCATCAAGCGAAATATTGCTGCCAAACAGTTCGATATAGTCACCGGCCTTGGCCTCGCCTTCGTCCAGTTCGGAAATATCGAACGAGGTTAGATCCATTGTCACGCGCCCGATGATTGGAACTTTCTTGCCTGCAATGAAACCACAACCACCATTATTGAGCGTTTGCCGCAGGGGGACGCCGCTGCCCGACGCCGAGCGCAAATAGCCATCTGCATAGCCAACTGAGCAGATCGCAATACGCGTATCACGGGTCAGTCTCGCTGTAGCGCCGTAGCCCGCCGTCTCGCCTTTAAGGCCTGTGCGAATCTGAACTATCCGTGCTTCTGACGTGACCACCGGCCGCATTGGGTTGGCAATGCCCGAAACAGGCTCGCCGCCATACATGGCGACGCCGGGACGGCTCAACTCATAGCCAGCGTTCAAACTATGAAAGATGCCGGGTGAATTGGCGATGCTTGATTCAATTCCAGAGAAATGTTCGCGAAGCTTTTGAAATGATTCAAATTGCCGTTGGCTAAGCTCATGTTTTTGTTCATCTGCCGTTGCCAGATGGGTAATCAGCAGGATCGGCTTGTCATCTTTGGATTCACCGGCAAAACGGATGGCTTCGTTAACGGTGAGGCCGAGGCGGTTCATCCCCGTATCGACATGCAGAGCATAGGGCAGTTTTTCGGTGCGACCGGCATTGAGTGCCTTCCAGCTGGCAAGTTCCTGCAACGACCCAAGCACTGGAGTGAGGTTGGATTGTTCGTAGACCGGAAAAGCCTCAGCGAAGAAGCCGTTAAGCACAAAAACTTGCGCATCAGGCGCGACAGCCTTTACACGCAATCCTTCCTCGGCCAGAGCCACAAAAAATGTGCGGCATCCAGCTTTCCATAAAACCGGAACGACATGGATAATACCAAGGCCATAGGCGTCAGCCTTGACCACAGCCGCCGTACGGGCAGGCTTGGACCTCTCGGCAAGCAGAAGCCAGTTTGCAACCAAGGCATCAAGATCAATGGTTAAACGTCCGCCAGCGAGCCGTGGATCAGCGCCCGTCGTAGCAATATGTTGCATTTTAGCAGTCATCCTTACTCGAAACGTTCAGGAAGATGCGAATCCTCGGCAAGATCGGTAAAGCGGGTAAACTCCGCCTGGAAAGCGAGCCGCACAGTTCCTGTCGGGCCATGACGCTGCTTGGCAACGATGACTTCTGCCTTGCCGATTGCTTCGTTCAACTCAGCCTGCCATTTGAAGTGCTCTTCGGTTCCGGGCTTCGGTTCTTTGTTCTTGATGTAATATTCGTCGCGATACACAAACAATACAACGTCGGCGTCCTGCTCGATCGAACCGGATTCGCGCAAGTCAGAAAGCTGCGGATGTTTGTCTTCGCGGCTTTCCACCTGACGCGAGAGCTGCGAGAGAGCAATGATCGGTGTATTCAACTCCTTGCCCAGAGCTTTCAGGCCAGTGGTAATCTCGGTAATTTCCTGCACGCGGTTTTCCGATGCGCGCTTGGATGATCCCTGCATCAGCTGAATATAGTCGATCACAATCACGTCGAGGCCGCGCTGGCGCTTCAAGCGGCGTGCACGAGCCGCCAATTGAGCAATGGATATACCACCCGTCTGATCGATATAGAGTGGCACACGCTGCATATGCTGCGAACAGGCAACGAGCTTTTCAAAATCAGCTTCACTGATTTCACCGCGGCGGATTTTTGAAGAGCTGATTTCCGATTGCTCGGAAATGATACGCGTTGCCAGCTGTTCAGACGACATTTCCAGCGAGAAAAAGCCGACAACGCCGCCATTCTTAGCTTTAAAACTGCCATCGGCCAATTGTTCAGGCTCGTAGGCTGCGGCGATGTTGAAGGCGATATTGGTCGCAAGCGAGGTTTTGCCCATACCAGGACGTCCTGCAAGAACGATCAAATCTGAAGGCTGCAATCCACCCATACGCGCATCGAGCGCACGGATACCCGTTGATACGCCGGAAAGATGTCCGTCGCGCATGAATGCAGCGTTGGCCATATCCACAGCATTCTTGACCGCATCGGTAAATGTCTGGAAGCCACCATCATAGCGCCCGGTTTCAGCCAGTTCGAACAGGCGTCGTTCCGCATCCTCGATCTGGCCTTGCGGCGCTACATCGACCGGTGCGTCATAGGCGATATTCACCATATCTTCGCCAATGGTGATCAGCGCCCGGCGTGTCGCCAGATCATAAATCGCGCGGCCATAGTCTTCGGCATTGATGACGGTCACAGCTTCCGCTGCAAGACGTGCCAGATATTGCATGACGGTCATGTCGCCGATCTTCGCGTCGGCGGGCATGAATGTTTTAAGCGTCACGGGATTGGCCATCTTGCCCATCCGAATCATGTCGGATGCGACTTCGAAGATTTTCCGGTGCAGAGGCTCATTGAAATGGGTGGGCTTCAAGAAGTCGGAAACACGATAGAACGCATCATTATTGACCAGAATTGCGCCAAGCAAAGCCTGTTCGGCCTCAATATTGTTGGGGGCCTCGCGATAGAGCGTGCCCTGCGCTTCGTTGATCTTGCGTACCGTAGCTTCAGCCATTTTGTATTTTCCTGTTCGCCACCACTATGGCCCAGCACAGATAATTATGGCGTGGCAGATTTGTCCTTATCACCACAATTCACACAACTGCGGATAAGAAAACCTCCTGCTTGACTCTCACGGCGGACTATAAGCCGAGTCGGGTGGAAAAGGCGATGCAGCACAACCGCTTCTCAGTCATCCTCGGGCTTGACCCGAGGACCACTGCTCGCCAATGAAGATTGAATCCTCGGGTCAAGCCCGAGGATGACGGAGAAGTATGCGTTAAAGTACCATCGCACTAAGGTCCAATCACCGCCCGGCAATCGATTCCTTTGCGTTCACTTGGCTATTGGCTGAGCTGCGTTCACACTCAAGGCGCTTTAGTCGCTTTTCTTCCTGTTCGATATAGTTGCGCGTGAACGGCACGGCTTCCTGTCGATGAGCCAATTGAATCTGGAACACCATCAGGTTCTGCCAGCGGAATGCTGATTCTGATGCCGCCAGATAAAACTCCCACATCCGGCAAAACCTTTCATCATAGATCGCTTTTGCCTTATCGCGATTTGCCATGAAACGTTCGCGCCAGATGCGCAATGTATCAGCATAGTGCAGACGCAGAATTTCGATATCAGTAATGACCAAGCCGGCTTTTTCGATATGTGGAATGACTTCCGAAAGGGCAGGTATATAACCTCCCGGGAAGATATATTTCTGAATGAAGGCATTGGTGTAGGACGGCCCGTCTGAACGCCCGATCGAATGCAACAGGAAGACGCCATCCTTCTTGAGCAGGCGCGCTGTGTGCTGAAAATATTCGGAGAAATGACCAATGCCTACATGCTCGAACATGCCGACCGAAACAATCCGGTCGAAACTGTCATCGATTGTACGATAGTCCTGCAGGTTGAATTGAGCCTGTGATGACAGTCCTTCCTCAAAAGCACGCTTATTAGCAATGCCGTACTGTTCTTGCGAGAGGGTGACGCCTGTGACATTGGCCTCAAGGTGCCTTGCCAGATATAGTCCCATGCCACCCCAGCCGCAGCCGATATCGAGGGTCTTATGACCTTTTTCGATAAGCAGTTTTGCAGCTATGTGACGTTTTTTTGCAAGCTGAGCCTCTTCGAGGGTCGCATCTGGCCTTTCGAAGTAAGCGCAGGAATATTGCATGTCGGTATCGAGAAAGAGCCGATACAAATCCTCCGACAGATCGTAGTGACGTTGCACATTGCTTGATGCACGGGTCAGATTGTTCATCTGGTGTAAACGCCGGGTAGCGCGCCGTATGCCCTCAAGCGCAAGCATCCAGGGTTCCTTGGCTGCCGTAGCTCCGGTATTTTCGAAGATAAGTTTCAAAATATCGTAGATGTCGCCCTGCAGAACATCAATCTCGCTGTTCATATAGGCTTCTGCAAAATGCAAGGATGGGTCGAACGCGATCCTGCGTTCTGCCGCGGCAGTATTGATGCGGAAGTGATATTCCTCGCCGGTCCCGTCGCCAAACATGCGGGTTTTTCCGCCGGAATCGGTTATTTTCAAAGTACCAGTGTGAATCATGCGCGTAAGGGCGGCGCGTAGAAGTGCATTCATGAACAATCTCCATCTTAGACGATAGAGCTCGGCCATAAGGCGACTCAAAGGGAGTCTTGGTCGGGCGTGGGTGGACTCAGTAAATTTAATTGATTTTTTCAATCTGAAAAGCAAAAAAGTACCCGGCATTGCTACCGGGTACTTTTACCAAATGAAAACAACTCTTTCGAGTGCTTTGTATCTTCTTTAAATCAGGCGTTTTCTTCGCCGTCTTCGTCTTCATCAAAGAATTCGTCCGAAAGCGGAGCTTCTTCAATGCCGTAAATTGCTTCGGCAGAAGTAAGGTCTTCGCCCTTAACCTGACGCTCAGCTTCATCAGCTGTACGAGCAATATTGATGGTTACTGTTGCTTCAACTTCAGGGTGCAGCGACAGAACAATCTTGTGCAGGCCGATTGTCTTGATCGGTGTGTTCAATTCAACCTGGTTGCGGTTGATTGAGAAGCCTTCAGCTGTGATCAGGTCAGCAATGTCACGGGTCGAAACTGAACCGTATAGCTGGCCGGTCTCACCAGCGGAGCGAACAGCAATGAATGACTTGCCATCAAGCTTGTCAGCAATTGCCTGAGCTTCTGTCTTGCGCTCGAGGTTGCGCGCTTCAAGCTGTGCGCGCTGGCCTTCGAACTTCTTCTTGTTGGCTTCGTTTGCACGAAGAGCCTTGCCCTGTGGCAGAAGGAAGTTACGGGCAAAGCCGTCCTTGACCTTGACTGTATCGCCCATCTGGCCGAGGCGGCCAATGCGTTCTAGTAGAATGACGTCCATTTGAGTTTTTCCTTATAGGTTAGTGTCTTCAATTATCATTGCTGGGTGGGGTATTATTTCCTGCCTTCGAAACCGGTGCGCTGCGCGATGTGTCGAACAATCCGGCTACAAGAAAGAAGAAAAGTGTGAATGTGAAAATGATGACGGCAAGGTAAGCCAGCCACAAAGCGACCGGCCGCCAAGTTGCACCGCGCGTCCTGGCATGCATGATTGCAAAGCCCGCCATCAGGAATCCGGCACCAAGCGCCCCGGCAATTGCTGTTGCCGCATATCCGATGCCGCCTGGCAGAAAACACGCGGCGCATGCAATCGCAAATACAAAAAGGCCAGGGCGCGGCATGCGTAATGCCCGTGGCCAATCATCTTTCGGGCGGCGAAGCTTGCCCGATGCTGCTGTCAACCGCAGGGCAATATAGAGATTGCCGACGATGAGGATGACCCATACTGCAGGCTGAATTGCGGGAAGCGCGCGCACAACAAATTCAGCCAGTCCCTGCGCAACTTCCGCATTGGGTGCGAGTTGGGGGTTGGTCGCTACAAGTTGCTGCCCCAAGGATTTGATCAAAGCCTGGGCAAACTCGTCGCCATAGCCAATCAACATGCCGATTGCGATGAATGCCGCCGCTACAATCAGCGTAAGCCGCAGGAGTGTATCTGCCAGCGGATACCAGACATATGCGTCGCTGGGACCGCCAACTTCGGAGGCAGGGCGCGCAAGTCCTGTAAAATAGGCTGCAGCGGCCGCCGGAAGCGCGATAATCAGAACGAGGACGAGTGCTGCCGTAGGGGCAGCCAGCACCGATACGATCACCGCCATGGATAGCGCTGCGATAAAGCCGGTGGCAGTGCCCCAGCCGAGAGCAGCGACAAAAATGGGGAGGGGGGAGAACAGCAGCAATGTCATGGCAAGGGTGGACTGCGCGATAACGCCAATCGAGAGCAGCGCGGCTGCAAGCCCCGCTAATACTCCAACGCCAAAATCTTTTGCTGTAGGTAACATTTCGCTCGCTGTCCTGCTTGCATAAGCAGTTAGAGGTGGTTTTTAAACCGATGCCTCAACTTGGGTTTTATTTTTCACCAACTCCGCGCCCATCGCGACTGGTGTACTAAACGGTAGATTAAGGCGGCGATCAGATCGCCGCCTTAATCAATATTACTTCACGACGTATGGCAGAAGGCCAAGGAAACGTGCACGCTTGATCGCCTGAGCGAGTTCGCGCTGCTTCTTCTGGCTCACAGCTGTGATACGCGAAGGAACAATCTTGCCACGCTCAGAAATGTAGCGCGACAGAAGCTTTACGTCCTTGTAGTCGATCTTCGGCGCATTCGCACCCGAGAACGGGCAGGTCTTGCGGCGGCGATGGAACGGACGGCGGGTCGGGATCTGATTGATGTCAACCATTATTCTGCTCCTTCACCGGCTTCGTCACGTGGACGGCGTGGGCGACGCGGACGGTCGTCATCACGGCCACCGAACTTGTTGTCATCGCGATCACGGCGATCGTCACGGCGAGCGAGCATGGCCGACTGGCCTTCCTCGTGTTCGTCAACGCGGATCGTCATGAAACGCAGGACGTCTTCGTTGATGCGCTGCTGACGCTCGAGCTCTGCAACAGCCGCTGCAGGAGCAGTGATGTTGAGCAGCGAGTAATACGCCTTGCGGTTCTTGTTAATACGATATGTGAGAGCACGGAGCCCCCAGCTTTCGATACGCCCGACTGTGCCGCCATTGGTCTCGATGATGCCCTTGTATTGTTCTACAAGCGCATCGACCTGCTGCTGCGAAATGTCCTGTCGAGCAAGGAACACATGTTCATAAAGAGCCATTTGTCTTTGCCTTTCTTCGTTAGTATTGCCCGGATCAACGGATGAACCTCTGCGAATCTCTCAGGCCGGTGAACGGCGAAGAAAGGACGCGTATGGAGACGATCGAGAGAGGAGACACGGGAGGCTGAAGCTTTTCGCTCCGACGGATTTAAATCCGGCCCTCCGTTCAGCCCCCAGCTGACGCCGAGCAATGAACGGGCGCTCTATACGGGCAAAACGTGAAAGAAGCAACCCGTTCGCCAATTTTAATGGTTTGGCTTCAAGCCCGGCTTGGGAAAATTAGTCCCATAGGGTCGCGATCTTTGGAGTTGGCTCCAATGACCCACTCATTGCGAAATATTTGTAGAGCACAAGGAGTGATAACAATTTTTCTTGTGTCTGGTCATCGAATTGGCTGACATGGGCATTGGCATTTCGGATAATGGCAACTGCTTCGTCGGCATGCTTGTTATAATAGCAAATCTTATCTTCCAGATCCGCAAAATCAGGGCGCAATTGCACATAATGATGTCCTGGTATCAGGCACCCTTCCATAAACCAGGTTTCGTAGACAGGGTCTGGCATCATGCATAGTGATTGGGACGCCATTATCCATTGCAGGTTTGTCGCCACATCACGCCCTTCCACCGAAATTATGTAGCGGAATCGCCTTATCTGCTCCACCGCCGACATGAATGGCTTGCCCCAGGGGGAGGAGGCATCATGACTCGCCATTCCAACATCACACAGTGGATGGTCGAAATAACGTTTAACCAAGGAAGAGCGTTTTTCGTTATTGTTGCCACCTCGCCATACTGCTAATGGCTGTTTTTCGGCGAAGGTTACGGGAACATCCAATTTTTGAAAATGGCGAAGCTTGTTGAGCTTCAGTAAAACCGATTCTTTATTGTCTCCGTGGATCGGGCGGCTTTTCACAATGGACGGTACGGGAGGAACGGAAGTCACATCGCCGAAAACATGTGCTATTTCCAACTCAGCAGGGAAGTACCGGGCATGTTCCTTCAGGTCGTAATAGTACATGCTCTGGTTTCTCGGTAAATTGGAGATTTTGGAGCTTGCTTCAATGCGCGGTGATCGTTCTCCAATCTTGTTGTAGTAATTCAGGCGGGATCTGAGATGGTCCCGTTCGCATATCTGGAAATCTTCACATAGAACATTCAGCTGCCTGCGGAATAAATGCTGAGGCAACAGGTCTCTGATAATGTTTCTGGAGTAATATTCGATCTTCTTTATTGATCTGGTGATGGACATTGGCTTCAAAAAATTGGCAACCGAACCAACCGTCTACAGCCGAAAAAGCTTGCTGAATTCCGGAGTAGCATTGGGGCGTCTGAGGTTGAAATGGTTAGCTGAAAATGTATTGCGTTATAATATGTAAGGTGGGATTGAACCCTGCGATATTGGCAACATCGTGCATTGCAGTGGTGTGATATGCAAGTCAGTTTTTTCAAAGGCCCATGAGAGAGCTTGACTTCGCGCTTGCTGATAGGCACACCGCGCGGCACATTGAGCCCGGTTTCATTTGGAGGCATTTCTATGTCCATAGCATTCACCTTTCCCGGACAGGGGAGTCAGTCCGTCGGCATGGGCAAGGCGCTTGCCGACAATTTTGCACAAGCCAAGGCCGTCTTTGATGAGGTGGACGAGGCTTTGGGTGAAAAGCTGTCCTCCATCATATGGGAAGGGCCTGAAGAGACATTGACGCTTACTGCCAATGCGCAGCCGGCTTTGATGGCCGTATCCATTGCGGTGATCCGCGTGCTGGAATCCCAGGGCATCTCGCTTAAGGACAAGGTTTCCTTTGTAGCTGGCCACTCGCTAGGTGAATATTCTGCGCTTTGCGCGGCTGGTACGTTCTCCTTGGCCGATACCGCGCGGCTTTTGCGTATTCGCGGCAACGCCATGCAAAAAGCAGTTCCAGCGGGTCAGGGCGCTATGGCTGCCATTATCGGTCTTGAATATGCGGACGTCGAATCCGTGTGCGCCGAGGCCTCGGCGCAAGGATCGGTTCAGATCGCCAATGATAATGGCGGCGGACAACTGGTTATCTCGGGTGCAAAGGCTCCGGTCGAGGCGGCCGCTGCGCTGGCTTCTGCCAAGGGTGCAAAGCGTGCGATCATGCTGCCTGTTTCCGCTCCTTTTCATTCAGCTCTCATGGCGCCTGCTGCTGATGCGATGCAGGAAGCTCTTGCAGCCGTTGCCAAGAATGATCCCATCGTGCCGCTTATTGCCAATGTCAAAGCGGCGCCGGTTAGTTCCGCCGATGAAATTGCAGCCTTGCTAGTTGAGCAGGTGACCGGACGGGTTCGCTGGCGCGAAACTGTTGAGTGGTTTGGTGCCAATGGGGTATCGACGCTCTATGAGATTGGCGCAGGCAAAGTGCTTACAGGGCTTGCGCGCCGTATCAATAAAGACATTTCCGGTGTAGCAGTTGGGACGCCGGAAGATATTGAAGCGGCTGTAGCCGCCCTGAATGCTTGATAAACACTGGAATAGAGGAACGCGCAATGTTTGACCTTACTGGCCGCAAGGCTCTCATTACGGGCGCAACAGGTGGTATCGGTGAAGCGATTGCCCGCGCGCTGCATGCCCAGGGTGCAATTGTCGGTTTGCACGGTACGCGCATCGAGAAGCTGGAAGCCTTGGCAAGCGAACTTGGCGATCGCGTCAAGATTTTCCCGGCAAACCTTTCCAATCGCGATGAAGTCAAGGCGCTGGGTGAGAAGGCTGAAGCGGATCTTGAAGGCGTGGAGATATTGGTCAACAATGCCGGTATCACCAAAGACGGTTTGTTTGTGCGCATGAGCGACGCCGACTGGGACAATGTTCTGGAGGTCAATTTGACCGCCGTGTTCCGTCTCACCCGCGAATTAACCCATCCCATGATGCGCCGGCGCTATGGCCGCATCATCAACATAACGTCAATCGTTGGCGTTACCGGAAATCCCGGCCAGACAAATTACGTGGCTTCGAAGGCCGGCCTTATCGGCTTCTCCAAGTCGCTTGCGCAGGAGATCGCCAGCCGCAACGTTACCGTGAATTGTGTAGCGCCCGGTTTCATCGAATCAGCCATGACCGACAAGCTCAATGACAAGCAGAAGGAAGGCATCATGTCCGCCATTCCTATGCGCCGTATGGGCACAGGCGAGGAAATCGCGTCGTCAGTGGTTTATCTTGCCAGCAGTGAGGCTGCCTACGTCACTGGCCAGACGATCCATGTAAACGGTGGCATGGCGATGATCTGATTAATCACTCACGCATCCTGCGATCTAGTGAAGTATAGGAAACAATCACATTTATGAGATTGAGGCCGTGAATAAAGCGTGATAAGTCGCGCACCAGTTGTGACATCAAATGGATTTGCCAAATCGATTAGATGCCCAAGAAATTCCGCAAGGAATAAGCCGCAGGGGTTGGTGTTTTAGCTGTTAAACAGCGCTGAACCATCATCTTATTGCTTGATTAGAGTCATCCGTGCCGCTAACCAAGGCATAGGGAAAAACAAACAGGTTGAGGTTTCCACATGAGTGATACTGCAGAACGCGTCAAGAAAATCGTTATTGAACATCTGGGCGTTGATGCCGAGAAAGTCACCGATGGTGCGAGCTTCATCGACGATCTGGGCGCAGACAGCCTTGATACTGTCGAGCTCGTGATGGCTTTTGAAGAAGAATTCGGCGTTGAAATTCCGGATGATGCTGCTGAAACGATTTTGACTGTCGGCGATGCCGTCAAATTCATCGACAAAGCACAAGCCTAATTTTTGTTATGCCTGGCGGCGCATGAGTGAATGAAGTGGCGTAAGGCCTTTCTCATTCATGCGTTCGAGGGATACAACCATGTCGCATATGATAATTAAGGATCGGCCATGAGGCGCGTTGTCATAACCGGCCTTGGGCTGGTTTCTCCTCTCGCATCGGGTGTTGAGCTCACTTGGTCAAGGATTTTGGCCGGCCAGAGCGGTGCCCGGCGCGTTACAGAATTTGATGTTGAAGATCTGCCCTGCAAGATCGCATGCCGTATTCCGGTGGGCGACGGGTCCGATGGCACTTTCAATCCTGATGATTGGATGGAGCCGAAGGAACAGCGCAAGGTTGATCCATTTATTATTTACGCAATGGCAGCTGCCGATCAGGCGCTTGCTGATGCCAAATGGGCACCTGAAAGCGATGAAGACCAGATTCGCACTGGTGTGCTCATCGGTTCAGGTATCGGTGGTCTCGAAGGGATTGTCGAAGCAGGTTACACCCTGCGTGACAAAGGCCCGCGCCGCATTTCGCCCTTCTTTATTCCCGGACGATTGATCAATCTCGCTTCCGGTCAAGTTTCCATCAAACACAAGCTGCGTGGCCCAAACCATTCGGTCGTCACCGCTTGCTCCACCGGTGCGCATGCCATTGGCGATGCGGCCCGTTTGATTGCTTTTGGCGACGCGGATCTGATGGTCGCTGGTGGAACGGAATCTCCAGTCAGCCGTATTTCGCTTGCCGGTTTTGCGGCCTGCAAGGCGCTTTCCACGGAAAGAAATGACGATCCTACAGCTGCTTCCCGCCCGTATGACAGAGACCGCGATGGCTTTGTCATGGGTGAGGGCGCCGGTATCGTTGTTCTTGAAGAGCTGGATCACGCATTGGCTCGCGGCGCCAAGATTTATGCCGAAGTCATAGGCTATGGCCTGTCGGGCGACGCCTACCATATCACCGCGCCTTCCGAGAGCGGTGAGGGTGCACAGCGTTCAATGGAAATGGCGCTCAAGCGTGCGGGCATTACCCCGTCGGATATCGATTACATCAATTCGCATGGCACTTCGACCATGGCTGATACCATTGAGCTTGGTGCGGTGGAGCGGGTTGTCGGCGATTCTGCGTCAAAAATTTCGATGTCGTCAACGAAATCGTCGATTGGGCATCTTCTCGGTGCTGCAGGTTCCACGGAAGCAATCTTCTGCGTATTGGCGATTCGCGACAACGTCGCGCCACCGACGCTTAATCTTGACAATCCATCTGTTGAAACCAAAATCGATTTGGTTCCGCATAAAGCACGCGAACGGAAGATTGATATCGCCTTGTCCAATTCTTTCGGATTTGGCGGAACCAATGCTTCGCTTGTTCTGCGGCGTTATCAACAATGATCGGACTTATGGCGAGGGCGCTCGGCGCTTTCGCCATATTACAGTCGATTTTACCGCATAGTGGCTGAATCAGCTTTGATTTGAGCTGTATTATGCGCCATCTGCAAAGTTGCCGTTCCTTCATTCACTGGGTGAACGGCAAAATAACCGCTAATTCGTCCCGAGGTGCTTGCGTGAGTTCAGATCAGCAGTCTGGAGAGACAAATAGTTCCGGTACGCCGGAGCGTAAGCCTATTGTCCCGCAGTCGGCATCTGAAGCTTTGCGTCCAGAACCAGGCACGCCTCCACCAGCGCCGAAACGCCGCTCACGCCGCGCCAGAAGCCAGATCGTCGTTTTTGCAAACTTCATGCTGTCACTGGTTGTGCTGGTTGTGCTCGCCGCGGCTGCTGTTGTTTATTTTGGCAAGGTCGAATTTAACGAACCCGGCCCAAATGATGTGACCACCAATTACGTGGTCAAGAGTGGCTCCGGTATTATTGAAATAGCCGACGGACTTGAGCGCCGTGGGATTATCTCTGACGCACGCATATTCAAATATGGCGTACAGGCCTATGGCCATCAGGGTAACATGAAGGCCGGCGAATACGAGATCAAGGCGCACGCATCCATGCGCGAGATCATGGACCTGCTGCGCAGCGGAAAATCTGTTCTGCACTCTCTCACCATACCGGAAGGTCTGACTGTCGAGCAGATATTCCAGCGTATCAGCGAGGATGACGTTCTGACCGGCAATTTACCAACTATTATGCCAAAGGAAGGCTCGCTTTTTGCCAATACGATGCGGTTTTCCCGTGGCACGACCCGCGAAGAACTCGTGAAGAAAATGCAGGCGGACCAAAAGAAGCTGGTTGAAGATATTTGGGAGCGCCGCGATCCAAGCGTGCCGCTAAAAACCATTGAAGAGTTTGTCACGCTCGCTTCTATTGTCGAGAAAGAGACCGGCAAGGCTGATGAGCGCCCGCGTGTTGCCTCCGTATTCATCAACCGGCTGAACAAGCGCATGCGCCTGCAGTCTGATCCGACGATCCTCTATGGTCTCTTTGGAGGAAAAGGCCGCCCTGCGGACCGCGCAATCCTGAAGTCGGATATCGAAAAGCCCACGCCATATAATACATACACAATTAATGGTCTCCCGCCTGGTCCTATTGCCAATCCTGGTCGTGACGCCCTTGAGGCTGTTGCCCATCCTTCGCAGACGAAAGATCTATATTTCGTTGCCGATGGCACTGGAGGCCATGTCTTTGCTGCGACTCTGGAAGAGCATAATGAGAACGTAAAGCGGTGGCGCGAAGTCGAAAAGAACAGGCTTGATGAAGCCGCAAAAGCCGCGACGGGGGACGAGAATGCCGTGCCGGTTGAGGGCGGCGTCGCAAATTAACCGGAAAGAATGCCGGGCCAAGGGGGAAGCATATGTCATTGCAGAGTATGACGGGTTTTGCCCGTCACCTCCGGACTTTTCCCGGAGTGCAGATTTCGTGGGAAATCAAATCGGTCAATGGCAAAGGGCTCGATGTACGCTTTCGGCTGCCGCAAGGCTTTGAAGCGATTGATCAAAAAGCCCGGGCGCTTTTCGGACAGCATTTCAAGCGAGGCAATTTTCAGGCCGCATTGACTGTCGACAAAACGGAAGGCGCTTCTGCCAGGACTGTGGTTAACCGGCCATTGCTTGAGGAATTGGCATCAATCGCCGGGCGGTTGCGTGAAGAATTCAATCTCGCGCCCTCAACGCCGGAAGGGTTGATGGCGCTGCGCGGCGTACTTGAAGTGCCGCAGGATATTGTCACACCGGAAGATCAGTCAAAGCTGGATGATTTAGCGCTAGCGGTTCTCGAAGAGACGCTTGTAAGGCTTGAGCAGGATCGCCGGGCAGAGGGAAGCGCGCTCGGCGAGATATTGTCGCGGCAAGTGTCTGCCGTTGAAGCGCTGGTTGAACGGGCAAAGCGCGATCCAAGCCGCTCGCTTGAAGCGATAAAGCGCAGGCTTTCCGCACAGGTCGCCCTTCTGCTTGATGCCGCACCAGCGCTCGATGAGGCAAGGTTGCATATGGAAGCGGCGTTCCTGGCAACAAAGGCGGACATTCAGGAAGAGCTTGATCGTCTTGAAATGCACGTGACATCAGCGCGGCTTCTTTTGGCGGATGGAAACGGCGCTGGGCGAAAGCTGGATTTTCTGACACAGGAATTTAACCGGGAAGCAAATACACTTTGCTCAAAGGCAAACGCCGCATCAATTACAACCATAGGTCTTGACCTTAAGGCCGTTGTAGATCAATTGCGCGAGCAGATACAGAATTTGGAGTAGATATGCTCAACGCTATCAAAAGACGCGGCCTCATGCTGGTGCTTTCATCGCCCTCCGGTGCCGGTAAATCGACGATCGCCCGCCTGCTGCTGAACGATAAAGAAAAGCTCGAATTGGCGCTGTCAGTCAGCGTTACAACACGAACACGCCGCCCAAGTGAGATCGAGGGTGTCCATTACCACTTTATTTCGGTGCGTGAGTTCGAACGGTTGCGCGACAGCGACGAGTTGATCGAATGGGCAGAGGTTCACGGCAATTTTTACGGCACGCCTCGCGAGGCTGCCGAAAATGCGCTCGCCGATGGTCAGGACATGCTGTTCGATATTGACTGGCAGGGTGCTCTTCAACTTCAGGAAAAGATGAAGGGGGATGTTGTCAGCATTTTCATTTTACCGCCTTCCATGGCCGATCTGAAGCAGCGTCTGCATCGCCGTGCCGAAGATACGGAAGAAGTGATCGAGATGCGCCTGCGAAATGCGCGCAATGAGATCGAGCGTTGGCGTTCTTATGACTACGTTATCGTCAATAAGGACCTCGACCGTGCCTATAATCAGGTCCAGTCTATCGTCACCGCGGAGCGTCTGCGCCGTGATCGCTCGCCCGGCCTGTTTGATTTCGTCAACGGACTACTGGAAGAAAAGCTGGACTAGAGCGAATTTGCAAGCGCCACAAACTCATCGATAGACAATGTTTCGGCGCGCCGGGTGGGATCAATTCCCGCCTTTGCCAGCAGAGCCTCGCCACCCAGCGATTTGACGCTTTGCCGTAGCATTTTGCGGCGCTGACCGAAGGCAGCCTGCGTAACCTTGCCTAAAACCGTAGCATCACAGGACAATGGTGCCTCCCGTGGCACCAGATGCACCACTGATGAGGTAACCTTTGGCGGCGGGGTGAAGGCCTGCGGCGGCACGTCAAAGGTTATTCTCGCCTCTGTACGCCACCCTGCAAGCACACCAAGTCGCCCATAGGAGTCCGATCCCGGTCGTGCGACGATGCGTTCGGCCACTTCGCGCTGAAACATCAGGGTCAGCGAAGAGTAGAATGGCGGCCAGGGCTCTGCCAATAGCCAGCCGACCAGCAGGGGTGTTCCAACATTATAGGGCAGGTTTGCGACGATCTTTATCTTGCTGTCGCCTGCCAGAGCCGCAAAGTCGGTTTCCATTGCATCGCCCGGGATGACGCGAAGACGGCCCGGGTAATGGTCGGCAATTTCCTGAAGAGCAGCCAGACAGCGCTCATCGCGTTCGATGGCGATGACATTGGCGCCTTGTGCCAAAAGCGCGCGCGTCAAACCACCGGGGCCGGGGCCAACTTCAATAACAGTCTGCCCTTCAAGATCCCCGGCTTGACGGGCGATCTTTGCGGTCAGGTTCAGATCGAACAGAAAGTTTTGGCCGAGTGATTTTCTCGCCATCAGTTCATGACGTTCGATGACTTCGCGTAAGGGGGGAAGGTCGTCGATGCTCATGCGATATTCTTTTCTTCTTTGTTCGATGCGAGTTCATCGGCAAGGCGGATTGCAGCGATCAGGCTGTCGGGCTTAGCCTGTCCGGTCCCCGCAATATTAAACGCAGTGCCGTGGTCGGGCGAGGTGCGTATGAAGGGCAAACCAAGCGTAACATTGACGCTGTCGTCAAATCCAAGTGTCTTTGCCGGTATCAGTGCCTGATCGTGATACATGCATATCGCAACATCATATGTTGCTCTGGCTGCCGGATGGAACATCGTATCGGCTGGCAGGGGCCCGCGTGCGTCAATACCTTCGGCACGAAGAATCTGGATAGCGGGCCCGACGATGATTTCATCTTCGGTACCCATGCTGCCGCCTTCGCCCGCATGGGGGTTAAGCCCGGCTATTGCAAGCCGAGGTTCGGCGATACCAAACTGGTTTTTAAGCGCTGCGGCGGTGATACGGCATATTGCAACGATGGTTGGGATATCCAGAACAACCGGAACCTGAGCAATGCCTATATGTATGGTCACGGGAACCGCTCTAAGCAGTGGCCCGGCAAGCATCATGACGGGCGTGACGTCATGTCCGAGATGTTGAGCGGCAAGATGTGCAAGAAATTCTGTGTGGCCCGGAAAACGAAATCCAGCATCGTAAAGCGGTTTCTTTGCAATGGGGCAGGTAACGACAGCGCGCGCTTCGCCTGACAGGCTTAATGCAACTGCGCGCTCGATAGCCTCCATCGTTCCCGGGGCATTCTCGACCAGCGGTGTTCCCGGCTGGTCAATTTGTGCGTTTTCAAGCGGCACGACGGGGAGCGCATCAGCGAATAGGCCTTCGGCCTTCACCGGCGTTGAAATAGCAATCGTGCAATTCTGCCCTGTAAGCTTTGCGCGCGCTTCAATCAGCGCCGGGTCGGCGAGCAGAAAAAACGGCGGCAGACCCAATTGCTTGCGCTTCAACCAACAGGCAATGGCAATTTCAGGACCGATGCCCGAAGGGTCGCCGCAG
The DNA here is from genome assembly GCF_052044585.1 of Phyllobacterium sp. 22552. NCBI lineage: Bacteria > Pseudomonadati > Pseudomonadota > Alphaproteobacteria > Hyphomicrobiales > Phyllobacteriaceae > Phyllobacterium > Phyllobacterium sp. 22552. The sequence goes on along the minus strand of NZ_JBQENG010000002.1, from coordinate 276,615 downwards.
CTTACAGCGATGGCAGTCATGGGCACGCCCCGTCTTCTATGAGGTAGAGCAAGTCTTATTTATTCGACGCGGCATCGTGCCGAAGGCGAACACTGCTATTCGTTGGTGATTTTGGCTTTGGCGCGCAGTTCATCAAGGTATTTCTTATCAACGGCCTCTGCTGTCGCATCGCCTTTGCCGCTATTTTGTTCTTGCGCGAATACCATACGGGCTACGCGGTCATCGGAGACCTGGCGTGTTGCACAGACACCCAGATATTCAACGCCCTTATCGGTATCAAGCGTAGCGGTGGCGTGGCCAACTGATGTCGATTTTACCTGAGCTGCCCATTCAGGGGGAAGTTCCTGCTCGATAAACTTGCCAAGGTCACGCACGGTCACGTCAAGTGTACCTTTGGCAATATCGCGCGTGCCATCGCAGCCGTTGAACTTGGCGCGCATTGCATTGGCTTCGCTGCGACGCTTTGCAAGTCTGTCGCGCTTGTTTGCCGGTACAACGAAAATCACCTGTTGAAGCTGATATTCAGTAGAAACAGGTTTCTTGCCGCCATCTTTGAGCATGCGTTGAACTGCATCCTGCTCGGTAAACTTAGCGCCGCCCTGCGAACGATTGCGGGTCGCCAATGCGCGGCCCCAGCTCATCTGAATGCGGATATATTCCTTAAAGTGCTGGGCGGTAACGCCAGCCTTGTCCAGGACGCTATTAAGCTGAGCCAATGTCATCTTGTTATTGGTTGCGAAGCGGGCGAAAGCATCGTTGACTTCGCCATCGCCAACAAGAAGGTTGAGCCGCCGCAATTCCTGGCGCTTCAATGCTTCTTCGGTCAATTCCTCTTTGGCATCGCCCTTTTTACGCTGCAACTTCAGGAAGGCGGCGCGCCGTGAAATATCGTAATCGGTGATAGGAGCACCATTGACAACAACTTTGATTTCGCTTGCGGCTGCAGGTAGAATTGTTCCCGCCGTGAGACTCGAGCCGATTACGGCAAACAAAGCCGCTGCAATAATATGGTTCCTCGCCATCATTCCTAATTATCCAATCATTGTCCGCATGTAATAAGCGGGCTGTAGCCTTAGTGCTTTGGTGTAGTAGCGTAATTACTGTCGCTTTACTAAGGCAAAAGCGTGACTGACCGCAAGAGCGGTCGTCAAACGTGATGGTTAGATGCCGCCAATATCAACTGGCTCACCAACGCCCCAGAGCGTTCTGAACGAGATATTGAACCCGAATTTCGTCGTCTTGTCGCCCTCTGCGCCATTAACGGTCACAGGCTGCTCTTGCTGATAATACATGCTGTATGTGAAGCATTCATCATCATAGGCCAGCGCTGCGGTGCGCTTCACCAACGTCTCGGATACGAGATCATAGGTCCCTGAGCCGAGAACACGCCAGTTCGGTGTTAGCTTGGCAGAGCCGCCTACCGTCACCTCGTGGCGGTCTGTCGGAAACCCGTAAGTCTCCTGCTTGTCAATGAATGCATATTTGACAAAGGCTGAGCCATACTTGCCATCCGCTGTGCTGGCAACTTCGGCGCGGCGAACCTCAAATGTGTCCTTGTCGAAGCGCCCGCCAGTTGTCACGTTGAACCGGCCATAATTGGCACCGATCATCGCAACATAGTCTGAACGGTCATCTTCAAGGCCAGACTCTGCGCCAACATTCACGAAGTCATTCGTATTGAACGAATTTTTTCCGGCGATATGGAATGACTGGCCAGCAATACCATTGAGCGACAGGCCATTGCTGAACGTACCGGAGTAGCGAACGCCGAGATTGACGCGCGTGCCACCTTCAACCCGGTCATAACCGGAGAATTTGTCACGCTCGAACAGGCTGGATGCGTCGAAAACAAAGCTCTGTGCGTCTTCGTTCGGCATCTCGCCCGCATAGGGCTCATTATTACGAACGAATAGCTGAGCAGTCGGCTCCAGCACATGCGTCGAACTGGTCGTTGAGAACAGGATAGGCCATCTGGCTTCAAGACCTGCTGTCGCCATGCCGCGGAAGGCTTCAGACCGCACAATACCGGCTGTGTCGGAATCCACATACATGCCATCACCGCGCAGAGCGAGAAGGGGTGTAATAACCAGACCGTTAGGCGCGATGAATGTGCGTTTCCATTCCGCCTCAGCGGTCAGACGCCCATCATTGCCTTTGATGCCAGAAATATAGCCTTCACGTGTAAGGTCGCTGAATCCGGTACCACTTTGCCTGTCGCGATGAAGCGCTTGCAAATTAACATCGAAATTCAGTTCGCCGCCTGCAACCGACTGTGTGGGCGTGAAGGCGTAATCCAAACTTGGCATTACCCAAGGTTGCTTCGTTTCTTGGGCGCTGGAATTATCATTACCAATCGATTCCTGAACAAGGAAATTATAGAAGCGAAGATCAAAGAAGTTTCGATCATTGATGCCCGTCAGATAAACCTCATTGGTGATATCGTAATTGTCATATTGATCAATGCCATATCGATAGGCAAACGCCTTGTCCGATTGGGCCATAACATTCCAGCCGACAGTCCATCGCGGATTGATACGCAAAGCCCCCTTCGTCGCGATCATGCCGCGGCCGTGATTATCGCGATCGACATTAAAGTCGTCTAGATTGTCACGATAGTCATTGTATTTAAACGCCTCCGGATCGCGCTGACTGATACCGGCGACCTTGATCGAATATTCGCCATTATTCAGGCGATGGCGCCATTCAGCTTCACCGAGGAAACCCTGCTTGCTGTAATAAGTACCGGTAAGCGTCAGATCATAATTGGGTGCAAGGGCCCAGAAATACGGCACGGAAACGCCTGATCCGAGGTTGGTTTCATGCTTGTAGCTTGGAATGAGAAAGCCACTTTTGCGCTTGACTGTCGGATCTGCAATTTCGAAGGCTGGCAGGAACGCCAATGGCATGCCGAACATTTCAAAACGGCCACGCTCGAAACGAATGGTCTTCTTCTTGCCGTTCCAAATGATCTTTTGCGCACGGACCTGCCAGAGTGGAGCTTTGTCCGGCTTTGTCCGGCAAGGCTCGCAGGCAGTATATATACCGTTGTTAAAGGTTGTAATTTCGCCGCCAATACGCTCGGCGCTTTCGGCTGCGAACCGCGTATTGTCAGCGGACTCAACGCGCAGGGCATTGACAAAGCCTTCGCGGAAATCGTCGGTGACATCGAGATTCTCGGCATAAATCCGATTGCCGTCTTTTTCGACAATCTCAACCTTGCCCATGGCTTTCAGGCGGCCGGTATTCTGGTCATACGTGACCTGACGCGCGACAAGCCGGTTTCCATCATAGTCAATCTGCACACCACCAACGGCGGAAATCGTCTTGGCATTGATGTCGTAGACAAGCTCGTCTGATTCCAGAAGAAGCTGTGCATTTGGATTAGTCTGGACAGTGCCCACAAGTGCATCATTTGTCTGGGCATAGGCTGGGAGCGAAATCCCGCCCGCTAGGCATAGCACTGCCGTCCCGCACAACAAACGTGCGAGCCACGACGGTAACACCGAGCGCGTTACATTCAATCCCACTCTAACCATCCTCCTTGTGCAACAGAAAGGAGACCCCAAAAAATGTTGCAATCAACACGGGTGTCCATGCGGCTATGAAAGGCGGGACGAATCCCGCATTGCCAAATGCCTTGACCACAACAGTGACGACATAAAGCACGAAGCCCGCCAGGACGCCACCCAGAATCATCGTTCCGGATTGTCCAAAGCGAACAAATTTCAACGAAACTGTCGCGGCGATCAAAGTCATCGCCATCAACAAAGCCGGTAAAGCCAGCAAAGACTGGAAATGCATGTCAAAACTGTTGGCTGAATAACCAAAAGAACGGGCTGCGGCAATTTTGTTACGCAGCTCAAAAAAAGGAATTGTTTCAGGCTTGGCGAGGCTTTCTTCAACGAATTCAGGGCGAAGATGCGTCGGAATACGTATTGAATCCAACGGAACCGGGGTTTCGCCAAGCACAAATTTGGTCACATTGTTCAGTTCCCAATAGCCATCTTTCAAGTCAGCGGTTCGCGCATCAAGCCGTTCCCGAATGTCCTGATTCTTGTCCAGCCGAATGAAAGTCGCGTCAACCAATCGTAAACCACGATTGACGATAGATTTGGCACCGATGATGGTTTCGCCATCTTCAGTCTTTTGGCGGAGCCACGGAACGCGGTTCGTGCCAACATCATTGGCTTTGCCGGAACGCCAGGCGGAGGTGATTTGCTCGCTTCGCTCATAGCCGTGAGCGGCGAGGGGATTGACCAGTAATATGGCAATAAGACCAAAAAGCAGGGCACCTGCGCAGGCTGGCAACAGGAACTGCCACGCTGAAACCCCAACTGAACGAGCGACAACAAGTTCGTACTTGCGATTCAGGGAAATCAACGTTGCCATTGCCGAAAACAGGGCGATGAATGGAAAGACCTGCTGCATGATGAAAGGGATGCGCATCGCCGATATGCCGAATGCGGCAAGTGGCGAATAGTCGGGTAATGCCGATAATTTGCCCGACAGCTCCGTAAAATCGAGAATGAGTGCCAGCGCGAAACTGCCCAGCAAAAAATATGCCGTGATTGTCACGTAGCGCAAAAAGAAATAGCGACCCAGAGTCCAACCTATCATTTGCGGTTGCCTCCGCGTTTGCGACTGAACAGCTTCGTGCCTACGCCGGCAAAAGCTTCCTGCCGGGCTGCCAGGTTTGATTTCAGCCACTTCGTCCAACTATCAGGCAAACCGATTTGCCGGTTTGTGACCAAAGCATAGGTTGCAGCCAGACCCGCAAACAGTGGTATCGCGACCAGCAGTGGCAGCAGGTCTGCATTTTTATTGGTGTTTTGCCCCGTCGAATAGGCCATCCAGAATACGATGAGGCTGAGCGTAATAGCGGTAAACGAGGCCGAAATCCGGGCCTCGCGATGGGAGCGTGAATCGGCAGCCGCCGCCAGCGCAATCAACGCAAACACAAAGGCATAACTCCACTCAGTGAATCGCTTGTATAGTTCAGACGTGTAGCGCAGTGGGTTGCTCTTATATTGCTTGTCGTTCGGATCAGGATTCAACAGTTCATCCAGAGGGCGGTCTTTCGCAAAAATGGTCGGCTCTTTCTCATCTGCCGCCAAAAATGCTGCAAGATCAAGCGCATATGTATTGAACTTGATGATGGAAACATTCCCGGTCTGGACATCGCGGCGATCGATTTCACCGTCTTTCATGACCAGCAGATTCTGGTTTCCCGTTTCAACGACCAGTCCTTCCTTGGCGTAATAAATGAGGTCTGTCGTTGGATCGCGGGAATCGGAAACAAATAGTCCCTTGATGGAGCCGTTGGAATCGCGTGCTTCGATCTGAATGTAGAGATTGTCCGCCAGTTCCTGAAAAGCGCCTTGCTGCACCACAAGATTAACGACATCAGCATTCGCGTCGGCAATCATCTGGCGCATATTGAGCGTGGAGTAGGGCGCAATGAAATTTGCGATCACGAATGACGATATCGAAACGAAGGCGGCAAAAAGCAGAACGGGGCGGATTACCGCCGAGCGCGGCGCGCCCGCGGCATTGATAACGACAAGCTCTGAATCCTGGTTCATTGTCGAAAGCGTCTGCGTAACAGCAATCACCAGCGCAAATGGCATAACAAGCGGGAAGGCGGATGGAAGCAGGTTGGAACTGAATTTGAGAACGTAGAAAAAGCTTTGCCCACTGGTCGTCAGGAAGTTGATGCGCCCCAGCACCTGGACAATCCACGTCACGCCGACTGCCGAAAGCAGCACAGCAAAAAACATGACGACGATCCGTCGCAAGATATATATCTCAATCAGGCGCATGTCATGTTTCGCAAGAAGAGTTCCGCCACCTTGTTTAACCACCGGACCGGAAAGACCGGCTGTTCAGTTTATCCCATGAAGCCCATGGAATTTTGGGACGAACCCGTTACGTGTTCTATATATCGACTTTAGTTCAATCTAGTCAGGCTTGGCTAAAAATAGGCGAAGAAAGCTGGTTAACAAGGTGTTAGTCCACATACTTCGTTGAGTCCCTTATTTCATCACGTTTGATAAATAAGAAAATCACGTTTTGTTCAATCTGGAGATATCATGTCCAAACGCCCATCCATCAGTTTTGCGAAGCACGCGCCAATCGAAGGCAAGACTGCCATTTTGCTGGCCAATGCTGAAGGTAAGATCTCTGCAGAGGCCGAATCTGTTATCGGTGCCGATGCGCTGTCGCGTATCATCAATGTTTCGGATTTTAAAGGTAAACTGGCTTCGGGTATTTCCACAATCGCTCCTGCGGATACGCAACTTGATCGGTTGGTATTGATAGGAGCGGGTGATCCAGACAAACTTAAGGCCGATGATTGGCTGAAAATGGGCGGTGCCGCTCTTGCGAAAGTGGCCGGTGTGAAAGACATATCGATTGTTCTGGCGCTTCCAGATACGCAAATTTCGGCCACAAGCGCCGCTGATTTTGCACTCGGCATATTGCTGCGCTCCTATAGTTTCAACAAATACAAAACGAAAAAGAACAGGGACGGCGAAAAGGATTATCGCTCAGCCCGCATAACCATTCACGTGGCAGATCCTCAAGCGGCAAAAAAAGCTTTTGCTCAAGCCGAAGCGGTCGCAGAAGGCGTTGTGCTGGCGCGTGATCTGGTGAATGAACCTGCCAATATGCTTGGACCCATCGAATTTGCTGAACGCATTGAGGAGCTGAAGAAGCTCGACGTGAAGGTCGAAATATTGTCCGAAAAAGATATGAAAAAGCTGGGCATGGGCTCGCTTCTCGGTGTTGCACAGGGTTCTACCCGCCCGGCGCGTCTGGCCGTGATGCATTGGAACGGAAGCAAGGGCAAGGACCAGCCGATCGCATTTATCGGCAAGGGGGTCACCTTTGATAGCGGCGGTCTCTCCATCAAAACCGCGGGTGGCATGGAGGAGATGAAGGGCGATATGGGCGGCGCTGCTGCTGTCACCGGTCTGATGCATGCTTTGGCCACGCGCAAGGCAAAAGTAAATGTCGTCGGCGTGATCGGCATCGTGGAAAACATGATCAACGGCGATGCACAACGTCCGGGCGATATCGTGACCTCTATGTCGGGGCAAACCATAGAAGTGCTCAATACCGATGCCGAGGGACGTCTTGTTCTGGCGGATGCGCTTTACTACTGCAATGATCGTTTCAAGCCAAAGCTCATGATAAATCTCGCCACGCTAACCGGCGCGATCATGATAGCGCTCGGTCTTCATCATGCGGGTCTATTCTCCAATAATGACGAGCTTGCGGGGCAACTTTTGGAGGCCGGACAGGCTACGGGAGAAAAACTCTGGCGCATGCCTCTTGGACCGGAATATGACAAGCTTCTCGATACCAAGAATGCCGACATGAAAAATATTGGCGGGCGCTATGGCGGCGCGATCATAGCTGCACAATTCCTGCAGCGCTTTGTCGGCGATACGCCTTGGGCGCATCTGGACATCGCTGCCACGGCGATAGGCGCTCCCACCAATGAATACAGCCAGTCCTGGGCTTCAGGATTCGGGGTGCGGCTTCTGGACAGATTTGTTCAGGATAATTTTGAGGGTTGACCGTGGAGATCAACCTCTATGGAACGCTTGAGAGCGTATATGTACGCATTGTCAGACTTGTCCTCCTCACTAAGGGAGCCAAATTTTCAATGGTGGAGGCTGACCCTTTCGAGGGAGGAAAGCTCCCGGCTCACTATGACCAGCTGCATCCATTCGGAAAAATCCCGGCGATAGAAATAGATGGTTTCGGTCTTTATGAGACCGATGCCATTGTGCATTATATCGACGCAGTTTTTGACGAGCCTGCATTGATACCGTCATCTGTAAAGGATGCAGCACGCATGCGGCAGCTCATGCGAATTGTTGATGCATATGCCTACCGGCCATTGGTCTGGGGGCTTTACGTTCCGATCTATTGGCGTGATGGACTTGCACCGACGGACGAGGCAATTACCCAATCCCGACAGGTGCTGGGTGTTATCGAGGGAATTCTTGACAAGTCACCTGCCTGCGGCTTCACAACGCCAACACTTGCCACATTCTATATGATGAGCACTCTTGCCGCTGCCGATACAGTGGAACCAGGGGCCGCGCTGATTGACGAGAGGCCACGCTTGCGGGAATGGTGGGATTCGATGCGTGTATCCGCCAGTATGGTCGAGACACGACCGGACTGCATGAAATTCTGACATACGGAATGAAATGACTGAAATTCTCTTCTACCACTTGACTGAATCGACCCTGGAAAATGCGTTGCCCGGGCTCGTTGAGCGCTCGCTTGACCGGAAGTGGAGAGTTGTCATCCAGACTGGCTCGCAGGAACGGCGCGACAGTCTGGATAATCATTTATGGACCTGGTCGGATTCGTCATTTCTTGCCCATGGCACGGATCAGGAGGCCAATCCTGAAGAACAGCCGGTTATCCTGACGACAACGGATGCCAATCCCAATGCGGCAACGGTCCGGTTTCTCGTTGACGGGGCCGTCCCAAGTGATGCCGAAAACTATGAGCGCCTTATTTTGATGTTTGATGGCCATGATCAGCAGCAGCTTGAGCAGGCTCGGGCCCAATGGAAATTATTGAAAGATCAGGGCCATGCGTTGACCTATTGGCAGCAGAATGCCGAGGGGCGCTGGGAAAAGAAGGCTTAAAGCAATTCAGGAAAAGTGGACACCGGTTTTCCGTCCGAAATTGCGTAAATTGGAATTGCTTTTGAGGGGAGGCGCCGATGCGTTTCGTTTTCCTGTTTCTGCTTGTTCTAGGTGTTGTTTTCGGCATTGGCGGGCCTTGGGCAGCCTTGAATTTCTCTGGAGAGGAGATCGGAACCTGGCGTGTTTATGACCGGCCCGGCCCATACAAGCCTGTCACGGTTGCCTTGAAAGCTGAAGATGCGCCCGTGCGCGCCTTTGTCGATATGCAAACACTTCGCAATTTTATCCCGACGGTAAGCCGCACCGCCTTAACAGCAGTTGTGACCCATAATGGCAAAGACGTTCTTGTTGAAACATTGAACTATACCGGCTCAAAAGCCACCAATAAAGGTTCGCCACAAGGGCAGCAGATCTATCGCGATGAGATTGGCGATATCAACCCTGCCCAAGACGGAGATTATCTCTTCATGTTAGGGCCAGGCGATTTTGATGGGTTGGAAGTGGCTCATGTCGATCTGGTTTTGCGAAAAAACGCTTCAATTGTCGATTGGCGTATCATGCCCGCTGGCATTGCCTTGATCGTAATCAGCATAGCCGGGCTTTTATTTTTGCGTCGCCGCCGCAGGGCAACGCCAGTTTCGGTTCCGCCGCAGTCGAAATGGGGCAGATGATGGCCAGTCAGGCCACAAAATTTCCTGTTATGGTCACGCAAAGACTGCGCTTGCGTCAGTTTGAGCCGAAGGACGATAAGGGTCTCCATGCTTGCCTCGGCAATCAGGAGTTGGTGCAGTATTGGGATTTCGCGCCTTGTAGGAATATCCAAGAAACGCGGGGCTGGGTAAGGGCTCTTGCGAAGGGAGCCCAGCCGGAAACAGCCATTGCTTGGGCCGTGGCCGATATCAAGACAGATGAATGTATCGGAATGGTCAATTATCACCATCGCGAAGCCTACAGCCGCAAGCTTGAGATTGGCTATATTCTTCGGGCCGAATATCACGGCCAAGGCCTGATGACGGAGGCTGTCCGAAAAATCATGACCCACTGCATTGATGAGCTGAAAACGCGGCGCATTGCGGCGATTATCCATCCGGATAATGCACCTTCAATCCGATTGGCGACGAGACTGGACTTTGCACTCGAAGGCGGACCCCTTCGCGATTATTGGCGGGTAGGGGATCGTTTCATCAGTCCGATGGTCTACAGCTTCATCGCAAGCTGATCGCTTTGTTTTGGCCTTGCTGCAATTGTATAAGCACAACGCCGCGCACCTTTGAGGATGTGCTCGAAACGTGTAACTTCAACATCAGGCCCAAGTGCTGCTTGAAACACTTCAAGCTCGGAGCGGCAGAGTTTTTGACAGGCCTTTGCAGCAACACAAATAGGGCAATGATTCTCGACAAGGACGAGTTTGCCTTCTGCGTTGCGGGTGCTGGTGGCCATATATCCTTCCGCTGAGCGAATGGCTGCAAGCTGTTCCACCTTGGCTTCAAGGGTTTCAATTGGTTCAAGTGCAAGCTGATATTGATTAAGCGTCGCCTGTTCGCGATGAGAAATCAGTTGATCCAGTCCGGACTCCCCGAAAACCGCAGAGATTGAAGCGATGAGATCTCTGGTTAACCCGGCATGGTTATCCGGAAACTGGGCGTTTCCTGCCTCAGTCAAATGCCAAAACCTCTTGGGTCTTCCCACGCTCTCACGGCTGTCTTCATACTCGACAAGGCCGGCTTCATGCAGTCGCCCCAGCATCTGGCGAACAGCCACCGCGGTAATATCCAGACGTTCCGCTAATGCCGCAGCCGTTTGAGCCCCGGTCACTTTCAAGGAATATAGCATGCGATTTGTCGTGCGATCCTGCATGATGCCAATATAGGTATAAAAATTAAAAAAGCTATTGCTTGTTTTATAAAGCGGAATATAAAAACATAAAACTAATTAAATTGAGGAAATGCCATGAGTGACCATGCTCAACCCAGCGATGCCCGCTGGTCGGAACTGCTAACCGCCGACTATTCGGCAGCCACAACGACACTTTGTCTGGGCGTTGCCCTTTTCGCCTTTAACGGTTTTCTGGTGTCGACATCGCTTCCCACTGCCGTGGGCGAAATTGGCGGTATTGAGCTGATATCCTGGGCATTTACCCTTTATCTGGTGTTTTCTATTGTCGGCGGCGCCAGCGGTGCCTTGCTGAAAGCCCGCTTCGGCTCTCGTACCGCGCTTGTCGGTTCGGCCCTGGTATTTTTGGCTGGTACATTGATTGCGGCCTTTGCCTCATCCATGACCGAAGTCCTGATAGGCCGGGCCCTTCAGGGCGTGGGCGAGGGCATTATTGCTGCCACCTGTTACGCGCTGATCCCGGAACTCTTTCCGTCCCGGCTTGTCGCCAAAGTGTTTGGTGCTGAAGCGGTCGTTTGGGCTATTGCGGCATTCGGTGGTCCGTTGGTGTCCGGCATGCTGACCGAGCATCTTTCGTGGCGCGCAGCCTTCCTCATCAATGTTCCCTTGGGGCTGATCTTCATCGCATTGACATTCCGCATCGTTCCGCGCTTTTCCGGCGAGATACAGCGATTAAGCGTACCATTTTTTCGGCTATCCGCCATCGGTGCCGGTATCATGCTCGTTGCGTTAGCCAGCATCATGCAGAGCGTGCCCATGGAAGTGCTTTTCGTGGCCGGTGCAGCCATAGTCCTTGCCTCGGTCATCCTAATTGATCGTCGCAGCGACACACCACTCTTTCCGTCAGATGCCTTTTCGCTCAATTCCACGGTTGGCATTGGCCTTTGGGTTGTGCTGCTTATGCCGGTCGCGCAAGCTTCCACCTCGGTCTATCTGGTTATGACCCTGCAAAACCTTTGGGGTTATGGTCCAACCAAAGCTGGTGCTTTCAGCGCAACTTTTGCAATTGCATGGAGCCTTTTTGCCATTCTTGTCGCAAATATTCAGGATCCGCGCCGCCGTGCCTGGATGATCCGCCTTGGACCAACGCTGCTCGTCAGCGGTCTTGCGATCATCGTCTTTGGTTTCTCGCTGGACGAACCTCTGGTGGTCATGCTCGGGCAAATATTGATCGGCACGGGCTTTGGCATAAGCTGGGGCTTCCTCAGCCAAACGGTGATGGAAGCTGCCAAGAGCGGCGAGCGTGATCGAGCTTCTGCCTTGCTGCCAACCCTGCAATCTGCCGGCTATGCGATTGGGGCCGCCATAGCGGGACTGGCTGCAAATGCTGTCGGCTATCCGCTCGCAACGACGCCCGATGCCTTACGGCATGCATCGATAATCATTTTCGCCGTATCGACGATTATCGGCCTCGGCGCACTGCTGGCCGGCTATGCTTTGCCGCTGCGCAAAAAGACAATGCTTGCAATCGATGTGCCCAAGCTTTGACCGACTTTCGGAGGGCTAGGGTCTTGGCTCTGAAACTCTGAAAAATCCAGGAGAGGGGACGGTTTCGACCTGCACGTTCCCTCTCTTGCGATGTTCTTAATTATAAATCAGCCATGGCCTCTTCATATTCGCTGGAGAGCGCCAGCCATTCTTCCTCGGCACGCGCCAGTGAAGATTTGGCATAGCCAATCTCTTTGCCGATCTGCGTCGCCTTTGCAGGTTCGCGGGAATAGATGATCGGGTCCGCGAGTTGGACTTGCAGCGAGTCGATCTTCTTCTGGAAGCGCTGAACCTGTGCTTCGGCTTCCTGAATCTTTTTCTGCAACGGCTTTAATGCCTCGCGCTTTTGGGCAGCCAGCTTCCGCTGTTCTGCTTTGCTGAGCTTCTGGCCTTCTTCGACCACGATCTTGTTGCCCGAGCGCTCGGCCTTGGCATCAGCCAGAACCAGTGAGCGGTAAGCATCAAGATCGCCATCGTAAGGCGCAACTGCGCCATCGCGCACCAACCACAGCCGGTCCATTGTCGCTTCGATCAGGTGGCGATCATGGGCAATCAGGATGACAGCGCCGTCGAACTCGTTTAGCGCGTGCATCAAGGCTTCGCGGCTGTCTATATCAAGGTGGTTGGTCGGTTCGTCGAGGATCAGCAGATTTGGCCCTTCAAACGTCGCAAGTCCCATCAAAAGTCGGGCTTTTTCACCACCAGAGAGGTCTTTCGCCGCCGTATTCATCTTGACCGTAGCAAGACCCATGCGCGAGACGCGCGCGCGCACCTTCGCTTCTGGTGCATCCGGCATCAGCTTGCGGACATGCTCGATGGCATTGTCTTCCGGTACGAGATCGTCCAGCTGATGTTGGGCAAAGAAGGAAATTTTCAGGTTCGAAGCAACCGTGATCTTGCCTTTTTGCAAAGGTAGGCGGCCACTGATCAGCTTGGCAAGCGTGGACTTACCATTGCCATTCGACCCGAGCAGCGCAATGCGGTCATCCGCATCGATGCGCAGGTTCAAATGCTTGAGAATGGGTTTGCCCGGCGTATAGCCGACTTCACCGCTTTCAATCGCGATAATAGGAGAGGCCACGACCTTTTCCGGTTCCGGAAAATGGAATGGCATCACATGATCCTCAATGTGCGCGGAAATCGGTTTGAGCTTCTGCAAGGCTTTCAAGCGTGATTGCGCCTGCTTGGCCTTGGATGCCTTGGCGCGAAAACGCTCCACAAAGGCTTCCATGTGCTTGCGATGCGCTTCCTGCTTGGTACGCGCCTTCTGCTGCAATTCCAGTGCTTCCGAACGCAGACGTTCGAACTGATCGTAATTGCCCTGCCAAAGTGTCAGCTTGGTCTGATCCAGATGAATGATGGAGTTGACGGCGGAGTTCAAAAGGTCGCGGTCATGGCTGATGAGGATGACGGTATGCGGATAACGGCGCACATAATCTTCCAGCCATAAGGTGCCTTCCAGATCGAGATAGTTGGTTGGCTCGTCGAGCAGCAGAAGATCCGGCTCAGCAAACAGCACCGCCGCCAGGGCAACGCGCATGCGCCAACCGCCGGAAAAAGACGATGCCGGTCGTTTTTGCGCTTCCGCATCAAAACCAAGGCCAGAAAGAATTGCTCCGGCGCGGGCTTCAGCCGAATGCGCGTCAATGTCGGCCAGTCGGATGTGAATATCGGCAATACGATGCGGATCGGTTGCAGTCTCCGCCTCCGCTAGCAGTTCCGTACGTTCCTTGTCGGCAGCAAGCACGATTTCAATCAATGAATCTTCTGTGCCGGGCGCTTCCTGCGCCACCTGACCGATACGGATATTCTTCGGCAGGAAGAAATCGCCGGTTTCAGCGTGAAGTTCGCCCGTGATGACCTTGAACAGTGTGGATTTGCCCGCACCATTGCGGCCCACAAGCCCGGCTTTTGTGCCGGATGGCAGGTTGAGACTGGCGTGATCGATCAGCAAACGGCCGGCCATCCGCACGGATATATCGTCGAGAATAAGCATGGCCGCGCTTTTGCACGGGAAATCTCATTTCCGCAAGGTATTCGTGTTTAAAAGTCAGATTGCACGGCTGCTATGCGGGGTTCGCCCTTCGACAAGTTCAGGATGGCTCACCATGACGAAGGTTGATGCTCCGCAATAATATCACTGAAGCTGCAATTCTTGATGCCTGCAACCCACCACCTTCCTCATCCTGAGTTTGTCGAAGGGCGCTATTGCGTTCTTGCAAAGATTTTCAATAGTTTGAAGGAAGAGTTCAAGAATAAGGCCTACCTTCCTCAGTCCTTTGAAATTGAGCGAGATCAAACGAAGGCAAGGTCTTTCCAAGACTCGTCAAAATACCGTGAGCCTGACCGCGATGGTGAGTTTGGTGATTAAAAAGATGCGCCAGAGCTGGTGCCAGCCGTTGGCTGATGGTGCGCATGTCACTCACGGTTGTATAGGTGAAACGAGAGGCGATTGCCTTGCTATCCAAGCTCCGTACCCAGTTTAAAATGCGGGCATCTTCCTGCTCCCGCGCCGCTTTCAGCTCATTGAACCTGTCAAAGAGTATCGCATCGAGAGCCTTGGGAGCATCCCCTTCGCCGCTAAAGCGAAACATCCAGATGCGGTCAGTCACCAGCAGGTGGTTTAGCGTCCTGTGCAACGAGCCAAAAAAAGCGCCCATGTCACGGCGATATTCCTCGTCCTCCAGCTCGGCCACTGCCATATAAAGCCGCTCATTTACCCAGCGGTTATATGCCGCCAGCATCTGAAAATGCTGTTCCATCCGTTGACTTCTCCATTACAAGAGTCAGTATTGCTGACATATTATATCGAGCGAGGTAATTTGCCATGGGAATTGTTCTGCACGAGCTTGTCGGTACTGACAAGAGCCGCCCATTTAGTCCTCATTGCTGGAAGACAGTGATGTCACTCGCTCATAAAGGCCTGCCATTTGACAGGAATGCGGTCTCTTTCATTGATATTCCGAAACTTGAAAACGGCTATTCCACCAAGGTCCCGGTGGTAAGGGATGGCGAGAAGCTCGTTGCTGATTCATTCGACATCGCGCTCTATTTGGAGGATCATTATCCGGACCGTCCTTCACTTTTCAAAGGCGAGGGCGGCCGCGCCATGGCTCGTTTTGTCGAGGGGTATTCGCAAATGATCCTGCATCCCTTCCTCAATCTGGTCGTGCTGATGCCGGTACACGATGTGCTGGACACACCAAACCAGGCTTATTTTCGCGAAAGCCGCGAACAGATTTTTGGCCGCAAGCTTGAAGATGTCGCCGCTGATCGCGATAGTAAGCGCGACGCATTTACCAAAAGCCTGGCTCCGATCCGCAAGATGCTGCTCTCGCAGCCATTCATTGGCGGTGAAACGCCGCTCTTTGGCGATTACATTATTTTCGGCGCATTCCAATGGGCAAGAGTGTTGACGCCTTACAAGCTGTTTGATGAGGGAGATCCGGTTGCAGACTGGTTCGAGCGGTGTCTCGATCTGCATGGCGGCATAGCCCGTAAGGTATTGGCTGCGGCATAAGAGGGCAGTTCAGGAGGGGCATTCAAGCGCATCGGGTAAAAGGTCTCTTGGCAAACGCACTGCCTGCCGCTATAGACCCGCCATCCAATCTCCCCAAAATGACAAGGTTTCATTTCCATGGCAATTGAACGCACTTTCTCGATGATCAAGCCCGACGCGACACGCCGCAACCTCACTGGCGCCATCACCGCCAAGCTTGAGGAAGCCGGTCTTCGTGTTATCGCTTCCAAGCGCGTCTGGATGAGCCGCCGCGAAGCTGAAGGCTTCTACGCAGTGCACAAGGATCGCCCTTTCTTTGGCGAACTGGTAGAATTCATGTCTTCCGCTCCGACCATCGTTCAGGTTCTTGAAGGCGAAAACGCTATCCTTCGCAACCGCGAAGTCATGGGCGCCACCAATCCAGCCAATGCTGACGAAGGCACAATCCGCAAGACTTTCGCCCTTTCGATCGGTGAAAACTCGGTTCATGGTTCCGATGCACCTGAGACAGCTGCAGAAGAGATTGCTTACTGGTTTTCCGGTACAGAAATCGTCGGCTGATTCTTAAAAGCTGATGAATAAAAAAGCCGGGTTCGCCCGGCTTTTTTATTGGCCTTATGCCACGATTGACAGGATAACCAGCACCAACACTGCGATAAACCCAACAATCAGCGAACCTGTTGCGAGCCGGTTCACAGGCTATGCCAACGTTTGAATGCGTCCTGATCCTTGGTCTTGGCTTCGACCCAGCCGCGTTCTTCGCCCGTATTCAAATGTTCTTTTTTCCAAAACGGGGCTGTGTTCTTCAGATAATCCATCAGGAATGAAGCGGCATTGAATGCCGCCTCGCGATGGATTGATGCCGCCATGACAAGAACAATGTTCTCTCCGGGTTTGATCAACCCGAAACGATGAATGATTGTGAGGCCGGTAAGTGTCCAGCGGTCCAGCACTTCGGCTGCAACGCGGGTCATTTCTGCTTCCGCCATGCCGGGATAATGTTCAATCTCAAGCGCCGCCAGCGTTCCAGCTTCGTCGCGGCAAAGACCGCTGAATGTTACCACAGCGCCTATATTCCGGTTCTGTCCGGAAATCTGGCTCATCTCAGCGGCGATATCGAAATCGTCACGCTGAACTATGATCCGTGGCTGCACCGCGTCCATATCATCCCCCGGTCATCGGCGGGAACAGGGCGATTTCGGTTGCTCCTTTTACAAAAGCGTCGTGTTCCACATGTTCCTGATTGATGGCAACGCGGATCACATTCTCATATTCGAGAGCCGCGGCATATTCTTCGCCGCGGGTTTTCAAATGAGCCAGTAAATCGCTGACTGTGACAATTTCCGGGTCAAGCTCAATCACTTCCTCGCCTTTTCCGATCCGCTCACGCACCCATGCGAAATAGACGAGTTTGGTCATTGATCAATCCACCACATGTTTCAGGCCAGCGCGGAAATAATCCCAGCCGGTATAGAGAGTTATCAGTGCGGCACTCCACAAGAGCACGATACCAAGAATTGTGATGATTGGCACGATCTTGTCGCCAGCCGGGCCCGCAAGGAGAAAAGCCACCGCGACCATCTGAATCGTGGTTTTCCATTTTGCCAGACGGCTCACAGGCACGCTGACTTTAAGCTCTGCCAGATATTCACGCAGGCCAGAGACCAGAATTTCGCGGCAAAGAATGATGATTGCAGCCCAGAGTGTCCAACCGGCGATAGTTTGATCTGCTGCCAAAAGAAGCAGGCAAGCGGAGACGAGCAACTTATCAGCGATAGGATCAAGCATGCGGCCTATTGTTGATGTTTGCTTCCAGATGCGCGCCAGATAGCCGTCAAAAAAATCGGTAACGCTGGCAATGATGAATATGGCAAGCGCGGCCCAACGGGCTGTATCGCTTGATTGCAGGCTTCCTTCAATGAAAAAGCACAGGACAACCAGCGGCACAGCAATGATACGGGCATAGGTCAGGATATTCGGTAGTGAGTAGGCGTTGTTCTTGGGCATATTTCCAACCATTCAAATCATTACCGATCAAAGGGACTTAAGCACCTTACGTCAAGCTCATCATGGCCAAGTCAGGCGCAATTATGTCTGATAGCAGAGCAAAGTTCGCTCCGACCAGTTTCCTTCCTATGTACGGAAATGATCGCGAATTGTAATAGCCATCGCTTCAGATATACCGTCGACCTTCATCAAATCTTCGACAGCAGCCCGGGAAACGGCCTTGGCAGTACCAAATTGATGCAGCAGCGCGCGTTTGCGTGATGGTCCGATGCCTGCAATTTCGTCGAGCGGGTTCTTTATCATCTCTTTTTTGCGCTTCGCTCTGTGCGTGCCAATCGCGAATCGATGGGCTTCGTCACGCAGCCGCTGGAGGAAATATAGTACCGGATCGCGCGGGGGCAGGGTAAAGGCTGGTTTGCCTTCCATGAAGAAGCGCTCGCGGCCCGCATCGCGGTCCACGCCCTTCGCCACACCAATGGCAGTGACCTTGTCGGTAAGACCCATTTCGTTGAGGATACCGCGCACCGCGGTCATCTGACCTTGCCCGCCGTCGATGAGAATAATATCGGGCCAAGCCGGGAAGGCATCTGAATCATCATCGAATTCATCGATTTCGACGTCTTGTGCCGGCATATCCTTGTTTTCGGGCGAGCCATGTTCTTTGACCAATCGGCTGAAGCGGCGCTCAATCACTTCACGCATCATGCCGAAATCATCGCCGGGCGTAATATCTGTCGAGCGGATATTGAATTTCCGATACTGGTTTTTGACGAAACCCTCGGGTCCGGCAACAATCATGGCGCCTATCGCATTGGTGCCCATAATGTGGGAATTATCATAGACCTCGATGCGGCGCGGCGTCTTTTCCAGTCCGAATGTCTCCGCTACACCTTTGAGCAAGCGCGATTGCGACGATGTTTCTGCCAATTGCCGCCCTAGAGCTTCTCGCGCATTGCTCAAGGCATGCTCGACCAGATCTTTCTTTTCGCCGCGTTGTGGAACAAGGATCGTGACCTTGCGTTCGGATTTGGCTGTCAGCGCAACTCCCAGTAATTCCTGATCCTCCACTACTTCGGAAAGCAGGATCATTGAAGGGCAGGGCTTGTCATCATAGAACTGCGACAGAAATGCCCCCAGAACTTCCGCACCAGACAAGGATGAATCCGCCTTGGGGTAATAAGCGCGATTACCCCAGTTTTGCCCGGTGCGGAAAAAGAACACTTGAATGCAGGTGACGCCGCCATCCTGGTAGATCGCAAAGACATCTGCTTCCTCGACACCTTGCGGATTGATGCCTGAATGGGATTGCACATGGGATAGGGCCGAAAGCCTGTCCCGATAGATTGCTGCCCGTTCGAAATCGAGATCGGCAGAGGCATCCCGCATCGCATTTGAAAGATGCGTCTTCACCGCCTGACTCTTGCCCGAAAGAAACGCCTTCGTCTCGGCAACGAGCTCATCATAATCGCGCTCGTCAATTTCGCCGGTACAAGGGCCAGAGCAACGCTTGATCTGGTAGAGCAGGCAGGGGCGCGTGCGGTTCTCATAAAATGAATCCGTGCAAGTGCGCAGCAGAAAGGCACGCTGTAGCGCGGTGATTGTTCTGCCCACTGCACCGGCAGAAGCGAATGGGCCGAAATAGTCTCCCTTGCTCGACCGCGCACCGCGATGCTTGAAAATGCCGGGGGCAATGCGCCGCTCTCCCGGTTTTGGCGCTGTCAGCAAAATATAGGGAAACGACTTGTCATCGCGCATCAGCACGTTAAAGCGCGGACGCAAGCGCTTGATAAGATTCGCTTCCAGCAGCAGGGCTTCCGTCTCGGTACGGGTAACCACGAACTCCATTTTCATGGTTTCGCGGATCATGCGCGCAATGCGATTATTGTGGCCCTGTCCACGTGCATAGTTCGAAACGCGTTTTTTCAGACTGTGTGCTTTGCCAACATAAAGCACGTCGCCTGCTTCATTGAACATGCGATAGACGCCAGGTTTGTTGGGCAGGCGTTTGACAAGTTCGGCAATGACATCGGCGCCACTATTGCCGTCGCTGACAATTGCTGAATCCCATTCGATAGCGCTAATCAGCGCTGCAACGTTCCGCACCGGTTCATTGGCCACTCTGGCCGTTTCGTCAGTGTTTTCCGCCATGTCGAAATCGAGGTCGTCCCGTTCGAGGTTAGTCGCTTGTTTTGCCGGTGCGATCATTCTGCGATTCCCGTCGCATCGGCGGTTTTCCAGGCCAGGTGCTGTCCGCCATCAAGGGCGACCATTTGCCCCGTAATGGAGCGTGTCTCCCAAAGATAACGAATGGTACGGCCAAATTCTGAAAGGTCCGGGCCTCGCTCCAAAAGGAGGCTGCTGACTTGTTGATTGAAATCATGCTGGTCCTGTCGGTCGCTCGGCATGGTCGGTCCAGGTCCAATCGCATTGACGCGAAGACGGGGAGCCAATGCCTGCGCCAGCGTTTGGGTAGCAGTCCATAGGGCGCTCTTCGACAAAGTATATGACAGGAATTTTGGGGTCAGTTTCCAGACGCGCTGGTCAATAATATTAACAATCAGCCCATCCTGTCCATCGGGCAGCAACGAGGCAACGGCGTCCGCAAGCAGCACCGGCGCCTTCACATGCACCGCAAAGTGGTTGTTCCAAACAACATCATCTGCGAGATTGCCAATTGCGTCTTCCTGAAAAACCGAAGCGTTGTTGACCAGAAGCTGTACCGGCCCAAGCTCGTGCTGCACCTGGGAAACAAGCCGCCTTGTTGCGTCGCTATCAGTTAGGTCAGCTTCAACAACGCAACCCTTGCCGCCTTTGCTCTCGATTGCGGCAAGTAGGGCCTCACCCTCAGCGCGTGAATGGTTGCTGTGAATTGCAACAGCAAACCCGTGACCGGCCAAATCTTCAACAATTGCCTTGCCGATGCGCTTGGCACCACCAGTTACAAGGGCAATCGGTCGATCAAGCGTCACAGTTTTCTCCTTCATGGGGTGATTCAACGCTAAATATAGGCATGAGCCCGATAAAGCGCGAGGGGCTAACGTCAGCAATGAACAGTTCTAGTCGAACTTTAACGCGGATTGGAAATCAAACACGGAAAACTCTGATAGAGACAGAAAATCATCATTATCGCCAAGTCCAATGTAAATCTTAAGCAAGTGTTAAGTATACTATATTGACCGGCAATATTGTATGACTTTGAATGAAATTTGATTCAAATAGTGTGCGATTTCTATTTTGTAAGCTTATTTATAAATGATTGAATTTGCAGGGAAATTCTAATTGTTGCTGAAAAACCACATCGCATTTCGGCCATTTTCCTGACAGTTTCTTTTCACAGTCCGGCACGAGTCCCGCCACATTGAAGAGCGAATGTCATTCTCGTCAAGCGGACGTAATTTTGGTTTCCCCCCCGACCAAAGGCCCGCTGCGTGTAAATAGAGTTTAAAAAGGAGATTGCGATGCGCACTCTTAAAACAATGATCCTCGCTTCGGCGGCTGTGCTTACGCTCTCCGCCCCGGTTCTCGCTGCTGATGCTATCGTCGAACAGGCGCCAGCTCCTGAGGCTGCACCGTTTGAACAGCCAGTTGGCGGCTGGGATGGTGCTTACGTCGGTGCTTATGGCGGCTATGGCTGGAACAAGAACAAGACATCCGAAGGCAAGCTTGATGCCGATGGCATGAAGGGCGGCGTTTACGGCGGTTACAACCTTCAGAATGGCCAGTTTGTTTACGGTGTTGAAGGCGACGTTGGTTACTCCGGTGCCAAGGAACGCAGTTTTGGTTATAGAGCCAAGCAGGGCGTAGAGGGTTCAGTACGTGCCCGCGCCGGTGTCGCTCTTGATCCGGTCCTGCTTTACGGTACAGGCGGTGTTGCCATGACTGAAGGCAAGCTTAGCGGTCCTGATGGCAGCGATTCCAAGACACATGTCGGCTGGACAGCCGGTGTTGGTGCAGAAGCCAAAATCACTGAAAATATCGTTGGCCGTGCTGAATATCGTTACACCGATTTCGGCAAGAAGAACTACGATCTCGGTGGTATCGACGATGTATCGAACAAGATCACAACGAATGAAATTCGTCTGGGTGTTGGCTACAAGTTCTAATACCAGGGTGATTTAACGAAAAAAGCCGGACAGGAGACTGTCCGGCTTTTTTCGTTTCAGGCCTTCCGCAAAATTACTTCGGCAACAATGCCGCCAGTTCGGGATGCAATTCCTCGAATCGCTTTTGCCAGCGTGTCAGTTTAGAGCGCCCCTTTTCCCATTTTCCTTCGAACCGCAAGCTTGCATAGGCGAGGGCTGCCGCCAACGCGATATGGCCGCCATGCAGTTTCTTGCCAAGACGGGGAGGTGCCGCGTTCAAAACATCAAGCACACGCACTGCCTTGACCCATTGGCGATCCAGCCACGGCTCGTAGATTTTTTCTTCTGGGCGGAAACGGCGCTCATAAACATGCGCCAGCAAAACATCACAAAGTCCATCGGCGATAGACTCAAGCTGCTCTGCCTCAAGGCGTTTTTCCGCGTTGCGCGGGAAGAGCTTGTTGCCGGAAAGGCGATTGAGATATTGCGTAATGACGCGGCTATCGAAAATCGCCTTGCCATCATCGAGGATCAGGGTTGGAATTTTACCAAGCGGATTGGCATTGACCAATTCCGGCGGTTGAGCATTGCTGTCAACGAGAACGGTTTCAAGCGGAATATCCGCATAATGCGCCGCCAT
Source organism: Phyllobacterium sp. 22552 (assembly GCF_052044585.1). Taxonomy (NCBI): domain Bacteria; kingdom Pseudomonadati; phylum Pseudomonadota; class Alphaproteobacteria; order Hyphomicrobiales; family Phyllobacteriaceae; genus Phyllobacterium; species Phyllobacterium sp. 22552. The sequence goes on along the minus strand of NZ_JBQENG010000002.1, from coordinate 254,334 downwards.
ACGCACCTTGGTACTATAGGGCGATGCGGGTGAATAAAGAACTTTAGTCACGATGAACTCCGATTTTGCGACTCGATGTGAAACGGTAAACTTCGTGTGGGATTATGAAAAGCGCGCATTGATAAAGTGAGTTGCAAGACGGCAAGCGTGTTTTCTTTTCAAAACATACCTTGTCGAAGGGCGAACCATGCAAGAACATTAGTGCAAGCTAAAACGCTCCCGGCATATCAACAGCGCGTCTACGGCACGAGGACCTATCGACCTGCGGGCAGGAACGGAAATTCAGATCCCTTGTCAGGCAGATGCGCACCTCCCGCAAATAATCACGATCGCAGGTCACTGCTATGCCATCTTTCTGCATACCCGGATTGGCGGCTGTAAAAGCCTGTTCAAGCACTAGCGGGTTAATCGGGCTGCGCTGGCTTGGTTGGCGATATGCGGAGGGAATGGAAACCCGCTGCATTGCCTGACGCATCGTTGCAAAATAATCGCGTTGCGTCAGACCGCTGCAAGAGCCGTGCTTGCGCCACTGATAAGTGACGAGGCCTGTCGAAGGCATTATATCGGAGAGCTGCTTGGCTTGGGCAAAAGGTACATTGCGAGGTTGCGAGTTATCGCAATCCTGCGGAAACCCCTGTTCATATTGCGGCCAAAGTCCGTGAACTACAAAACCATAAGGTCTGCCGGAGGCGCATTGCTGCCCATTAGCGCGGTCGCCTTCTGCCGCGCAATAGCTTGGAGACCAGGAGAGCGCGAGAACATAAAAATCAAATCCGCTTCCCGTCGCCAATTTCTCGCCCGAAGGCTGTTTGGGCAACTGGCTGGCTGGCACATTCTCCCTATCCTGCGTTGCAGGGCGAGGTGCCGGAACGTCCTGTTCTCGCAAATAGGTCAGAATACTGATGCCGATCAGCGCCGCAAACAGAAGATAGCGGGCAATCTTTCCAGCTGGCATCAGCTGAATTCAATCAGCGCAGTGTACGGCAGCTTCCGCTATAAACATGCCAGCGATCAAAACCGGCAAGACAGAATTCGACATTGTCTCCAACCCCGACAAACCCTTGACCGTGCTCCACGAGATACCAGACAGGCTGCTGGCTTCCGTCGGAAAGATGAGCCGTAGCGCGGCAATAATGCCGTTCAACTGCATCCATTTCAGGATCAGCACTGGGTTCGTGGCGTGTCTGCTGCACATCGGTAAAATTGTCGATACCAACCTGCGGCAGGTTTGGAACATGCCTTACCTGATAAGAAAATTTGTTGACGATGCGGTTAAGCACGCGGGCCTGTCCGCAGGTCTCGTCATAGCTTTGAGCCGGGCCTTCGACGTAATCTGCGGCCATGGCAGGGGCGGCAGATGACAGGGCAACACCAACGGCGAAGCTTGCAGCAATCAATGACGAGAAGCGTGACATGGATATATTCTCCGGGACATATTTTATGTGTGCAATTTCAACCAGGGATAGCGTCAGGTCAAGCGTCAACTTGCTCACCCCTTATCCAATCGACCCTGAACCCCGCATTCGGTTCATCACTGAGGATTTTTGACAACGCCGGAAGGATGGTTTGCAACTCAGCTTCCAGTGTAAAGGGCGGATTGACGATGATCATCCCCGTTCCGTCGAGTCGCGGTTCTGCTGACGGCGCTCGAATCATCAGCTCGGTTCGCAATATCTTGGGAATACCAGTATCCGCCAGCATGTCCGTAAAGCGTCGCAGCTGCTGGATATCTTTTACAGGATACCACAATGCAAATGTGCCGCCCGAAAAGCGCTTATGCGCCCGCGCCAGCCCCTCAACCAGGCGGTCGAATTCGCCGCCAACCTCGAAGGGAGGGTCGATCAGCACCAATCCTCGCTTTTCCTTGGGCGGAAGATGGGCTCCAAGCGCCAGCCAGCCATCAAGCTCGGTGACACGGGTTTGAAAATCGCCTTCAAAAACCTCTGCCAGCAGTTTTGCATCCTGAGGGTGCAGCTCCAGTGCTGAAAGCCTGTCCTGTTTGCGCAGCAAATGCCGTACAATAAGCGGACTGCCGGGATAATGGCGCATCTGGCCATCGACATTCTCGGCGCGGATAATATCAAGATAGGGCGCCAGCAATTCGGCTACCTGTGGATCGAGCTTGGCTCCCATAAGCCGCCCGACACCGTTTACCCATTCGCTGGTCTTGCCAGCTTCCGTGCCCTTCAAATCATATCGGCCAATGCCCGCATGCGTGTCCATCACACGAAACGCCTGTTCCTTGCGTTGCAGATAAAGGACAATCCGCGTCAGGATGACGTGTTTGACCACATCGGCGAAATTGCCGGCATGATAGGCGTGACGATAGTTCATGCGCCGCTTGTTTCATGATGTTCGCGCTCTCGCAAGATGGTTGATGTTAAAGTTGAAATTATACGACTTGCTGGCCTTCATGGTTCTGTCATAGAGCAGATCAGCATGCTCCATTCCGCAGCATGCCGGCAGGTAGATGCATCAATGTCCGGAACTGTAGTCCTCGTTGTGCTTTTTGCAGCGCTCATGCATGCAAGCTGGAACGCCGTCGTCAAATCCGAGGGCGACAAATTTCTCAATACAGTCGTGGTTGTCACCTCGGCAGGATTGATAGCAGCTGTCTGCCTGCCGTTTTTGCCTGCCCCCGCACCGGAAAGCTGGCCATTTTTGGCGGCGTCAGGCGTTGCACAGGTTATTTATCTTGCGCTGGTTGCCGCTGCCTATCGCAGCGGTGATATGAGCCAGGCCTATCCTATCATGCGTGGCACCGCTCCCTTGATCGTTGCACTTGCCAGCGGACCTTTGGTTGGGGAAGTTCTTTCCTTGCAAAAATGGATAGGAATAGCCCTGATTTGCGCCGGTGTTCTTGCGCTCGCATTGGAGTCGCGCCGTCGCGTAGGGGCAAATCGCGCCACAACTATTCTCGCCTTGGTCAACGCAGTCGTCATTGCGTCCTATACGTTGATTGATGGCTTGGGCGTACGCCATTCCGGTGCGCCCGCCGCCTATACAATGTGGGTATTCGTGTTGAATGCTGTTCCACTTCTGGTTTGGACGCTTATCATGCGGCGCGGCGAGCTCTGGCCGCATTTTGTCAAACGTACCCGCCTGGCAACAATCGGCGGTGTCGGTACACTCGGTTCTTATGGCCTCGCTCTTTGGGCAATGACCATGGCCCCGGTTGCTGCGGTGGCGGCATTGCGGGAAACCTCGATTCTCTTCGCAGTCGCCATTTCTGCATTTATCCTGAAAGAGCGAATCGGCTCCAAGCGTCTCGCCGCAGTGGCGTTCATCGCTGCGGGTGCCGCCGTAATGCGGATTGCCTGATTTACACCAAATCCGCGCACTGTGATTGCAAGTTTGTCACCAAGACAAAAAGCTGCATTTCTGTCGTTGAATTTTTGCGCTATGCCTAGGGCTATGAACAAACCAGTCCTTCTTCGTACAGGGCATTCCGCATGCCCTCATGATTGCCCGTCAACCTGCGCTCTTGATATCGAGATACTCGATTCAGGCATGATTGGACGTGTGCGCGGTGCAAAGGACAACAGCTATACGGCTGGCGTAATCTGCGCCAAGGTTGCACGTTATGCCGAGCGCATTCATCATCCGGATCGCCTGTTGAAGCCGCTGGTTCGCAGCGGTGCAAAAGGTGAGGGCATCTGGAAAGAGGCAAGTTGGGAAGCAGCGCTTGATCTGATTGCGGAGCGCTTCCTCAAAGCTGAAACCGAATACGGCTCGGAAAGCATCTGGCCCTATATTTATGCTGGAACAATGGGGCTGGTACAACGCGACAGTGTACACCGGCTTCGCCACGCCAAGAAATACACCAACACATTCGACAGTATTTGCACCAATCTCGCGACGACCGGATTTTATGCCGGAACGGGGAAGCTAGCCGGTGTCGATCCGCGCGAGATGGCGAAATCCGATTGCGTGGTTATATGGGGTACGAACGCTGCGGCAACGCAGGTCAATGTCATGACCCATGCCGTCCGTGCCCGCAAGGATCGCGGTGCGAAGATCGTTGCCATCGATATTTATGAAACTGCAACGGTTCGGCAGGCTGATCTTGGTCTTGTGCTGAAACCCGGCACAGATGGTGCCTTGGCATGCGCAGTCATGCACATTCTGTTCCGCGATGGCATGGCGGATTGGGACTATCTAAACGCTTATACAGATGATCCAAAAGGTCTGGAGCGTCATTTGCAAAGCCGCGGGCCCGAATGGGCGGCAGCCATCACAGGGCTTGCAGTCGCTGAAATTGAAGAATTTGCCAGACTTGTTGGAACGACCAAGAAGACCTTCTTCCGGCTAGGCTTTGGCTTCACCCGGCAACGTAACGGTTCCGTTAACATGCATGCTGCCTTGTCAATTCCGGTTGTTACTGGCGCATGGAAATATGAAGGCGGCGGCGCATTTTATTCGAATGGCGGCATTTACAGCATGGACAAGCGGGAGATTGAAGGCCGCGCCTTTGCCGACCCTTCCATCCGCCATATTGATCAAAGCCGTATTGGCGCTGCGCTGACCGGCGATCCGAGCGCGCTTTATGGTGGTCCGCCCGTCATGGCGATGCTTGTCCAAAATACCAATCCGGCCAATGTCGCCCCGGAGCAGCGTCTGGTACGTCAAGGCATGCTGCGCGACGATTTCTTCATGGCTGTGCATGAGCAATTCATGACCGACACTGCGAAGCTGGCGGATGTTGTACTGCCTGCGACCATGTTCATGGAGCATGACGATATTTATCGCGGCGGCGGCCAGCAGCACATTGTGCTTGGCCCAAAGCTGATTGACGGACCCGGTGAAGCGCGCCCAAATCTGTTTGTTATCAATGAATTGGCTAATCGTCTTGGCGTTGGCGATCTCCCCGGCTTTGGCCTCGACGAAAAGACGTTGATCGATAATATGATGCATTCCAGCAATCTGCCGGGCTTTGATATGCTCGAGAAATTGCGCTGGCTCGATATGCAGCCGGATTTTGAAACGGCGCATTATCAGAATGGTTTCAGCTGGCCCGATGGGAAATTCCGCTTCAAGCCTGACTGGACCGGAACGCTATCGCCAAACAGGCCACCCCAATCCATGGGACCGCAAGGGCCATATCAAACCTTGCCGCAATGGCCCGATTATTTCCAATCTATCGAGCTGGCCGACGAGAAACATCCGTTCCGCCTGGCGACATCGCCCGCGCATAATTTTCTCAACTCGACTTTTGCCGAAACGCCGACATCCCTTCAAAAGGAACGCAGGCCTGAATTATTGATCCATCCGGAAGATGCGGAAATGCTCGGCATTCATGAGGGCGACCGTGTGGAAGTTGGCAATGTTCGCGGTGAAGTCATTCTTCACGCGCGTGTTCAACCTTTGACAAAACGCGGCGTGGTGATTTCAGAAGGAATCTTCGCCAATTCGTCCTTTGAGCGCGGCGAAGGGATCAATGTGCTCACTGGCGCCGATGCACCAGCACCCTATGGCGGCGCGGCGTTTCATGACAACAAAGTTTGGGTGAAGGCGGCGACATAAGGCCCTGCTACAGAGCTTTGGTCTTCTAATCGCTAAAAACCGTCCGCCCATCTTTCATCACGGCCTTGCCTTGTGCAACCAGCGCCAACGCGCGGGTATAGGTCTCGTGCTCTACGGAAAGCACACGCTTAGCAAGCATATCCGGTGTATCGCCGGTTTTCACAGGCACTGCGGTCTGGGCAATGATTGGGCCGTCATCCATACCGGCAGTGACGAAATGCACCGTACAGCCATGCACGCGCACGCCTGCTTCAAGCGCCTGCTCATGCGTATGCAGGCCCTTGAAGAGTGGCAGCAAAGAAGGGTGAATGTTGAGCATCTTCCCTTCCCATTGCGCGACAAATTCGGGTGAGATAATCCGCATATAGCCTGCCAGACAGACAATATCCGCTTTGGCTTCGACAAGCGCTGCGCAGACAGCTGCTTCATGCTCGCTCTTGGACGCATAGTCGCGGTGAGGAATGGCAATTGCAGGGATGCCTTCTGCCCGGGCCGTTTCCAGCCCACCAGCATCCGCCTTGTTGGCGATGACCGCAACGATTTCCGCCGGATAGTCGTCATGTTTGGCTGCCTCCATAAGCGCGCTCATATTGGAGCCACGCCCGGAAATCAGCACTGCAACGCGTTTCTTGGTCACAGCGCCCTGGATCACAACGCCAATGAGCCCTGATAAACAACGCCGCTATCAGTGCGTGCAATCATTGTGCCTAGCCGTACTGTCTTTTCGCCTTGTGCGTTCAATGCGGCCAATACAGTATCGGCATGTTCCGGCGAAACCACGACTATCATGCCGATGCCACAATTGAATGTGCGCAGCATCTCATCGCGTTCCACGCCGCCGGTCTTTGCCAGCCATGAAAATACCGCAGGCACGTTAATCGCAGAAAGATCGATGCTCGCCGTCAGATTCTTCGGCAGCACGCGTGGGATATTATCTGGAAAACCGCCACCGGTAATATGCGCCAGCGCCTTGATCGCATTGGTCTCGCGGATCGCTGCAAGCAGCGCTTTCACGTAGATGCGCGTTGGCGTCAGCAGTGCCTGTCCCAGCGTCTTGCCGGTTTCGAATGGTGCATCTGCATCCCAACCAAGACCGGAAAGCTCAACAATGCGCCGCACCAGGGAAAAGCCGTTGGAGTGAACGCCGGAAGAGGCGAGGCCGAGTATAATATCGCCTTCTTCTATATCGCCGGTCGGCAAAAGCTGGTTGCGCTCGGCCGCGCCAACAGCAAAGCCTGCAAGATCATAGTCGCCATCGCGGTACATGCCCGGCATTTCCGCCGTTTCACCACCAATCAACGCGCATCCAGCTTGCAGGCAGCCTTCAGCTATACCGCCAACAATGGCTGCGCCCTGATCGGGATCGAGCTTGCCCGTGGCAAAATAGTCGAGGAAGAAAAGCGGTTCGGCTCCCTGTACGACCAGATCGTTGACGCACATTGCGACGAGATCTATCCCCACAGTGTCATGAACACCCGCATCAATGGCGATCTTGAGCTTCGTGCCCACGCCATCATTGGCTGCAACCAGTACAGGGTCCTTGAAACCCGCGGCCTTTAGATCGAAAAGACCGCCAAAGCCGCCGATTTCGCCATCTGCGCCCGGGCGGCGTGTTGAACGCACCAGCGGCTTGATTTTTTCGACAAGCAAATTGCCTGCATCGATGTCGACACCGGCCTGCGCATAGGTAAGGCCATTCTTGCCGGGCTGTTCTTCGGTGCTCATGGTCAACTCCAGATTATTGCCCGCGAAATGACACGACTCTGCCCAAGCTGCAAGGTCTGAGTGCCGCAAGGGGCTATAAAACGCCACTTATTGACAGTTAGAGCCTTGACCGCACCTCTACTGACTGCCTATCTCCAGACTGAACAACGAGAATGGCGGTTATGAGCAAGACTCCGGGCAAGGCTGTAACGACAAAAAAACCTCCCGTTCCCGTGGAGATTCCCGACAAGGATATCCATGTCGAGGTGCAGCTAAATTCACTTACCAGCAGTTTCCGTCGTCAGGCCGTTTTCTGGACTGCTGCGATGGTCGTGTTTGCGCTGTTCCTATTTGTATTTTCCTCAATCCTGTTGCCGTTCGTTGCTGGCATGGTGTTGGCTTACTTTCTTGATCCCGTCGCTGACAGGTTACAGCGCCTCGGTCTGTCGCGTCTGCTTGCAACCGTTGTTATCCTTGTCCTCTTCATTGTCACGTTCACGGTATTGCTGATCATTCTCGTGCCCGTCCTGGCATCGCAGATGAGCGATTTCATCGCGCGGCTGCCAAGTTATGTCTCGCGGCTCCAGGAGCTGATCGCCAGCCGGGATTCGCAGTGGCTCAAGGATTTCATAGGCGTTGATGCTTCCGTTATTCGCAACAGCCTCGATTCGCTGCTTCAGCAGGGTGCTGGCTTCCTCACTACCTTGCTGCAATCGATCTGGAGTTCGGGCAAGACGCTCATTGATGTTGTTGCACTCTTCGTGGTGACGCCTGTGGTGGCGTTTTACATGCTGCTTGACTGGGATCGCATGGTTTCGAAGATCGACCAGCTGGTGCCCCGCGATCACCTCTATACAGTGCGCGGCATCGCCACTGACATGAACAAGGCTATTGCCGGTTTTGTGCGCGGGCAGGGCACCGTCTGTCTGCTGCTCGGGATGATTTACGCAGTCGGCCTTACTGTTGTTGGTCTTAATTTCGGCCTGCTCATCGGGCTTTTCGCAGGCCTCATCAGCTTCATACCCTATGTTGGATCGCTGGTTGGCCTGGTATTGGCCCTCTGCGTGGCCTTGGTGCAGTTCTGGCCGGAATGGGGCGGTATCGTCGGTGTCGCGATCGCATTTGGTATCGGCCAGTTCATCGAAGGCAATATCCTGCAGCCAAAGCTGGTTGGTCAGTCTGTTGGTTTGCATCCTGTCTGGCTGATGTTTGCGCTTTTTGCCTTCGGCTCGCTCATGGGGTTCACAGGCATGCTGATTGCCGTACCAACTGCCGCCGCTATTGGTGTGCTGGTGCGGTTTGTCATCAATCGTTATCAGCAATCCCCGCTCTACACAGGCGATTTCCGCAAAACCGACGAGACAAAACAAATCAGGTGACAGTGCGCCGAGCTAGGTTGTATTTGTTCGCGCCATGAATGACACGACAAAGCCCCGCCAACTGCCGCTGGACCTTGGTCACGAGCCAGGCTACTCCCGCGACGATCTCATTGTTTCCGGCACCAACATGGCCGCTGTCGACATTGTGGATCGATGGCCAAACTGGATTTCACCGGTCGTCATACTGGCGGGCCCGACAGGCTCCGGTAAAACCCATCTTGCAGCTGTCTGGAAGGCGGAATCGAACGCAATGGTCATCGATGCGCGCAATATCGCTGCCGCCGCTGGTCAAACCGGGCCTTTTTTGATCGATGATATAGGAACAGGACCAATCGATGAGTCCGCTTTGTTCCATTTGATCAATAATGTCCGACAAAGCGGCAGCAGTCTTTTGATGACCTCGCGCATCTGGCCGGCAAATTGGCCAGTAACCCTGCCGGATCTTGCATCGCGCCTGAAGGCTGCTACCACCGTCGAGATTGGCGAGCCGGATGATCTGCTGCTCTCCGGCGTACTCTATAAGCTTTTCGCAGATCGCCAGATTGCCGTGGACCCGAATGTCATTGGTTTCCTGGTCAGCCACATTGAACGGTCGCTCTCGACCGCGAATCGGGTGGTGGAGCGACTCGACCGTGCCGCCCTTGAGAAAAAATCCAAGATAACCCGCGCTCTGGCGGCGGGGGTCGTTACAGCATTGGACGAAGGGCAGGCGGCTTTCGACCTCTGAGCGCTGCCAAAACCGCTGTCAAACCTGCGACGTTCCGGCACGGTTCAGTTTTTTATTGGATTTGTTGAATTTATAGCTTGCTTCTCGTCTCCGGAAACTCTAGTCAGGCAACCGTTGAAGAACACGGAGCGTAGCGCAGCCTGGTAGCGCATCTGGTTTGGGACCAGAGGGTCGGGAGTTCGAATCTCTCCGCTCCGACCACTTCAACGACGATTGCTGCTGGAACTGAAGCAAAGCCTGTAATATATCGGAATTGCAGACAAAAGGATTTCTTCAATGGCCGCGCGCATTTATCGCCCCGCAAAAACCGCAATGCAGTCCGGCAAGGCCAAAACCGAGGCCTGGATGCTTGAGTTTGAGCCGGAACAACCACGTAAGGTTGAGCCGCTTATGGGTTATACCTCATCGGGCGATATGAAGAGCCAGATCCGCCTTTCCTTTGAAACCAAGGATGAGGCAATAGCTTACGCCCAAAAGAATGGCATTGCCTATTCGGTGCAGGAACCGAAGGAAGCACGCCGTCGCGTTGTATCCTATTCGGAGAACTTCCGATTCGACCGCATGCAGCCTTGGACGCATTGATTTACAACAGATTGGTCCCGTAGCTCAGCTGGATAGAGCACCGGCCTTCTAAGCCGACGGTCACTGGTTCGAATCCAGTCGGGATCGCCACTTCTTCAAAATTCAATATTTATGGATGTTCAGGTTTCTTTGGGCTCGGCAATAAGGCCGTTTTTCTGATCGTGCCGCGATATTATTTCTCGTAAATGATGCGATAGCCGCCGATAATGATCTGCTGTCTGTAAAGATATATCTTCTTTTTGCCCGTCGCGAGACGATCGAAATACTTTTTCTTGGCCGCTTTCCAAACGGATAATCCGCTCCTCGTGTTCCCGGACGGCTTTTCTCAGTCTTTCAACAAACTCGCTATGCATAATTCCCATATAACGGCTCCGAGAAAATCCATTATCCAATATAATCGATTCTGCGCATGACACGGATATTGATGTCATTGCACCGGTCTGCCTGCGAACGCAGATCTCCCGCCCACCTCGATATGACAATTTCCTCCTGGGTACCTTGATGAATATCAAGGCGAGGTGAAAGCTGTTGTCATAATACTTAAAATTGTATGCATTCCATGTCGAGGTTTATTTGACCCCATTTTCACAATGTCCTGCCGCCTTGCCTTGCTGCGCTATAGAGCGCATTCCCCAGGAATCGCCTTTATGAAGTACCATGAAAACGGCGTTTCGCGTCAGCTTGCGCGTCGGTAGAAGGCGAGAGACCCGGCAAGGGCCAGCAATGCGCCGCCACAAATCCGGTCCAGCCACAATGCGCCTGATTGCTTCAACAGCTTGACCGCGCGTGACCCAAGCAGTGCATAGCCAAACATGACAATGGCGTCGATCATTGCAAAGGTCAGTGCCAGCGCCAGATATTGTGGAAATTGGGGCTGATCAAGCACAACGAATTGAGGCAGGAACGCCGAAAAGAACAGGTAACCCTTGGGATTGGTAATAGCGACAAAGAAGCTCTTGAGGAGTACCGAGCGGGAAGAGGGGCCTCCGCCAGCCTCCCTATGCGAATTCGTAACCTCGAGCGTTCCTCTAGACCGCAAAAGCATGATCCCGAGGAAGGTCAGGTATCCAACGCCTATCCATTTGACCACGGAAAACCAGAACTCGGATGCAGCCAAAAGCGCGCCCAAGCCAAGGGCCACTGCCCCGATGAGCACGAAGTCTGAAAGAACTGCTCCCACCATGCCCACGCTTGCCGTTCGAAGGCCGTAGCGCGAACCGTTGGTCAGTGCCAGTAATACTGTCGGCCCCGGCGTGGCTATGCCTATGAACGCCACCAATGCGAAAGCCAAAATCGTCAAACTTGTCATCATCTATCCCCCATACGTCAGAACATGGTGACCTCATTCTTGCCCGCCATCAACATAAAATTGAGCCAGCCACAACGCTTCCTGTTCGCAAAACCACCAGCGTTGCCATGTCGGAACTTATCGGTATCGGGAGAATTGAAGTCTTCAACAGGGTGCGCAAGCTCTCCGGCAGAACGATTCTATTTGAGCAAGAAAGCGCTCGGTGGTCCTTCGCCATTGATTTGCCGCGGCTTAAAGCGGTAATGCTGACCGATGAATGACGGAGTTGCCAGATAATCCATGGAAACCAAAGCCAATTACTTTATCGTGGCGGTCTTTACGGTCGTGGTGGCGCTTCTGGCGGCGGGGTTCTTTTACTGGATCGGCCGTTATGGCGAGCGGCGCGATACGAGCACGCTTGAAATCAGAGTTCCAGGCTCTGTGACTGGTCTTACCGTCAAAAGCCCGGTTTTCTTCAATGGCCTGAAAGTTGGTGGGGTAAGCAGGCTTTTTATTGATCAGGAAAATCCTGATGCGGTTATCGTTCAGACTGAAATTGCTTCCACGACGCCGATCACCCGCTCGACAGTGGCAACCTTGGCTTTCGAAATACTTGCTGGCGCTGCACGTATCGAGCTAACCGGAGGCAAGTCCTATGAGCCAAAGCTGCTTGAAGAAGCTGCCAAGGAGGACACGGTTGCACGCGTCGATGTCGATCCAAGTTCGTTGAAAACGCTTGTCCAGACCGCGCAGGACTGGATCGAGCGTGTGGACAAGGCAACTGACGTTACCGAGCGCTACATAGAACAGGCGAGGGGCCCATTACTTGAAAGCGTTCGCAGCGCCAAGGCTTTTTCCGAAGATTTGGCCAGCAGCACTGAAACCATTGATGAATATGGCCGCAAGGCGCAAAAGCTGGAAACAACAATGCATGATGCACGCGATGTAATTTCGCGCGTCAACAAGGCTTCGACGAAGGTCGATGAGACTTTGCTAAAGGTTGATAAACAGCTTTCCAATGACAAGGACAGCATGGTCAGCGAAATACGCGGCAAACTTGAGGATTATCAGAAACAGGCAAAGGAACTGGATGCGCGCCTGCAAGCGATTGCAGGCAATCTTGACACTCTGACCGGTGACAAGCTCCGCAACGCCCAGAAAGTAATTTCTGAAAGCCGTCGTGCTGTTGAGCGTATTGAGAGGGGCGTTACAAACTTCCAGGACGATCCGCAAAAGTTGCTTTTTGGCGAGGACGATACCGTTCCGGAATATACACCAAAGCGCTGACCGAAAGGTTAGGGCTGATTAAAAGAATTCCAGTATCCGCCATATTGGTGGCCCAGATATAATACGATGGGGATGATAATAAGAAAAAGAATGAGATAGCCCCAAACCGGCGTCAGGTAGGGCGCATAATCGTCTTTTTCTTTGTCACCCTCGTCCATCATGGCTTCAAGCTGCCTATCCGTAGGTATTACAGCTAACAAATACGTCGAAATAGAAAGATGCGCCGCGCAAACCAAGCCGCACAGCGCACGCTTCTATAATATATCACAATGCTCCTTGAAGCGTATGCGCCACAAGCACCTATAATTATTTAGAATGCTGCTTGAAACGCCGGTGAGTGAAACCACCTTTGGCGCGTTTCAATATATCCGACAGCTTATTGCTGCTAGCCGGCTTGGTAGGCATTTCCGAGCGAACCTTCTGCAATATTTGTGGGGTCGCGCAGCTTGCATTATGGGGCGTATGAAGGGTCACTTCTCCCATGTTTGTCACTCCCTGAAGAAGAGTAAATATTAGCCGGTTTAAGCCGGTACTCTCCACCCGAAGAAGCAGAATACGCCCAATTAATTATTGGCACAATAAATTTTGACATAAGGGATCGATCAGCGCCTGCCGATACATTCAACATGCTGTGATAGCGGTATAGGCAGACACGGCTGGGAAGCTTTAGGCTGGCGCTCCGCACTTTCTGCGATCAATCGAACGGCTCATCGACTCAATCTGACCTTGCAGCGCTCCGGCCTTTTTCTGATTTTCGGTACGATAATCCGGCAGGACGGGACCAAGACCGACAATCACGTCCGGGTCCTGATAGCCTTGGCCATTGGTAAGGCGGCTGACTTCCGCCATGGCCTGGCTGCGCTGTGCAATCAGGGCCGGGCATTGAACCGTGTCATAGCGCAGCGACGAAATTTTCTCGTTATCAAGCTGTCCCTGGATATTCCCGCAACCTGCAAGCAGGGCGGTGAACATGATTACTGGAAAGAGCCTCGTTCTCATATGCCAATATCCTCGATGGTGGGCAGCGGGACATGAATGGGGCAATGAGTTTGTTTTGGCAAGGCGAAACGCGGGTAATCTGCATCAAATTACCAGTTATGGTTGCGTATGTGCCGGAAACACCATCTTCGCTTGGTGCATAAATCGATCCCGCAGCGGAAAGCCACTGGTTGATCCTTCGCTGGGTCAGATGCTTACCCGTCAACTCAAGAGTATAAAGCCCCCGCATTTCTTTAAACATCGTCACACTCAGTCTAAACGATTGAATTATTTGGCGGGTCGAGAAGGAAAACTCAATAATATTAGGCTTTTGGCAAAATTAAATAAGAGTGCAGATTAATAATGAACAGTAAGCCCAGTGCTATCGTTTGATTTAATTAAAAAACTCGATTGAATAAGTATGGATTAACAGTTTTGGCTTGCGGTCCATGGCATGTCGCACGTATGATTCTGTTTCCGGGAGCCCCCGGCAGTGCAACACAAAAGTGAGGAGACAGGAATGCCTGGTTTGCTGCACCCACTTCATGAAGGCCATGCGCCTATCATCTTGCATAACGCCTTTCAGGACGCGATTGACGCCTTGGAAGACTGGGAACTCGGCAGGGACGAACCCGTAATAGACGTCAATGAGAGACAGGTTGCTATCAGCACTGTGTTCCGGCGTTTGGGAACCTGTACGGATATACTCCCAGCGCGCACACTGGCTGTCGTGGAGGATCTTTTGCCTTTGCGTTCAGCCGAATTCAAAGCCGGTACATCGACTTATGCCGATGCCGCCTACAGCCTTTGGGAACTCTGCCTGCAGAAGCGCGCTGCAAGCAATGAAATACGCCAATAGGCTAACCGACAGTTTGCGTAAAAACACCCGCCGGTCAATCCAGACCAGCGGGTGTTTTCTTATGTCGCTGAAAGGATCAGCTATTAGCCGCCATTTTTCTCCAGCCAGGCCTTCATATCTTTGATTTCGCCTTCTTGAGCGGCGATGATCGTTTCGGCCAGCTTGCGGATTTCGGCGTCCTTGCCATATTCGAGTTCAACCTTTGCCATGTCGATCGCACCTTGGTGGTGGGCAATCATTCCGCGAACGAAATCCTTATCGGCATTGCCTGTGAACTCGATGGCCATATCCTTGTGCATTTTCGTATTGGCTTCCACGAACGCTTTTGAGGAGGGGGACTGATCACCCTTCTGCGCCTTCATGGAATCCTGTTTCATGGCCTCGTGCCCGCTATGCTCCTGCGCCAAAGCAGGCGAGGCAAAAGCGACGAGGCAGATGAGGGCAGCATTTCGGATGAGTTTCAAAGTCATGATTCAGTCTTTCATCTAAATGATAGTGGCGCTGTTTGATAACAGCCGTTACTCATCACATTGAAATCAACTTCGGGTTATGCGGCGCGCGCGGCTGCTAATCCTTTGGCAATATCGGCAATCAAATCTTCCTTGTCTTCCAATCCGATCTGCAACCGGATAACGGTCCCTGCATAGTTCTTGCCGGTGATCTGCCTGTCGTTGAGCCGGACATGAACAGCCAGACTTGCAAAACCGCCCCATGAATAGCCCAGGCCGAATATCTCAAGCGCATCCAGAAAAGCGTGCGCCTGTGCCTTGCCGCCCTCAATGACAATCGAAAAAACGCCGCCGCCGCCCGTAAAGTCGCGCTTGTAAATTTCGTGTCCCGCATGACTTGGCAGGGCCGGATGCAGAACTTCCAGAACGCCATCCTGCTTTTCCAGCCATTCGGCAATTGCCAGCGCATTTTCTGCGTGCCGTTCCATCCGCAGCCCCATGGTCCGCAAGCCGCGCAGAACCTGATAGGCATCATCACCACTGACGCATAGACCCAGCGCCGTATAGGTCTGCTCCAATGTCTTGAAGTGTTTTTCATTGGCGGAGACTGTGCCCATTAAAATATCCGCATGGCCGGAGGGATATTTGGTCACGGCGTGAATCGAAATATCAACGCCATAGTCCAAGGCCTTGAAATGAATCGGTGTTGCCCAGGTATTGTCCATCATAACCACGGCCCCGGCTGCGTGTGCCTTTTCGGCAATTGCCGGAATATCCTGCATCTCGAACGTGTTTGAGCCGGGCGATTCGGTGAAGACCACTTTGGTGTTTGGCTTAATCAGCTTTTCAATGCCGGCACCGATGAGCGGATCGTAATATTCGACTTCAACACCCAGTCTTTTCAACGTTGTGTTGCAAAAATAATGTGTATTGCCGTAGCAACTATCGACCATCAGAAGATGATCACCCGGCGAAAGGAAGGCCAAAAGTGGCAGCGTTACCGCCAATAGGCCGGATGGAACGAGCAGCGTGCCAGCCGATCCCTCAAGCTCGTCGATAGCGCGGCAAAGCGCGTCTGTGGTCGGTGTTCCGTGGGTGGCATATGTGTAGGGCTGATTGCCCGTTGCCATGGTCTGCGCGTCCGGAAACAGCACGGTTGAAGCATGCACGACCGGCGGGTTGACGAAACCATGATAGTCGGTGGGATCATAGCCGCCATGTGCAAGTCTCGTATTTATCCCAAGTTTTGAACGAGATTGCTTATCCATGACAGGTCCTCCAAATTATCGGCTTAATTTTAGGCTTGTAGGGTTACGTCGATAATCGCACTGCATGACGGTTGCAACAGGAGAAGGATTTTTGATTGGCTGATACATCGTCCATCGCGCAACGATTGAATCGTTCTCTTGCCCGCTATTTGCATGTCGTCACCGCGCGTCCACATCCGGATGGAGCGGCGGCTTGGACGAGATCGATGTCCATGGCGGTCGCGTTGATCGTCTTTCTTGTACTGTCACTGCATCCTTATGACGAATATTTGTCGCGCATGTTCACATCGCCGGACAGTGATCTACGCAATCTGCGCTTGATTACAGATATCGGACTGTCAAAATGGTACGTAATTCCGGCCTTCATTATCATTGTCTGCCTGATCGCGATTGATTGGCAGCATTTGCCAGTCCCTCGGCGAAAGCGGCTGCATCTCGCTTACACGCAGGCAACCTATGCCTTTTGGGCAATCTCTCTGGCCGGAACATGTACCGCTATCGCCAAATTCTTTATTGGTAGAGCCCGCCCACCCTTCATTGATACGCTTGGCACGGGTCATTTTTCTCCATTTGCAGGTGGTGATGATCTTGCCAGCTTTCCTTCCGGCCATTCAACCACCATGGGGGCTGTCGGGGCGATACTGGCTTTATGGTTTCCCCGCTGGCGGCTTCCGATCATCCTTGCCACCATGTTCATCGCTTTTACCCGAATCGTTGCACAGGCGCATTATCCGACCGATACCGTGGCGGGCTATAGTATTGGCTTCCTCGTCGCGATAACGCTGGCCAGATTTCTTGCTCGCCGCCACGTTATTTTTCGTTGTGAACGGGGTCGATTTTTCCCGGTTATAGGCTCGTGAATACTTTGCGGCAGTAGTGATTCCATACAACATCATGGAAATACATCGTGGCATGAGTGCTTTGCGGTCCAATGAGAGCTTGCAATATCCAGTGCTGATCTACTGAGTCCGAATTTCCGGCTTTGGCCGCGAATTTGAAAATTTTGCGCCCGTTTTCATCGAAAAAAGAAAAACTGAGTAGAAAATCAGCGGTTTTTCGCTTCGCGTGCAGCAATTTTGACGTTCTTGCTTCAAAATTGAGCAAATATTCTCCCTTGACCAAACCCTCAGAATGCCCTTCGATAGATAGGTGAATGGGAGAGGCATTGGGGCCCTTTTCGGGGCTGGGGTAAATAAACCGATGTAAACTTACCTCTCTGGGAACGACTACAACAACCAAAGGGCAAATTAATTATGAAAAATCTTGTTTTGAAGGGCGTACTGGCGGCTTCGGCGTTGGTCCTTCTTGCCAACGTCGCTTCAGCAACAGTGCTTGAAGATGTAAAGAAGAAGGGCTTCTTGCAGTGCGGCGTTAACACAGGTCTTCCTGGCTTTGCAGCGCCGAATGACAAGGGCGAATGGTCTGGTTTTGACGTTGACTATTGTAAGGCTGTTGCTGCTGCTGTGTTTGGCGATGCAAGCAAGGTTAAATATACGCCCTTGTCTGCAAAGGATCGTCTTCCTGCTCTGCAGTCCGGCGAAATCGACGTGTTGATTCGCAACACCACATGGACACTCAGCCGCGATACACAGGGTTTTGATTTCCCGGGCGTCAATTATTATGACGGCCAGGGCTTCATGATCAATGCGAAGAAGCTTTCGGGAATCAACTCCGCGCTTCAACTATCGGGCGCATCGGTATGTGTTCAGGCCGGCACAACGACCGAGCTTAACCTTGCTGATTACTTCCGTACCAATAAGATGGAATACAATCCTGTTGTGTTCGAAAAGGTTGAAGAGGTTAACGCGGCTTACGATTCGGGTCGTTGCGATGCTTACACGACCGACCAGTCTGGTCTTTATGCCTATCGTCTGGCGCTGACTGCTCCTGATGACCATGTTGTTCTGCCGGAAATCATTTCCAAGGAGCCACTTGGACCGGTTGTCCGTCAGGGCGATCCACAATGGGCCGATATCATTCGCTGGACTCATTACGCCCTGTTGACTGCTGAAGAATTCGGTATCACCCAGGCCAATGTCGAAGAGTTGAAGAATGGTGAAAACCCTGAAGTCAAGCGTATCCTTGGTCAGGAAGCCAATACCAAGCTCGGTACAGACCTCGGTTTGACCAATGATTGGGTTATCAACATCGTCAAGGCAGTTGGCAATTACGGCGAGATTTTCGAAAAGAATCTCGGTTCCGGTAGCCCGCTCAAGATTGCTCGCGGCATCAATGCTCAGTGGACCAAGGGTGGCTTGCAATACGCGATGCCAATTCGCTAATCGCATATAGCTAATGATGAAATCGGAGAGGGGGCGCTGGCCTCCTCTCAATTTACTATAATAATAAAAATAATAAGAACAAGAACTTAGCAGAAATGAGGGGCCAATGGCATCGCAGGATATTTCGCCTGGCACAGATAGCGGCAAAGTTTCGCTTTTAAACGACCCAAAATTCCGTGGTTATCTTTTTCAGGCTTTAGCACTGCTTATCATCGTTGTGCTGGGGTACTGGATCGTTAACAACACCATCGCCAATCTTCAGCGCGCGCGGCTCGCTACGGGTTTCGGCTTTCTCGATGGCCGCGCTGGTTTTGATATCAGCAGCAGTCCGTATGTCTCCTATTCCAGTGATTCCACTTTTGCCAAGGCGCTTCTGGTCGGCATTCTGAATACGCTGACTGTGGCGATTGCGGGTATCATCACTGCAACCATTATCGGCTTCATTATCGGTATTGGCCGGCTTTCGCATAACTGGCTTATCCGCAAGATTTGTACGGTTTATGTGGAGCTTTTCCGCAATGTTCCGCCGCTTCTGGTTATTTTCTTCTGGTATTCTGGTGTGCTCGCTGTGTTACCGCAGGCACGCCAAAGCATAGCTCTGCCTTTTGGGACATATCTGAACAATCGCGGATTTTATGTTCCGTCATTGATTATGGGTGAGGGTGCCTGGCTGGCGGGTGTCGCTTTCCTGATAGCTGTCGTGGCGACTTTGCTGGTTCGACGCTGGGCCCATAAGCGTCAGATGGCAACAGGTCAGCCGTTTCCGGTTGGTCTGACAGCGATTGCCCTCATTGTCGGTCTGCCGTTGTTGGCGCTGGCCGTCAAAGGCTTTCCTATGACGTTGGACTATCCAATCCTTGGCGCCTTCAATCTGAAAGGTGGCTCGCAGGTCGGACCTGAGTTTATCTCGCTCTATCTGGCTCTGTCGTTCTATACGGCGGCCTTTATCGCCGAAATCGTCCGGGCTGGCATTCGTGGTGTTGGCAAGGGACAGAGTGAAGCTGCCCATGCTCTCGGCTTACGTGCAGGCACGACAACACGGCTTGTTGTTGTGCCACAGGCAATGCGCATCATCACGCCGCCGCTGGCCAGCCAATATCTGAATCTGACCAAGAACTCCTCACTCGCGATTGCAGCCGGTTATCCGGATCTCTTTGCCGTCGGGGGAACGATCCTGAACCAGACGGGCCGCTCGCTTGAAGTGGTCGTTATTTTCATGATCGTTTACTTGAGCCTCAGTATTCTGACGTCGCTGTTCATGAATTGGTACAACGCCAAAATGGCACTGGTGGAGCGCTGATCATGACAGACACCAATATTAGTTTCGTTCGTCAGGAAATGCTGCAGGGTCAAACTCCGCCCTTGGGTGAACGCGGCATTGTGCGATGGGTGCGGGTTAATTTGCTTGCAACGCCGGTCGATGCTGTTCTGACCGTCTTGGCACTTCTCGTTCTGGCATGGTTTTTACCGCCACTGATCAACTGGCTATTTATTCAAGCTGCGTGGGTCGGGCCGAACAGGTCGGTATGTGCGACCGTGGCACAGGGAGGTTTGCAGCCAGATGGCTGGTCCGGCGCATGCTGGGCCTTCGTGAACGCCAAATTCGGCCAGTTCATGTATGGTCCTTACCCCATTGACCAACGTTGGCGGGTCAATCTTGTGGGCATCATGTTCGTTGCCCTCCTGATTCCACTTCTGATTCCAAAAGCGCCCTACAAGGTACTGAATGCGATCGTCTTCTTTTTCGTATTCCCGATCGTCGCATTCTTCCTGCTGGTCGGTGGCTGGTTCGGCCTTCCCTATGTCGAAACCTCCGTTTGGGGTGGCCTGCTGGTTACGCTGGTTATTTCCTTCGTTGGTATTTCCGTCTCGCTTCCTCTCGGCATAGCACTGGCACTTGGACGGCGCTCGAAAATGCCGGTCATCAAGATGCTGTGCGTCATTTTTATCGAAATGGTGCGTGGTATTCCGCTGGTGACGGTCCTGTTCATGGCCAGCTATATGCTGCCATTGTTCCTGCCGCCGGGCGTTTCATTCGATAAGTTCCTGCGGGCGCTGATCGGTGTTGCGCTGTTCGCTTCGGCCTATATGGCGGAGGTGGTGCGTGGTGGTCTGCAAGCCATCCCGAAAGGGCAATATGAAGGTGCGGATTCGCTTGGACTCGGTTACTGGCAGAAAACTGGCCTCATCATTCTGCCACAGGCGTTGAAACTGGTAATCCCAGGTATCGTCAACACCTTTATCGGTCTGTTCAAGGATACATCGCTTGTTTCGATCATCAGCATGTTCGATTTGCTCGGGACGGTGCGTCAGCACTTCAACGATACAAATTGGTCATCGCCGCAAACCCCCATGTCCGGTCTGGTTTTTGCCGGTTTCGTCTTCTGGATTTTCTGCTTCGGCATGTCGCGCTATTCCATCTTCATGGAAAATCGTCTCGACACTGGCCACAAACGTTAGGAGCATACGTATATGACAACTGAAAACATTATCGACCCGGAAGAAATCCACGTCGACCATTCGCTCCTGCAAGTCTCCACGACAGACGTTGCCGTTGAGATCATCAATATGAACAAATGGTACGGGGATTTTCATGTTCTGAAGGACATCAATCTCAAGGTGATGCGCGGCGAGCGCATCGTCATTGCTGGTCCGTCCGGTTCAGGTAAGTCGACCATGATCCGCTGCATCAACCGTTTGGAAGAGCATCAGAGCGGTAAGATTCTCGTTGACGGTATCGAACTTACCAACGATCTGAAAAAGATCGACGAAGTTCGGCGCGAAGTCGGCATGGTGTTCCAGCATTTCAATCTATTCCCACATTTGACTATCCTGGAAAACTGCACGCTGGCCCCAATCTGGGTACGCAAGATGCCGAAGAAGAAGGCGGACGAAATTGCGATGCACTTTCTTGAGCGCGTCAAAATCCCCGAACAGGCCAATAAATATCCGGGTCAGCTTTCCGGTGGTCAGCAGCAACGCGTAGCCATTGCCCGTTCGCTCTGCATGAATCCACGCATCATGCTGTTTGATGAGCCGACGTCGGCCCTTGATCCGGAAATGATCAAGGAAGTGCTCGACACAATGGTGCAGCTTGCTGAAGAAGGCATGACCATGGTTTGCGTAACCCACGAAATGGGCTTTGCGCGCCAGGTTGCAAATCGCGTTATCTTCATGGATCAGGGCCAGATCGTTGAACAGAACGCCCCTGCCGAGTTCTTTGATAATCCGCAGCACGAACGCACGAAGCTATTCCTCAGCCAGATTCTTCATTGAGATAGTTTTCTGCAATGTTACCAAACGGCGGCCTTATGGCCGCCTGTTTGATACTGCAATCCATTTTTCTTATATTTGGCCTGCAAGCCCTTTTGGGCGCTCATGACCCTCGCTTCGGCGAGGGTTTTTGCATTCAAATCTGGCCATCATATCCATAGAGCCAATCCAGCCCTTCGATAAACTTTTCGGCAGGGCGTTTGCGCATAACCATATTGCGCGCCATGGCGATTGGCCCCTTGGCATGATAGGCGAGCTGGTTCATCGCGCCGCGCCGCACCACTGCTTTGATACGTTTGCTGCGGGTCTTGTCAAACGCGTCTAAAGCCGATGGCCATGCTGCGATATTTTCCCCCAAGGCAGATGCCAGCGCCCACGCATCCTCGATGGCCATGGCCGCTCCCTGCGCTGCATATGGCGTCATCGCGTGGGCAGCATCCCCGATCAGCACCAGGCGATCCTTTATCCGGTATCGGCATTTACGCTGCTCAAACAATGGCCATGAAGTCCAAGGTCTTCCCGCCAGCATGATGTCGCGAATACCGGGATGCCAAAGATTGAATTCCCGGATAAAATTTTGGCTTGGCGTTTCCGGCACAGCCCCAGCGTCCCATCGCCGTCCGCCTTGGCGATCCGGGGCAACAGCAATGAAATTGAACATTTCACCGGAACGTATCGGGTAGGCGACCAGATGAGCGTTTGAACCAACCCAGGCAACAACATTGATGCCCTGAGGCAGCAGGGACGTGAAGCTCTTTGGCAACTGGTCAGCGGCGATGGTCGAACGCCAGGCAATCGTCGATGTATAGCGCGCGCGCTCCATGTCGGACATGGCAGTGCGCATATTCGACCAGACGCCGTCGGCACCTACGAGCAAAGCCCCGCGATGTTCCTCGATACGATCGTGATATTGAACGCGAACGATAATGCCATCTGCGCCAGGCTTGTACTGTGTCACCGCTGATTGCAGCTGGATAGCTATATTGGGCTGGCTTCGCGCCTGTTCCAGCAAGGCATTTTGCAGATCGGCCCGGTGGCAGACAATATAGGGTGAGCCCCATCTCGTGCGGGCCACATGACCAACATCAAGCGAAAGCAACATTTCGCCGCTCGAACCATCTGCAAGACAAATTGCCTGCGGTTCAACCGAGGATGGCGTTAATTGCTCGAGAACACCGAGCCGCTGCAATATCCGCGTGGCATTGGGTGAAAGCTGCACTCCGGCACCGGCTTCGGCCAGGGTCGCGCTTTTCTCAAATATCTGAACTGGAAAACCCTTGGTGCTCAAGGCAAGCGCCAGCGTCAATCCGGCAATGCCAGCGCCGGCGATAATAATCTGGTCAGGATTGGGATCGCGCCTGTTTCGTTCGGTCTTTAAATCGATGAGCGATGCGTTCAAGCGGCCCTGTCCACATAGGTGCAACCCGCTGGGACGGTCTCATCGGCATGCAGCGAAGCGTCATAGCGGTAAAGCGTGGAGCAATAGGGGCAAACTTTTTCATTGTCATCGCCCAGATCGAGAAACACATGCGGATGGTCGAAAGGCGGGTTGGCACCCACGCACATGAATTCCTTCACGCCGATGGCAATGGTCGCATGTCCTGCGCTGTTCTGGAAATGAGGGATGCTGTGGCCAGCCATTTTTCGCTCCTGAATCGTCTCGTCAAATACGCATATTTGGCATTTGACTTCTCTTTCGCTTCGGTTTGTATCATCCTGATTACGATTTCAAGACGATTGCTATCAAACTGTCAAAAGACTTGTCTATGGTGCGCTCTTAAGTCCGCATTTTGCGGGAAATTTTTTTAGCTGGAGAATATTGATGAACGACCAATCGCCCACCATTCCGCAGCCTGTTGAGAATGTCTCTCTGCCGGATCTGCACACCAGCGTTGATCGCTTCGTCAACCGCGAATTCTCCTGGCTGCAATTTAATCGCCGCGTGCTTGAAGAAGCGCAAAATACCCATCAGCCCTTGCTTGAGCGCCTGCGCTTTCTGTCTATTTCGGCTGCCAATCTGGATGAGTTCTTCATGGTGCGCATTGCCGGTCTGGCCGGGCAGGTGCGCGAAAACGTCTCCAGTCGCAGTGATGATGGACGCACGCCGCAGGAACAGCTGGAATTCGTTCTCGAGGAAGTCGGCAAACTTCAAGCCGCCCAGCAGCTGCGTCTGAGTGCCTTGCGCGAGGAATTGATCAGGGAGAATATCGAAATTGTTCGGCCTGATCGTTTGACCAAAGCTGAGCAGGAATGGCTGGAGGATCATTTTCTCGAAACCATCTATCCTGTGCTAACACCCTTGGCCATTGATCCGGCGCATCCTTTTCCATTTATCCCGAATCTCGGCTTCACCATTGCCATGCTGCTGAACCGCAGCACGGATAACCGCCCAATGACGGCGCTCCTGCGCCTGCCGCAGGCGCTCAAGCGCTTTATCCAGATACCGGATGATAGCGGTCGCTACCGCTTCTTATCTCTTGAAGATGCGATCAGCCTTTTCACCGGGCGGCTTTTCCCTGGCTATGAGGTCAAGGGTGCCGGCACGTTCCGCATCATCCGTGACAGCGATATTGAAGTCGAGGAAGAGGCGGAAGATCTGGTTCGCCTGTTCGAAAGTGCCCTGAAGCGCCGTCGCCGCGGTCAGGTGATCCGCATCGAATTTGATGATGAAATGCCTGAATCCCTGCGCAGCTTTGTGGCTACGGAGCTGGGTGTGCCGGATAATCGCATCAGCGTGCTTGGCGGTCTGCTTGCGCTCAATATGATTTCGGAAATTGTCAGCATTGCACGCCCGGACCTGAAGTTTGTTCCTTACAATCCGCGTTTTCCTGAACGTGTGCGGGAACATGGTGGCGACTGCTTCGCAGCGATTCGCGAGAAAGACATCATCGTCCATCACCCTTACGAATCCTTCGATGTCGTGGTGCAATTCCTGCGTCAGGCCGCTGCCGATCCGGATGTCGTTGCAATCAAGCAGACACTTTACCGTACTTCAAATGATAGCCCGATCGTGCGTGCGCTGATTGATGCCGCAGATGCCGGTAAGTCCGTCACTGCCTTGATCGAATTGAAGGCGCGTTTCGATGAAGAGGCCAATATTCGCTGGGCCCGCGATCTGGAGCGCGCTGGCGTACAGGTCGTGTTCGGCTTTATCGAGTTGAAAACCCATGCGAAAATGTCGCTGGTCGTGCGCCGCGAAGAAAACAAGTTGCGCAGCTATGTGCATCTGGGCACCGGTAATTATCACCCCATCACCGCAAAGATTTATACGGATCTGTCGTTCTTCACATGCGAGCCTTCAATTGGCCGCGACGTGGCGCAAATCTTCAACTACATCACAGGCTATACGCCGCCTTCCGGCGAAATGCAGCTTGCCGTTTCCCCGATCACGCTGCGTCCTCGCATTCTTCAGCATATTGCCGAGGAAATCGCCCATGCGAAAGCTGGCCGTCCTGCCGCAATCTGGATGAAAATGAATTCGCTGGTCGATGCGAAGATTATCGATGCGCTTTATGAAGCCAGCAGTGCCGGTGTGGAAATTGATCTCGTCGTGCGTGGCATTTGCTGCCTGCGTCCGCAGGTGCCGGGGCTTTCGGAGAATATTCGCGCAAAGTCCATCGTGGGCCGCTTCCTTGAACACAGCCGCATTTTCTGTTTTGGCAATGGCAAGCCGCTCCCATCGGAAAACGCTCTGGTCTATTTCGGGTCAGCCGATATGATGACCCGTAATCTTGACCGCCGTGTTGAAACTTTGGTGCCCATCACCAATCCAACTGTGCATCAACAGGTTCTTTCACAGATTATGCTGGCAAACCTTCTCGACAACCAGCAGAGTTATGAGCTACTTGCAGATGGAACCTCGCGGCGGATCGCTCCCGCCGATGGGGAGGATGCTTTTAATGCGCAGGAATATTTCATGACCAATCCTAGCCTTTCAGGCCGTGGCAAGTCGCTGAAATCTTCTGCGCCTCGATTGATTGCCCATCGCAAGCGGAAAGCGGCGAAAGAAAAATGAATTTAATTGCGACTTTCTCTGGTGACTGCCGATATACCGGTTTGGGAACCCAGACTTTATGATATCGGCAGCACAGGGACGTGTGCAGGGACGCCGACCGGCCGCTGTCATCGACATCGGCTCGAATTCCGTGCGTCTTGTGGTTTATGAAGGTGTTACGCGCTCGCCCACGGTTCTTTTCAATGAAAAGATATTGTGTGGACTTGGCAAGGGACTGGTCAAAACCAAAAAGCTGAATGCCAAAGCCGTGCAGAGCGCCTTGCGCGCGCTCCGCCGGTTTCGCGCGCTTGCCGAGCAGGCTGGTGCCGTGTCGCTGGATGTGCTTGCCACTGCCGCCGCACGTGAGGCGGAAAATGGCTCGCAATTTATCCGCGAAGCGGAAGCCATCCTTGAAGAACCCATCAAGGTTCTGTCGGGCCGGGAAGAAGCCTATTATTCGGCGCTTGGCATCATTTCCGGTTTTCATGATCCTGACGGCATTGCGGGCGATCTTGGCGGCGGCAGTCTGGAACTTGTCGACGTCAAAGGCCGTAAGATCGGTGATGGCATAACCTTGCCCCTTGGTGGTCTGCGCCTGCAGGATATGTCTGAAGGCGATTTGACCGAAGCGCTGAGCATCGCTCAAAAAACCCTGGGCACAGCCAAGCTTCTTGCCAATGGCAAGGGCAGGGCCTTTTATGCGGTTGGAGGAACGTGGCGAAACCTTGCCAAGCTGCATATGAGTGCGGAACATTATCCGCTCCACGTCATGCATCATTATGAAATTCCGTTCGAAGAAGCCCAGCGCTTCCTCAAGCGCGTTGCTGTCGGTGATGTGGACAATATGCGCGGCATTGAGGATGTCTCAAAAAACCGCCGGGCGCTCTTGTCCTACGGCGCCATTGCATTGCTTGAAACAATCAAGATCATGAAGCCGTCGAAAGTAGTCTTTTCGGCACTTGGCGTGCGTGAGGGCTTTCTCTATTCGCTCTTGCCCGAGAGCGAGCAGTTGAATGACCCGCTCATTTCTGCCGCCGAGGAACTGGCGACACTGCGTGCACGTTCGCCTGCCTATGCGCGTGAACTTGCCGACTGGAGCGGCGATGCTTTCGCGGCGCTGGGTTATAAAGAGACTGATGATGAGAAGCGCTACCGGCGCGCGGCCTGCCTGATTGCAGATATAAGCTGGCGGGCGCATCCCGATTATCGCGGCAGTCAGGCGCTGAACATGATCTCCAATGCCGCTTTTGTCGGCATTGATCATCCTGGCCGCGCCTATATAGCGCTTGCCAATTTCTTCCGTCATGAAGGGGTTGCCAATAGCGTACCGGACCCGGAGCTTGCGGCGATTGCCAGCCCGCGACTTTTGGAGTTCTCGCGTCTTCTGGCCGCCATCATGCGGATTACCTATCCATTTTCGGCTTCCATGTCCGGCGTCGTGCCGTATCTTTCGTGGAAAAACACCTCTGATGGCATCAGCCTTGTGGTGGATAAATCGAAAGCTGATCTCATCGGCGATGTCACCGAAGGACGCTTGCAACAATTGGCAAAGCTCATCGGCAAGCCGCTTAAAATGGAAGTCGGCAAGTAATCTTGTTCAACGCGCCGCCTCTACCGGCGAAGCGTCGCTTTTCATAGCGAAATGCGCCAAAGCGAGCGAACTGATACCAGCGATAAAGAATCCTGCCGCCAGATACATTGTCATACCATCATAGAAGCTCCCTATAGCGATGGCGAACAGGGTGGCAATAAGGCTCGATCCGGATGCGATCAAAGATGCGCCCAAGCCAGCAACCTGTCCCAGAGAGCGCATAGCCATGGCATTGAGGTTTCCGAACAATATGCCGATGGTAAAGAAGGCTGAAAAGGTGAAGACCATCAGGACCACCAGAGGCAAGTGCCCACGCCAGAGCACGGATGCAATCAACATCAGAAGACCGATTATTGCCAATCCCATAAAGGCTGCACGCGTCATGGCATCCGTTCCAAACCGCTGTACGAGCTTGGCATTGAGAAATGATGCAAGTCCAATTCCTGCGGCCAGCACCGCAAAATAAAAGGGAAATGTTTCCTTGATCTCATAAGCGTCGAAAAACAAATCGGCTGCCGTGCTGAGGTAAAGCAGCTGTGATCCGAACACCATCCCGGTCGCGACGATCAGCAGCGCCACACGGCGTTTTGCCAAAATGCGCCTGCCATTCCGTATCAAGAGTTTCGGCCGGAAGGATATGCGTTTGTCGACCGGCAGTGTTTCCGGTTGCCGAATCACCAGCCAAAGACCCAGGATCATCGCCATAGCGAGGTAAATGCCGAAAATGGCACGCCATCCAGCCATAAAAATCACTCCCTGCGCCATAGCTGGAGCCAGCATCGGCACCATAATGAAGAGGGTGAACATCAAGGACATTACGCGAGCCATTGCGTCGCCCTCAAACTGGTCACGGATCATGGCGCGTGTAGCTATCTTGGGGCCGGATACGCCGACGCCCTGAAGAATCCGACCAAGAATCACTACTTCCAGCGATCCGGCCAGCATCGCAATAATGGTTCCAACTGCATAAATGCCAAGGCCAAGCACAAGCGCTTTCTTGCGTCCCATGGCATCGGATAGGGGCCCTAGTAGCAGCTCGCCGACGGCCATGCCGAAAATGAAGAGCGATATGATGTGCTGTGTGGATAGCGGCGGCCCGCCAACAACGTCTTCTCCGATTTGGCGCAACCCTGGCAACAGCGCGTCAATGCTAATGGATGTCAGCGAGGTCAGAAAAGCATAAAGAGCGATGCGCTCGCGGAAACTGATCGAAGAAGTCATGGATTGTTTGCACCGAGAGGAAGAGACCTCGACCTCTATCAGTTTTCTTGCAGAACTCCCTCAAATTTGTTGCGATCGGTAATTTTTGCTTTGGGAATTTGCTCTGGTCATGGCCTTGGCGGGCATGCCTATAGTTGATCACTCAATTCTGCGATATGCCGGTATGATCACACGCATGTGAGCGGAGTTGAGTTGCCGTACCGCTTCATGCTCGTCAAAGTCGTCGCATGAAAACCTATCCGGTTAATCGCCGCAGCTTCATCTTGGCCACCCTTGCCGGTGGAGCGGGCGCTTTGGCCCCTTCGATCTCTTTTGCACAGGTTCCAGGCAAAGCTGTGGCTTTGGATAGTGTTGCAACGAGCCAGATCATTGAACAGGCTTCGTCTTTTCCGGCACTCCAGACGATGATCGTATATGCCGGCGGGCAGACCCAGATTGAGCACCGTTTCCATGGTCCCGCCATAGATCGTCCCGTCAATGTAAAATCCGTTTCCAAGACAATCATTGCGACCTTGGCTGGCATAGCCATTGAGCGCAAAGTTTTTTCCGGGCTGGACGAGCTTGTTGCGCCAATCCTGTCGAATAAGCTGCCGCAGGATCGTGATCCTCGGCTGGCGCAAATAACGCTCGGCAATCTGCTTTCCATGCAGGCGGGGCTTGATCGTACATCCGGCCCCAATTATGGCCGCTGGGTCGAGAGCTCCGATTGGGTTCGTTATGCGCTCGCTCGAGATTTCGTCGATGAGCCGGGCGGGCGCATGCTCTACTCAACCGGCAATTCGCATCTCATATCCGCAATGCTCACCCGCAAGACGGGTCGAACGACATTGCAAATTGCACGCGATTGGCTGGGCGAACCGCTGGACATCACTATTCCACCTTGGCCACGTGATCCGCAGGGCATTTATTTCGGCGGCAATGACATGGAATTGTCGCCGCGGGCCATGCTCGCCTTTGGCAAAATGTTTCTTGAGGGCGGAAAGGGCGGCGGCAAGCAAATCGTGCCAGCTGCCTGGATCGAAGAATCGTGGAAGCCTCGAACCAGCTCGCCATTTACTGGCGATAGCTATGGTCTGGGCTGGTTCATCTCTTATATGCCGGATAGCAAGCCGTTCTATTATGCCTGGGGCTATGGCGGCCAGATGATCTATGTCGTGCCTCATGCATCCGTGGTGGCGGTGATGACCTCAAACACCGCAGCGCCTTCCGGTCGCTCCGGCTATGTGCGCCAATTGCACGATCTTTTGGCAACCCGAATTGTCCCGGCAGCAGAAGCTGCCATAGGTTGATCAGGCGGGCACAGTCTTCTTGCGCGATGGAAATGTCATGGCGGCAACGCCGATGACAACGAATACAAGTCCGATCAATGCGGTCGAGGCCAAAGTTTCACCAAGAAAGATGACGCCGATTCCCACACCAATCGGAACGCGCAGATAGGCCTGCGATGTCGTACTCACCGAGCCAAGTGTGTGGATAAGCCGGAAATAGATAACAAAGGCGAGGGCGGTCGAAAACACCGAGAGACCGAGCAGTGCCAGCAGCGAGTCAGCCGATGGCGCAATGGTCCATGGCTGATCCACAATCAAGCTGACGGGGATAAGTATCACCGCGCCGCAAACCATTGAACCAGCGGCTGGCATCATCGGGTCAAGCCCCTTGAAGCCCCGTCCGAATATGGCAGCGGCGGCATAGGAGATTGTTGCAGCCACAATTGCCAGTTGCGCTACCAGTTCCTTGCCGACCCCCTGAAAGGCTTCCATTCCGATAATCAGGCTGATCCCGATGACACCGGCAATTGTTCCCAAAAGCTTGCGCATCGTCACCGCTTCATGCCGCGTAATCAGCACCGTCAGCAGAAAGGCGAAAATTGGCGTGGTCGAATTGAGGATAGTCGCCAGTCCGGCATTTACCGTCTGCTCGGCCCAGGCAATCAGGGTAAAGGGGATAACACTGTTGATACAGGCTTGAATGAAAAAGCGCTTCCAGATCGCCGGGTCCTTAGGCAGCGAAAGTCCACGCATTTTAATGATCGCCACCAACAGCCCTCCGGCTATCAATGTGCGTGCAGCAATAAAGGTGATCGGCGGGATGGTTTCAACACCAATTCTGATGAAGGTGTAGGAGGCACCCCATAAAGTTGCGAGTACAGCAAGGAGCGCAACCTCTTTGGCGAGAGCGGGCGCTGTGGTGGAGGAAGCAGTCATGGTTTAAACCTTCGCGGCATGGATCATAGCAATGATCAATGTCCTGAATTCTCAGCCCGATGCTTCGATGATGGCCGAATTATCGAAACTCAATAGGGTTGATTGGCCGAATTGAGTAATTTGCAGGAAAACAGCCGGATCTTCACAGAAAAACCGGCTGTTTTGACTGAATTTTTGTAACTATGGGCTGCAAAATGAGTGCAGTCAGTTGCAACCCTCATTCACTGGGAAGAACCAGCGCCCGAATTTTTTTGTTTTCGAATTTCAGGCAAAGCTCGCCATTGATCAGTTGAAGCGCCTTTTCTCCAAAGACTTCGCGACGCCATCCCTGCAATGCCGGAATGTCATCAACATCACCTTCCGAAGCGATCCTGTCGATTTCATCGGAGGTAGCCACCACCTTTGCGGCAACGCCATGCTCTTCGGTAACAAGCCGAAGAAGCACCTTCAAAAGCTCCGAAGCTGCTCCAGCGCCTTCCGGGGAAGCGCTTTGTTTCGGCAAGCGGGGCATCTCATCCTTCGGCAGGTCGAGTGCCAGATTGACAGCGTTGAGCAAGCCTGTTGCCATGCTGGAGCGTTCCCAACCCTTTGGAATCGTTCGCAAGCGTGACATTGCTTCCGCATCGCGCGGCTGCTGTTGTGCGATCTCGTAAATCGCGTCATCCTTGATGACACGCCCGCGCGGCACATTGCGTTCGCGCGCTTCGCGTTCGCGCCATGCTGCCACACTGCGTAGGACGGCAAGTTCCACCGGCTTGCGCAGGCGCATCTTCAGCCGCTTCCAGGCATCGTCCGGATGCATGTCATAGGTTTCGCGCGCGGTGAGAATTTTCATCTCGTCCAGAACCCATTCGGTGCGGCCCTCGGCTTCAAGGCTTTCCTTCAAATGGAGGTAAATATCGCGCAGATGTGTCACGTCCGCCAAAGCATAGTCGAGTTGCTTTTCGGAAAGTGGACGCCTGCGCCAATCGGTAAATCGTGAAGATTTGTCGATTTGTGCCCCAACCACCTTTTGCACCAATTGGTCATAAGCAATGGCATCGCCAAAGCCGCAAACCATCGCCGCAACCTGTGTATCGAACACCGGGTGCGGGATCAGATTGCCAAGATGGAAGATGATTTCAATGTCCTGGCGGGCCGCATGAAACACTTTCACGATTTTCTCGTCAGCCATCAGCTTAAAAAACGCTGCAAGATCAAGGCCAGGGGCCAGCGCGTCAACAATCGCCGTATGATCAGGCGATGCCAATTGGATAACGCAAAGCTCCGGCCAGAACGTGGTCTCGCGGATGAATTCCGTGTCGACAGTCACGAAGTCTGATTGGGAAAGGGCGGCAACAGCCTGTTCAAGCTGATCTGTGGTTGTAATCATGGTCATGATTTTTCTATAGCGAATGAGAATGGGTTTGTCTCGGTTCTTGACAAATCAGCTCCAAAATGCGCTTGTCCGCCCAAATTCTTTGGCGTGTCGAGGGCTTATCCTCGGTCTTTTCGCCATATTTAATCAGAGGCACATATCATGCACCGTTACCGCAGCCATACCTGCGCCGCCTTGCGTAAATCGGACGTTGGTTCGACAGTTCGTCTTTCAGGTTGGGTCCACCGCGTCCGCGACCATGGCGGAATTCTCTTTATTGATATCCGCGACCATTATGGCCTGACGCAAATCGTCGCCAATCCCGATTCGCCAGCTTTCAAGCTTGCCGAAACCGTACGGGGCGAATGGGTTATCCGCGTTGACGGTGAGGTGAAGGCACGTACCGAAGATACGGTAAACGCCAACATGCCGACCGGCGAGATCGAAGTTTTCGCGCGTGAGATCGAAGTTCTCTCGGCTGCGAAGGAACTACCTTTGCCGGTGTTTGGCGAATTGGATTATCCGGAAGATATCCGCCTGAAGTACCGCTTCCTCGATCTGCGCCGCGATACACTGCACAAGAACATCATGCAGCGCACGAAGATCATCGCTGCGATGCGCCGCCGTATGAGTGAGATCAACTTCACGGAATTCTCGACGCCAATTCTGACAGCTTCTTCGCCGGAAGGCGCGCGAGACTTTCTCGTGCCAAGCCGTATTCATCCCGGCAAGTTTTATGCTCTGCCGCAAGCGCCGCAGCAATATAAGCAGTTGATCATGATGTCCGGTTTCGACCGATACTTCCAGATCGCACCCTGCTTCCGCGATGAAGATCCACGTGCGGATCGTTTGCCGGGCGAGTTTTATCAGCTCGACGTTGAAATGAGCTTCGTTGAACAGAACGACGTTCTGACTACCATGGAACCTGTTCTGCGCGGCGTTTTCGAAGAATTTGCTGAAGGCAAGCGCGTTACCAAGGAATTTCCACGCATCGCCTATGACGATGCCATGCGTAAATATGGTTCCGATAAGCCGGACTTGCGTAACCCTATCGAAATGCAGGCAGTGACCGAGCATTTCGCCGGTTCAGGCTTCAAAGTCTTTGCAAACATGATCGCCAATGACCCAAAGGTCGAGGTATGGGCGATTCCTGCCAAGACCGGCGGCTCACGCGCATTTTGTGACCGCATGAACTCCTGGGCGCAGAGCGAAGGCCAGCCAGGTCTTGGCTATATTTTCTGGCGTAAGGAAGGCGAAAGCCTTGAAGGCGCTGGCCCGCTCGCCAAGAATATTGGACCGGAACGCACGGAAGCCTTGCGTGTGCAGCTTGGTCTTGATGATGGCGATGCAGCCTTCTTCGTTGCCGGCGATCCTAAGAAGTTCGTGTCCTTTGCAGGCGCTGCGCGTACGCGCGCTGGTGAAGAGCTGAACCTTGTTGACCGCGACCAGTTTGCGCTTTGCTGGATTGTCGATTTCCCCTTCTTCGAATGGCTTGAAGATGAAAAGAAGATCGACTTTGCCCATAACCCATTCTCAATGCCGCAGGGCGGCATGGATGCGCTCGAAAATCAGGATCCTCTGACGATCAAGGCATTCCAGTATGATATGGTTTGCAACGGTTTCGAAATTGCCTCGGGCGGTATTCGTAACCATCTGCCGGATACAATGGTCAAAGCATTTGAAGCTGTCGGTCATTCACGCGAAACCGTGGAAGAACGCTTCGGTGGTCTTTATCGTGCATTCCAGTATGGCGCACCGCCCCATGGCGGCATGGCAGCTGGTGTTGACCGCATCGTCATGCTGCTGGTCGGTGCGAAGAACTTGCGTGAAATCACCATGTTCCCGATGAACCAGCAGGCGTATGATTTGCTGATGAACGCTCCATCGGATGTTTCGCAAGCGCAATTGCGCGACCTGAATATCCGTCTTAACCCGGTGAAGAAGGAAGTTTAGAGACCTTCTCTAACCGACTCTGGACAAACAAAAATCCCGGCATCGCTGCCGGGATTTTTTCGTTTTATCGCCTGGATTACTGGTTCGCAATAACCGTAACACCGAGTGTCTTGAGCAGAGACTTTGGATCGGCCATGCCGCCCGCTGCAATGATTGCGAATGGAACTGACTTTGGCGGAGCTGCCTTGATCTCGAGGGTCTTTGGATCGTCGAGATATTCGCCGACTGCCGTGCCGAGTGTCTGGGCGAATTCTGCATCGCCCAATTGTGCCGCAGCCATTGGCACGATTGCCTTTGCCTGATTGATCAGGTCTTCGCGCTTGGCATTCTGCTGCTTGGCAACATAGTCGAGCGCCTTGTAGGTGACTGAGTCGTCCTCAAAACGGATCGAAGCGCCGGTAAAGCTCAACTGCTGCATAAGGCCGAGCATCGCCATGCCTTGTGCGTCGTCAGGCTTGCCTTCCATATTCTTGGTGGCTTCCTGCAGACCCTTGATGAAGTCCAGCGTGTAACCGGAAATGTCGAGCTTAACGCCGAGTGTACCAGCATCATCGGTGATGAAATCCATCTTTTCGATGTTCAACCGGCCATCTGCAACATTCCACGTGCCGTTCATATCGATTTTCCCGGTCAGTGTCTCATAACCAAGAGCGGTCAATGCTTCCTTGGTCTTTGGATCTTCGACTTCTGACAGATCGGCTTTGAAGCTTTCAACATTTGTCGTGAAAGCTACAGGTGACGTTTCAGTCAGCGGGGAAATCGTTGCGGTAAGCGCGTCGGCAACGAAAACATCCTTGCCTTTAGCATTAAAGGCGACGTGCTTTATTTCCGCTTTTTCATACTGCAAAAACTTTGCCAATGGCTCAGTTGCGCCTTCCGCCGGAAGGGTGATCCCTTCAAACGCTATGCCTTCCAGCTTAATTGTTCCCTTGTCTTCGCCTTCAGGAGAAAAGCTGACATCGGGGACCGTCAACGATCCGACCTTGAAGCCACCACCGGAAACGTCGCTCACATCGGAAAGCGTGACGTCACCGGCATTGAATGTTTCTTTAATGCCTGTTGTTGAAACCTTGGCATCCTTCAACACGACTGTCGTGCCGTTTGTTTCAACATTGCTGTATTCAAGGACACCGCCCTGTTCGGTATAAACAGCCTTCAGGCGCGCAGCGACAGCGTTTCCGTCGATGGCATAGGCTGAACCGGCAAATACGACAACGAGAGCAGAGGTTGCAGCCAGCAGACGCAAGCCGGACTTCACAGGGTTTGGACGCATAATTTGTTCCTTGTTGAGATCAATGATCATACCTATTGCATGAGGCGCGGCAAAACTGTGACAGCCATCAACCAAGCGGCAATATTTACGATTCGGGCGCTAGAAAGTCAGATTTGCCGTTCGAAGGCAAGCTTTGTTCAGCAGAACGGTGATTATGGGGCTATCAGCCTGTGATCTGGGCGAATCATTGCTTGCCCGCGAATCCTTGTCTTGATAGTCCATTCACATGGGAAAAAGCCTGATTCCGCCAGACAATGGCGATGATAATGTCGAACCGGTTGATCTGAAGGCAGCGCTGGAAGAGCGCTATCTTGCCTATGCTCTGTCAACGATCATGCATCGTGCCTTGCCGGATGTGCGGGACGGGCTAAAACCCGTTCATCGCCGCATCATGCATGCCATGCGTTTGCTGCGCCTGTCGCCTGATCAATCCTATGCCAAATGCGCCCGAATCGTCGGCGAGGTCATGGGTAAATTTCATCCCCATGGCGACCAGTCGATCTATGACGCGCTCGTTCGCTTGAGCCAGGATTTTGCCGTACGCTATCCCGTGGTCGACGGGCAGGGGAATTTCGGCAATATTGACGGCGATAACCCGGCAGCGATGCGTTATACCGAAGCGCGCATGACCGACGTTGCCATGCTGCTCCTAGAGGGCATTACCGAAGATGCCGTCGATTTCCGCCCGACCTATAATGAGGAAGACGAAGAACCAATCGTTCTTCCCGGAGCCTTTCCAAACCTGCTTGCCAATGGTTCGTCCGGCATTGCGGTCGGCATGGCCACCTCGATTCCACCGCACAACGTATCGGAACTCTGCGCTGCGGCACTGCATCTGATCAAGCATCCTGACGCGACGGTGGAAGAGCTCATGACTTCCCCGGAGGAATGGGCGGCCATCGAAGCTTTGGCGAAGGACGACCCTAAAGCCCTGCTTACCTGCAAGGTGCGTGGTCCCGATTTCCCGACGGGCGGCATTCTTGTCGAAAGTTGGGAAGCAATTGTTGAAGCCTATAAAACCGGCCGTGGCGGTTTTCGTCTGCGTGCCCGCTGGGAAACGGAAGATCAAGGCCGAGGCACGTGGAACATCGTCATTGGCCAAATCCCTTATCAGGTTCAAAAGTCACGGCTAATTGAAAAGATCGCGGAACTCCTGATCGCCAAGAAGCTGCCATTGCTGGATGACGTACGCGATGAGTCGACTGAAGATGTCCGCCTTGTGCTTGAACCCAAGAGCCGAAGCGTCAATCCGGACATTCTCATGGAGTCGCTGTTTAAGCTGAGCGAACTTGAAACGCGCTTTCCGCTCAATATGAATGTTCTGTCGCAAGGCAAGGTGCCGAACGTTCTCTCCTTGCGTGAAGTTCTCAAACAGTGGCTCGAACACCGCAAGGAAGTGCTTATTCGCCGCTCGCGCCATCGTCTTGGTGAAATAGAGCGGCGTCTTGAAATTCTGGGCGGCATGCTCATCGCCTATCTGAATATTGATGAAGTTATCCGCATCATCCGCGAGGAGGACGAACCGAAGCAGGAGATGATCCGCCGCTTCGAACTCACCGATAATCAGGCGGAAGCTATCTTGAATATGCGCCTGCGCTCCTTGCGCAAGCTTGAAGAGTTTGAAATCCGCAAAGAATTTGACGGATTGAGCGCCGAAAAGAAGCAGATCGAGGAATTGCTGGGATCAGAGCCAAAACAATGGCAGACGATTTCGTGGCAGATCGCTGAAATGCAAAAGAAGTATGGACCGGAGACCTTGGTTGGCAAGCGTCGCACAACCTTCGCCAATGCGCCGACACATGACCTGACCGACATTCATCACGCCATGATCGAGCGCGAGCCGGTGACGGTCGTCGTGTCGGAAAAGGGCTGGCTGCGCGCCATGAAGGGGCATCTGGCAGACTTTGCTACTTTGACCTTCAAGGAAGGCGACAAGCTGAAGCTGGCATTCCACGCTGAAACAACAGACCGCATCCTCGTTCTGACTACCGGCGGCAAGTTCTACACCATCGGTGCAAACAGCCTTCCCGGTGGGCGTGGTCATGGCGAGCCGATCCGCATCATCGTCGATATGGAGAACGACCAGGATATTGTCACCGCTTTCGTGCACAATCCCGAGCGTAAGCTGTTCCTGTCATCGCATGTCGGCAATGGCTTTATCGTTCCTGAAGCAGATGTCATTGCCAATACGCGCAAGGGCAAGCAGGTGATGAACGTCAAGTCTCCGGACGAAGCGCGCCATTGCGTGCCGGTCATCGGCGATAGCGTTGCCATTGTTGGTGAAAACCGCAAGCTGCTTGTCTTCCCGCTGGCCGATGTACCAGAGCTCGGTCGCGGCAAGGGCGTGCGTCTGCAACGCTACAAGGATGGTGGCGTTTCCGATATCCGCATCTTCACAATGGAGCAGGGATTGACGTGGCAGGACGCTTCCGGCCGCAGCTTCACGCGTGGAAAACTGGAGCTTTTGGAATGGGTCGGCCCGCGCGCCACGGCCGGCCGCATGGTTCCAAAGGGTTTCCCACGCTCGGGCAAGTTCTCGTAAGTCGGGCCCTAGATCGGATGGCGGATTGCCGTCGTCCGGGCTCGCCTGCGTGAGTGGACCATCTGCCAGAGCGAATGGCCGATTAAGGCAGAAATGATGATAATGCCTCCCAAAAGGGTTGCGTCGGTTGGGCGTTCGGAAAATACCAGCCACACCCAGATGGGCGTCAGCACTGTTTCAAGCAGATAAAACATCGCGACTTCCGGTCCTGAAAGAAAGCGCGGACCTGTTGCAAGGCAGATGAAGGCGATTGTGGTGACCACCGCGCCGTTGAAGATGATCCAGCCAGGAACGGCGACGTTGAATCCATTTTGCGATACCATGAATGCAGCAACAGCTATAGGCACTGCGGTGCCCATCATCGCGGCAAAGCTCATATCCTTGCCAGATGCACGGGTGACTGTGATGGCCGATGCGAGAATGAAAGTCGACAACAGCCCCATCAAATCGCCGAAGACATGACCTGCCGATAAGCCTTCATACACGATGATTCCGACGCCGATCAGCATCAGGAACATGGCAATGAAAGTGATCGCCTTCGGCCGTTCTTTCAGAAATACCCAGGACAAAAGGGCAGCGAATACGGTGTTGAACGCCAAAATGAAAACAAGATTGGCTGTTTTCGTATTATAAACAGCAGTCATGAAGGCGATTGAAGCCAAGCCATACAGCGCTGCAACCAGATACCCGATCTTGCCCGGAAGGACTTTTCGGCGCTTTCCGGTGACGAGATTCCAAACGGCCCAAATGATGAGCGCGCAGATGAAGGTTGTCGAGCTGCGCAGCAGCAGCGTTGACCATGTTTCCCCTTGGCCAAGGCGCAACAAAGGAATGTCTGCCGAAAGCACCAGACCTCCGATGCCGGTGATGAGCAAACCTTTGCGATGGTCGAGGTGAAGCTGGGACATGCGGCAGATTTCCGGGGGGATTCATTTGAATTATGCCGCGTTGTCTAGCGGTAGAACAGGCTGCCGTCCAGCGTACCCATCAGGGCGCGCGGCGCTCCCAGCCTTTCATGCCCAGATGTTCCTGCGGCTGGTAGCGGATTTTATATTGCATCTTGCGCGAGCCCTCGACCCAATATCCAAGATACACATGCGGCAGGCCTGCGGCAGCTGCGCGCTGAATATGGTCGAGGATCATAAAGGTGCCAAGAGAGCGGCTTGCATGGTCCGGATTGAAGAATGAATAAACCATGGAAAGCCCGTCACCCATAATATCGGTCAATGCCACGGCAATCAGTTCACCTTCGCCCTTTTGCGTAATGAAGCTATCGGGGCCGCGCCGGCGATATTCGATGATCTGGGTGGGCACGTGGGTGTCTTCCACCATCATGGCATAATCGAGGACGGTCATTTCCGACATGCCGCCCTTATTGTGGCGCGCATTGAGATAATGCCTGAACAGTGAATATTGTTCGGTCGATGGTTCGGCGTGATGAATATTGCCGATCAGGTCACGATTGCGATTCCATACACGTCGCATGGATTTATCCTGCGTGAACTCACCGGCGAGAATGCGCACGGAAACACATGCCCGGCAATTCTCGCAGGCTGGCCGGTAAGCGATGTTTTGCGAGCGCCGAAAGCCACCTTGAGTCAGCAGATCATTCAGCTCGCTCGCTCGCCCGCCCACAAGGTGGGTAAATACCTTGCGTTCAAGCTGTCCCTCAAGATAAGGACATGGCGAGGGGGCTGTCAGAAAAAACTGCGGTGATTGCTGCGGTTGATGGGTCATCCAAGTTCCTGGCACGCTCTGTAACAACTATAGAATCGTATGACCGCCTAAAACGTCAATTCAATTATATTGCATTGCAGAGTGAATGTCGCGTGTGTCGTATCAGTGCACGGGTCTTTCGGGGCAGCGTGACCCACTCCATGAATGGATGGGCGGATCGAAACGGCCATTGGTTGAACCACCCCACGCCGCTTTGAAACTTTGATAATCGCTGCTGAAATGTAAAGAGACGAGGCCCGTGCCATCCTTGTCCGTCCAAATCAGCGTGCGGTCTGTCGGGCTGGTTTGGTCTTTTTCGATGACATTGCCATCGGTGCGTCCGGCCAACCCATCTATTTTATACGTCC
Source organism: Phyllobacterium sp. 22552 (assembly GCF_052044585.1). Taxonomy (NCBI): domain Bacteria; kingdom Pseudomonadati; phylum Pseudomonadota; class Alphaproteobacteria; order Hyphomicrobiales; family Phyllobacteriaceae; genus Phyllobacterium; species Phyllobacterium sp. 22552. The sequence continues at coordinate 214,516 of NZ_JBQENG010000002.1, read as the reverse complement.
CGGTAATTCGCCCGTCACGGTCCACGCTCAGATTGGTTTGGATATCCTGGTAATCGCCATAGGAAATAACTTCGCCGCAGAATTTTCCCGCAGGCGAAGCCGCATAGCTCACGCCGCCTGACAAAACGAGCAGGGCAGCTGCTACAGCAACGGATTTGTGTCTGTTCATCATTTCAATGCCGAAGAAGAAAGGCTCCCGGACGGGAGCCTTCAATGTTTAATTATATGCCCTGACGACAACCGTTCCGAGCAGAAGGTCATGCAATGTACGTTTGCGGTCAAGGAAGAAGGTTGCGAGCAGAATAAATGGGGTCAACACAACATTGAGGCCCCAGAAGAGCACAGTATGAACGATTGCGAGCAGTCCGTCCACTTTCCCGCCATCCAGGCGTTCAAGCTTCAGCCCCATTATCTGCATACCTTTGGTAGCCTGACGCGGTCCGCCAAGGGTGCCGTAAATATAAATCAGGGCAACAGCTGGAAACATTATGCCGTAAAGCATCCAACCAAGGCCCAGCGTCGCGATCCCCAGAATGAAAACGAGGATAGCTACCGGAATGCAAAGCAGAAACACGATCGCATAGTCGATCAGGAAGGCAAATATGCGGCTGGTGCGCACGCCCTGATACAAGCGCCAATCGTCGAAACGATCAGTAATTATTTCGCCATCAAGGGTTTTCGCGTTCATTTTGTTTCCTGTTTTCAAGTGATAGCCAAATGGCCATTACCCTGAAATTGGGAATTCAGGCAGATAAATTCAAGCGCCAGCCTTCAATCGTTCTGCAACAATGGGTGCGAAGTAGGTGAGAATGCCGTCGCAGCCAGCGCGTTTGAAAGCCAGCAGCGTTTCCATCATCACCCGTTCTTCGTCGATCCAGCCATTGGCGCCGGCGGCTTTGATCATCGTGTACTCGCCCGAAACCTGATAAGCGAAGGTCGGCACAGAAAATGTGTCCTTCAACCGGCGGATAATATCAAGATAGGGCAGGCCGGGTTTTACCATGAGCGAATCTGCGCCCTCGGCGAGATCCTGCTCTGCCTCGCGCACCGCTTCATCGGTGTTGGCAGGGTCGATATAATAGGTTTTCTTGTCGCCCTTCAGCCGACCGGACGTGCCGATTGCTTCGCGGTAGGGGCCATAAAACGCCGAAGCGAATTTGGTGGCATAGGCCATGATCGCGACATCTTGAAAGCCATTTTGATCCAAGGCATCACGAATGGCACCAATGCGGCCATCCATCATATCCGATGGCGCAATAATATCGGCGCCTGCAGCAGCTTGCAGCACTGCACCTTGCGTAATTTGAGCAACAGTCTCGTCATTGATGATGATACCGTCGCGCAAAATACCATCATGGCCATGGCTGGTGAACGGGTCGAGCGCAACATCGGTAATCATGCCGATTTCAGGCGCGGCATCTTTGATCGCGCGCGTAGCCCGGTTGATCAAATTGTCAGGGTCAAGAATCCCTGAACCCGTATCGTCGCGCAGATCAGCGGCAATATTGGCAAATGTAGCTATGGCAGGAATGCCAAGCTTGGCAGCCCGTTCTGCTTCACGCACAGCCATATCCACTGAAAAACGCTGTACGCCCGGCATGGCGGCAATGTCTTCTCGTCGGTTCTCACCTTCGCAAAGGAATATCGGCCAGATCAGATCATTGACTGTCAGCTGGTTTTCCTGGACCAGACGACGCGACCAGTCGGCCTTGCGCATGCGGCGCAAACGGCGGCTCTGGGTAATTTCATCAACGGTTCTTGGCGCGTGCCTTTGAAATGCGGGATGTTTGTTCATGTTTTCTGCCTGCTGTTTGGAATAGTTTTAACAGGATCGCCACAATAGCATAACCCCAAAATTGCGGCTCGTTCTTGGACCAAATGCCCAAGCTGCCAGCTCTACCTTTGTCCTGAACTACGTCATCCATTGACGCGCCCCGCCGGAGTTTCCTACCTTCGCTTGCAAATAACGGAGAAATGCATGGAAATCGATTTTGGCGGGATGGGTGAAATCGCATTCGAGCGGCGCGGCAAAGCTGGTCTGGTTCGCCTGACGCGGCCAAAAGCGCTTAACGCGCTGACGCGGATTATGGTCAGTGCATTGCATCGTGCGCTGATTGCCTGGTCTACCGACGAGGCGGTCCATTGCATTATCGTTGAAGGCGAGGGACGGGCCTTTTGCGCTGGCGGCGATATTCTCGCCGTTTATCATGCTGGCCGTTCCGGTGCCCCGCTCTATGATTTCTTTGCCGACGAGTATCGACTCAACGCCTATATAAGACACTATCCCAAGCCTTATATCTCGCTGATTGATGGCATTGTCATGGGCGGCGGTGTTGGCATTTCGGTGCATGGGTCGCATAGGGTCGTCACGGAAAACGTCACTTTTGCCATGCCCGAAGTTGGCATCGGCTTTTTCCCGGATGTCGGCGGCAGTGCTTTCCTGCCGCATCTGCCGGAGCATTTCGGCACTTATCTCGCTTTGACCGGCAATAGAATCAAGCAGGGCGATTGCCTGCAAAGCGGCATTGCTACCCATGCGATCAAGGCGGAAGACAAGGAAAAACTCAAACGCAGCCTGATCCGGTCGGGTGATCCCGAAAAGGCGTTAAAGGGCAAGACGATCAATCCTGACTTTGAAACACCCGAAGCAATGCGCGACATGATAAGCGTTCTCTTTGACTCGCCAACATTAAGTGGTTGTCTCATCCGTCTTGCTGCCGCAGGGGTGAACGGCAGCGAAGAAGCGCAAAAACTTCTTGATCTGATCAAGACTCGCTCGCCCACAAGTCTGCATGTCAGTTTCCGTCAGATAGAAGAGGGCCGCGAACTTGATATGGACCAGTGCATGCAGATGGAATACCGCATTCTTTGCCGTATGCTTGAAAATCACGACTTTTATGAAGGTGTAAGGGCACTTCTTGTGGACAAGGATAATTCGCCCGTGTGGAGTCCCGCAAAAATCGAAGATATAACGCCTGAAATGGTCGATGCCTATTTTGCATCATTGGGCGAGCGGGAATTACAACTGACATGAATGACAAGCCCACCCATTTGCCTTTCGACCCGACTATGGCCCAAACAGGCTTTGTCTGGTTGCTGCGGCTTGTAGCCATCTACTCACTTGTCGCCGGGGTAGGCTACTGGGCGCAGATCAGTGGCTATTATGAAGGGCTGCTCTGGCGCTTCGACCTCATGCCATGGCAATGGAAGGTCGCCTCCGTTTCGCTGGCAATGCTTTATCCCGTTGCTTCAACCGGCCTTTGGATGATGGTGTCCTGGGGGCCGGTTATCTGGTTTGTCGCCGCACTCGGCGAAACGCTGATGTTTACAGTATTCTCGGAGTTCTTCTTTTACAGGCCCCAAATTGCTATTATTCATGGCTGCGTTGCACTGCTTTACATCGTCTTCCGGATAGTGCTGTTTTTGCAGAAACGTCAGCAGGCCATGCCAATCCGCTAATTCTCAAAATATGCTGGCGGTAAGTCTTCATTAAGGTAGAAATTGATTCTGTGATGGTAAGATACTGTTAAGTCTATGTTTTAAGTCGAATTTTATGCGTATTCGATAGTGTCTGCTCAACGGTGAGAAAAATACACCGAAACAACAGTGAGGCAGGTATTATGAACAGCATACAGAGAAAGTCTGGCGCAAGCTCGCATTCTACAGTAAATGACACAGCATTGCGTACATTATATCTTGAAGCACTTCAGTTGGTCGAGCGGTTACATCGCCGGTTGCTTGATGTAGTCAAGGATGAATTCGATCGTAATGGCCGCAGTGACATCAACGCCATTCAGGCATTGCTGCTTTTCAACATCGGCAATGCGGAACTGACAGCCGGAGAACTTCGCAGTCGCGGCTATTATCTGGGATCGAACGTTTCCTACAACCTCAAGAAACTCGTCGAACTCGGCTTTATCTCCCACGAACGCTCACGCACAGACCGTCGTTCGGTTCGCGTCAGCCTCACGGAGAAGGGTTCTGAAGTGGCCGAACTGGTTGCCGGCCTCTATGAGCGCCACGTTGCATCGATCGAGCATGTTGGAGGCATAAAGGCTGAAGAATTCCAGTCCATGAACAAGGCACTTCAGCGTCTTGACCGCTTCTGGAACGACAGCATCGCCTACCGCATGTAATTTTGGGGTAGCTGCAATAACAAAAGCCCGGCTTTGCGCGCAGCAAAGGCGGGCTTTGTCTATTGGTTCACAATACTTGAAGTCCACACCGGGGCAATTCGACTTTGGGCCGAGTTAAGACAGGTTCTGCATCTCGGTGACTGCTCTAGCCCAAGTCATTAATCCGCCATAATGGAATGCAACTGCACGATCCTATACTCAAGTCAGTGCAGCATCATTATCGCCTCAATGGGCGCATATCGCGTAATCATCACAATCGCGCTATACTTCGCGGAAAGTTGATGTTTGTTAACGATGTTCCTGATATTTTTGGAAACCATATCTGCTCGCGCGCATTGCTGTGAGCAGCTTGACTGCGAAGCTTCCAACAGGTTGGACAAGAACATGAAAAAATTTGGATCGTCAGCGCTGGACCGCCGCGCATTTTTGACCGGTGTCGCAACAGCAGGCATGGCGGCCGTTGCTTCGTCTGCCTTTGCGCAACAATCCGATATTGGTGACATTCTCTCCGCTCCAAAACGCGGCAACTGGGATGATCAGTTTGATGCGCGCTCGACAAGCCGTGGCAAGGTCGCAAGCTTCCAGCCTATCGCCAGTCCTGAAACAGTGTCCTTCATCGAGAATGCCATCAACACCTATAGCCAGATTGTCGGCAATGGTGGTTGGCCGACCGTCCCCGGCAATGTGAAAATGCAGCTCGGCGTGGTCGATCCCGCCGTTTCGGTCATGCGCAAGCGCCTGATCATCGCGGGTGATCTTTCGCAGAGCGCCGGCGTTTCCAATTCTTTTGATACGTATGTCGATGCGGCGGTCAAGCGCTTCCAGTCGCGCCATGGTCTGCCCGCCGACGGCGTCATGGGCCAATATTCATTGGCAGCAATGAACGTTACGGCTGACGTTCGTCTCGGCCAGTTGCAGACAAATCTGGAGCGCGTCCGCAAGCTTGCTTCTGAGGATCAAGGCGCCCGTTATGTCATGGTCAATATTCCTGCCGCGCAGATTGAAGCAGTTGAAGCGGGCAGGGTTGCCCAGCGTCACACGGCCATTGTCGGCAAGATTGATCGCCAGACACCCATCCTCGACTCCAGGATTCACGAGGTCATCCTTAATCCATATTGGACAGCGCCGAAGTCGATTATCCAGAAAGATATCATTCCGCTGATGCGTAAGGACCCAACCTATCTGGAGAAGAACAAAATTCGCCTGTTTGACGAACGCACCCGCGAGGAAGTTTCGCCGGAGAGCGTTGACTGGTCAACCGACGATGCTGTCAAGCTGATGTTCCGTCAGGATCCAGGCAAGATTAACGCCATGTCCTCGACCAAAATCAACTTCGCAAATCCCTATGCGGTCTATATGCATGACACGCCCTCGCAGGGCCTGTTTAACAAGCTGATGCGTTTCGACTCGTCAGGTTGTGTCCGCATTCAGAACGTACGCGATCTCAATGTCTGGCTGCTGCGTGACACCCCGGGCTGGGATCGCCAGACAATGGAGGCGACAATTGCCTCCCGCGTCAACACACCGATTGCCGTGACTAACCCTGTTCCCGTGCATTTCGTCTATGTGTCGGCATGGTCCACGGGTGACGGCGTTGTTCACCTGCGTGACGATATTTACGAGATGGATGGTCAGAAGGCCCTGTCGATCGGCACCAACACCTAATTCTGTCTGACTGTGAATTAAAAAAGACCGCTAGTAGCGGTCTTTTTTATGATGGCGGTTTCAAACCATTGGTTTTCGTCCATCGGCCATTGGCCTCTGCCATTTAAGTATGATAATGCGCGGCAACTACCCACGAATATCCAAATGGCAAATGAGGGTTCAGGCACCATGTCGAATGCAGATACATTTTTCAACGCATCGCTCGAAGATATCGATCCGGAAATTTTCAGCTCGATCCGCAAAGAGCTGGGCCGTCAGCGCCATGAAATCGAATTGATTGCATCGGAAAATATCGTGTCGCGCGCTGTTCTTGAAGCGCAGGGTTCGATCATGACCAACAAATATGCCGAAGGCTACCCGGGCAAGCGCTATTATGGCGGCTGCCAGTTCGTTGATATTGCTGAAGAACTTGCTATCGAACGCGCCAAGAAACTGTTTGGATGCAATTTTGCCAATGTGCAGCCTAATTCCGGCAGCCAGATGAACCAGGCCGTGTTTCTGGCCCTGTTGCAGCCCGGCGACACATTTATGGGCCTGGATCTGAATTCCGGCGGTCACTTAACCCACGGTTCTCCGGTCAACATGTCCGGAAAATGGTTCAAGGTCGTTTCCTATGGCGTTCGTCAGGACGATCATTTGCTGGATATGGATGCCATTGAAAAGCAGGCACAGGAAACCAAGCCGAAGCTGATCCTTGCTGGTGGTACTGCCTATTCCCGCATTTGGGATTGGGAGCGGTTCCGCAAGATTGCCGATAGCGTCGGCGCCTATCTGATGGTTGATATGGCTCATATTGCCGGTCTGGTCGCTGCCGGTGTTCACCCTTCGCCGATACCGCATGCCCATGTTGTTACCACCACCACGCATAAATCACTGCGCGGCCCTCGCGGCGGCATGATCCTCACCAATGACGAGGATATTGCGAAGAAGATGAATTCAGCCGTATTCCCCGGTTTGCAGGGTGGCCCCTTGATGCACGTCATCGCTGCAAAGGCAGTTGCCTTCGGCGAGGCGCTCAAGCCTGAATTCAAGGTCTATGCCCAAAACGTTGCTGACAATGCCAAGACCTTGGCCGCGACATTGAAAAAGAACGGCCTCGACATCGTTTCCGGCGGTACAGACAACCATCTTATGCTCGTCGATCTGCGTCCAAAGAATGCAACCGGCAAGCGGGCGGAACAGGCACTTGGCCGCGCAAACATCACCTGCAACAAGAACGGCATTCCCTTCGATCCGGAAAAGCCATTCGTCACGTCCGGTGTCCGTCTTGGAACGCCAGCAGGCACTACGCGCGGATTTGGCGCAGCAGAGTTCACCGAAATCGGTAATCTCATCTCGGAAGTACTTGATGGTTTGAAGGTCGCCAATTCCGATGAGGGCAATGCAGCTGTGGAAAAGGCAGTTCAGCAGAAGGTTATTACCCTGACTGACCGCTTCCCTATGTACTCCTATCTGGGCCAATAAGCCTGTTTTGCCTTGGCGATACGCACTTCATTGACAGTGCGTTTCGCCGAGGCGCTTTAATCTCGCTTCGAAAAACACTATCTTCGCGGTGATCTCAGAATCATCTTCGGAAAGTTCCTCGATGCGTTGTCCATATTGCCAGTCTGAAGATACTCAAGTGAAAGATTCCCGTCCTGCTGAGGATGGGGCTGTCATTCGCAGGCGACGTATTTGCACGGTGTGTGGTGGAAGGTTCACGACCTTCGAACGCGTGCAGTTGCGCGATCTTTCTGTCATCAAGAAAAGCGGCCGCCGCGTTCCATTCGACCGGGATAAGCTTATGCGTTCCGTCGAAGTCGCCTTGCGCAAGCGTGAGGTGGATCAGGAACGGGTTGAGCGGGCTGTCTCGGGCATTGTACGCCAGTTGGAAAGCTCGGGTGAACCGGAAGTAAGCTCCGACGAGATTGGCCGTCTTGTCATGGACGCGCTCAAAGGCATTGATGACATTGCCTATATCCGCTTTGCCTCGGTTTATCGCAATTTCAGCGAAGCCAAGGATTTCCATGACGTCATCGATGAAATTACCGCGAGCGATATCGCAACTGGCCCGATTGAGGACGATTGATCCCCATGGCAGCAACTGCACTTGATCGCCGCTATATGGCTGCGGCTATTCGTTTTTCGCGCCGCCATCATGGACTGACCGGCACCAATCCTTCTGTCGCCACGCTTATCGTCAAGGACAATGTCATTGTCGGGCGCGGTGTCACGGCAATTGGCGGACGTCCCCATGCGGAAACGCAGGCCTTGCTTGAAGCAGGCGAACATTCACGCGGCGCAACAGCTTACGTTACGCTTGAACCTTGCGCTCATCACGGCAAAACGCCGCCCTGTGCCAATGCGCTGGTCACTGCGGGCATAACCCGCGTTGTATCGGCCGCGAATGATCCTGACGATCGGGTGGCCGGCAAAGGCTACGCTATTTTGCGGGGTGCGGGCATTGAGGTAGTAACGGGTGTGCTTGCCGAAGAAGCAGCTGATGAACTGGCCGGATACTTGATTCGATCTTCCAGGAAACGCCCGGAAGCGACTCTAAAACTTGGGCTTTCCACCGATGGATTCATCGGGAGGAAAGGTGAGGGTCAAATAGCGATAAGTGGTCCCATTTCCAGAGCACAGGCGCATATCATGCGTGCCGAGACTGACGCCATCCTGGTTGGCATCGGAACTGTGCTCGCGGATAACCCGCAATTGACCTGCCGCTTGGCTGGGCTGGAACATCGTTCGCCGATCAGGATTGTCCTCGACAGCCATCTGCGGATTCCGATGGACAGCGAGTTGGTTAAAACAGCTGCAACTGTACCGGTGTGGATTGCCGCCAGAGCAGATGCGGACCCTGCCAAACGGCAAGCGCTCATTGCAGCAGGATGCAAAATTCTAGCAACTGAAACCGATTGCGGAACAACAGCTCTCCCGGAATTGATGGATGATCTTGCCGCGCAAGGCATTTCGACATTGATCGTCGAGGGCGGGGCAGTGGTGGCTGCCTCGTTCCTCGAAGAAAAACTGGTTGACCGCATCGTGCTGTTTGAAGGTCCCGTGGAGCTTGGTGAGGGTGGGGTTGCAGCCCCCGACCTGCGCTCCCATATGGCTCATGAATTCAAGCTGTTGTACGAATCCCGCTTCGGCGACGACCGCTACAGCGAGTATGTAAGACCGCTTTAAGGAGCCGCGAATGTTCACGGGAATTGTTACCGATATTGGCAAGGTCGGACAGATCAAGCCACTTAATGAAGGTGTATTACTGCGTATTGAAACCAATTACGATCCGGAGACGATCGAGATCGGCGCATCCATTTCCTGTTCGGGTGTTTGCCTGACCGTAACAACATTGCCGGAAAAAGGCTCCAATGCCCGCTGGTTTGAGGTTGAAGCGTGGGAAGAAGCGCTACGCCTGACCAGCATTGCCGATTGGAAGACTGGCACGCGTATCAATCTGGAGCGCTCGCTGAAACTTGGCGATGAAATGGGCGGTCATCTCGTTTCAGGCCATGTAGACGCCATGGCTGACCTGATCAAACGTGAAGAGGAGGGCGATGCTGTTCGCTTTACCTTGCGTGTCCCGGAACACCTTGCACGCTTCATTGCGCCAAAAGGCTCCGTGGCGCTCGACGGCACGTCGCTGACGGTCAACGCGGTGAATGGCAATGAGTTTGACGTTCTCCTCATCCGTCACTCACTGGAAGTTACCACCTGGGGCGACCGTAAGGTCGGAGACAGAATTAATATCGAGATTGATCAGATGGCTCGATATGCTGCCCGACTTGCAGAATATCCTAAATCAGCCTAAAGCATCGAACCGAAAAGTGGAATCCGGTTTTCGGATCATCCGATGCGACAAACAAAAGCCAGATCGCCACTTTGCGCCCGTAAGGGCGTATAGCGATCTGGGACGACACAATCGGCCTTAGCCGATCAAAATTCCTGGAGCGAGCATGTCCAAAAACAAGGCGCGTGCGCCACATCTACTGATTGTGGAAGCACGTTTCTATGAAGAACTGTCCGATGCATTACTGAACGGCGCCAAGCTTGCGCTGGATGAAGCCAATGCGACCTATGATGTTGTGACTGTTCCAGGCGCGCTTGAAGTGCCCGCCGTCATTTCTTTTGCCCTTGATGGTGCCGAAGATGGCGGCAAGAAATATGATGGCTTCGTGGCACTCGGCACCGTTATCCGCGGCGAGACTTACCATTTTGATATCGTCGCCAATGAATCATGCCGGGCCCTGATGGATCTGGCTGTGGCTGAAAGCATCGCCATTGGCAATGGAATCCTGACTGTTGAAAACGAGGAACAGGCTTGGGTTCGCGCGCGCCGCGAAGACAAGGATAAGGGTGGCTTTGCCGCCCGCGCAGCGCTGACAATGATTGCCCTCAAGGATAAGCTCGGAGCCTGAACCATGGTCAACTCTAACGATGGACAGACCCCGGCGGTAAAGACCGCAAACAAGCGTGGCGTTGCGCGGCTTGCAGCTGTACAGGCGCTTTATCAGATGGATGTAGCTGGAACCGGCGTGCTGGAAGTTGTTGCTGAATATGAGGCGCATCGGCTTGGCAAGGAAGTAGACGGAAAGCAATATCTGGATGCTGACCCGCAATGGTTCAGAGGTATTGTATCCGGCGTTGTGGCCGATCAAACGATACTAGATCCCATGATCAGGCAGGCATTGACCGAAGACTGGCCGCTATCGCGGCTTGATTCCACATTGCGCGCTATTTTGCGTGCCGGAATTTGGGAACTTCGCGGCAAGGCCGATGTGCCAACTGCCGTTATCGTTTCGGAATATGTTGACATCGCCAAGGCATTCTATTCGGAAGATGAGCCGAAGCTGGTCAATGCCGTTCTGGATCGTCTTGCTTTTGAGCTTCGAGGCGAGAGCAAGGGCGTCAAAAGCCCGAAACGCTGACTACTTCATATCGCGGCGATGCTGATGCTTTGCCGGATATCTCCAGTCATATAAAAAGACAGCACCTGCGAGCAACAGGCCAGCCGCAGGCATAATCATAAATGAGATCATTTGTAAGGTTGTCACTGTTTCATCCTCTTCAGGAAGCGGCTTGCTATGTAAGGCAATAGCAGTCAGAAAACTAACGGCGCTCATAAAAGAAATAAATAATGTCGGGCCGGTTTGCCCGTTGAGGCTGGTTATCAGGGGTGCCAATCCTCCTACAGCCAATATCGCCACACCCACACTATTCAGGAATGTAGCAAATAGTTTGATCCGTTCATTGTAGATCACGCTAATGGATACCCTTCCTAGCCATTTCCCCACATAGATTGCCGCGCCATTTCCCTGCCAGCAATCCCTACTTTGGTCTATCGTTTTGATCCGGATACGAAAGACCTTGACGTTTTCGCATTTGCTTCGTTACTCCTTACACATGCGGTCGCGTTTCTGCCGGCCTGGCAGCTGCGTGTGCCGTACTGAACCTGACCCGGGGAGGGGTTTTCCGGTCAAATCTGAGGGAGTGGCATGACAATACTGTTTTTGGTCATTGCCTGCGGTCTGCTGTCCATCGTCTATGCGGTTCTAGCTACCAAATCGGTGCTTGCTGCGGACCAGGGCAATGCGCGCATGCAAGAAATCGCCGGTGCAATTCGAGAAGGCGCACAGGCATATCTCACACGTCAATATACCACGATCGCCATTGTCGGCGTGGTCGTATTCATAGCGGTCTGGTTCCTGCTTACAGGTACAGCCGCTATCGGCTTCCTCATTGGAGCGGTGCTCTCGGGTCTGGCAGGTTTCATAGGCATGCACGTCTCGGTTCGCGCGAATGTGCGAACGGCACAGGCCGCTTCGCGCAGCCTGGCAGCAGGGCTTGAGATCGCGTTCAAATCCGGTGCTATCACCGGCATGCTGGTTGCGGGCCTCGCTCTGCTTGGCGTTGCAGTCTATTACTGGGTGCTGACAGGCCTTCTCGGCTATTCCCCGGCAGACCGCACAGTCATCGATGCACTGGTATCGCTGGGCTTCGGGGCTTCGCTCATCTCTATCTTTGCGCGTCTCGGCGGCGGTATTTTCACCAAGGGTGCGGATGTCGGCGGCGATCTTGTTGGCAAGGTTGAAGCCGGTATTCCGGAAGACGATCCACGCAACCCGGCAACCATCGCCGATAATGTTGGCGATAATGTCGGCGATTGCGCTGGTATGGCCGCTGACCTGTTTGAAACCTATGCGGTAACGATTGTTGCGACAATGGTTCTCGGTGCGATCTTCTTTGCAGCAACGCCAGTATTGAGCAGTGTCATGCTCTACCCGCTGGCGATCTGTGGAGCCTGTATCCTCACTTCAATTGCGGGTACTTTCTTCGTCAAGCTTGGAGCCAATAATTCCATCATGGGCGCCTTGTATAAGGGGCTGATCGTGACAGGTCTTCTGTCGATTGTCGGTCTTGCATTGGCGACGTGGGCAACTATCGGTTGGGGTGAGGTTGGTACGGTAGACGGCCAGAGCATTACAGGGCTCAATCTGTTCTATTGCGGCATTCTTGGTCTGGTCGTCACGGCGCTGATCGTCGTGATTACCGAATATTACACCGGGACCAACAAACGCCCCGTCAATTCAATCGCTCAGGCTTCGGTCACGGGTCACGGAACGAACGTGATCCAGGGTCTTGCCGTATCGCTTGAATCGACTGCTCTGCCGGCATTGGTTATTGTTGGCGGTATCATCTGGACCTACCAGCTGGCCGGTTTGTTTGGGACGGGTATTGCGGTAACTGCCATGCTCGGCATCGCTGGCATGATCGTTGCGCTGGATGCATTTGGTCCTGTCACCGACAATGCCGGTGGTATCGCCGAAATGGCCGGACTTGACCCGGAGGTTCGCAAATCCACTGATGCGCTGGATGCGGTCGGCAATACAACGAAGGCCGTCACCAAGGGCTATGCCATTGGCTCGGCAGGTCTGGGTGCGCTTGTCCTCTTCGCTGCCTACTCCAATGATTTGAAGTTCTTCATTGCTGAGGCCGATAAGGCTGGATCAACTGCTTTCTCTTACTTCAAGGGAATCGGCGCAGTATCGTTCGAGCTGTCCAATCCCTATGTGGTGGCCGGCCTGATCTTCGGTGGTCTTATCCCTTACCTCTTCGGTGGTATTGCGATGACGGCCGTGGGGCGTGCAGCGGGTTCTGTTGTCGAAGAGGTTCGTCGCCAGTTCCGCGAAAAGCCAGGTATCATGGCAGGCACTGAGCGGCCGGATTATGCCCGCGCGGTGGATATCCTCACGCGTGCTGCCATCAAGGAAATGGTGATCCCGTCACTTCTGCCGGTTCTTGCGCCGCTCGTCGTTTATTTCGGCGTGCTGCTCATTTCCGGTTCGAAGGCTTCAGCTTTTGCTGCGCTCGGCGCTTCTCTTCTGGGTGTGATCATCAATGGCATCTTCGTGGCCATCTCGATGACTTCCGGTGGTGGCGCTTGGGATAATGCGAAAAAGTCCTTCGAGGACGGTTTTGTCGATAAGGACGGTGTCCGGCACCTCAAGGGCTCCGATGCCCACAAGGCATCTGTCACGGGTGATACTGTCGGTGATCCTTACAAGGATACTGCCGGTCCAGCCGTCAACCCGGCAATCAAGATCACCAATATCGTGGCTTTGCTTTTGCTTGCGGTGCTCGCACACGGCTAGCTTTGATTTAAACCGCTTCAAATCTTGATAATAAAAAACCCGCGAAACATGCTGCTTCGCGGGTTTCTGTTTGCTTGAAATTCTATTGACCGGTTGGTCCGCCACCGCCAAGGGATGGCGGAGCCTTGCCTACGCCTTGCAGTAGCTGACCGAGGAAGGTCAGGTCTTTACCGCCTGTAGGTGTGGTTCTGCTGATGAAGTCAAAAACCTTGCCATCCTGCAGACCGTAATTGGCGATGCTGGAAACCTTGCTATCCTTGTCAAAGTAGACAGCAAGGATGCGCCGGTCCGTAACCTTGGGCTGCATGAAAGCCACGCTGCGGTGCCGCTTCTGTGAAATATAGTAGAATACTTCATTGTCGAAGGTCGCGGTTGTCGACGGGCTGCCGAGCGAGAGAATGACTTGTTCGCGGCTTGATCCGACAGGAACGAACTCAAGCGTCTTCTCGTCGAGGACATAGCCTTGGCTCAATGTTTCCGAAGGATTGAGGCTTGCGGTATTGCAACCGGCAAGTCCTGTAGCCAAAACGAAAGTTCCCGCGAGAAAATATCCGCGTGAACTATGGGTCTTGAAAATCCGCTGCAGCAACGACATCTCCATTTCAAAGTGGGCGCAAGTCTTTCGCTGCCCGCAGAACTTCGGTAAACCACCTTGAAGTCCGATGCAACACGCGACTCGTGTTGTGTCCCCGGTTCAAGCGAAAGCCCAATTAATGATTCTCAGTTTATTCAGCCGCAAGGCCAAGGCAAATGAGGCGATAACGATTGCCATCTACGAAACAATCGTGGCGGCGGCGCGGCAGCCCTATTTTTATTCGGATATTGGCGTGCCCGATTCACCCTTAGGCCGCTATGAAATGCTGTCTCTGCACATTTTCCTGTTTATCCGGCGCATCAAGGGCAGGAATGACGCGTTGAAATCAATCGGGCAGGAAGTCACCGATGAGTTCTTCCGCGATGTTGATCATTCGTTGAGAGAACTCGGAATTGGCGATTCCGGTGTGCCAAAACGCATGAAGAAACTTGCGCGAATGTTTTATGGCCGTGTCGAGTCTTATGATAGGGCGCTCGAAAACAACGATCAGACCGAGCTGGCAACTGCCCTGGCGCGCAATATACGTCCAGATAGTGCTGATTGGATTGGCGGCGGCGTGGCGCTGGCAAATTACGTGGAACAGGTGGTATTACTGCTGGAAACGCAGCCAGACGACGTTTTGGCGAGTGGAAAAGTAATATTTCCCGATGCCGCGACCACGCTGCCCGGACAGAGAGATTAAGGAGACCTCAATGGCTAGAAAAATGGATGGGGCTTTGAGTTTTCCGGTTCAGGTCAAGCGACTGCCGCAAAAGGGCCTGACAATTAAAATCGAAGCGGACAGCAAAGAGCGCGATGCGTTGCGCGATTTTCACGAACTCGAGGATGTAAAATCCTTCAAGGCAGATTTGCAGATCGTTCCTTGGAAGAAGGACGGTATCCGTATTCGCGGCAGGGTTAAGGCCGATATTGTTCAATCCTGCGTGGTTACCCTTGAGCCTATCGACGCAAAAATCGATGCGGAGATTGATAGCCTTTTCGTTCCGCAGGACTCGCGCCTGGCCCGCTTGCCGCTCGATGAGAATGGTGAGTTGATAATCAGCGCCGATGGTCCGGACATACCGGAGACATTTTCTGGCGATAGTCTGGATGCTGGAGCTATCGCCGAGGAGTTTTTCGAGTTGGCAATCGACCCTTACCCGCGCAAGCCCGAGGCGGAAGCCGCCCCGCCAGTGGAGGTAACGTTTGGCACGGAAGGAACCGAGGAAAAACCCATCAATCCATTTGCTGGCTTGAAAGACTGGAAACAAAAAACTTGATTGGCATATCCGTGACGATTTTGTTCGCCCGCGTGCAAATTCAATGAAGGTGTGAGGGGAAACTTGACGATTATTGTCGCCAGCAAGCCGGTTGCGATTAGAATCCGGTTGTGTCTGCGAGCAAAATGGCTATTTTCGCCGAGTCTTTTCAAAAAACATTAAGAACTGAACAGGACAGGACAATCAAGAGTGATTAGAATTTCTATTGACGCCATGGGCGGCGATTTCGGTCCTGAGATCGTAGTTCCCGGCATGGCGACGGCGCTGGAGCGCCACCCCGATATCCACTTTGTGATTTTCGGGCGCGAAGAAGAAGTTCAGCCGCTCTTGGCAAAGCATCAAGCCTTGTCCAAAGCGTCCACGTTTCATCATTGCGATGTCTCGGTACGGATGGATGAAAAACCCAGTCAGGCCTTACGCAATGGCCGCTGGAAGTCATCCATGTGGCGTTCGATTGAAGCGGTCAAGACGGGCGAGTCGGATGTTTGCGTTTCAGCAGGCAACACCGGTGCTCTGATGGCCATGTCAAAATTTTGCCTGCGTACCATGGCAAGTGTTGAAAGGCCGGCGATTGCAGGCATTTGGCCAACACTTCGCGGCGAAAGCATTGTTCTGGACATTGGTGCAACCATTGGTGCCGATGCCCAGCAGCTTGTTGATTATGCCGTCATGGGATCTGCCATGGCGCGCGCGCTGTTCGAGATCAAGCGCCCGACGATTGGTCTTTTGAATGTTGGCGTTGAGGAGATCAAAGGCCAGGACGATGTGAAGGATGCAGCACGCATCCTGCGTGAGATACCCTTGCCAAGCCTGGAATATTACGGCTTCGTTGAAGGCGATGATATTGGCAAGGGCACCGTTGATGTCGTTGTGACTGAAGGTTTCACCGGTAATATCGCGTTGAAAGCAGCGGAAGGCACGGCAAAACAGTTCGCCCAATATCTTCGCGAAGCCATGAGCCGCACGCTGATGGCAAAGATCGGTTATATTTTCGCCAAGGGCGCGTTTGACCGCCTGCGGGAGAAGCTCGACCCGCGCAAGACCAATGGCGGCGTGTTTCTCGGGTTGAACGGAATTGTTATCAAGAGCCATGGCGGCACGGATGCTCTCGGCTTTGCTGCTGCCATAGACGTAGGTTACGACATGGCCAAGAATGGGTTGCTGGATAAGATTGCTGCCGATCTGAGCCACTTTCACAAGAGCCCGGTCGGTGTTGCCTTCAAAGGTGAGGGTGATGCCGAGGCGGACGTTGAAATAGACCAACAGGAAATTAAATGATCCGCTCCGTTGTCAAAGGGATAGGGTCGGCAAAGCCGGCTCGTCTGGTAAAAAATGCCGATCTTGAAGGCGTTGTCGAAACCACTGATGAATGGATCGTACAGCGTACAGGCATCCGTCAGCGATATATTGCAGGCGAGGGCGAGACAACTGTAACGCTGGGCGAAGCAGCGGCTCGTGCTGCGCTCGACAATGCGGGAATGACGCCCGACGATATTGATCTCATCATTCTGGCAACATCCACGCCGGACAATACGTTTCCAGCCTCCGCTGTCGACATTCAGGCCCGTCTTGGCATGACCCATGGGTTTGCCTTCGATATGCAGGCTGTATGCTCCGGCTTTGTCTATGCTGTTACAACAGCCGATCTCTATATTCGCGGTGGCATGGCCAAGCGTGTTCTGGTGATAGGCGCTGAAACATTTTCGCGCATCCTGGATTGGAATGACCGCACCACCTGCGTGCTCTTTGGGGATGGCGCTGGTGCTCTGATTCTTGAGGCCAATGAAGGACGCGGTTTGACCTCTGACCGTGGCATACTGACAGCCAATCTCCGGTCGGACGGTTCCCACAAGCAAAAGTTGTATGTCGATGGCGGACCGTCCTCGACGCAGACTGTTGGTCACCTTCGCATGGAGGGCCGCGAGGTTTTCAAACATGCCGTGGGCATGGTCACGGATGTTATTGAAGCATCGCTTTCCGATGCAGGAATTACAGCAGCGGATATCGATTGGTTTGTTCCACACCAGGCCAATAAGCGCATTATCGATGCCACCGCAAAGAAGCTGGATTTGCCTTCAGAAAAGGTCGTCATAACCGTTGACCAACACGGAAATACTTCTGCTGCTTCAGTACCCTTAGCGCTTGAGACGGCTGTTTCGGACGGTCGAATCAAAGAGGGTGATGTTGTGCTGCTTGAAGCCATGGGTGGGGGCTTTACGTGGGGTGCAGTTCTGCTACGTTGGTAGTAATCCGGTTGGGTTGGCAGATTAGGTAACGAAGTTCCCCATCCTGCTTGCCCGATCAGTTTTCATCCTATAACTTCCGCTGTCACCGATAGTTTTGCAATAAAACGAGAGCTTTGAGATCGTATGGGGGGTAAAACCATTACGCGCGCTGATCTGGCTGAAGCAGTCTATCGCAAGGTAGGGCTTTCACGCACCGAGTCAGCGTCACTTGTCGAAACCATTCTTGACGAGGTTTGTGATGCAATCGTCCGCGGCGAGACCGTAAAACTGTCGTCTTTTGCGACATTTCAGGTCCGGGACAAGAATGAACGGATCGGGCGCAACCCGAAAACAGGTGAGGAGGTTCCGATCCTGCCGCGTCGCGTCATGACATTCAAGGCGTCCAATGTGTTGAAGCAGCGCATTTTGCGTTCGCATCAAACCCGGAAGAAAAAGTCGGCCTGATCGGTATTATCATGCATGCTTGGACGAGATTGCTGTGGGCCGATCTCGGACTGAGCTTGAAAAATTGCTGATAATCCGCTGAAATACACGTCGAATCAGAATTCTCCTTAACGCACCATGCGCTGTAGCATCGGCCAAAAGTGGAATCCGGTTTTCGGGTAAGCCGATGCGAAAATAAGGATGGATTGGGACCTTGCAAAAGCAAGGCTTGGACTATCTGGCGCAAAGGGTGCAGTAACGCTTTGGCTCAAAGGTGGAATCATGGACAAGAGTCCCGACGCATTTAGAACCATCAGCGAAGTTGCCGAAGATCTGGATTTGCCACAGCACGTCCTGCGCTTTTGGGAAACCAGATTCACGCATATCAAGCCAATGAAGCGGGGCGGTGGACGACGTTATTACCGTCCGCTCGACGTCGATCTGCTCAAGGGCATCCGTCATCTTCTTTATGATCAGGGTTATACGATCAAGGGCGTTCAGCGTCTTCTGCGCGAGAATGGCACGCAATTCATCATAGCTCTCGGCAGCGGTGATATTGCAGCGGCAGAGACGATCAGTCAGCAGAAACAGGCTCATGCACGCCAGGAAGAAGCCTTAGCGGCGGAACAGAGCAGGGCAGATGCTGATGAAGAAGCCGCTGTTATGGGCGCGCCAAAAGCGGCGCCACATGGGCGCCGCCTGTTCGGATTGATCAAGGGCGATGATGAAGGGCCTGTAGCTGCCGATGGCAAGCGCTTGTCGAAAGATAATCGCGCTCTGTTGCAGGAAACATTGTTTGATCTTCTTGAATGCAAGCGCCTGCTCGATCAGGTTCGTTAAAGTTTGCCTGTCATATGAACCCGGCACTAGGGCCGGGTTGCCAGCATTCCGATGATAACGCCGAGACCGGCGATCATTACCAATGTCGAAATTGAATTTTGGGTCGGAATGTCACCGATCCGTTTGGCCTGATGACCGATTGCTCCGGCAGCTTGAATACCTCGCCGCCGGATTGTGTGCGCGGTCGAGGAATAGTCTTCATCGTCATCATCGTCGGTAAGGTCATCGAAAACCCTGGCTCCCTTATCCGCCAGCGTTTTCGTTATTGCAGCAAGATCGCGTTTCAACTGGGCGATCTCGCTTTTCAGGCGAGCCTTGTCTGCCTCACTTTGAATTGCATCGGCTATATCGTCCATGATGCTGATCCTTCAAATTAACGGCGAGAGAAGAGACCGATCAACAATGCTGCCCCTGCTACGATGGCGAGGGTGGCAACCGGGTTTTGCTTTGCGGTATCGGCCGCGTAACGTGCTTGTTTAGCCGCAACGCGGCGAACCTCGTCAAACCGCTCGGAGCCCAAATCCGACAGACTTGAAGAAATCTTGGAGATTTCCTTGCGTAATGCAGCAATCTGCGCCTCTACGTCACCCTGCACATCGTCTGCGTTCTTGGAAAATATCGCCATAGTTGAATGCTCCTGTTTAACACACGAGCTATAACGGTGTGGTTCGGCGAATGTTCCGATTTTAATCACCTGGATCAATGCATAGCTTTAGCAGCCATGTTTGCCATAGCGCTACTGGTCCGTTTGTACCGGTTGATAAGGCTTGTGAGCCTTAGGTTCTGTAGTCAAGTTTGGGATACCAGTCGCTACCCCTTCCTTCGGGTGTCATATCCAGAATGGTCCAAAGCGGCATGGGATCGGGTGCACCTCGCGGATCTTGCCCCGGATCAGCTGTTGCTCCGCCCATTTCGGCACTCCAAAAATGCCGGATGGTGCCGTCCCGCCGGGTAAAAACGTTGATGGCTGTATCGTCCTCGTCATCCGCGCTGACATAGTCCCGGCTGTAGTCTCCTGTCAGATCAGTATAAAGATTGAGGCCCTGCCAGCCGCGCTCTTTCTTGAAAGCGATCAGCCGGTCGATGGGTGATCGCGCGACGACAGCAAGTGCGGCGCGTTGGCCGACATCCTTTGCCTCGCCATCCCAGGATGACAGAAGTGATGTGCACATGGGGCAGGGTCTTTGGCGTTGTGGACCGAACATATAGCTGTAAATGATCAATGTTTGTTTGTCGCCAAACAGGTCGGCAAAGTCCGCAGGTCCGTTTTCTCCCTCAAATTTGTAGGGCCCCGTCACTGTTCCTCCCAGTGGCAAGGCGCGGCGTTGTTGGGCTACGCGTTCAATATGCCTGCGAAGTTCGATCTCCTCCGCAAGCAGGGCATTGCGGGCTTTTCGATATTCTTCGCTTTCATTGGGATAGCGTGCACCATTTTTCAGGGCCAATTCCTGTGCGGGTACGAGCGTTTCATTGCTGTTCATTAGGCATCTCCTCACATGCGTCAAAACTGCTGTCTGCTGGAAAGGTGAGTTCAAACCCGGTTGGGCCGTCATGCGATTCATCAGCCCACAATAGGTTGATATCAACTTATTGGCAAGTTTCGATAGGAACAATGTCAGGCAGCCACCCAGTTACTGCGAAAAAATCCTTGCAAAATAAGCGTTTCGGGTTGTGGCATTGGACGAAAATGGGCCGGTAATTTGATTACAATTACGCGTCACTCTCGCGTCACGCTGGCCCGCGTATTGGCGGATATATCGACTCACCAATGAGAAAATCAGTTCAGTCTTGGCCATCTGCCAAGGATGGAAGCCCTTTACTGAAAAGAAGGGGATTAAATGGGGTCCCAATGGTTAACCTTGAATTTCTTCCTGTCATCCTGGAAAATAATCAGACCGGTCGGAACGAAACTATTTCGTCAATAAGTGAGGCAGCTGCGTTTTTGCTCAATGGTTGGCCGAAAAAGAGATCTTCTTTGCATCTGGAAGCGCGTGTGGCGTGCTATGAAGCGCAATCCGGCATTGTCTCGGTGAGTGCCGCGCGGACGATATTCGTTGAAGCCGCAATTGAAGCCAATATCTATGTCGGCCAAGAACCTCCTGCCATCCTCGACCAGCGCCGGAACTGACGCGAAATTGCCTGGCATCCGGCGCCAAGCTCCTTGGATGGCATGCATTGTGTGGAGTTTGTCTTATTTCTTTGGCTTTAGGTATTGCTATAAAAAGCTCAGTAATCTAGGGATTTCGCCGTGATTGCGTATCTTGCATCTGAGCAAAGCTTGGTTGCACCACGCACTTATAGAAAATGTCGGAGTGTAGCGCAGCCCGGTAGCGCACTTGACTGGGGGTCAAGGGGTCGTCGGTTCGAATCCGGCCACTCCGACCATTTTCTGTAGGAATCACAAAAGCCTAGTATAGTTTCAAAGCGGAATAAGGTTCGGCATTGCTTGCCCTGCCTTTTTTGCCATTTGCACTGTTATTCTGTGACACTCAGCGCTACTTAAATAATATGACTGGTCAAATGGGTCATGGGAGCGAATGAATGCGTATTGTCACCAATCCTCAAATTGCGCGTCGTCTATTGGCATTGCTTGCAGTTATTGCTGGCTTGGCAGTGGCGGGCAGCGCATCTGCTGCACAATGCGGAAGCATGGCGGAGCCGGGGCTTGACTGGAGCGAATGCAACAAGCGCAGCATCATTATCCCTGGAAGTAACCTTGAAGGTGCAAATCTTTCGGGAACCGATTTCACCGGCACGGATTTGAGCACCGCCAATGTGAACAGCGCCAATTTTGAAAAGGCCACGCTGATAAGAGCTTCGCTCGCCGAGGCGTCCGCCACGAAAGCCAACTTCAATCGTATTGAAGCCTATCGCTCAAATTTCACCAAACTGTCTGCCGCCAGTGCCACATTCGCCAGTTCGGAGTTGCAGCGCGCAAATTTCACGCAGGCGGATTTGTCATCGGCCAATTTGGCCAAAGCCGAGCTTGGGCGTGCCATTTTCCAGAAGGCCAATCTTTCAGGTGTCAATTTCAGTCTGGCCAATCTCTCGCGCGCTGATCTGACGGGTGCGACGACCGAAGGAACGCTGAACTTTGACAAGGCATTCATGTTTCGCACGCGAATAGAAGGACTTGATCTTTCATCATCCAAGGGTCTGCAGCAGGCACAGCTTGATCTGGCATGTGGCGACAGCGCGACGAAGCTACCACAAGGTCTGACCGCACCAGCCAATTGGCCTTGTCCGCCCGAGCAACCCGATTAGGCAAGCAGGCGTCAGCGATGTGAGTTTTTGCGCCTGATAAGAATTGCGTTCACAGTGAAACTTGCGATGGCATCCACATCGCGGTTGCCGATGATAAAGGCAGCGCGAACAAACCGAATGAGTGAACTGCGCTCATGTTTGTTCTCTTCGCAAATTCCCAATTTTGCAGCGGCAATATCGAGCGCCTGCTGCATAAGTTCACCATCAGAAGTGGAATAGTTTGGGTTATTCTTTTTTAAAAAATCGACTATGGCCTTCATCCTGTTTCTGGGCTTTGCTTATAGAAATGCCTTATTGAACTAAAAAACCAGCTGAAGTCGATTCATTCAATTGCAGAAAACGACAGCAATTCATTAAAAACGCGCGCATTGTACTATTTTCAGTTGCGGGAAATGGCAGTATTACTGTCATTTTTCTTGGCGTTTATTTGCCACCTCAAGTGCAACGCATCCCCATATAACCCCGACCAGCAGATAAAAATGGCGCCAATGGTCTGTATCGATAACGTTTCCCACCACCACATGTGTGAGGTAGGCAAGATAGGCGCATAGGAGATATGGCTGCCAGGGCCGGTCACGGAAAAGGATGCGTAACCCAAGTCCGAGAGTGAGCATGGTGAGCAGCAAATAACTGGCAAAACCGATCCAACCATAATCCAGCAGTGCTTTAAGCCAGATATTATGTGTGTCTTCGCCATAGATGGGGCCAAACTCCAACGGCCCAATGCCGAGGGGGTGGTCGATAGACATTAATAAACCATACCAGTGGCGGGCGAAGCGACCGAACTGCGCATCATCATAATCCTGAACCAGTTGTGCGCGCGCATTGAAAAGCTCGGCCACGCTGGGGATCTGCAATGCGATGACAATTGCAATCAATGCCAGCGCAACGGCCACGATCGCCATGATCATGATCCGCAGGCGAAACAACGGGCTGGGGTTGTGAATGAACAGCAGCAGCGCCATCCCGGCAATGATGAGCAGCGCCATGCCCCACGCCGCCCGTGAAAATGAGAGAAAGATTGCCAGTGTCAAAATTAGAATTGGTACGAGGCGCAAGGGCAGGGCGCGCAAACTTCCCGCCAGTATGCCGTGCAATAACCAGGCAAAGGGCAACATGAGAAATGGCCCGAAAACATTCGGATCCTGAAAAGCACCCATCGCCCGTCCGTAGCGCGTAAAGAGCTCTGAACCGGGAAAGGCATTGAAATAGCCGAGAATGCCGAGCAGTGAGGTACATATCGCTGCCAGCACATAACCGCCAAAGATGATGTTGAGCACGCGGTAGTCGTTTTTAACTATGGCAGCGAAGAAGACGGACGTCAGCGACAAGAACAGCGATACGGCGAGATACATGGGTGCGGTTTTCAGATCGGACATCTGTCCCATCGAGATAACGCCGCCAATATTGAAGATCACCAATATGGCAAGAAGCGCGCCGCTAACCTGCGAGAGCCTGAGGCCGAACAAGGCCCAAATCGCGATCAGGCCCGCCATGTAAAGTTCGTATGGAGCAGGTTCGTCGATGACGAAACCACTCAGGAATACACCGAAACCTACCGCAAAATTCGAAATGAGCCGGATGAGCGCGCGGTTCTTGGTGGCGCGATCTATCCCGCCTGGTAAGTCGCGATGCGCAACAGTGCTCAATAGGCGTTGTCCGTATTCAGCAGGCGGATAGGGGTAAGCAGCAGAATTTTCAAATCAAACCAAAGCGACCAGTTTTCGATATAATAAAGATCGAACTCCGTGCGCATCTTGATCTTGTCGTCCGAGTCGATCTCTCCGCGCCAGCCGTTAATTTGGGCCCACCCTGTCACGCCTGGTTTAACCCGGTGCCGGGCAAAGTAGCCATCCACCACATCATTGTAGAGAAGATTGTGGGAGTGGGCCGCTATGGCGTGAGGACGAGGCCCGACAAGCGACAGGGTCCCCATCAGCGAGTTGAAAAATTGGGGCAGTTCATCGATGGAAGTCTTGCGGATGAAACGACCCACACGAGTGACACGCGGATCATTTTTGACAACTGCGTTGCGCGCCGTCGGGTCGCACATTTCCGTATACATGGAACGGAATTTCCAGACCTCGATGATCTCATTATTGAAGCCGTGGCGCTGTTGCTTGAAAATGACAGAACCCTTGCTTTCCAGTCTGATCGCAAGCGCTGTAGCCAGCATGATCGGGCTGAAAACGAGAATGCCGAAGAGACTGAAGAAGATGTCAAAAGCGCGTTTGGCGACCGAGTCCCAATCATTGATCGGCTTGTCAAACAGATCGATCATCGCCACTGAGCCGATATAGGAATAAGCGCGTGGGCGGAATTGCAAATGATTGTTGTGGGCCGATAGTCTTATGTCGACCGGCAGCACCCAGAGCTTCTTCAAAAGCGAGAGTACGCGCTCTTCAGCCGTTATAGGCAGGCAAACGATGAGCATATCGATATGCGCTATCCGCGCAAACTCGATGAGCTCTGAAATATTACCAAGCTTCGGGTAACCAGCAACAATAGGCGGTGAACGTTTTGCGTCGCGATCGTCAAAGACCCCGCAAATGCGAATATCATTATAGGGTTGCTGCTCGATGGAACGGATGAGGTCTTCGGCGGGTTTGCCGCCACCGACGAGAACGGCCCGCCGCTCCATCTTGCCATTACGTGCCCAGCGCCGGATCAACCGGGACATGATGAGCCGAAATGCAACAAACAAAACCAGTCCGCAAAGAAACCAGGCGCCAAACCAGACACGCGAATAGTCTTCGGATATCTTGAGGAAGAAGGCTGCCAGCGACATCATCGCGAAAACGCCCGACCATATGATGACAAGCCGCCCGAACTTGCTGAAAGGATCGCGCATCGTGGCAAGCTGGTAACTGTCGCTCAGCTCCAACATGAAAACAGTCGCGGTTGCGGTGACCACGACTGCCAGCAAATAGTGCAGAAACAAGCTCGGCGATGCGCCCACATAGAAAATATAGATCGCGATGCCCGTAACCGCCACGATCATGAACTCGATGATCCGCATGATGCCGCTGATCATAACCGGCGAGTTAGTTGATTGCGCATATTGTGACGCAATCGTGTAGGCGACAGGGCTCAGGCTGCTTTTGCCCGTTGAAGATTCTTCATCAGACAGCAGATTACGAACGGACTCGCGAGTGAGCTTCGGTTTTGCGTTGTTATCTCTCATAATACTACCTTAGGTAGCATATAGGCACTAAGAAAGGTTTGATAATTAGCGACCAAGTGAAACGAAATATTCGGTTTCCAACCGGGCTGCCATACTGCTGGCGCTGAAGTTCTTTTTCAGATCGTCCATATCCGGCAGGACGGTGCGATAGGCTGTAACATCGCCAATGGCAGTTAGTATTTTCTGGGCAAGTTCGGTTGCGTCGGGCCTGACCAGTGCTAGCGATTGATCGCCCAGAATTTCTGGAATTCCACCCACCCGGCTGGCGATCAAAGCCTTTCCAGCTGCCAATGCCTCCAGAACAATATAGGGCAAGGCTTCAGCGCGCGAAGGCACCACCACAATTTTTGCAAGGCGGAAAGCGTCTCTGGCCTTCATGGGAGGCAGGAACCTTATATCGGTCTGCTCCCGTATCAATACGGCCTGTTCCACCAGTGATGCGCGGTCTCTCCCATCACCAACAATAACGGCAGTAAACTTCCGCGCGCTTGCTTTGCTGGCCTTTGCAAGAGCCTCAATGAAAATATCGGGCCCTTTCAGCGCGCGTAATTCTCCGATGAAGAGAAAATCTGCGGCATTGTCGTTCTCGACGACCGGATCAAACTCTTGTGCGGACAGCCCATTATGGATCAAAGCATTGGGGCAGTGGGGCTCTCCAACTTTCCGCACATAGGTTTCTCGCTCGAACTTTGAAACAAATATAATGCGATCCGTCATTCGCTCCATCAGCCGCTCGATCCGGAAAATCAGTTTTCCGGAAAGTTTCGTCGGATCGTAATGGAGACTACCGCCATGCGGCGAATAAAAA
Organism: Phyllobacterium sp. 22552; assembly: GCF_052044585.1. Classification (NCBI taxonomy): domain Bacteria; kingdom Pseudomonadati; phylum Pseudomonadota; class Alphaproteobacteria; order Hyphomicrobiales; family Phyllobacteriaceae; genus Phyllobacterium; species Phyllobacterium sp. 22552. Next base: position 188,462 of record NZ_JBQENG010000002.1, on the reverse strand, counting down.
CGGGCAACGCTTGCACCAGATACCCGTAACAGCGAGCCGAATATTCTTGCATAGGTGCCGCCTTTGGCGCCGTGCCCATGCAGAATCTCAGGCTTCAATTTCTTGATTATCTTGTATGTCCTGAATGCCGCTACGGCATCGCGGAACCCAATCTGCCTTTGCATTGGAATACGCGTTAGTCCCAAAGCCAGCCCGACGCCAAGTTCGGCGAGGAGTTGTTCCTCAAGTTCGCTTCCAATTGTTGCGTCGCAGATTACGCCAACTTGATGCCCCGCGGCATTCTGCGCAGCAACCAGATCGCGGACATGCCGAAAGACGCCACCTACGGGAGCCCTGAAGCAATGAACAATACGGAGTGACCGGCTGGTCTTCATGTGCGCCGATCAGAAAAAGCGTTCGCGCACGTAGATCGTGTCGCCGGGCAATACCTGATCTGAGATAGTCACACGCCCGGTGAGGCTTTCACCATTAAATTGCCGCGTAATATCGACGTCGCCTTGATTGGCGCGAGCGCTAAATCCACCCGCGGCAGCAATGGCTTTCTGGGCGGTCATGCCCGGAACATAAGAATATTGGCCTGCAGCGCCCACTTCGCCCATGATGAAGATGGGCCGATAGCGATCAATCTCGACGGCAACATCGGGCTCGCGCAAATAGCCCTGCTTGAGCTTGGCTGCCACTGCTGCCTCGATCTGCTGGATGGTCTTGCCGCGCGCTGGCACGCTGCCAATCAGCGGAATGGAAATATAGCCTGCCTGATCGACACTATAGGTGTTGGTAATGCCGTCCTGCTCAAAGACCGTCAGGCGGATTCGGTCACCCGCATCGAGCATATATGGCTTGTTGATCGCCTCGTTAAATGCAGGCGGCGCTGGGCGATAACTGGCGCAACCACCAAGCGTCATGCAGGCAATGCCGATTGATACCAGAAATATCTGCTTGCTGAACACGATTCGGACCCTAACTTGGCAACGCGCTTGTCGATTCTCTGGGTGCATTATCAATTCATTAGGGTTAATGGCTGGTAAAGCTCGCGATATGAGAAGGCTGTTCTGGGCGCAAAAGTCTTAACTTGGTGGTTACCATAAGTCTTTACCCTTAAGGCATATGGTATGGGGTGATCGCATGGCTCAGGCCAAATCCACAGGCACTGATGTAGACATCGATATGGGTGCGCTGTTTGCCAGTCTATGGCAAAACAAGCGTCGCATCATCATTGGTACATTGCTTGTCACCGTTCTGACCTTCATCGCTCTCTCTATGGTCTCGCCGAAATATCGTGCTGAAACACGTATCCTTATCGAAGCGCGTGAATCCGTATTCACTCGTCCGGCCAATCAGCAGACTGATGATCGTCCTGTAGTTGATCAGGAGGCGATCAAAAGCCAGGTTGAATTGATCGGTTCATCCGATGTTTTGCGCAACGTCATCACCAAGCTTGATCTGGCAAAAAATGCCGAGCTGACCGCAAGCGCCGAACCCTCAATGTTGTCCAGGCTTCTGGATAGTGTGGGGCTTGGCCGTAATTTGAGCGATGAAACGCGTGCAGACTATATTCTTCAGGCACTGCGCGACCGCCTGCTGGTTTACAGTGTTCAGGCGTCCCGCGTTATTGTCGTCCAATTTTCGTCGAAAGATGCGGATTTGTCTGCCTCGGTCGCCAATGCCATCGCAGATGAATACATGGCTATGCAGCAGGCGGCGAAGTCCGAAATAAATACGGATGCCACGGGCTGGCTACAGCCAGAGATCGCGGACTTGAGCAAGCGGGTCAAGGATGCGGAGGCCAAGGTTGCGGCCTATCGCAGTTCGTCCGATCTCTTGATTGGGCAGAATAATGCGGTGCTGGCGACCCAGCAGCTTTCGGAACTTTCCAGTGAATTGTCACGCGTTCGCGCCAACAGGGCCGCAAGCGAAGCGCGCGCAGCAAGCGTACGGGCAGCATTGCAAAGTGGCGCGCAGGCGGAAACCCTGCCGGATGTCATTGCTTCGCCTTTGATCCAGCGGCTGCGTGAACGCCAGGTCCAGCTTAACAACGATATTGCTGACCTTTCAGCTTCACTGCTTAGCGGACATCCCAGAATAAGGGCATTGCGCTCGCAGCTTGCCGACTTGAACAATCAGATACGCCTCGAAGCGCGCAAGGTGCTGGCAAGCCTTGAAAACGAAGCAGAAACTGCGCGCTTGCGTGAGGCAGAGCTGAATCGTTCCCTGAACCAGCTCAAGGCGCAGTCATCGCGGGCCGGTGAGGAAGAAGTGGAGTTGCGGGCGCTGGAACGCGAAGCGACGGCCCAGCGCCAACTGCTCGAATCCTATCTTACGCGTTACCGCGAGGCATCGTCGCGCACAGATCGGGGCTACATGCCTGCTGATGCTCGCATTTTCTCTCGCGCGGATCGCCCAATCGAACCTTACTTCCCCAAAAAGGTTCCGATGACGCTCGCTGCCTTCGTGGCTTCATTGTTGATCTTGAGCATTGGGACCCTTCTCCACGCGCTGTTCAGTGGCCGGGCCTTGCGTCCTGTATCAGGCGCTTATCAAGTGCCGGCGCGGCCCATCGATCAGCCCGCAACCATGTCCCCACCTGTAGCGGCAGTGGCTGCTGTACCGGCCACAGAAGAGATTCAATCTGCATCAGACAAGTCTGCTCGGCTGCCGATCATGCCGGAGACGCTTCAGCCTATAGAAACCGATCATACCAGTGTCGCCATTGTCGCTGATCGAATCATGGCAAGTGGCGCGGCGAGGGCGATCATCGTCTCGCCAGAGGGCGATGAAGCGTCCGCCTTGACGATCCTGCTGGTGCGCGAACTGGCGGACAGGGGCGTACGCGTGATTCTCGTTGATATGACCGGTTCGCCGGAGATCGGGCGTTCCATGCTGGATAATGGTAGCTTACCCGGCATCACCGATCTGCTCGTCTCTGAAAAACACTTCAGCGATGTTATTCATCTCGATCACTACTCACAGGCCGAAATTATTCCGCTCGGCAATCATGATCCGGTAAAGGCTATGCAATCGGTCGGGCGTCTGCCAATGATTCTGACCGCCTTGCAGTCTGCCTATGATCTGGTGGTCGTCGATAGCGGCCCGTCTACTGTTTCCGAGCTGAAGCATTTGCTAGCTGAGGGCACAGAGCTTATTCTCGGCGTGGTCAACCCGGATGATCCGGACGTGACTGCCACTGCAAAAGCCGTTTATGACGCGCGCTTTCTTGAGCCCAATCTGCTGACGCCCTTCCATCCTGGCGAGTTGTGGCTGGAAGCTGGCAGGCTCGTGCGCCGGGTTTAACTTCGGCGCGCCCCGCGCAACATGGAGCGCAGTTTTTTCACCTTTGCCCAGACAAATTCATTCTGCTTCATCATGCGCACCAGCTTGCGGCGAACCTGAAGCCATGCCTGGAAAATCCTACCTTTGGCCGTCAGGCTGATATCGGTATCATAGGTTGGCAGCTCAATATCGCACCAGCTGCGCTTATAGGGTTCATCCCCTATGCCAAAACTATAAATATGCAAATCGGTCTGGCAGCTTGCGGCAATATCTTCAAAGAACAGAAACTCGCCCGGGCTCGTGCTGACCAGCTCGTCTTCAGCAATTCCAACGAAATCGATGAAGGTCTGATCTGCAGCATAAGATTTTCCAAGGACTGCACGATATTGCCCGGCAACCTTCAAGGCTTTCAACTGAAAACGCGGCGAGGATGCGGCGGCTTCCTCCGCAAAAAGCTGCTTGAAGAAGTCCTTCACGCCCGCTGGTTCATAAGTGTTTTTAATCCCCGCCTGCGCCAAACGCGTTGCTTTATGCTCGAAATAATTATCGAGCATCGCATTGGTCTCTTCCGGCATTGTTGCGGTTATGGTGCTGAAGCCGCCTGCATCCTCGAACCGACGCATATCGTGCCTGTGCTTTTTCTTTTTGCGCTTCGCATTGCCCTTGGCGAGAACCGTCTCGAAATTTCCATCCAACGTGATGGCAAGGCTTATATTTGCGTTAACCCTGCTTGGAATTTTTATCAGGGGATTTGCAAAGCCGCCGAGTTCGCCCATCTGACGGGTCAGCGATACAAGGTCGATATCGGGACGCGCATGGTGCAGGGCATCGAAGAGCAAACGAAGCGCGTCCGCCGTAATGTTTTGACCCGGCAAAATGGCGGGAAAATTGCAATTCGCATGAGGACCGCCAGCATATATCGCGATACGTAGCGGCCCGGTTTGCCGGATTTCCAGCGGCAGGATAAGAACAGGTTGCTCCTCGCAATAAAGCGCCGCGACAAGGCAATCGCGATTGACCAGAGATTGCCAAAGCGCAAGCCAACGCGGCGTTTGCGAGGCTCCCGAGATGAAATCGGCACCAAGTTCAAACCAGGCAGCCTCAACATCACGGCCATCGATCAGTATTTTTGCTTCAAGCTGCCGATGGTTCATTCTTGCGTTCCACGAAAAGACGATTTACGACGAAGGTATTCGATATATCATCAGCATTCACTATGCTCTATTGGAGCAATAACTATCCTGTTGCTTCTACATAAATCAAAGTTGGTGAAGGAATGGTCCACGCGGCCGATTTAATACGCAAGGCCGTGATGAGGCTGGCTTGGCATAGCGGCTTTGCATCGCGGTCGCGCGCGCGTCTTGGCGGTCTCGGTTCAATCATCATGCTGCACAGGGTGCGGCCGGACTGCACAAGTCCGCTCGGCGTCAATCGTTCGCTCTCAATCTCTCCAGCCTTTCTCGACACAATACTGGTATCCCTTAAGTCGGAAGATATTGAGCTGGTTTCCATGGATGAAGCTGTCGCCCGCATTGCATCCGGCTCAAAGGGCGGGCGCCGTTTTGCGGCGGTCACGGTTGATGATGGCTATAGTGATAATCTCCATCATGCCTATCCGGTCTTTCAAAAACACCGTGCGCCTTTCACGGTTTATGCAACGCCCGGTCTTATAGAAGGCGCGGCTGTTTTGTGGTGGGAGGTGCTGGAACTTCTCGTCGCCAAGGCTAGCTTCATCAAGGCACCGAACGGCCAGGAATGGCGTTGCGCAACAATGTTCCAGAAGCGCGCGACATTTCACGCCTTGATGCGCTATTTCACCGAAACACTGACCGAACTCCAGCAAATGCCTGTCTTGCGGGAAATGTGCGACGCCCAGAACATGATTTGCGGTGTCGCTGCCGATCGCGATGTTATGAACTGGAAGGAATTGCGTCAGATCGCCACCGATCCGCTATGCACAATCGGCGCGCATTCCGTTCATCACTACAATCTCAAGCGATTGACACCCGAGATGGTTTCTTTCGAAATGCGGCAATCCGCAGATATGCTGGAAGAAAAATTGGGCAAACGACCGCAGCATTTCGCCTATCCTTATGGCTCGGTGAGAGCGGCGGGTGATCGTGAGGCATCATTGGCGGCGCAGGAAGGTTTTGTTTCGGCAGTGACAACCCGTCACGGCACCATCCACGCCGAACATCGGGCTCACATGCATATATTGCCGCGCATTTCGATCAATGGGCGTTTCCAGAAGCTGGTTTATGCGAAAACCATGATGAGTGGTGCGACCACACCTATCGCCAATGCGGGCAGGCGGATTATTCAGGCTTGAGTGCCTAGATTTTGGTCTTGGGCGCCTTCTCCATCCAGCTGATGATGAACATCGCCGGGACCACCCACAATATGCCTGTGCCGAAGAAGTAGAGCAGGTGGATCCACGGGCTGGCATCGCCAAGGAGAGCCACGGCAAAAATTGTCGCGACAATGGCGTAGACGCAGACTAGCGCGACCAGGAAAAATGTTCCGATGAGTTTCTTCAGCCTTACGGGCATTTTGCTATCCAATTGAGCGTTAGGTTGATCTATCTGTTAAATCCTCACTCGAAAAGCGAAAAAGCCACGCGAGGCTTGCAAACGCGACGGCGTGTCGCGTAAGCGCCGCTTGTCATGCACCGCAAGATGCTTCACCTATCCGGCTCTAAGGAGTTTTTGCATGGCCGCCCATATTACGTCCGAAGACGCGCTTGTCTTGGTGCAGGATCGCGAAGCGAGAAATCGCCAGCATATCCGTATCTGGTTGTATGCGGTGCTGGTGGTGCTGGCGACCATCGTGTTCGTGGGTGGTGCCACGCGTATGACGGGTTCGGGCCTCTCCATCACCGAATGGAAGCCGATCCACGGTATTATTCCGCCTATTGGATATGACCAGTGGATGGAAGAGTTTGATAAATACAGGCAGATTCCACAGTATCAACAATTGAACAAAGGCATGAGCCTGTTTGAGTTCAAGCAGATTTTCTGGTGGGAGTGGTCTCATAGGTTCCTTGCTCGGGGCGTTGGTTTTCTTGTTGCCCTGCCGCTGGCTTTCTTTTGGCTTACGGGCCGACTCGAGCGACGCCTCAGATGGCCCATGATTGGTATTTTGGCGCTAGGCGGTCTGCAAGGTGCCGTAGGCTGGTGGATGGTCGCCTCAGGGCTGGCTGTTCGGGTCGATGTCAGCCAATACCGTCTCGCTACACATTTGACTTTGGCTTGCATTATTTTCGCAGCCGTCATGTACGTGGCAAGAGGTTTGGCGGTCTATACTGAAAAACCGGCAGATCGCCCCATTCAGCGCTTTTCCGGCTGGCTGGTCGTGCTTGTATTCATTCAGATTTATCTTGGCGCCCTCGTTGCTGGCCTTGATGCGGGGCTGTCCTACAATACCTGGCCGCTAATGGATGGCTCAATCATCCCGGGCGACATGTTTCCTATTCAGCCGATTTGGCACAATTTCTTTGAAAACCCGAAGACTGTGCAATTCGTCCATCGCCTCTTTGCTTATTTCGTCTTTGCCATGGCGATCTGGCATGCTTTCTCAACCACGCGCATGGCGCCTGAGACAACGCATGCCCGACGTGCAGTTTTCTTCGCGCTGCTGGTCGCTGCTCAGGCCGCAATCGGCATTACCACATTGCTTATGCAAGTACCGATCGGGCTCGGATTGCTTCATCAGCTTTTTGCAATTGTTCTGCTTGGCTTTGCTGTGGCGCATTGGCGCGCAACAAAAGGCGCATATCCGCTTGAAACGAAGATTGTACAAGGAAACTGACTGCTTACAGTGAGAGACTCAGTTAGTTTGCAGGTCCTGACGCTAATCCTGTTAAGCATGCATATCGGAAACTAAAATTATGATCATCAGTGCGAGGCGGTCGCTGGCTACGGTAGTTGGCCTCGGTATCACGCAGATCATCGGTTATGGTACGCTTTTCTATAGTTTCAGTATTCTGGCTCCGGTTGTAGGGCAGGAGTTTGCTCAGACCCGAGAATGGCTGTTTGCGGCGTTTTCCGGAACGCTGTTGATTGGCGGCATTGTATCGCCATGGTCCGGTCGCTGGGCAGACAGGTTTGGGGCAGGGCGCGTCATGACCCTCGGCTCACTGGCTGCGGCGCTCTCCCTTGTTTTTTGCGCTGTCTCAACCAATTGGTGGATGTTTGCGGCCGCTTTGGTCACAACAGGCATAGCCACGCCTTTCATCCTTTATAACACTGCCTTTGCCGTGCTGGTACAAGTAGACCCACAGCTCGCACCGCGCCGGATAACCTATTTGACGTTGATGGGCGGTTTCTCGTCGACACTGTTCTGGCCGCTTGCCACAGCACTTTTGGACACCTTCACTTGGCGCGAAATCTTCCTGTTTTACGCCGTTTTGCAAGTCGCAGTCTGCTTCCCCATCCACTTCTGGCTGTCACAAATGACACGGCGCTCGGCGAAGATGACGCACAATGCTTCGCCTCAACCGCCCCATGCGATGGAGGCTGGCGGCTCGCTACAATATGATGATCGCAAAACTGCTCTTGTTCTTTTGGCAATGGGTTTTTCGCTGACGAGCTTCTCGCTTTCATCAATGCTTATTCATTTTGTACCAGTGCTCGGCGCGGTTGGGCTAGGCGCTTCCTCCGCAGTCTTCGTCGGGACGATGTTTGGACCGGCGCAATTTGCAAGCCGCCTCATCAATATGCTTATGGGTGGCCGATTCTCTGCGATGACCATCGCAATCGTTTCCACGGTAATGATCCCACTCGCATTCATGATGTTGCTGCTGCCAGCACCCATACCTTTGATTGCCGGAGCGGTCATGTTCGCTATTCTGTTTGGCATGGGATCGGGATTGAACAGCATCGTGCAGGGCACATTGCCGTTAGCGTTGTTCGGTCATCAGGGCTATGGCGAAATTCTCGGCAAAATCACCTCGTCTCGCCTGATCGTTTCTTCGGTGGCGCCTTTCATTTTTGCATTTCTGCTTGAGCATTTCGGGCCGACGGCAGCGCTCTTTGTCGTCGCCATTATCGCTATGCTGGGGGTCATGACATTCGTCGTGGTAGCAAGACTCGTAAAACGTTCAGGCGGCTGAGGCGAGCACCTCGCGGATAGTCGTCGCCACGGCAAGGCTGCGATCTCGCTCTTCGTGGTTCTTGTCTTCATCATGCCATGAAGCAGATAGGCATGCATGCGCCATGCCGAATTCCAGATAGTCTTTGCGATCACGCCTGAACACGTCTTCGAAAATCTTCGCCATGGTGGCCACGCGTTTCGGATCAGTACGCAGGTCAGTCCGTTCCACCGGATTGTAAAACATATTGGCGGCATCATAGGCCGGGTCGCCCAGCAATGCTTGCGGGTCGATAACCAACCAGCCACGTTTGCCAAAAAGAATGTTCTCATGGTGTATGTCACCATGCAGCGGCTGAATATCACGTTGGTTGTCGAGCAACCGGTCTGCAATTGCGGCCACGTCTACAAATATACTTCGCTCACCGGCCTTGCGGTCCTTCTCTGCCTTCTTGAAAAGGCTGGAAAATTGTTTCCGCAATGGCACGAAATCCGGTGAAACCGGTTTCTGACTGCGATAGGTTTCCTGCAATCGCTGGAATAGATCAGTGAAGATCAATGTTGCCGATGAATCGCCATGTTCATTCAGATGATCGAGCAGGGTGCGCGAGCCGCCATATTCCAGCAGGAGATTGTTGTCTTGTTGCTTGAGCACGCGCACGCACCCATGGCCATCATGCCATTCAAGATAGTGCGCGCCACGCAACTCATTTTCCATGCCGGTGGCATTCAACTGCTTAACCACAGCCTGCTCACCATTTTCCAACCGCACCATAATGATGCGGCTGGTATGGGTTTCTGTGAACAGTTCGGGTTCAGAAAGATACCATTCGGCTGGCAGGCTTTGCAGAAGATTGTCAGCCATGACCCAACATGAGATCAAGGTTCTGCACTGCCGCGCCCGAAGCGCCTTTTCCGAGATTGTCCAAAAGGGCTACGAGATTGACCTGCCCGGAGCCTTCCGTGCCGAACACGTAGAGCTTCATGATGTCCGTATCGCGCAGTTCTTCAGGGTCTAGACGGGGCAGGGTGGCGCTTGTTTCAAGCGATACGACCTGAACAATATTCTGGCCGTTATAATGAGCGGTCAGCGCAGCGTGGATATCCGCCATCGAAGCATTGCCGTTAAGATCGCTCGTATAGATCGGCACCTGAACAATCATGCCTTGGGCAAAGCGGCCAACGCTCGGGCTGAAGATCGGCTTGCGGTCAAGGCGACCATGCAGCTGCAGTTCCGGAACATGCTTGTGCTTGAGTGGCATTGCATAGAGGAAATGATTGGACGCGATATGGTCTGGCGCGTCAGGGTTTTCCATCTGCGCGATCATCTGCTTGCCACCGCCCGTATAGCCCGAAACCGCATTGACCGAAATTGGATAATCGGCCGGCAATATGCCAGCATCACGCAATGGGCGGATCAGCGAAATCGCGCCGGTGGGATAGCAGCCGGGATTGGCGACAAGCCGCGCTTTGGCGATCTTTTCGCGCTGCGCATTGTCGAGTTCCGCAAAGCCATAGACCCAGTCAGGGTGAACGCGGTGCGCTGTCGCCGTGTCGATAATCTTGGTGGAATTGTTTCCTTCGAGAATAGCAACGGCTTCCTTTGAAGCTTCATCCGGCAGGCAAAGAATCGCCACATCCGCAGCCTTCAGAAACTCCTCGCGCAAATCCTTGTTACGCCGTTCGGCTTCAGGAATGGAGATGACTTCTAGATCATCGCGCCCCGCAAGCCGGGTGCGAATTTGCAAACCTGTGGTGCCGTGTTCGCCGTCGATAAATATTTTCGGTTTCATCAAAATACCCTTGGAAGCTTTGAATTCAGATAGTTAGCGAGAAAAGCGGATTCAATGTGGGAGGTTGCCGAAAATCAAATTTAAACTGATGAGTTAGCTGGGGTGATTTTCGAGAACCGGAGCGCAGTGGACGTTCTTGTCCATGAGCACCGGAAGCACAGAAAATCGCATCAGATAGCCATCAGGTTGGATTTGATCGGTTGGCCTTCTGTTCGGCCAATATACCTAAATAATACATCGCTATTGTGGCACCTGCGATTGCCGTCACATCCGCATGATCATAGGCAGGGGCGACCTCCACTACATCCGCACCGATAATATTTAGATCGGTCAGATGGCGCAGAACCGACAGAATCTTTGCCGATGACGGGCCGCCTGCGACGGGCGTTCCGGTTCCCGGTGCAAAGGCCGGATCAAGACAATCAATGTCAAAGGTCAGGTAGACCGGCTTGCCAGCGGTGCGAGCGATGATCTGCCTGGCAATTTCCGCCGCCGAAAGCTCCTCAACCTCGTAGCCATAAACGATCTTCAGTCCGCAATCATCCGGCGCATGCGTACGGATACCGACCTGAATCGAATGGGCAGGATCGATAACACCATCGCGTGCCGCACGGCCAACAAATGAACCATGATCAATACGCTTGCCATCATCGAACCAAGTGTCCTGATGCGCGTCGAACTGCACGAGAGCAACCGGTCCATGTTTTGCCGCATGCGCCTTCAGGATCGGCCATGTGACGAAATGATCGCCGCCAAGCGAAAGCAGGAACGCCCCGGATTTGATTATTTTGGCCGCTTCCCGCTCAATCGTGGCCGGTGTCTTTTGATGATTGCCATAGTCGAGCAGGCAATCGCCATAATCAATCACGGCCAGATCTTCGAACAGATCGCGCTGGAAGGGATATTGCGGGTCATTGTCAAAGATTGCCGAGGCCCGGCGGATTGCCTGCGGACCAAACCTTGCGCCAGGGCGATTGGAAACTGCAGCATCAAATGGAATGCCCCAGATAACAGCCTCTGCCCCATTGAGATTCTTGGTATAGCGCCTGCGCATGAATGAGAGCGCGCCCGCATGTGTGGGATCAGTCGCTGCGCTGGTCAGCGTGCGAGCTGTAAAGGCATGATCGATGGATTTCGAGGGCATTGGTTTTCCAACTCCGGGAGTTCTGGCATTTCTGTTGTACGTGGTTCCACAAGCTCACCATGAGGAAGGGAGACGCCTGAACCGGCGATCTTGTAGGATATCCCGAAGAGTTCCCATCAGATGAAGGCAACCCGGATTCCTCATGGTGAGCTTGTCGAACCACGCACAGCGGCGAAGCTATCTCAAGTATATCTCAGCGCAACAAAAAAGCGGACCCGAGGGCCCGCTTTCTGTTCTGTCCGTATAAAGCGATATTAGCGCTTTGAGAACTGGAACGAACGACGGGCTTTCGCCTTGCCGTACTTTTTGCGTTCTACAACGCGGCTGTCGCGTGTAAGGAAGCCGCCCTTTTTCAGAACGCCGCGCAGTGCAGGTTCGAAATAGGTGAGGGCCTTGGAAATGCCGTGACGAACAGCACCAGCCTGACCGGAAAGACCACCACCGGCAACGGTAGCGATGATGTCATACTGGCCAGCGCGGTTAGCAGCAACGATTGGCTGCTGCAGGATCATCTGCAGAACCGGACGAGCGAAATATGCGCCATATTCCTTGTCGTTGACAACGATCTTGCCGGAACCTGGCTTGATCCAGACGCGGGCAACCGCATCCTTACGCTTGCCGGTTGCATATGCACGGCCCTTGGCATCGAGCTTCTGGACATGAACAGGTGCAGCAGCCTGCGTCGATGCAGCAGCTGTACCGAGTTCTGCGAGCGAGTTGAGCTCAGCCATTCTTATGCGCTCCTTTTGTTCTTGGAATTCAGCGCGCCAACGTCGAGGACTTCAGGTGCCTGCGCTTCATGTGGGTGGTTGGAACCGGCATAAACGCGCAGGTTCTTCATCTGGCGACGGCCGAGCGGTCCACGTGGAACCATGCGCTCAACTGCCTTTTCGACAACACGCTCAGGAAAACGGCCGGAAAGCAGCTGACCAGCTGTACGTTCCTTGATGCCGCCTGGGTGGCCGGTGTGCCAGTAATAAATCTTGTCCGAAAGCTTCTTGCCTGTGAAGGCAACCTTGTCGGCATTGATGATGATGACATTGTCGCCATCGTCAACATGCGGGGTAAAGGTAGCTTTGTGCTTGCCGCGCAGGATGTTTGCGACGATGGTGGCGAGACGGCCGACGACGAGATCCGTCGCGTCGATCAGGATCCACTTTTTCGTCACATCTGCCGGCTTCTGTGTGAAGGTAGCCATTTGTGTTGTCCTTGAGATCATCCTTCATAAAAGAAGGCTTTTCTTGTTGCTTGGGTTGTGAAGATCATGAAATCCGCACAACAATGAAAAACGGCGGGAAGCCCCACCGCAGTCATGGGTCTCAATAAAGGCTCAAATGGAGAGCGTCAAGTCGTTAATTTCGACATATAATATAAATAGGTAAGCAAAATCAATAACTTGTAAGAAAGGTATTATATTACCACATCTTGGCGCATTGTTTTTGCAGCTTGCAACCGGACGTTGGTTGCGATATGTGATCTATTACATCACATTCGAGGAATGATCAGAAGTTTTCGCCATAAGGGACTTGAGGTTTTCTTTGAAACGGGTTCCACCCGGAGATCAATGCTGCGCATGTGAAGCGATTGTCTCGAATACTGGCCTTTCTCGACCGCGCTTCCGTACCTGAGGATCTTTCTATTCCAGGCTGGAGACTTCACCGACTTCAAGGGGTCTCTGGAAGGTTTTTGGTCGATTTCCGTCAGTGGAAATTGGCGGATCATTTTCCGGTTTAATGATGTCGAACTCGTCGATTATCTGGATTATCATTGAGGAATAATGACATGGGACAGTTTAATCCCCCGCATCCCGGTCAAACCCTCCTGGAGGATGTTTTACCAGCGCTTGCCATATCGGTGACCGAGCTTGCGCGCAGGCTAGGATTTGCGCGTGAAACCCTGTCCCGCATTATGCATGGTCATGCGCCCATAAGCCCAGACCTTGCTGTACGCTTGGAGCGTGCAGGTATTGGCAGGGCAAAGGTCTGGCTTGGCGTGCAGGCTGATTACGATTTATGGCAAGCGGAGCATCGTGAGCAACCGCCTATCGAACGTTTCGCCAATCTGTCGTAGTTAAAGCGGCACCCCTAAAGTTCGCCAGCCTCTCCCTTTAGGGGGTGATTGGCGGTTTTCATGAGCCATCCAATCCGTCAAATAGTGCTGTTGAAAGATAGCGTTCGGCAAAGGAGGGGATGATCACAACGATATTCTTGCCCTTGTTTTCCGGGCGCTTGCCAACCTCGATCGCTGCTGTCAGCGCCGCGCCTGAGGAAATGCCAACGGGCACGCCTTCAATACGCGCGACCAGTCTTGCATTGGCAAAGGAATCCTCATTGGAAACCTGGACCACCTCATCGTAGATATGGGTGTCGAGCACGCTCGGCGCAAAACCGGCGCCGATTCCTTGAATCTTGTGCGGTCCGGGATTGCCGCCTGAAAGCACGGGCGAATCTCTGGGTTCGACTGCAATGATCTGCACACTTGGTTTACGCTGCTTCAGCACCTGACCGACGCCGGTGATCGTGCCGCCCGTGCCGATGCCGGAAATGAGAATATCGACCGCACCGTCCGTATCGTTCCAGATTTCCTCGGCTGTCGTCTTGCGATGAATTTCAGGATTGGCCGGATTGTCGAACTGGCCGGGAATGATTGCGCCCGGCGTGGTTTCAACGAGTTCATTGGCTTTGGCGATAGCGCCCATCATGCCCTTTGCGCCTTCCGTTAGCACCAATTCGGCACCAAGCAACTTGAGCATCTTGCGGCGCTCGACGGACATGGTTTCCGGCATGGTAAGGATAAGGCGATAGCCCTTTGCTGCGGCGGCAAAGGCGAGTGCAATGCCTGTATTGCCGGATGTCGGTTCCACAAAAACCGTCTTTCCCGGTACAGCTTTGCCCTGATCTTCCAATGATTGGATCAGCGCAACACCGATACGATCCTTGACGCTGGAAATCGGATTGAAAAATTCAAGCTTAGCCAGAAGATTTGCAACGACGCCGTTTTCCTTGGCGAACTTGTCGAGACGCACAAGCGGCGTGTCGCCAATAGTATCGACAATAGAGTTGTAGATACGGCCACGGCCCGGCTTGCGTAGCGTGTCGCTGCTCATGATATTCTCCCGAATTGAAATTGTTCTGGCCGCGATCTTATGGCTCTTGGCAGAAAATTCATAGTCGGGTACGTGCACAAAGGCGGGGAGGAATGGAAAATTAAACTAATAATCCATTCCTGTTAGAATATGAATCCAAGTCAGCCAGCGCGACCAGCGATAGCCAATGCCGCGCCAGCCATAAAAGCGGCAGCTGTACGGTTAAGACGCTTGAGAGCGCGGGGAGAGGCGAGCAGACCGCGTGCCTTGGCGGCCAGCGCAAGATAGGGCACGAGCACAATCATCAGCACAATCACCGTTAAGACAGCGAGAATGGAATAGTCAGCCAGAGTAATGGATTTCAGATCAACCAGCGTCGGTGTCAGCGCGATGTAGAAAAGCATGGTTTTTGGATTGCCTAGTGTCAGCGTCAGTCCAGCTAGAATAGCTGAAATATTGCCGCTGCGGCTTTTACTCGCTTCGATTCTCTCGGTCGAAATGCCAGTCGTCCACAGCTTCCAGGCCAGATAGGTGAGGTAGGCAACGCCAGCCCACTTTATGATCAGGAACAACGTACCGAACGTTTGCGCCACAACTGCAAGGCCCAGTACGACCGCGGTAAGATAGGTAAGATCACCAAGGACAAGCCCGATGGACATGAACAGGGAAGAGCGGAAGCCAGAGCCCAGCGCGCGGGCGACAAGGGCAGTTACGCCCGGTCCAGGAATGGCTGCGGCAATAGCGAGTGCGCCCGAATAGGCGATAAAACCTGTAAGTGTCATGAAGAAATCCGGCACTGGTAATTGAATGGTGCGCAACATACTCCCGCGCCTGCACCGTGTCTATCGGGCCTTTTCAACAGTGTTTATCAATTTTATTGATGATTGTGGTCAAGTTAATCGGCACACTGCGGTTGTACGGCTACCCAACTCTTACCTTGAAATTTTTGATCAAACGCTCTAGTTTAGAATTATTCTAATTTAGGAATATCCCATGTTTAGCCGTTTTTTTGGTCACCACCGTTACGACCTTGCTTCCTTGTCGGAACAGCAGATTTTAGCCCTCGCCATTTCCTCCGAAGAGGATGATGCGCGCATCTATCTCGCCTATGCGGATGGTTTACGGGAGGATTTTCCGCAAAGCGCCAAGGTGTTTGAAGACATGGCGGAGGAGGAGAACAGCCATCGCCAGGCGCTGATTGATCTTCATGTTCAGCGGTTCGGCAACCGCATTCCTTTGATCCGCCGCGAACATGTGCGGGGCTATATCGAGCGTAAACCTGACTGGCTCCTGCGCCCACTCGGAATCGATAAGGTCCGTGAGATGGCGGAAAAAATGGAGGAGCAGGCCTATCGCTTCTATATGGAGTCGGTAAAACTCGTTAGCGATGCTTCAACCCGCAAGCTGCTTGGTGATCTGGCCGTCGCCGAAAAAGTCCATGAATCGTTGGCGCATCGCCTTGGTGTGCAACATACGCCGTACGATGTGCAGCAGGAAGAGAAGCAGACGGAGCGCCGCCAGTTTCTGTTGACCTATATCCAGCCTGGTCTGGCGGGTCTTATGGATGGTTCCGTTTCCACGCTCGCGCCAATTTTCGCAGCCGCCTTTGCAACGCAGGACACTTGGCAAACTTTTCTCGTCGGCCTGTCCGCATCGCTTGGTGCGGGTATTTCCATGGGCTTTACCGAGGCTGCGCATGATGATGGCAAGCTGTCCGGACGCGGGTCACCGCTCAAGCGCGGCCTTGCCAATGGTCTGATGACAACAATCGGCGGGCTCGGCCACGCCTTACCTTATCTGATCACCAATTTTTGGACCGCAACAACAATTGCTGCGCTGGTAGTTTTCGTCGAGCTTTGGGCGATTGCATTCATCCAGCACAAATATATGGAAACGCCCTTCTTCCGCGCTGCCATACAGGTTGTGCTTGGTGGCGGATTGGTGCTGGCGACAGGCATTTTGATCGGCAATGCCTGACGCTTATAAGTTGGCATGAACGCTTTGCGTGCTTCGACAAGCTCAGCATGAGGGACGTGGATTGATCGCATGGAGATGTTATTCCGTTGAGTGGAGGTAATGCAATCATTACCTCCACTCATGCTGAGCTTGTCGAAGCACGCAGAGAAGAAATGCAATCTGCTTTGCGGCGAATATCAGCTTCTTGGCGGGATGGAATAGGTTGCTGTTGCATGGGCAACCAGTTCGCTGCTGGCCCCGCTGGTAATGGCAATGTCCACCACGGCAAGACGCTTGCCAAGTTTTAAAAGCGTAGCTCTTGCCTCCAGGGGACCAATTTCAGGCTTGCGCAGGAAATTGATGTTCAGATTGGTTGTAACAGCCAGCGCGACAGGGCCGATTTGAGCAAGAATGGCCATATAGGCGGTAATGTCCGCCAATGCGAACAGGGTTGGCCCTGACACCGTGCCTCCGGGGCGCAAATGTTTCACAGTCGGCTCCAGACGCATCACAGCATAGCCAGCGCCGGCATCAACAACAGTGTAAGCAATGCCGTCTGCGTTAACCTGCGGAAACTCCTCTTCAAGAAACGCTGTCAGGGCTTTTGCGCTCATTAATGCAGCCATTATCGCTGTTCCCTTGCTGTTTTGTTTACACTTAGACTGTTACTATTGACGCTGCTTGGTCTTTACAAGGATGGGGCCGTTTTATGAAACCGCCAGGAATAGTTGTCACCTCTGTTTTGCTCACCGTTGGGTATGCGGGTTTTTTCGCCACGCGGCCCGCGCCGCCCTTGGCGCCTGTTATAGAACGCTACCAAATGCCGGATCGGGCCGTGGCTTTGAATGAAGAGATCGTGACGCGTTTCCTTTATGGCTATGCGCCAGTCGCCGCCGCACAGCGCGAACTTGATGAGGACGATGAAGCATCCGTCCGGACCGCAATACTTGACGCGAAGGCGCGGGAATTCGGCTTTGCCAGCTATGCCGATTGGCTCGATACAAACAACACGATCATGGTCACCTATCATTGGGCCACCCATCCACAACCCCAACAGGAAGTGGAAAAGGCCATCGCCTCGGTTCCCACAATGGTTGCTCTCTCACCCGAGCAAAAAGCAGAAGCAATCAACGGCTTGAAAAGCGGTCTGGCCCAGATTCAAAATGCCAGACCGTCGCTGGAAAATATCGTAATCGTAGAGCGTCATTTGCGC
The DNA here is from genome assembly GCF_052044585.1 of Phyllobacterium sp. 22552. Taxonomy (NCBI): domain Bacteria; kingdom Pseudomonadati; phylum Pseudomonadota; class Alphaproteobacteria; order Hyphomicrobiales; family Phyllobacteriaceae; genus Phyllobacterium; species Phyllobacterium sp. 22552. The sequence continues at coordinate 170,913 of NZ_JBQENG010000002.1, read as the reverse complement.
TCATTGAAGCCATTCTATAATCAGTGGGTACGGCAGCAATAAGCAACGAGGCCACATAAGTACGAGGAATGCCATGGGAGAAGTTCACGCCATCCGCAAGGAAGGGCAGGTTAGCCCTATTGTCGGTCATGAGCTGTTGGACGGCATATTGCGTCTGACATTGCAAAACGCTCCGGCCAACGCTTTGTCGATTGCGATGATGCAATTGCTATTGGAACACCTTCGATCGGCAAGAGAAGACAAGGCAGTTCGCGTTATCGTTATCGATTCATCGCTGAAATTGTTTTCGGCAGGCCACGACCTCAAGGAATTGTCGAGCCATCGCTCCGACGAAGATCGTGGCCGTGCCTTTTTCGAACAAACCATGCGCTTATGCGCGGAATTGATGCAGGCTATCGTCAGCCATCCAAAACCTGTGATTGCTGGCGTTGACGGGCTTGCAACCGCCGCCGGATGTCAACTGGTTGCCTCTTGCGATCTGGCAGTTTGTTCAGACAAATCCACCTTCTGCACGCCGGGCGTAAATATCGGTCTTTTTTGCTCGACGCCGATGGTCGCGCTGTCGCGCAATGTGTCGCGCAAACAGGCTATGGAAATGCTGCTGACCGGCGAAACCATTGATGCTTCAACTGCGCGCGAGTTTGGACTGGTAAACCGGGTTGTGCCACAGGAGTATCTGAATCAGATTGTCAGGAAATATGCTCAAGCCATTGCAGCCAAATCACCTTTGGTACTGAAAATCGGCAAGGAAGCATTCTACAAACAGGCAGAAATGGACCTTGCCAGCGCCTATGATTACACGGCGCAGGTTATGGTTGAAAATATGCTGGCCCGGGATGCCGAAGAGGGCATCGGTGCCTTTATGGAAAAACGCAAACCCGAATGGACGGGCGAGTGAGCGGCATGGATCACGACCACTACCCCGACGATTATATTCGCGGCATTCTCTCGTCTGTTAAAATTATCGCCATGGTTGGCGCTTCGGCCAATGAGGTGAGGCCGAGTTTCTTTGTGATGAAATATCTCCTTGCAAAAGGCTATCAGGTTATCCCCGTCAATCCGGGACAAGCCGGGAAAAACATTCTCGGGCAACTGACTTATGCACGTTTGGCGGATATTCCGGAGCCCATTGATATGGTCGATGTGTTTCGCGCTTCCGATGCTGTCCCTGCCATTGTCGATGAAGTTCTGGCGCTCAACCCTTTGCCGAAAGTCATCTGGACACAACTTACGGTACGCAATGACGAGGCTGCGCGAAAAGCGGAGGCGGCGGGAATTCAGGTGGTCATGAACCGCTGCCCGAAAATTGAATATGCGCGTCTTTGTGGCGAAATCGGATGGAGCGGAGTGAACTCGCGGGTTCTTTCTTCCAAAAAGCCAATTCTTGGAAAAGGCTTTCAGAGTTTCGGATTGAACCGTCTGAAGTAAGCCGAGGCTTGAATCAAATTCATCGATATTCGGACCGCATTTCAACGAAACCACACCAATTTCCTGCAAAGCACAGCAATCTTACCCAAAAACTGCCGAAAATTGCTCAAAATTTGAAATCTGGAGATGCAATTTAGTTGTGGCCGGTTGAGTCTGGCAAACTTTGCCGATTGAAAAATCTTTCCTTGGCGGGGGCTCGACTATCCCCTAGCTTGCCTCCATCACTTGCTTTGGAGGAATTGGAATATGGCAAATCGTGCACCCGGAATTGAAACATTGGCAGTTCACGCCGGAGCACAGCCAGACCCGGCGACCGGGGCGCGGGCAACTCCAATCTACCAGACGACCGCGTTCGTCTTCGACGATGCTGACCATGCCGCTTCTCTTTTTGGTCTCAAGGCTTTCGGCAACATTTATACGAGAATTACCAATCCAACCAATGCCGTACTGGAAGAACGTGTTGCAGCGCTTGAAGGTGGTACGGCCGCATTGGCGGTTGCATCGGGTCATGCTGCACAGCTTCTGGTGTTTCATACGTTGATGCAGCCTGGCGATAATTTTGTCGCTTCCAACAAGCTTTATGGCGGTTCGATCAATCAATTCGGCCAGTCGTTCAAATCTTTTGACTGGCGTGTTCGCTGGGCTGACGGCACTGATCCCACGGCTTTTGAAGCGCAGATCGATGAACGCACCAGAGCCATTTTCATCGAGAGCATTGCCAACCCCGGCGGTATCATTTCTGATATCTCTGCCATTGCGGAAATTGCCCATAGGCATGGAATTCCGCTCATTGTGGATAACACTTTGGCATCACCCTATCTCATCCGGCCAATCGAGCATGGTGCTGATATTGTTATACATTCTGCTACGAAGTTTCTGGGCGGCCATGGCAATTCCATGGGCGGGATCATTGTCGATGGCGGCACGTTTGACTGGTCGAAATCCGGTAATTACCCGCTGCTTTCCGAGCCTCGTTCGGAATATAACGGCATTGTTCTCCACGAAACTTTTGGCAATTTTGCCTTTGCCATTGCTGCGCGCGTTCTTGGTCTTCGCGATCTTGGCCCGGCTCTTTCACCCTTCAATGCATTCCTGATTGCCACCGGTATCGAGACCTTGCCGCTGCGTATGCAGCGTCATGTAGACAATACGCTCGAAGTCGCTAAGTGGTTGAAATCTCACGCGAAAGTCAGCTGGGTCAGCTATGCCGGTCTCCCGGACGATCCCTATAATGCGCTTCAGAAGAAATACTCCCCTCATGGCGGTGGTGCTGTTTTTACATTCGGTCTGAAGGGCGGCTATGATGCCGGAGTGAAGCTCGTTGAAAACCTTGAGCTTTTTTCCCATCTGGCAAATATCGGCGATACCAAGTCACTGGTTATTCACCCGGCTTCAACCACCCACCGTCAGTTGGGTGATGCGCAGAAGATTGCTGCCGGTGCGGGCCCTGATGTTGTGCGCCTGTCTATTGGCATTGAGAACGTCACCGATATTATTGCTGACCTCGATCAGGCCTTGGCGAAAGTGTAAGCCTATGACAAACCTAGTGAAAATAGACTTTGGCGATATTGATCCGGAACATGGAGCACCCAAGCCAGACCGCATTATTGCCGGAGACCCGCAATTCCGGACTTGGAACTGTGACGAATCTGATGGCGGCATCTATGCCGGAATCTGGGAAGCAACGCCCGGTAAATGGCGCATTGCTTATGATGAATGGGAGTATTGCCACATCCTTTCGGGCCGCTCGATTATTACCGAGGATGGTGGGGGCGAGCATCATATCCAGGCCGGTGACAGTTTCGTGTTGCGCCCGGGTTTTCGCGGAACATGGGAAGTGATCGAAACCACAAGAAAAGAATATGTGATAAGACTTTGACGAATGATGACATGTTCGTTAGCCTTGCAGAAGGTCAGTAAAAACAGAGTCTTATCATGAAAATCATTATTGTTGGGGCTGGTATTGGTGGCCTGTCTTCAGCTTGGTCGTTGACGAAGGCGGGGCATTCCGTCACGCTTATCGAACAGGGAGCCATTCCCAATCCACTGGCAGCTTCAGGCGATCATCACCGTATCATAAGACGCGCCTACGGTGCTGCGGGCGGATATGCCAATGCTATCTCCGAAGCTTATGAGGCATGGGGGGAGCTTTGGGCGGACATTGGGGCTGTTCATCTGGATTCGCGTGGTTTTATCGCTGTATCGCGCGAGGCTGGAGACGAAGCGGACGAATATAGGGAAGGCCTCGAGAATGGTGGCTATCCCCTTGAAATTTATGATTCTATTGAAGCCCTAAAGCGCTATCCATACCTTGAAGAAGGAAGCTTTCGATATGCGTTCTTCTCGCCGGAAGGTGGTGCTTTGCATTGTAAGAAAATTGCGACCGATATGCTGCGCTGGCTGCGCGAAAATGGTGCAGAAGTCCTTGAAAATACCCAAGTTATTGCCGTCGATACTGAAAATGGTTCGGTTACCATTGCTGATGGCACAAAGTTGACGGCGGACAAGGTCGTCGTGACTGCCGGCGCTTGGGTTACAAAGCTTTTTCCGGACATCACTAAAGATTTGACAACCTATCGCACTGCCGTTGTTTATCTCGATCCACCGGCAGATTTGAAGGCCGCATGGGATGCGTCACCTGTGGTTCTTGATGTGGGTGGGCGTACAGACGGCTATATTCTCCCGCCTAGCGGTGGCGGTGGTTTGAAGTTTGGTTCCGGCCTCCACAAGCGCAAAACACCCAGTGCCGATCTTGATCGCGTCCCGGTCGAGGGGGAAGGTGAAACCATCCGCGATCTTTTCGCTCCACCTTTAAAGCGCATCAACGAATATCGCGTCACGAATGTTGTGACTTGCGCTTATACTTTCACCTCCGATGAACGTTTTTTTGCGACAGAAATGGGTAAATGCATCATCGTTTCGGCCTGTTCGGGCCATGGGTATAAATTTGGCGCTGCCGTTGGCCGCCGTGTCGCACAAACCGTCGAAAACGGTGATGTTCCGCTATTAAAGCGTTGGCTGAGGGCAGAGACTTATTAATCTCGGGCCATTCACCTTCATATTGAACCGGCATCCTGACGCGAACATCTTGCGGAAACGGGTGCCAACACCCTATGTAACGAATCCTTGTTCCACGAATCTGAGGCGCTTCCAGCCTCATATTCTCTTAAAAGCTGAGGCCCACCGATGAGAGATCCAATCGAAACAGCTATGAATCTTGTTCCAATGGTCGTCGAGCAGACCAATCGGGGCGAGCGGGCCTATGATATATTTTCGCGCCTGCTGAAAGAACGCATTATTTTCATTACCGGACCAATCGAAGATGGAATGGCGACGCTGATCTGCGCGCAGTTGCTGTTCCTTGAGTCGGAAAATCCGAAAAAAGAAATTAACCTGTACATCAACTCGCCTGGCGGTGTGGTAACATCGGGCATGGCGATTTACGATACGATGCAGTTCATTCGTCCTGCCGTATCAACCCTTTGTTTCGGTCAGGCCGCATCGATGGGTTCGCTGCTGCTGACTGCTGGCGAAAAGGATATGCGTTTCGTCCTCCCAAATGCCCGCATCATGCTTCATCAGCCATCGGGCGGCTTCCAGGGGCAGGCTTCCGATATTGAGCGTCACGCGCAGGATATCATCAAGATGAAGCGCCGCCTCAACGAGATTTATGTTAAACATACAGGCCAGGATTACGAGACAATCGAGCGTACTCTGGACCGTGATCACTTTATGACGGCACAGGAATCACTTGATTTCGGATTGGTCGACAAGATGTTTGAATCGCGTGCTGCGGTCGAAGGCGACGCAAAGTAACCGGCTAAATTGCCCGCATGGGTCGAAAATGAACTTTTTTTGACCCATGTGGGGACTTTCTGCCACATAAGCGGCTTGCATAGAGACGAGCAGACGCTACGTTAAGTTATTGGTGAGTTTGCAGAGCTTATTCTACCAATAATTGATCGAATCACTTCCAACTAACGGAAGTGGCGGCCCCCGCAAGAGGAGGGGCCGATACTGAAAGGAAACTGCAATGAGCAAAGTCAGCAACGGCGGCGGCGATTCAAAGAATACGCTTTATTGCTCGTTTTGCGGGAAGAGCCAGCACGAAGTTCGCAAGTTGATTGCGGGCCCGACTGTTTTCATCTGTGATGAATGCGTCGAATTGTGCATGGACATCATCCGCGAGGAAAACAAATCCTCGATGGTGAAATCTCGTGAAGGCGTCCCGACGCCGCAGGAAATCATGGCTGTTCTGGATGATTATGTCATTGGCCAGAACCATGCCAAGCGTGTTCTATCTGTCGCGGTCCATAACCACTACAAGCGGTTGGCCCACGCATCGAAAAACAATGAAGTCGAATTGGCGAAGTCCAACATTCTTTTGGTTGGTCCAACTGGTTGCGGCAAAACCTATCTGGCGCAATCGCTCGCCCGCATCATTGATGTGCCGTTTACGATGGCAGACGCGACGACGCTGACAGAAGCCGGCTATGTCGGTGAAGATGTTGAGAACATTATCCTGAAGCTGCTTCAGTCCGCCGACTACAATGTCGAACGGGCGCAGCGCGGTATTGTTTACATCGATGAAGTCGACAAGATCAGCCGCAAGTCGGACAATCCTTCGATCACGCGCGACGTATCGGGTGAGGGTGTTCAACAAGCTTTGTTGAAGATCATGGAAGGCACTGTCGCTTCCGTGCCGCCGCAGGGTGGTCGCAAACATCCCCAGCAGGAGTTCCTGCAGGTGGATACGACGAACATCCTCTTCATCTGTGGTGGTGCATTTGCCGGGCTCGACAAGATCATTTCCGCTCGTGGTGAAAAGACGTCGATTGGCTTCAGCGCGGCAGTCAAGGCACCGGATGATCGCCGTGTTGGCGCAATCTTCCGCGAACTTGAGCCGGAAGATCTGCTGAAATTTGGTCTTATCCCCGAATTTGTTGGTCGTCTGCCTGTTATCGCAACGTTGGAGGATCTCGACGAGGTCGCTCTGGTGCAGATTTTGTCCGAACCAAAGAACGCCTTGGTAAAGCAATATCAGCGTCTGTTCGACATGGAGAATGTCGAGCTGACCTTCCATGAGGATGCATTGAAGGCAATTGCAAAGCGCGCGATCGCCCGCAAGACCGGTGCTCGCGGCTTGCGCTCGATCATGGAGAAAATCCTGCTTGATACGATGTACGAACTGCCGACGTTGGATGGCGTTCAGGAAGTCGTCATCTCGGGCGATGTGGTAGAGGGCAATTCACGTCCGCTCTATATCTATGCTGAACGCAAGGAAGAAAAAGGCAATGTTTCCGCGTAATCCTTCGGAAATAGCGCAAAATAACGAGGAGCTCCGCGTTGTGCGGAGCTTTTCTGTTTTCAAAGCTGTGTACGGCGTCGCAAAAGATTGCGCTCCACCCATCCGGAGCGCAGGATAGATTACGATTCTGTGAAGACGCTTGGAGCCCGGTGACTTGAAACAGGAGGGTTGCCACTCCAAGTAATAGGTAAGCCGCATAACTGGTAGTACGCCGCTCTAGCATGGCTCCGGGATTGGAGTTTTCTCCCATCCATTTTCGGGAATTCATGCAACCAAAAGGGTGCCCGGACGCGGTGATCTGACCGAATGGTCTGAGAAAGGACATTGAAATGACGGTTGCAAGCAAGAAGACTCCGGCGGGTGGCGAGAACGGGCTTTATGCCGTTTTGCCGTTGCGCGATATCGTTGTCTTCCCTCACATGATCGTCCCGCTCTTCGTTGGACGCGAAAAGTCAATTCGCGCCCTTGAAGAAGTGATGGGCGTCGACAAGCAGATACTGCTTGCCACACAAAAAAACGCGGCGGATGACGATCCCCAAGCCGACGCAATCTACACGGTGGGCACAATCGCTAACGTCTTGCAATTGCTGAAATTGCCAGACGGAACGGTGAAAGTACTTGTCGAAGGCATTGCGCGCGCTGAAATTACGAGTTTCAACGATCGTACCGACTATCACGAAGCCAATGCAACAACGCTGGCTGAACCGGAGGAAGATCCGGTTGAGGTCGAGGCGCTTGCCCGTTCGGTGGTGTCGGATTTTGAGAATTACGTAAAGCTCAATAAGAAGATTTCGCCTGAAGTTGTTGGTGCTGCGGGTCAGATCGAGGACTATTCGAAGCTGGCGGATACCGTTGCATCGCATCTGGCAATCAAGATTCCTGAGAAGCAGGATATGTTGTCCATTCTGTCCGTGCGTGCACGGCTGGAAAAGGCGATGTCGTTCATGGAATCCGAAATTTCGGTTCTTCAGGTGGAAAAGCGTATCCGCTCGCGCGTTAAGCGCCAAATGGAAAAGACCCAGCGCGAATACTATCTGAACGAGCAGATGAAGGCCATTCAGAAGGAACTCGGTGACGGCGAAGATGGCCGTGACGAGGCCGCTGAACTGGAAGATCGCATCAAAAAGACGAAGCTTTCGAAGGAGGCCCGTGAAAAGGCCAATGCCGAGCTCAAGAAGCTGCGTCAGATGAGCCCGATGTCCGCTGAGGCGACGGTTGTTCGCAACTATCTCGACTGGTTGCTGTCCATTCCGTGGGGCAAAAAGTCGAAGGTCAAGAACGATCTCAACCTTGCCGATGAAGTGCTGGATGCCGAACATTATGGTTTGGATAAGGTCAAGGACCGAATTGTCGAGTATTTGGCGGTGCAGGCACGTTCGACCAAGATCAAGGGCCCTATCCTCTGCCTCGTTGGTCCTCCCGGCGTCGGCAAGACGTCACTGGCTCGTTCGATCGCCAAGGCAACTGGACGCGAATATGTCCGTATGTCACTGGGCGGCGTGCGTGACGAGGCCGAAATCCGCGGCCATCGCCGCACTTATATCGGCTCTATGCCCGGCAAGGTCATTCAGTCGATGAAGAAGGCGAAGAAGTCAAACCCGCTGTTCTTGCTCGACGAAATCGACAAGATGGGGCAGGATTTCCGCGGCGATCCGTCTTCCGCATTGCTCGAGGTGCTCGATCCGGAACAGAACTCAACCTTCATGGATCACTATCTTGAGGTCGAATATGATCTCTCGAACGTGATGTTTGTGACGACCGCCAATACGTTGAACATTCCGGGTCCTTTGATGGATCGTATGGAAATCATTCGTATTGCCGGCTACACCGAAGATGAGAAGCTGGAAATCGCCAAACGGCACCTGTTGCCCAAGGCAATTCGGGATCATGCGTTGCAGCCTAAGGAGTTCTCGGTCTCTGAGGATGCTATCCGCGCCATTATCCGCAGCTATACGCGGGAAGCGGGCGTGCGTAGTCTTGAGCGCGAGTTGATGAAGCTTGCTCGTAAGGCGGTTACGGAAATTCTGAAGTCCAAGAAGAAATCGGTGAAGGTGACGGCAGCCAACATTGATGATTATCTTGGTGTCGAGAAGTTCCGCTTCGGCCAGATCGACGGTGAAGATCAGGTTGGTGTCGTTACCGGGCTTGCCTGGACTGAGGTGGGCGGCGAATTGCTGACCATTGAAGGTGTCATGATGCCCGGCAAGGGCCGCATGACCGTTACAGGTAATCTTCGTGATGTGATGAAGGAATCAATTTCGGCGGCGGCATCCTATGTCCGTTCGCGCGCCATTGATTTCGGAGTTGAGCCACCATTATTCGATCGCCGCGATATCCACGTGCATGTGCCGGAAGGTGCTACGCCTAAGGATGGACCATCGGCCGGTATTGCGATGGTGACTGCCATTGTGTCGATATTGACCGGTATTCCGGTTCGCAAAGATATCGCTATGACTGGTGAGATTACCTTGCGGGGCAGGGTGCTGCCTATCGGTGGGCTGAAAGAGAAACTGTTGGCTGCTCTGCGTGGTGGTATCAAGACGGTTCTGATTCCGGAGGAGAATGCCAAGGATCTGGCAGAGATTCCGGATAATGTGAAGAATGGCCTTGAGATCATACCTGTCTCACATGCCAATGAAGTTCTCAAACACGCCTTGATTCGCCAGCCGGAACCTATCGAGTGGACTGAACCCGCTCATGTTCCAACTCCGGCTGTCGAAGATGACGCCGCTGCGCAGATCGCCCATTAGCATCTGACACGTTCAAAGATGGCCGGGTAAGCGATTACCCGGCCATTTTGATTCCATAGCCCCTCTCTAAGCTTGACGCTTGCTGACGGTCTTGCTTCGCATTCCGTTAAAGATGGTCATAGGGTGATATGATTCTGGTGATCGCAACACAAAATACCCGACCAGCGCTACAGGGGTGCGCATCGCCGGTTAAAGAGCACTGTCCGGTAGATGATTGCTTCAAGAAGGCAGAATACTGCCAGAACACACATGCGATCAGGCCGCTAGGCCGTGTGCAACATTTCTTATCTTGGAAAGGAATGGTGGGCGATGAGAGACTCGAACTCCCGACATCTTCGGTGTAAACGAAGCGCTCTACCAACTGAGCTAATCGCCCCTCACAGGGTGTGTTCCGGAGCGTTTAGGCGTTTCGAACGACATTGGCAAGAGGGGATGTAGCACTTTTATGAATTGTTTGAAGAGTTTTTCACAATCGCATTTTTCATGGCTACTTGCGCTTGACACTCTCCCGCGAACCCCTTAAACGACCGCTCACGCCGGACAAATTGTTCGGTACGAAAGTGCGCGGGTGTAGCTCAGTTGGTTAGAGTGCCGGCCTGTCACGCCGGAGGTCGCGGGTTCGAGCCCCGTCACTCGCGCCACTTTTCCCTTAGACAAATCAAATATTGTTTGACTACTGGAAAAGTGGCGGGCCCCGCCGCATTCGATACTTCCCGGACTTCTAAAACACCAATTTGAAAAATGGCTGATCGCGTGGCCGGCGTCGATTCCCGCTCGTGCTCAATATATTTTAGCTGGGTCGCAAGCAGTCTTGCTTTAGAAGCTCCTCAAGCCAATCCGCAAAAACCTTTAATCGCCGCGAGAGGTGTTGGCGATGGGGATAGAGCAAGGTCATGGGCATGGGAGCTGCTCGATATTCGGGTAAAACTTCGACAAGATCACCAGCATTAATATGGGCACGGACATCATAGGCTGGAATCTGAATGAGTCCGAGGCTTGCTAAACAACAGGCTATGTAGGCCTCAGCGCTGTTTACGGTGACGCGGCTGGGCATTTGCAAAGCAAATTGCTCGCCATTTTCAGTCCATTCCCACTCCGTCGTACGCCCGGAGGACGGAGATGCGTAATTTACGGCCCAGTGAGAATGTAGTTCGGCTGGAGAATCAGGAATGCCAAACCGCTTCAGGTATTCCGGGGTTGCAACATTTATCAGCGGCAATGCGCCGATGGTCCGGCCTATCAAGCTTGAGTCTGAAAGGGGTCCAACGCGGAGCACACAATCGATATTATCTTCTACAAGATTGACCGCGCGATCCGTAACACCGAGATCAATGTGGATTTGTGGATATCGATCAAGAAAGTCCGGAAGTGCAGGCGCGATAATCAATCGCCCGATCCGACCTGGCACATCGATTCTGAGCTTTCCCGACGGCTGAGCTGCTGTTTGCTTGAAAAGGTTTTCGGCGTCTTCTACGTCGGAAATGAGCCTTTGACAGCGATCATAGAAAACAGTGCCGTCCTGAGTAGGGGATACCTTGCGCGTGGTCCTATGGAGGAGGCGGGCGCCGACTCGTCCCTCAAGTTCTGCGATCGCCGCTGAAACCGAAGATCGCGGAACGCCGAGCGTGTCAGCCGCGCGTGTGAAGCTTGAGCACTCTACGACCCGAGAGAAGATGCGGAAGAGGTCAATACGATCCAAATTGCTGTCGCCCCATTGTGCGGAAATTCTGACAGGTGATGTCCAATTCTCCAGCTTTATCCAGAAAACCTAGCCTATATTCTGGTTACCTGAAAGCGCCCGCATGATGTGAGCGCACCAAAAGGAGCCGACACATGCCTGATCACGGGATCAAAGGAAAAACTATCATCATCGCAGGTGGCGCAAAGAACCTCGGTGGGTTGATCGCTCGCGATCTGGCTGCACATGGAGCCAAATCAATCGCTGTGCACTATAACAGCTTGGCGACGAAGACAGATGCGGAGGCAACCTTGGCTGCAATCAAGGCTGCGGGTTCGACAGGGGTGGCGTTTCAAGCCGACTTGACGACTGCAGGCGCCATGGAAAAGCTTTTCGATGATGTGGTCAATGCGATAGGGCGTCCAGATATTGCTATTAACACCGTGGGCAAGGTGTTGAAGAAGCCTATCGCAGAGATTTCAGAATCTGAATATGACGAGATGAGCGCAGTTAATGCCAAGACCGCTTTTTTCTTCCTCAAGGAAGCAGGCAAAAATCTCAACGATAACGGAAAGATTTGTACGCTTGTCACTTCGCTGCTGGGAGCGTTTACGCCATTTTACGCAGCCTATGCGGGGACTAAGGCGCCCGTGGAGCAATTCACGCGGGCAGCCTCGAAGGAATTTGGTGAGCGAGGCATTTCGGTGACGGCGATTGGTCCAGGCCCAATGGACACGCCGTTTTTCTATCCCGCTGAAGGTGAAGATGCTGTCGCTTATCACAAAACGGCTGCTGCGCTCTCAAAGTTCTCCAAGACAGGACTCACCGACATTGAAGATATCGTGCCCTATATCCGCTTCATGGTGTCGGAGGGCTGGTGGATGACCGGACAGACTATTCTCGTAAATGGCGGCTATACGACGAAATAAAGCCCGCTTGGTTTCGGCGTATGCAGGCCGACCTGATTATTCCTCCGGAATCCGATGGATGCCGGAGGATTTGCCAAGCGCAACCATTTCAGCAGCGAATTTTAATTATATTTAATCATGCGCAGTAAAGGCCGATTAAGCAATAAAATCAGATAGTTTTTGGTAACCATCTCCATTAATGCGTGCTCAATTCCTGTCACCCTATGTTCACGACGGTTCAACGAAACCAATTATATTTTAAAACAGGACAGGCACATGACAACTCTCATCACACGTTTCCTCAAGGACGAATCCGGCGCGACTGCAATTGAATACGGTCTTATTGCAGCTCTAATCTCCGTCGCCATCATCGGCGCAGCAACAACATTGGGTGGCAATATTTCAAAAACCTTTGGTTTTGTTAGCGACGAATTGGGTAAGGCACCGGTAAAAGCCCCATAATAATCTGAAGGCCTGAAGTTCGCCTTTTACCAAAATGTTCTAAGTTAGAGCCAGACCACCTCCGGGTGGTCTGGCTTTTAAGTTTTTTGATAGACCGCCATCCCCCGTTTCGTGATGAGATGAACGAGCGTCTCATCACAATGATCTCTCGACCGTGGTTCCGTTTAGGTGTATAGCGCACGCCCATTGCAGCTATTTTTAACCGGACCCAAAAATATGGAAGAATTTCATAAAGTTCGCCGCCTCCCGCCTTATGTTTTCGAGCAGGTTAATCGCCTGAAGGCCAGTGCGCGAGCGGCGGGTGCGGACATTGTTGATCTTGGTATGGGCAATCCCGATCTTCCAACTCCTCAGAGTGTTGTAGATAAATTGTGCGAGGCTGTTCAGGATCCGCGCACGCATCGATATTCGTCATCAAAGGGTATTCCAGGTTTGCGCCGCGCACAGGCCGCCTATTATGAGCGCCGTTTCGGAGTAAAGCTTAATCCGGACACGCAGATCGTAGCGACCCTCGGCTCGAAGGAAGGTTTCGCAAATATGGCGCAAGCCATTACTGCGCCCGGTGATGTCGTTCTTTGCCCAGATCCCACTTATCCAATCCATGCATTCGGTTTCATCATGTCCGGCGGTGTTATTCGCTCGATTCCTGCAATGCCGGACGATCATTTCATCCCGGCTTTGGAACGCGGTATCCGCCATTCCATTCCAAAGCCGCTGGCATTGATCCTGAACTATCCGTCCAATCCTACGGCTCACGTTGCTTCGCTTGATTTCTACAAGGACGTGGTAGCTTTTGCCCGGAAGAACGAAATCATCATTCTTTCGGATTTGGCATATTCGGAAATTTACTTTGACGATGCGCCACCGCCATCCGTACTGCAGATTCCAGGCGCTATTGATGTCGCCGTTGAATTTACTTCGATGTCGAAGACATTTTCCATGCCCGGTTGGCGTATGGGATTCGCGGTTGGTAATGAGCGGCTGATTTCAGCGCTGACGCGGGTCAAATCATATCTCGATTATGGTGCTTTCACCCCTATTCAGGTCGCAGCCGCCGCTGCGCTGAACGGTGATGGCTCAGATATTGCTGAGGTTCGCGCCATCTACAAACATCGCCGCGATGTTCTGGTGGAAAGTTTCGGCCGCGCTGGTTGGCCCATACCAGCTCCTGCAGCGACAATGTTTGCTTGGGCACCAATACCGGAGAAGTTCCGCAGTCTTGGTTCGTTGGAGTTTTCCAAACTTCTGATTGAGCATGCGGATGTCGCCGTCGCGCCTGGTATCGGCTTTGGCGAACACGGGGATGATTACATCCGCATCGCGCTGGTGGAGAACGAGCATCGTATTCGTCAGGCTGCCCGTAATCTGAAGCGTTTCCTCAGCACCGCTGACGAAAAACTACATAATGTTATTCCGCTGAATGCGCGCCGTTAAGTTGGCGTAGACCGAAGCGGAATCAGCGGCGCTGTCTGGCGCCGCTTTAATGAAAATCCAAGGAAGTGAACGATGAGTGAAGCACTGCGCGTAGGAATCGCCGGATTGGGTACCGTTGGTGCCTCGGTTCTGAAAATTTTGCAGGACAAGGGTGAAATGCTCACCCGTCAGTGCGGGAAGCAGATTATCGTCACGGCAGTGTCAGCGCGTGATGCCAAGCGTGATCGTGGTGTGGATTTCTCAGCGGCGACCTGGTTCGATGATCCGGTTGAGCTGGCCAAATCGAATGAGATTGATGTTTTTATCGAGTTGATCGGCGGCGACGAGGGGCCGGCTCGGGCAGCTGTTGAAGCAGCCCTTAAATCGGGACGGCACGTCGTCACTGCAAACAAAGCGCTATTAGCAAAGCATGGTGTCTATCTCGCCAAGATCGCTGAAGAAAAAGGCGTGCTGTTAAACTTTGAAGCTGCCGTAGCAGGCGGTATCCCAGTCATTAAAGCGCTTCGCGAATCATTGACGGGCAATACGGTTTCGCGCGTTTACGGCATCATGAACGGCACCTGCAACTATATCCTTACAAGGATGTGGGACGAGGGTATCTCTTTTGAGGACTGTCTCGCCGATGCACAACGCCTTGGCTATGCGGAAGCTGATCCGACATTCGACATCGAAGGAAATGACACAGCACACAAGCTCGCAATCCTGACGAGCCTCGCGTTTGGAACGCAGATTGCAGCAGATGACATTTATCTGGAAGGTATCAGCAATATATCATTGGCAGATATCAAGGCTGCCGACGAACTTGGTTATCGCATCAAGTTGCTTGGCGTTGCGTTGAAGACTGAAAGCGGCATTGAACAGCGTGTGCATCCCACGATGGTGCCGGTTGAATCGGTTATCGCACAGGTCCACGGCGTTACCAACGCCGTCGCTATCGAAACAGATCTCCTGGGTGAACTGTTGCTATCCGGCCCTGGGGCTGGTGGAGCGGCAACGGCATCTGCGGTTATCGGCGATTTAGCTGATATCGCGAAAAGCCGACCTGGTTTTCAGCATGGCCCTGTTTTTGGCACACCTGCGAAAGCGCTAGCACCCTATAAGCGTGCTAAAATGCGTGCCCATGAGGGGGGGTATTTTATCCGCCTGACTGTCCATGACCGGGCAGGTGTGTTCGCTGCGATCGCAAAACGCATGGCAGATAATGATATTTCGCTTGAATCGATTGTGCAGCGGCAAAGTGCCAATAGCCAGGCAGAGGCGACCAAGACAGTCATTCTGGTAACGCACGAAACGACGGAAGCCGCGGTTAAAAAAGCTCTCGAAGGAATCGTCAAGGATGGTCACGCAACCGATAAACCCCAGATGATTCGTATTGAAAGAGCGGGTTAAAAACCGGCATAGTGCGTTTAATCGATTAGCTTTTTCGGCAAGTGGCTTTTCTTCGGCTCAAGCCCTTGCCGCGTGGTTGCGACTTTGACAAAAGATTTGCATAGCGATGCTACTAAAGCCGCATTGCTGATCTTGAAATGCGGCCATATCCACAAAAGCAGGAAAAACTATGCCGAAAACTTCCGACCAGACTGATGTAGGCCTCGATCGTATTTTGACCCTTGAGCTGGTTCGTGTAACCGAGCGTGCAGCCGTTGCCGCCGCTCGCCTGCGCGGGCGCGGTGATGAAATGGCAGCCGATCAGGCTGCTGTAGATGCAATGCGTCAGGAATTGAATCGCCTGCCCATCGCGGGAACTGTTGTTATCGGCGAAGGCGAGCGCGATGAAGCACCAATGCTGTACATTGGTGAGGAAGTTGGAACACGCAGTGGGCCTGAGGTTGATATTGCGCTCGATCCACTGGAAGGCACGACTATCTGCGCCAAGAACTTGCCAAATTCCCTGGCAGTTATCGCGATCGCCGAAAAAGGCAACCTGCTCTATGCACCGGATGTGTACATGGAGAAGATTGCCGTTGGACCGGGTTATCCAGCCGGAATCATCAATCTCGATGCGCCTGCCATTGAGAATATTATGGCAGTTGCCAAAGCGAAGGGCGTGCCCGTCAGTGAGATAACAGCCTGCATTATGGACCGTCCACGCCATGCACGTTTGATTGAGGAAGTCCGCGCCACGGGCGCTTCCATCCGTTTGATCGGCGATGGTGATGTCGCCGGCGTTATCCATACAACTGACCCCGACGAAACTGGCATTGATATTTATATTGGCATTGGTGGCGCGCCTGAAGGCGTTCTGGCCGCTGCGGCGCTTCGCTGCATTGGCGGGCAGATGCAAGGGCGGCTCCAACTCAACAGCGATGACAAAATCGCCCGGGCAGCCAAAATGGGCATCAGCGACCCCAAGAAAATCTATACGATGGAAGAAATGGCCAAAGGTGACGTGCTTTTTGCCGCAACCGGCGTGACCGATGGCAATATGCTTTCCGGCGTCAAGTTCGCCCGCGACTATATTCAGACCCACACGGTGGTGATGCGCTCACATTCTCAGACAGTTCGCGAAATCAAAGCGAAGCATCAGGATATGAGCAAGTTCCAATAATAGAATGAACTTTCGGGGCATTGCATTCCGGGCCGCCGAGTGATTGAACGCTCAGATGACATCTGAACGGCTTTTTCTCGGCGTTGGACAATCGGCAACCGGTCTGAAGTGGGTCGATCGACTCGGCCAGCGCGAGGCAAATATTGCGCTGGCCATGGCGCAAAATCATGGCTTCCCCGATATCGTCACTCGCGTCCTAGCTGGGAGGGGCGTTGGTTTGGATGACGCGGCGGCTTTTATGGAGCCGACTCTGAAAAGTTTGATGCCAGACCCGACGTCGTTGACGGATATGGCACCGGCAGCAGCGCGCATCGCCAAAGCTATTATTGCTCGTGAGACAGTTGCTATTTTCGGCGATTATGACGTTGATGGCGCTTGTTCTTCAGCCATTCTATCGCGCTTTCTCGCCCATTATGGCATCGCAAATCAAATCTACATTCCAGACAGGATATTTGAGGGCTATGGCCCAAACCCCGCTGCTATGCAGGAATTGGCAAAACAAGCCTCGCTGATAGTCACAGTTGATTGCGGAACAAATAGTGCCGCCGCAATTGATGCGGCCAAAGTCGCTGGTACCGACGTTGTCGTTCTGGATCACCATCAAGTGGGTGGTAATCTGCCCGAGGCCGCACTCGCTATCGTTAATCCCAACCGTGAGGACGATTTGTCCGGCCAGGGACATCTCTGCGCTGCAGGCGTAGTTTTTCTGACGTTGGTGCAAACCTCGCGAATCCTGCGGGAGCAGGGGGTGAAACTTAACACCAATCCACCAGATCTGCTGTCTTTACTCGATCTCGTTGCTTTGGCCACGATCTGCGACGTTGTCCCATTAAAAGAATTGAACCGTGCTTTTGTGGTGAAGGGGCTTCTTGTCGCGCGCACCCAGCAGAATGTCGGACTTGCGGCATTGGCGCGCGTCTCGCGGATTGGAGAGCCGCTTAATGCGTTTCACTTCGCTTATCTGATCGGTCCGCGAATCAATGCCGGTGGGCGGATCGGCGATGCGGGTCTCGGCGCGCGGCTTTTAACGCTCGACGACCCGGATGAAGCCATGCGCATTGCGCAGGAGCTTGATCGGCTTAATCAAGAGCGTCAGGCGATGGAAACGATCATGCTTGAACAGGCGGAAGCCGAGGCTATGGCCGAGCTTTCCTCCTCATCTGGTCCGGCTATTCTCATTACAGCCAATGACGACTGGCATCCCGGTATCGTCGGGTTGATCGCCGCGCGATTAAAGGAGCGAGCACGTCGGCCTGCTTTTGCCATCGCGTTCAATGCAAACGGAACCGGCAGCGGCTCCGGGAGGTCTATTAACGGCTTTGATTTGGGGAAGCTTGTCAGAGGCGCGGTAGAGCAGGGCCTGTTGGTTAAGGGTGGCGGCCATGCAATGGCTGCCGGAATTACCGTTGAACGTGGGAAAATGGGTGCTTTGCGCGCATTTTTCGAAGAGCAATCCGCAGAGATGGTGGGACAATTGCGTGGAAATGCCTCACTGGCAATTGACGGAGCTTTGAGCGCTGCAGGTGCGACCGTTCCCCTTTACGAAACGATGGAAAAAGCTGGTCCGTTTGGGTCGGGTCATCCTCAACCGGTTCTTGTCCTTCCCCACCACAGGCTGATTGACGCTCGGTCAGTCGGCATCAACCACATCAAGGTGACGCTTGCTGGTGCAGACGGTAAGCGTATCAATGCAATTGCCTTTCGTGCGGTGGGAAGTGACCTCGGCGACTTCCTTTTCAGGCAATTAGGTCAATCTGTGCATGTCGCAGGCAATCTGGCTCTTAATCATTGGAACGGCTCAACGACGACACAATTTCGCATTCTTGATGCGGCAAAGGCTGTCTGAGTCAATATTGTGCTTGCATTTGCAGGGTAGCTATGTTCTGTTTTTGTTCTCATGTGGGAACATTGAAAATGCGCAAGCCGACACATGCTGAGAAGCTTTATCTGGATTTTGACAGCTTTTTTGCCAGCGCTGAACAACAGTTGAATTCTGCGCTGCGGGACAGGCCCGTCGCCGTAGTGCCGCTAGACTCCCCGCACACAAGTGTTATTGCTGCTAGTCGCCAAGCCAAACCCTATGGCATCAAGACGGGTACATCGGTGCGGGAAGCACGCGAGAAATGCCCAGATATCGTGTTTGTGTCAGCGAGACCGGATGTCTATGTAAAGCTGCATAACCGCATTCTGGAAACAATCGAAAGATGTGTTCCAATTGCTGCGGTGCGTTCAATTGATGAGGTCGCCTGCCATTTGCTGGAGTCCGAGGCACGCCAAGCGCAAGCTCTTGCAGTGAGAATAAAACGCGTGCTGCGCGATGAAATTGGGCCAGTTCTTACCTGCTCGATAGGCATCTCTCTCAACGAGCTTTTGGCAAAGATTGCAGCGGAGATGGACAAGCCGGATGGATTTGTCTTGCTTGATCACGAAGACCTGCCAGGCAGGCTGTTTGATCTGGAGTTGCGCGACCTGCCTGGTATTTCCAAGGGTATGGAGGCGAGGTTGGACCAAGCCGGGATCATTGACATCAAAGGTTTGTGGAGCCTTGCCCCCAAGCACGCTCGGGCTATCTGGAACAGCGTTGAAGGTGAGCGGTTTGTTTCAGCGCTGCACGGTTATGCGATTGAAAAGCCGGAGACCGTAAAACGCATGTTCGGACATGGTCGCAACTTGCCTGCCGATTGGAGGGCGCCTGAAAAGGTACTGCAATGCGCACGGCTGCTGACGTTGAGCGCTGCGCGGCGTTTGCGTCGTTCCCATTATCGAGCGGCAGCAATGAGCTATACGGTTGGCGTCAGACGCGATAACCGCGTGACGCTGGAGGGACAATTTCGACCCGCGCGTGATGATCGCAGTTTTTTGGATTGCCTTAACAATCTGCACCAAAAAATGGTTGAGGCAGGGGAAATGCGAAATATAAGCTCGGTCACTGTCGTTCTTCACGACCTTTCGGCCGAACAAGAAGGCACTCACGATTTGTTCGATACGGGCGAGAGCGTGAAACAACGGGCTCAGTGGGAAAGCGTTTCTGATTTGATAGACAAGATTCGTGTCCGCCACGGGTCGAAAGCACTCAGCCTGGGATCCACTCAGGGCCCCGGTGATTATATAGGTTCTAAAATTGCATTCGGGCGTATTCCTGAACCCGAAGATTTTTAGCTGCCCCAAGGTGAAGTGGGGCAGCTAAAAAATTAGTAAGCTGCGGTAAAACGTTGCTGCTTGTGCTTTGGACTATGAACTTCATCGACAATCGCAACTGCAAGATCGCTTGCGCTGATTGCACTTTTACCTTCAGCGTCAAAAACCGGGTTTTCCTTACCCAGGCGGTATTGTCCGGTGCGAGGACCAGGTGCGAGATGGAACGGGGGTGAAACGAAGCTCCAGTCAAGTTCGGTTTCAGTGCGAAGATCATTCAGTGCCTGACGTGCGCCCAGTGCACCTTCCTTGTACTCCGCGGGAAAATGTTCACCGTCTACGAATTGTGTGCCGTCCTCAGCATACAGGCTTCCTGCGCCGCCAATAACGATCAGACGTTTTATGCCTGCCGATTTGGTCGCTTCGGTAATTGATTTGCTTGCTTTGATGTGGACAGCCTGAATGTTTGGATCTGTCCAGCCTGGATTATAAGCAGAAACCACGATGTCATGCCCTTTGAGCTTCTCCGATAAAGCTGCTGTATCCAAGGCATCCGCCTGGATGGCGGTCACGCCATCCAATTTTTCAACCTTTGCGGGATTACGCACCAAAGCAGTAACGCTGTCTCCGCGAGAAATAGCCTCTTTCAAAATTTCCTGGCCGACAAAACCGGTGGCACCGATCAATGCAATTTTCATCATATGCTCCTTGATGCAGGTACGCATCGTTTTCTGGTTACTAACAATAACTATCTATGCTAGATGCGTGGGTCTGAAAAGAACGCACTTTTTCCGTTTTAAGGCACACCTAGGTAACCGCCCGGGTGATATCCAAATTTGGTGATGAAGCTATGACGATACACGCAAATACCAGTCGAAACGTCCCCTTGCTCGAATCAATGCCCGCTATGAAGGCGGAAGAGGGTGGTTTGTGCCCCATGCGTGAGGTGCTTGATCTTGTCGGTGATTCCTGGAGTCTTTTGACGATCATCAATCTGCAGTCCGGACCACGGCGCTTCAATGTATTGCGACGTATGATCCAAGGCATTTCGCAACGTATGCTGACCGTGACCCTGCGTTCGCTGGAACGCGACGGACTTGTGTTGCGCACCGTAAAGCCGACATCTCCTCCGGAAGTCACTTACGCACTCACGGATATTGGACATTCAATAGCGGTGCCAGTGGGAGCCTTGGGTGAATGGGCGGTGACCAATCGCGATCACCTGCGAAAGGCGCGCGCTGAGTTTGATGCGGCAAAGTCAGAATAACGGAACCCTCCCAAGTGCATTGCGTTTCTCCACCTCAAGGAATGTTTAAAGGGAGAACGAAAATGCCGGCAAAATCCCAGGCTCAACAGAAAGCAGCAGGTGCAGCGCTTTCAGCAAAACGAGGCGACACCAAGAAGAGCGAGCTCAAAGGCGCATCAAAGGGCATGTATGAGTCCATGAGCGAGAAACAGCTCGAGGAGTTCGCTGAAACTGATCGCAAGGATCTGCCCAAGAAGAAAACCAAGCATTGATCCCTGCGAGCGCGCATTACTGGCAGATGCGCGCCTCGCAGCTCTTTCCGTGGCACCCTTGATCAAGATGCAGGTTACCCTGATGTGCGGCGTCCCCGTCCGGGCCTATAACCGTCATGAATCGCTGGCAGCTAAGCTTGTGCAGGGATGACCAGAACGCCTGCTCTTCCGGTTTGCCTTTCCAGCCTGATCCGAGTTCTGTCGTTTTTCCGTTCTTGAACTTGAACGAGATAATGTCCAACGCATTGGCAAAGGCATGCTCTGAAACGCGTCCCTTATGACCATTATTGACCTTTCGGCACTGATAGTCGGAACCGGTCGCAATGCTTTCTATCTCGGCACCGAAGTTTTTCTGTGCCTCTTTTTGAATTTCGACAACCCAATTGGCCAACGATCCAGCCATTGCGCAATTCGTTATGATTGGCGCGGCAAATTTCACGGGATTGTCTTTGCCAATCGCCGTCACCTTCAATGGCGAACGCTCGCCGCAAGCCCCCTCCGAAAGGGGAGGTATCAATTCGCCTTGGATATCGCCATTCATAATTGCGGGGCACGCATTTTGGTAAATCCGATCCGGTGAAGTTGCGGCGTCATTTGTTTCAGTGGCTTCGTCAGGCTTCTTGTTGTCTTCTGTCTGATCCGGTTTAGGACCTTGTTGCTCCGCCTTGGGCGCAATAATTGGCTTTTCATCAGGTTTTGCTGCAGGTTCAGCTTCCATCGCAGGTTTTTGGCCAGGTACGGGCGTTTCAGCCTTTTGCTCCGGCGCGACGGTTGCTCGCGGATTATCCAGCGGAAGTGGGGGAATAATAGGCAAGGCAGGCTTCGCGATTCTGGTTTGGTGGTTGCGCCGGGATCGCGCATCCGCATCGCTGGTGAAACTCACCAATGTCAGGCTTGAAACAGATGCTGCAAGAGATAAAAGGATGAATAGATGAAAACGCGTTGGACGCGAGAATAGGGTCATTATCGGCTCTACTCCTGTTTGAGCGTCTACCCTAACGTGCGAAAACCAATATCGGTTTCAATTTATATGAGCCGCTGAAACATCGTCTGCGCTTGACATGTTAAGACCTTGGCACTAGAAGCCACAACAGCGCAGGGCCTAACAGCTCTGCGTTTCATTTGACGTGTCCCGTGGGTGATCTCGCAAAGCGTGCGTGGGTCGCTCTGTCAGTCTTCGAAAACGGAAGGCAGAGGAGGGCGCGTTTCCTTGAACCGGGATATTAGCCTTGGTTTGGTTTTGTTGAAAGGAAATGCGATGAGCAAGCGCGAATCGTCCAAGTATAAAATTGACCGCCGTCTTGGCGAAAACATCTGGGGCCGCCCGAAGTCCCCTGTAAATCGCCGTGAATATGGCCCAGGCCAGCACGGTCAGCGCCGCAAGAGCAAGCTGTCCGACTTCGGTGTTCAGCTGCGCGCAAAGCAGAAGCTCAAAGGCTTCTACGGCGACATTTCGGAAAAGCAGTTCCGCAAGACCTATGAAGAAGCATCACGTCGCAAGGGCGATACTGGTGAGCAGCTCATTGGTCTGCTTGAGTCGCGTCTGGATGCGATTGTGTACCGCGCAAAGTTCGTTCCAACGATCTTCGCAGCGCGTCAGTTCGTCAACCACGGCCACGTAAATGTTAATGGCCGTCGCACCAACATCCAGTCCTACATCTGCAAGGCTGGTGATGTGATTGAAGTTCGTGAAAAGTCAAAGCAGCTTGTGATTGTTTTGGAAGCCGTTCAGCTCGCTGAGCGTGATGTTCCAGAATACATCGAAGTTGATCACACCAAGATGGTTGCCAAGTACAATCGCGTTCCGGCCTTCTCCGATGTGCCATATGCTGTACAGATGGAACCAAATCTGGTCGTCGAATTCTATTCGCGTTAATCGGGTTTTGAAGTTTTTGAAGAAGCCGCCTGGAGCAATCCTGGCGGCTTTTTTGTGCCAGAATCATAGAGGATGCGGGAATGACTGACCTAAAATCCATTGTTGATAGTGTTTATCACGATCTTTCAGACAGGATCGGGGAAGGCAAGCTTGCTGATTATATTCCCGAGTTGGCGACAGTGGACCCAAGGCAGTTTGGCATAGCTTTGGTCACGACCGATGGAAAACTCTACTCTGCCGGCGATGCGGCTACAGCCTTTTCGATCCAGAGTATCTCAAAGGTTTTCACGCTCACTTTGGCGCTCGGCAAGATTGGCGATGGGCTGTGGAAAAGAGTTGGCCGTGAGCCATCAGGCAATTCGTTTAATTCCATTGTGCAGCTTGAGCAAGAAAAGGGAAAGCCGCGTAATCCCTTCATCAATGCTGGCGCAATTGCGGTGGCAGATGTAGTTTTGGCGGGGCATGTGCCTAAAGAAGCCATCGGCGAGATCGTGCAATTTATTCGTCAGTTGGCCGACGATGATACAATAGCGATTGATCACAATGTCGCGCGTTCGGAGACAAATACCGGGTATCGCAATGTTGCGCTCGCAAATTTTATGAGATCGTTCGGCAATCTCAATCACCCCGCCGAGCACGTGCTCGGCGTTTATTTCCATCACTGCGCGGTGGCGATGTCTTGCCACCAACTTGCCCATGCCGGACTCTATCTTGCGTCGGCTGGTCGCAATCCTTTGAGTGGTGGAAGTGTGGTTTCCCCCAGCCGCGCACGCCGGATCAATGCTCTGATGCTCATGTGTGGTCATTATGATGGTTCTGGCGATTTTGCTTATCGCGTAGGTCTTCCCGGCAAGAGCGGCGTTGGTGGAGGAATTCTGGCCATTGCACCCGGTAAGGCTTCGATAGCAGTATGGTCTCCGGGGTTGAACGAAAACGGCAATTCGCAGTTGGGTTCGGCAGCGCTAGAACTTTTGGCACAACGGACCGGCTGGTCGGTATTCGGACAATAACAAGGTCTGCATCGCCTGCATTTATGGGCAATGAAGGTGAAATGAGGTGTTCCCATGACTGTTCATGATCTGGATATTGCCCAAGATTCCGGCTGCCATCCTATGTTTCTGAATGCGCCGCCCGGAGTTGAGTTCAACAAATTGCGCAAGCGTCTGCTGCGCATTACACGACAGGCACTTGAAGATTTTGCCATGATCAATCCGGGCGAACGTTGGCTTGTTGGGCTTTCGGGCGGTAAGGATTCCTATGGGCTTCTAGCACTGTTGCTTGATTTGAAGTGGCGCGGACTGCTGCCGGTCGAGCTTGTTGCTTGCAATCTGGATCAGGGCCAGCCCAATTTTCCGAAACATATTTTGCCGGATTTTCTGACACGAAACGGAATTCAACATCGTATTGAATATAAAGACACCTATTCAATCGTCACAGAAAAGGTTGCCGAAAACCAGACCTATTGCTCGCTGTGTTCACGGTTGCGGCGTGGCCATCTTTATCGGGTAGCGCGGGAGGAAGGTTGTTCGGCATTGGTTCTCGGGCATCATCGGGAAGACATTCTCGAAACGTTTTTAATGAATCTCTTCCACGGTGGCAGGCTCGCGGCAATGCCTCCGAAATTATTGAATGATGATGGTGATCTGATGCTGCTTCGGCCTTTAAGCTATTGTGCTGAGGACGATCTGGAAAAATTTGCACAGGCGATGCAATTTCCCATCATACCTTGCGACCTGTGCGGAAGTCAGGACGGACTTCAGCGAAACATGATGAAGGCAATGCTTTCCGACATTGAAAAACGCATGCCAGGGCGCAAGGAGATTATGATTCGCGCCCTTGCCAACACACGTCCAAGCCATCTGCTGGACCGCAAGATTTTCGATTTTACAGGACTGTCACCGAAGGCAAACCCCGGCGAATGAACATGCCCGGGTTTGCTAAGACCTTAAACGGGTTGATTGTGTGGCTTGAATAATTTGCCCCGCTCGGCAATGAGAACAAACACCAGCCCGATTAATGAAAGCACGAAGAAGCCTGCTACCAGCGGCGTTGTCGTGCCATCAAAAGCCTGTCCAATCAATGCGCCAATTGCGCCGCCACCGGCTGTTCCCATAAAGCCAAGGACCGATGAGGCTGTGCCCGCTACATGCCCCAGCGGTTCCATGGCAAGCGAATTGAAGTTGGAACCGATCCAGCCGAACTGGAACATGGCCACAGCGAAAAACAGGAAATAGATCACAAACGGCGTTGGGTGTGGTCCAAATAATGTAACCAGCAGCCAGAAGCCGTTGACCGTCAGAAAGGCCAGGAGCGCCCCGTGAGAGAGGCGGCGCATGCCAAAACGACCGACGAAACGCGAATTGACGAATGACGAGAATGCCATAGTTACAGCGACACCCGCAAACGCTACCGGAAACCATACGCCGAGCTCATAAATGCCGACGTAAATTTGCTGGGCAGAATTGATGAAGCCGAAAAGAGCGCCGAAAATGAATGCGCTCGCTAGTGTATAGCAAAGAGCCACACGGTTCGTTAGAACGATGATGAAGCCCCGGCTGACCGATCGCAATGTAAACGGCCGCACGTCGGCTGGATCAAGTGTTTCTGGGAGACGGATATAGAACCAGCACATCACGGCAGCTGCGATAATTGCCATGAAAATGAAGATGAGATGCCAGTTTCCAAACAGCATGACTGCTTGCCCCGTGCCCGGGGCGATGACTGGAACGACCATAAATACCATCATGATGAGAGACATGACCTCTGCCATCATCCGGCCGCCATATACGTCACGAACGATCGAAATCGTGATGACGCGTGTGGCTGCCGATCCGATGCCTTGAAGCAAGCGAAAAAATAGCAAGGAGGCGAAACTCGGCACAAATACGCATGCTAGCGCGGACAGAATGTAAATCACCAAACCAACGAACATAGGTTTGCGGCGACCAAAACGATCAGAAATTGGACCATAGAATAATTGCGAAACCGCGAAGCCCATGAGATAGGCTGAAATTACATATTGACGATGATTTTCGCTGGCAACGCCAAGGCTGGCACCGATTTCCTGCAATCCTGGCAGCATAATATCAATTGCAAGGGCATTAAGCGCCATGAGCGCTGCCATCATTGCGATAAACTCAATCTTGGTCATTGCGCCAAGTTTGGGAGTTAATCCTGTCGAGGGGGTTTTCATTTTCGAACCTGCAAACATCATCTATAAAATGCCCGAGCGATGACCGCCGGGTCGCCCTTGCAATCGGTTAACGGGCCTGACGCTCGTTTCATTAACCGCTCAAAACACACCATCGTGCTGTCATCTCTTGAGTTCCTACGGAACCTTAAACAACGACAAAGGCGTCGGTATATCCGACGCCTTTAGAACATAATTCCGCTAAACCGCGGAACTGACTGATTTATTTGCGTAATCAGGCTGCCTTGGTGGCAACACCTTTTTCGCTAAAGAGGGATTGTAGTTCGCCAGCCTGAAACATTTCGCGGATAATATCACAGCCGCCAACAAACTCGCCCTTAACATAAAGTTGCGGGATGGTCGGCCAATTAGAATATTCCTTGATGCCCTGACGCAATTCGTCGGAGGTCAGTATATTCACGCCTTTATAATCCACGCCAACATAATCAAGTATCTGCACAACCTGACCGGAAAAGCCGCACTGGGGAAACCCTGGGGTGCCCTTCATGAACAGAACAACATCGTTGCTCTTCACTTCGTTATCGATAAATTCGCTAATACCGCTCATTTCGGCAAACCTTCCTACCAAACACGACGAATCGTCATCGCTGGTCAAAATTGAACTTTCCTAACAAATAGCGCTTCAATTCTGGCAAAACAAGGCTCGGTGTTCCCGAATTGGTTTATTCCGGTGCGCTGGTCTGCAGGGCGAGGGCATGCAGCACACCGCCCATATTGCCCTTCAATGCATCATAGACCATCTGGTGCTGCTGAACTCGTGACTTGCCCCGAAAGCTCTCAGCGACAACCTCAGCAGCATAGTGGTCTCCGTCACCCGCCAGATCGCGGATGGTAATCTTCGCATCGGGAATGGCGTCTTGAATCATTTTTTCGATATCACGCGCGTCCATTGCCATGTGTCGTTCTCCTCAGGCGGCCTGATCTTTTTGGTTCGCCGGACCGTTCATATAGTCAGGGAACCACGATTCGTGGGCATTTGTCAGGTCTGCTACTGATATGGAGACCAACTCTCCGATCGTCAATGCATTGCCCTCTACGACGCCAAGCTTGCGGAACGGAATGCCCGAGCCCTCAGCATTGAGCGTTACGAAGTTTGCCATATCGGCGGGCACGGCGATAATATACCGAGCCTGATCCTCACCAAAGAGCAGGGCATGCGGGGCATCTTCACCAACCGAAACGGATGCACCTTTGCCAGACGCCATGCACATTTCGGCCAGAGCGATGCCAAGTCCGCCATCCGATAAGTCATGGCAGGCAGTAACCTGGCCATTGCGTATTGCGGAGCGGACGAAATCGCCATTCCTCTTCTCGACTGCGAGATCGACATTGGGAGCCGGTCCATCTGAGCGACCATGAAGATCGCGCAAATAAATCGACTGCCCAAGATGGCTGCCGTCTGTGCCGATGAGGATCAAGATATTTCCGTTTGCCATGCCGCCTATCTTGGCAATCTTGGACCAATCAGGGATCAGTCCGACGCCAGCAATGGTCGGGGTTGGCAAAATGGCTTGTCCATTTGTTTCATTATAGAGTGAGACATTGCCCGAAACGATCGGGAAGGCGAGCGCACGGCAAGCGTCGCCTATGCCGCCAATAGCTTTAACCAACTGGCCCATGATCTCCGGTCGTTCCGGATTACCAAAATTGAGATTATCGGTGGCGGCGAGAGGTTCGGCGCCGACAGCTGTAAGATTGCGCCAGCATTCAGCGACAGCCTGCTTGCCGCCTTCATATGGATCAGCCTCGCAATAACGCGGCGTGACGTCTGATGAAAATGCGAGTGCTTTGGTAAGATGACCTTCGACGCGAACCACGCCTGCATCGCCACCCGGCAATTGTAGTGAGTTGCCTTGAATGAGCGTGTCATATTGCTCGTACACCCAGCGGCGCGATGACAAATCTGGCGAATTAAGCATCTGCAATAATGCTGCGTTATAATCTTCAACCTGTGGAACGTTTGAAGCTGGCAGCGGAGCGTGCTTGCCCGGTTCCATCCATGGGCGGTCATATTCCGGAGCCTGATCGCCGAGATCCTTGATGGGGAGGTTGGCAACTTCCTCGCCCTGATGAATGACGCGAAAGCGAAGGTCGTCGGTTGTATGCCCTACGATGGCGAAATCCAGTCCCCATTTCTTGAAAATGGCCTGGGCTTCTTCTTCTTTTTCCGGGCGCAAAACCATAAGCATGCGCTCCTGGCTTTCGGACAGCATCATCTCATAAGCGGTCATACGCTCTTCACGTACGGGAACTTTGTCCAGATTGAGTTCAATACCGAGGTTGCCCTTGGCGCCCATTTCAACAGCAGAGCAGGTCAAGCCCGCAGCGCCCATGTCCTGAATAGCGATAACAGCGCCCGAAGCCATCAATTCAAGTGACGCTTCCAGCAGACACTTTTCAGTAAAGGGGTCACCAACCTGAACGGTAGGGCGCTTCTCTTCGATTGACTCGTCAAATTCGGCAGAAGCCATCGTTGCGCCGCCAACGCCGTCGCGTCCGGTTTTTGCTCCGAGATAAACGACAGGAAGGCCAACACCCTTGGCTTCCGACAGGAAAATCGCATCGGTTTTGGCCAAACCGGCAGCAAAAGCGTTTACAAGAATATTGCCATTATAGCGCGCGTCGAAATTGACTTCGCCACCTACGGTCGGCACTCCGAAGGAATTGCCGTATCCGCCAACGCCTTCAACCACGCCCGATACAAGATGACGGGTCTTGGGATGTGCAGGTTCGCCGAAGCGCAATGCATTCATGGCAGCAATCGGGCGGGCACCCATGGTGAATACATCACGCAAGATACCGCCAACGCCTGTTGCAGCGCCTTGATAGGGTTCAATATAGGAGGGGTGGTTATGGCTTTCCATTTTGAAAACCACGCAATCGCCGTCACCAATGTCTACGACGCCAGCATTTTCGCCGGGACCTTGGATAACCTGGGGACCGGTCGTCGGCAATGTACGAAGCCATTTCTTGGACGACTTGTAGGAACAATGCTCGTTCCACATGGCGGAGAAAATACCAAGCTCGGTGAAGCTGGGCTCGCGTCCGATCAGATCGAGAATGCGTTGATATTCATCCGGCTTCAGCCCGTGCGAGGCGATTAGTTCCGGTGTGATCTGAACAGTGTTGGAAAGACCCATGAGCAATATCAGTTCCGTTGTGTGTTAAGCGGTTCTCTTAGAGCAATTTGCAATGGGAATACACCATGTTTGAGAGAAAAAAGAACAGGGAACCACTGAAAAATACCCGATCAAGCCTGGTACGTGACGCTGTGAGGGGCTGGCGGCGGTTTTCCGCCACCAGCCCTCAGTTTCAGCGATTGTCGAGTTCCGACCGGACCAGTTGCAGGCCCCGTCGCGTTACCCGATAAGGTCCACCGCCCGAAGAGGCTATGGCCTTTTTTTGCTTCAGTTTGCGAAACAGCCTTAAATTGCAGGCAGTATAGCGGGCACCATCGCGTGTAAGGCAGATGATATCCCGAATGGTTTTGTCCTCGTCCTTTTCAAGCAGAATTTTACCGCCTTGAGCGAGCAAGTGAAGAATGCGCTGTTCATCGCGCGAAATGTCCATTTGTTGAGTCCTGGAAAACGGGCAAATGCCCATGAGAACACATCCGCAGCCGGTTTGAATTGGCTCGGGGCTCCTGTTTTCATGCCCCTGACTTCAAAGAAGTCGGGGCTTTAGCGGGACTCAGACTGATTGAACATAAAAACTCCATCGTGGATGGCGTTTATATAATGGTGTGCAGAGTGGCTGTCAAAGAGTGCAACCTTGTTAGACAGCGTTCAGCTTCCCATAGGCCAGAATAAACGCAATTAACGATCCTGTGCTGGCAAAGGTGCGTACATGATTCCATGGCACCCACTCTGCAAAATAACGTGTCCACAGTGCCGTGCCTTCCGGACTCGCCGGTGAGATGGCTTGAAGCGCATCATTGAGTGGAACATTAAACACTACGGTAATAGCGATGACGCCGATCAGGTAAAGCAAACTACCTATGAGCAACCACCCAGAACCTGGCTGCGACCAAAACACGATGCTGGCAATGCCCAGCACAATACAAAGCAGGGCTGTACCGAAGAAGGCCATGCCAAATGTAGCATTTAGGATTGTCACGTTGATTGAATTCATTGCCGCAATGCCCTGTTCGGGCGGAAGTTTTGAAAATGCCGTCATGATGAAGCTGGAGAATGCGAAGAAAAGGCCAGCCATGATGCCGCTTCCCAAGGCAGCAAGCATCGTTAGAACGGGCAAAAGCATGATCATTATCTCTTCTCCCAAATTCCCGTCGCTATGATTGTGGTGGTACTGGTCGTTGAACGTTTCGAGCGTATAACTATATGCGGGGTGATGGAAGATACGAACATCCCGACCGAAAACGTCAGAATCACTTGCCTCATAAGCCGGATTGCACTAGCCAGTATTCAGATATTTTCAGCCAGGAACGACAGACCAGCATGACTCTTGTTGATACCCGCACGCCCGAACCCAAGCGTTTTGTCTCAGGTGCCACAGGCGATTGGGAAATCGTCATCGGTATGGAAGTCCATGCCCAGGTAACGTCTAATTCAAAGCTGTTTTCCGGTGCATCCACGACATTCGGTGCTGGCCCCAATGAGAACGTATCGCTGGTAGATGCTGCTATGCCCGGCATGCTTCCGGTCATCAATGAATGGTGTGTGCGCCAGGCTATTCGCACCGGTCTTGGCCTGAAAGCGCAAATCAACTTGAAATCCGTATTCGACCGTAAGAATTACTTTTATCCTGATTTGCCGCAAGGCTATCAGATTTCACAGTTCAAGCAGCCAATCGTCGGCGAAGGCACGATGATCATTTCAGTCGGTCCCGATAAGAAAGGCGAGTTTGAAGATATAGAAATCGGTATTGAGCGCCTGCATTTGGAACAGGATGCTGGCAAGTCGCTCCATGATCAGAACCCCACAATGTCTTATGTGGATCTAAACCGCTCTGGCGTTGCGTTGATGGAAATCGTATCCAAACCCGATATGCGCTCGTCGGACGAGGCCAAAGCCTATCTGACCAAGTTGCGTACTATCGTGCGATATCTGGGCACTTGCGATGGAAACATGGATGAAGGTTCCATGCGGGCCGACGTTAACGTTTCTGTCCGTAAGCCAGGCGGGGAATTTGGCACGCGCTGCGAGATCAAGAATGTGAATTCCATCCGCTTCGTCGGTCAAGCGATCGAATATGAGGCCCGCCGCCAGATAGCTATTCTCGAAGATGGCGGTTCCATCGATCAGGAAACTCGACTGTTTGATCCGTCCAAGGGCGAAACACGTTCGATGCGTTCGAAAGAAGAGGCGCATGATTATCGCTACTTCCCCGATCCAGATTTGCTGCCGCTCGAATTCACGCAGGCCTATGTTGACGAGTTGAAGGCTGATCTGCCGGAATTACCTGATGACAAGAAAGCGCGGCTGGTATCCAGTCTTGGGCTATCCGTTTACGACGCTTCTATTCTTGTTACTGAAAAGGCGATTGCCGATTATTATGAAGCGGTTGCCAAAGGTCGTGATGGCAAGTTATCAGCCAACTGGGTAATTAATGATCTTCTCGGAGCCTTGAACAAGGCAGGAAAAGGCATTGAAGAATCGCCAGTTTCACCGGATCAGCTCGGGGCGATAATTGACCTCATCAAGGAAGGCGTGATTTCCGGTAAGATTGCCAAGGATCTGTTCGAGATTATCTGGAACGAAGGCGGCGATCCAAGAGAAGTGGTCGAAAGCCGAGGCATGAAACAGGTCACGGATACCGGAGCCATAGAACGGGCCGTTGATGAAATCATCGCTGCAAATCCTGATAAGGTCGAACAGGCAAAGGCTAAGCCCAGCCTTGCAGGCTGGTTCGTCGGGCAGGTGATGAAATCGACGGGCGGCAAAGCCAACCCGCAGGTTCTCAGCGATCTAGTCAAAGCCAAGCTTGGGATAACAGAATAAATGTGGGTTCGCAGCGCAACCAAGGAAGATCTGAACGCTGTTCACGACTTGCTGGTCGAAACTTGGCATGCGACCTATGACGATGTCTACGGCGTTGAAAGGGTCAACGAGATCACATCTCGCTATCACTCGTTGGAGGCACTCAAAAAACAATTGGCCAAGCCTTACTCGGAATTCATTATTGCGGATGATGGCGCCGACATTCTCGGTATGGCCTATGCTTCGCAAAAAGATCACAAGCTTTCGATCCTGAATCAGCTTTATGTTCATCCCGAGCATCAGAAAAAAGGTGTCGGCTCTCTGTTGCTCGCCGAGGTTGAAAGTGCATTTCCCGGTGTATTCGCTTTACAGCTGGAAGTAATCGACAAGAATCGGAATGCTGTTGAGTTTTATGAGAGCAGAGGGTTTGAGAAAACCAGCACTAAGATCGATGATTGGGGCCAACCCAATTCGGGCATTTCGGTAATCGTTCTCGAAAAGTCTTTGACTGGGTATGAACTGGCGCCATGAACATCGAAAGTGATTTGAGCTTTCGGGAAGCAACGATTGAGGATTTGCCTGCGCTTGTTGCATTGTTTGCAGATGATGTTGTTGGCGGCCATAATGACACCACGGATATTTCCGCTCTTCCCATCTATGAGAGTGCCTTTGCTGCAATTCAAAATAGCCCGAATGATCTGATTTTTGTTGGAATCATGAGCGGTGAAATTGTTGCAACGGCACAAGTGACATTCGTAACGTCACTTGTTGGGCGTGGAAGCAAGCGCATGATCATCGAAGCGGTTCAAACCCGCGCCGATATGCGCGGCAAGGGCATTGGAGCGCTATTAATTACACATTGTCTTCAGATCGGGTGTCAACGGGGTGCTGCTTCAGCACAATTGACATCGAACAATCAGAGACAGGATGCCCACCGTTTTTATGAGCGGCTGGGTTTCAAGAAATCTCATGCGGGCTTCAAGTTGAATCTACAAGCAGGTCCAGCGTCAACTTGACCCTTGCTATCAGCCAATGATACGGCCATAAACCCGGTAACAAAATGACTTCGTTGCAAGCAGGATTGCCATGAAAAACCTCATCACACAGATCTTCACATGGTGGAACGGTCAGACTATCGGCACGCGTTTCTTTACATGGCGCAAGGGTACGAAGGTCGGTGAGGACCAGTTTGGCAACGTCTATTACGAAGGTACATTTGACTCAGAAGGACGTAAGCGCCGTTGGGTAATTTATAACGGATATGCGGAAGCCTCTGCTATTCCTGCCGGATGGCATGGATGGATGCATCACCGCGTTGCGACAGCGCCTTCTCAGGAAGATTACCAGCCACATCCGTGGGAAAAGAATCATCAGCAGAATTTGACGGGCTCTTCTGCGGCATACCGGCCAAAGGGTTCGATCGCCCATGGCGATAATCGACCGACTGTTACTGGCGATTACGATGCTTGGACACCAGGCAGCTAGGCTGATTTTTTGTCGCCACAATTAATCTTTATCGACGAGGGGGAAATGCCCCCTTTGTCGTCCCGCTAAACCGGAAGTGAAATGATCCGTCTGACCCAGTTCTTTCCCTTCTCTCAAATTGTCAGCGTACTGTTTGCGGGTATCGCCATGGTTGCGAGCTATCCTACTGTGGGGTTGGCTCAGGAAAAGATTGCTAACCCAATTGCCGTATTTTCCGGCCTCGACAAGATCACCGGGCGGATCACAACCTTTGATGTCTACATCAACGAGACAGTGCAGTTTGGCGCATTACAATTGACGCCCCGCGTTTGTTACACGCGTCCCGACACGGAAGCACCAAAAACTGACACCTTCGTGGAAGTGGATGAGATCACGCTAGACCGGAAAATTCGCAAGATTTTTTCTGGTTGGATGTTCGCGGATAGCCCGGGGCTGAACGCTGTCGAGCACCCGGTCTATGACGTCTGGCTAAAATCTTGTAAGCTAAAGTCGGACATACCCGCGCCCGACAAAAGCTAGATTCATTTCATGCTGTGTGCATTGGTTTCGCACAATTAACGATCCACGGTGTACCAAAGCGATCTGTAAACATTGCAAACTGCTGAGCCCATGATGTCTCACCAAGAGGCATCATCACGCCCTCTGCATCCTTTGAAAGATCTGCAAACAAACGTTTTGCTTCGTCAGGCGTGTCAACATTGATCGCGACCGTCATGCCTTGTGCTTTTTGGAAATAGGGCGGCGGTGCGTCCGATCCCATCAATACATTGTCGCCTATCGTCAATAAGGCGTGCATGACGTTCTTTGCCGATTCAGGTGGAAAGTCTCCGCCCTCCGGCATTTCATCATAGCGGATAATCGCTTCTATCTTACCGCCCAGAACGCTTTCATAAAACTTGAAAGCCTCTTCGCATTTTCCATCGAAATTGAGATAAGCATTGATTTTCATCAGAGTTCTCCTGTTGGGTTCATTCCCGGTCAAAGGACGAATGAGAAACTATAAATCTTACTCCGTGACGAAAATAATTTTAGGTCAAAACTCAGCAGGCTGGGTGAGCGCATTCTCCAGCATCTTCTGGTACTGGCGGCGGGGTACCTCAACAGCGCCAAACGTCTCAAGATGATCGGTGGTAAACTGTGTATCCAGCAGCGTGAAGTTCTTTTCGATCAAATGGCTAACCAGATGAACGAGACAGACCTTTGAAGCATCACGCTCTCGTGAAAACATGCTTTCGCCAAAGAAGGCAGAACCAAGAGATATTCCGTAAAGTCCACCCACGAGCCGGCCATCGCGCCAGGCTTCGACCGTATGACAATAGCCAAGCTTGAACAGCTTGCCATAGGCTTCGCGAATTGGCTGGTTTATCCACGTGCGAGCACGCTCGCCGCTACCACTTGCGCAACCATCGATTACGCCGGCGAAATCCGTATCATAGCGAATATCAAAAAGTGCCTTACGCACCGTTTTGCGCAGACTACGTGAGACGTGGAAGTTTTCAAACGGGATAATACCGCGCTTTTCAGGGCGAACCCAGAAGATTTCCGGATTGTCCGCCTCTTCTGCCATAGGAAAGACCCCGGTTGCATATGCACGAAGCAGCAATTCGGGGTCCAGTATCAATGATTTTTCCGGGTTGTTACCCGCCATGCTTACGCCTTGAATTATTCTTCGGCCGTAACTGGAGCATCACCAGCCAAATATTTTTCAAGCCAATGAATATCATAGTCGCCATTGGCAATGTCAGGGTTGTTAATCAAATCCTGAAAAAGGGGCAGGGTTGTCTTAACCCCATCGACGACAAATTCATCGAGCGCACGGCGTAGACGCATCATACATTCGACGCGATTGCGGCCGTGCACGATTAGCTTGCCAATGAGGCTGTCATAATATGGCGGGATTTTATAACCCGTATAGACACCCGAATCGACGCGGATACCAAGCCCGCCCGGCGTGTGCCAATGCGTGATCTTGCCTGGAGACGGCGTGAACGTCCGAGGATCTTCTGCGTTGATCCGGCATTCAATCGCATGGCCAGAAAAACGGATATCTTCCTGCTTGACTGAAAGGCCGCCGCCAGAGGCAACACGTATCTGCTCGTGAACAAGATCAATGCCGGTTATGGCTTCGGTCACTGGATGCTCAACCTGAAGGCGTGTGTTCATTTCGATGAAATAGAACTCGCCATTCTCATAAAGAAACTCGATCGTACCCGCACCGCGATAGCCCATATCGGCCATGGCATTGGCGCAGATCATACCGATCTTTTCGCGTGCATCGGAATTCAGGGCAGGAGAGTTTGCTTCTTCCCATACCTTCTGGTGGCGGCGCTGTAGCG
Source organism: Phyllobacterium sp. 22552 (assembly GCF_052044585.1). NCBI lineage: Bacteria > Pseudomonadati > Pseudomonadota > Alphaproteobacteria > Hyphomicrobiales > Phyllobacteriaceae > Phyllobacterium > Phyllobacterium sp. 22552. The sequence continues at coordinate 134,897 of NZ_JBQENG010000002.1, read as the reverse complement.
AACAGTCACGTTCACCGAGATGCACGGCATTACCGAAGCCGTCGCCCATGATCTGAACTTCGATGTGGCGTGGCTTCTGTAGGTATTTTTCAATATAGACCGCATCATCGCCAAAAGCTGCGCCAGCTTCAGAACGTGCAGTCGACAGAGCAACTGAAAGCTCGTCCTCGTTGAGCGCGACCTTCATGCCGCGACCACCGCCACCAGCCGAAGCTTTGATGATGACCGGATAACCGATCTCGGCGCAAATACGCGCTGCTTCAGCGTCATCCGTCACGCCGCCATCAGAGCCAGGGACGACGGGAATACCAAGACGTTTTGCAGTCCGCTTGGCTTCGATTTTATCGCCCATGATACGGATATGAGCTGCGGTCGGTCCAATGAAGGTAATGTTATGCGCTTCAAGAATTTCTGCGAACTTTGCATTCTCCGAAAGAAAGCCATAACCGGGATGGATTGCATCTGCCCCGGTGATTTCGCATGCAGCAACGATCTGATGGATATTCAGGTAGCTATCACGTGAAGGCGGCGGTCCAATACAGACGCTTTCGTCGGCGAGCCGTACATGCATGGCATCTGCGTCGGCGGTGGAATGGACGGCAACCGTTTGAATGCCAAGCTCTTTACATGCGCGAAGCACGCGCAGGGCAATTTCACCGCGATTGGCTATGAGTATTTTCTGAAACATTGCGCTCTCGATCTAATAACGGTTCCGTCTATTCGATAACGACCAGAAACTCGCCATACTCAACCGGTTGGCTGTCTGAAACGAGGATCGAGGTAACCGTGCCAGCGCGAGGTGAGGCGATCTGGTTCATCGTCTTCATGGCTTCGATGATCAGGAGTGTCTGACCTTCCTTGACCTGAGTGCCAACCTCGATAAATGCGCGAGCGCCAGGGGCAGGAGACAAATACACTGTGCCAACCATGGGCGAAGGAACCGCATTCTTCGATGGGTCACTGGCTGGAGTAGCAGGCGCAGCCACGGAAGCCGGGGGCGCAACCGCCGCCGGTGCCTGAGCCTGTGCGTAAACAGGAGCACTCGCCTGCATCGTTATTTGCCGCGATACGCGAATGCGAAGATCGCCCTGTTCAATTTCGATATCTGTAAGGTCTGTCTCGTTCAGGATTTCCGCAAGATCGCGGATCATGACCTTATCGATCCCGTTGGTTTTGGTAGCCATGCTTGTTCAAGCCCCTTATTACTGTTTGGCGAATGCCGATTACTGCGGCGCCAGCTTGATGAGTGCGCGTAAACCCATGACATAGCCATCAACTCCAAAGCCACATAGCACCCCTTTGGCCAAAGAGGAAACGTAAGAGTGATGGCGGAATGACTCGCGCGCGTGAATGTTTGAAATATGAACTTCCACTAGGGTAACACCAGCAGCACGAATAGCATCATGCAGCGCAATGGAAGTATGCGTGTAGGCCGCGGGATTTATCAGCACCAGAGCACGGCGCTCTCCCGCTTCCTGAATCCAGTTTACCAGATCACCTTCATGATTGGATTGGCGAAACTCGATGTCCACACCGAGAACCTCGCCCTCAGCTCGGCACATCGCTTCGATATCGCTCAATGTCGTTGCACCATAAATCCCGGGTTCACGCTTTCCCAGCATGTTGAGATTTGGGCCGTTGAGGATGAAGACTTGCTGTTTCATGTTTACCGGGCAGGTTAAAGGTTCTGGTCCCATATAGACGGCTTACGGCCACGCGGAAAGCCTGCAAATACGCCTTATTGCTTGTCCACAATTCGTTTTGGCAAGAAGCAACAATTATTTGTTGCGAATGTGGCTGATTTTCTCCGCCAATGCGTCTGCTCCCAGTGCCCCGGGGACAACTTCATTGCCTATAATATAAGAGGGCGTGCCGGTAATGCTCAGGCTTTGCGCCAATTCGAAATTGGTGCGGAAAGCATTGGCAATCTCGGGCTGCTTCATTGTTTCGCGCATCTTGGCCTCATCGGCTCCCAGTTTAACGGCGATTGCCATCGCAGATTCTTCTGTCGCGCGCCCCTCCGCGCCAAGAAGGTCTCGGTGAAATTCAAGATATTTTTCAGGCATCAGAGTTTTAAAAGACTTCGCAACAAGATGAGCGCGTGTGGAATCCGGACCAAGAATTGGAAACTCTTTCATGACAAATCGGAGATTGGGATCGCTTTTAAGGAGCGCGTCCATATCTGGCAGGGCCTTTTTGCAGTAGCCGCAATTATAATCGAAAAACTCCACTATCGTAACGTCGCCCTTCGGATTTCCGAAAACAGCATCCATCGGCGATTGAAAAATCTTGTTGTTATTTTCACTTATTATTTCTGTAGAAGCTGCCTGCTGAGCCGCTTCCTGTTTTTCATTAAGTGCTGTTTGAACTTCGATCATAACCTCCGGGTTGTTGATCAGATAGTTCCTGACAATACCCTCAACCTCGGCGCGGTCGATTGCGGGCGCTGCGATAGCTACTGGTTCAGGCGCAGCAAGCGCGATTTCCGAGCGGCCCGCTTGATAACCCAATACCAAAGCGCCGATACCAATAAGCCCGGCGGCAATGCCGATGAGTGGGGCTTTTGTCATGTTATTCGTCCTTTTCATTCCGTAGGCAGATTGCCTGCCCTTGGCAGATCACTTGCTCTTACCGCGCTTGGCATTGATTATGTCTTGCGCTTGTATCCACTCGGGCGAGCCCTTTTGCAAGGCGCGTTGGGCGCGGATCGCAAAGATTTGAGCGTCTTGAATTTTCCCGGAATAGTATTTTTCCTCAGCGCTCGCTAAATCGGAACGTGCCGCATCCCCAAGCTGTCCATAAGCTTGCGCCAGATAAGCATAGCCTGTGGGTGATTCGCGGTCGCGGCCAATACTTGCCTTCAACTCGCTCACCGCGATTTTCAAATTATCGGGCTTCCCGGTAAGCATCAATGTTCGCCCGTAATTCATCCTGATCAGACTCGACTTTCTCGGATCCAGGTCGCTCGCCCTCTGGAAAGCTTTCGCAGCTTGATCAAGCTTGCTCTGTTTCAATAATATTTCGCCGCGAATTTCTTCGAAATAGGGGTTTTTGGGTTGCTGTTTAATCAACGCATTGATCTTGCTGAGCGCCGACTCTGTAGAGCCATTTAGAAAAGTCGCAATTGCGTCTCCGTAACGCGCGCCAATATTGGTTGGGTCTTTGCGGAATGTTTGAAGGACTCTGGCTCCTCCGGCGGTATAGGCGGCAATTTTGCCCCGCATAAGATCATGCCGCTGTTGCAGCGCCGGGCTGTCCTTCTTATCGAAATTCGGACTTCCCCGCGCCAATGTCTCTAGATTGGCAATGCGTTCACGCGGCATGGGATGGCTGATACGGTATGGATCAACCCGCGTTCCCGTAAGGGACAACGCATTCGAGAAACGTTCGAATGTCGTCAACATGCCTTTGGCAGACTGACCAGTATTTGCCAGATAGGTAATCGCGGAACGATCAGCGGCCATTTCTTCAGTACGCTGATAGTTTAGAAGATTGCGCATTGCAGCTTCGGGAGCACCCATGGCAATACCACCGCCAGCCTGAGCCAAACCACTTTGCTTGCTGGCAGCACCGGCAATTGCAGCCCCAATGCCTAATAACCCGGCAACAACGGCCATTGTCTTTGCTGCTGCAAGCTGTTCGCGCAGTTTGAACTGATGACCTCCGGCCAGATGACCTGTCTCGTGGGCCAATACACCGATGATTTCATTGGGTGTTTCGGCTTCAAGAAGCGCACCGGTATTGATAAATATGCGTCGGCCATCGACAAACGCGTTAAAGCTGGGACTATTGACCAGAACGATTTTAATCGACTGTTTGCCGAGGCCAGCCGTCTTGATAATCGGTGCGGCATAGTCTGTGACCAGTGCCTCGATTTCAGCGTCGCGAACAATGGGTACAGAGGATGACTGGGCGAATGCATTGCCAGTCTGAATTATACCAACCACACTGGCTGTGACGACGGCAACGGCTCCGCGCATAAAACTCGCGATGGACCCAAACAAAACTGTCTTTTGTAATACGATCATATCTATTCGTACCCAAATCAATCTTTGAAAGAAAGAGCACTCTCAAAAGCTCCTTGAAATGTGAAAACTAGGTTTATTTAGGTAAAGTTTGATTTTTTTTATGAAATATTTGCCAAAAAGAAAAACCGGCTATTTGCCGGTTTCTCTTCATTCTAAGAATTTTTTGGGTTTCTAAAAGAAGCCTTTCTTTTGCCACCAGCCTTTTTTGGGAGCTGGTTCGTTATCAGCATTCTTATCTTTTCCAGTAGAAGTGACGACAGGCGTGCTGTCCTCAACTTTTTTGGGTGCAGGTGCAGCCTCAACTGCGGGTTCGGGTGTCGGCTCGATCTTCGGCTCCGGCGCTGCGGCAATAGGTTCCGTAACAACAGCATCGTCGACAACAGTGGTCTCAGCCTTTTTTCTAGGTTTGCGTGGCGCACGCTTCGGCTTCGCCGGAGTCTCTGCATCCGCTTCGTTTGCAGGCACTTCAGAAGTAACAGTCTCAACCTTTTCAGGGCTCGCTTTGGCACGCGAACGACGCTTGGTGGGTGCTTTTACCGGCGTTTCTTCAGCAGCAATTGCTTCAGCGGCCACCGTTTCCGAGTTTTCGGGGGCAACTACCGGCGCTTCTGCGATCACAACAGAAACATCCGCAAGCTTGGCTTTGGAGAAATCTGGAAGAGGGATCGAGACAAAAACAGGTTCGGCGTCCGGCACCGCATTTACAAGGGGACGATTTACATTGTCACCCTCATCAAAGCGCTTGTTCTTGCGCCCGCCGCGACGTCCACGACGACGTTTCTTGCGACGCTCATTTTCTTCTTCACGGGCTGCTGCCTGAGCAGCGTTTTCACCCTCTACAGGTGGCTGCTCGGCATCATCGGAGTCGTCTTCGCCGATTGGCTGATCACTTTGTTCAGAACCGCCGTTTTCGTGGCGATCACGACCGCCGCGCCGCCGCCGCTTACGCTTACGCTTACGCGATGCATCATCGTCTGAACGCGAAGTTTCAGTCGAAACGGTTTCGGTTTCGTCGTCAACTTCTTCGATGACCGGGTCACTCTCATCAAAATCTTCAGCGATATTAAGTGCCTGCGTTTCCGAGAGGGGTACAATTGGACCGACCGCCAAGGAACCCTTGTCGATGGCGAAATGCTGGGCACCGACGCTATCATCGGCCTCAATACTGATAGTCAAACCAAAGCGAGCTTCAAGATCTGCAAGATTTTGACGCTTCTGATTCAATACATAAAGTGCCGTTGCAACTGTTGTGCGGACAATGATGTTGTTCTGCGAATGACGCAGCAAGTATTCCTCAATTGAACGCATAACATGTAACGCTATTGATGAAGCGGAACGAACATGGCCCGTGCCACCACACATGGCGCAAACCTGTGTCGTGCTTTCCAGAACACTGGCGCGGATGCGCTGGCGAGACATTTCGAGCAATCCGAAATGCGAGATCCGTCCAACCTGGATGCGGGCGCGATCATCTTTAAGACAATCCTTCATCCGCTTTTCAACCGCACGATTATTGCGGTTTTCTTCCATATCGATGAAGTCGATAACGATGAGGCCGGCGAGATCGCGCAGACGCAATTGGCGCGCTATTTCATCTGCTGCTTCAAGATTTGTCTGGAGCGCTGTGTCTTCAATTGAATGTTCTCGGGTCGAGCGACCGGAATTGACATCAATCGCGACCAGAGCTTCCGTCTGATTGATGATAATATAGCCACCCGATTTCAGCGTAACTTGCGGCTGCAGCATGCGGTCGAGTTGCGCCTCAATCCCATTGCGGGCAAAGATTGGCGTCATGTCACGATAAGGCTGCACAACCTTTGCATGGCTCGGCATAAGCATGCGCATGAAATCCTTGGCTTCGCGATAGCCATTCTCGCCAGCCACCTGAATCTCGGTGATGTCTTTATTGTAAAGATCCCGGATTGAGCGCTTAATCAAGCTGCCTTCCTCGTAAACGAGGGTAGGTGCACTGGATGCTAAAGTAAGACTGCGCACATTTTCCCAAAGGCGCATCAAATATTCATAATCGCGTTTGACTTCAGGCTTCGTGCGCATGGCGCCCGCAGTGCGTAGGATAACACCCATACCTTTCGGTACTTCAAGATCCTTGACTATATCCTTGAGGCGCTTGCGGTCCTGAATGCTGGTAATCTTGCGTGAAATACCACCGCCGCGGGCAGTATTTGGCATAAGCACAGAATAGCGCCCGGCTAGAGATAGATAGGTTGTAAGGGCAGCACCCTTGTTGCCGCGCTCCTCCTTAACGACCTGAACCAGCAATATCTGACGACGCTTGATAACGTCCTGAATATTATACTGACGGCGCTGAAAGCGCTGATGCGTTGGAACCTCTTCCATGGCATCTTCGGCTCCAACGGACTCGACTTCGTCGAGCTCATCATGTGCTTCCTCTTTATCGTCGTTCGAACGGTGGCGTGAACGCCTGGAGCGTGTTTGACCACCTTCCGATTCCACGATCTTGTCGTCATCGTGGGACACGTCATCCAAATCAGACTGGATTGCCTCTGAAATAACGTCCGTCTCAATGGCTGCAGCCATGGTCTGACCGTTGCCGTCATCAGATGAATCACTATCTTCCAGATCGACGTGGGGCTGTTCAGATGTTTCAGAAACATCGCTGACTTCACCGGCCACAGTGTTATCATCCGAATCGCCGGACTCTAGTTTTGCAGCATCGTCGCCCTGACGCGAACCGCGGCGTCCGCGCCGCCGATTACGCGAGCCACGATCATTACGATCACGTGTGCGTTGTTCGCTGGCGTTTTCGTCATGATCTTCATCTTGGCTGGCTGCTTCCGCTTCCGCTTCGATTAAAGCCTGACGATCTGCAACCGGGATCTGATAGTAATCCGGGTGAATTTCGCTAAAGGCCAGGAAACCATGGCGGTTGCCGCCATATTCCACAAAAGCTGCCTGAAGAGACGGCTCTACGCGCGTTACTCGCGCAAGATAAATATTACCTTTGATTTGTTTCTTGTGTTCTGATTCGAAATCAAATTCTTCAATTCGATTGCCGCGAACCACGACAACGCGTGTTTCCTCCTGGTGGGAGGCGTCGATTAGCATTTTGTCCGACATTATATCTGTTCTCCCCGGCTAAAACGCTGGCAACCCTCAACAGCCAGGATGCCCGTGGGGCTCCTGGCGCGGGGAGTTCACATTTGCCGGATTTATTAAAGTTCGCAGGAACAGACAAAACTGGCGTCGCGCGAAGCTGCCCTGAGGCAACCGCGGCTTGCAAGCCGGTTATGATACTGTCTGTTACAAACATTCCTGTTCCTGACGAAACGACCTCATGAATGGCACGCTTTTCACGCTGTGCCGACCCGTTACTGCGTCGTGCGTCCTTAAACGCACTAAGGACGCAGTAACAAACTTAAGATTCTGCATGATTCAAAAATCGTAGATTTCTGAATCATGCGGTAACACCCTTGATAGGGCTGGCGTGATGCGCCTTGTCCGGGCGATCTGCCGTTCACAAAAAGCGCTACAGACATTCCCTGTCCGCTCGCGCCAAATTCTTTTTCGGTTAGCCACAGCGAAATCGCTCTCGCCACTCCAGATCATGTACTTTTGTCATCCGGTCTTAGCCGTGACATTAAAGTTCCTGATTCCAAGGGGCATGAAACTAACCCACCTTTGCTTTTAGGAGGTGTGCTGCATTATGACAAGGGCTTCTTCATAATCGTGTCATTCTAGTGTCTTTCTTGTTTAAACAGGATCGTTCTTTGGAAGAGAATTTGGACCGAATGTTCGGTTTAGCTTCGCACCATGGACGGTCGTCTGTCTTGCCATCCGCGAGTTGGAACTGATCCTGTTTAAATTCTATTTGAACAAAGAAGGATTCAATGTGCGGGATGCGGCCCATAAGACAATATTAACCATAGCTCTCTACCTAATATTGTAGGATATGGCCCCTGCGGGGTGCAGGCACCTGCCTGATCTGATACAGAAGAGGCGCCCGCGGGGATATTCGCCCCAGTTGGTCTCGATCGGTAAAGAGATGAATGTGATCTGTCGGATAGTTGTAGCCGCATTTGCAGGCTTACTCATTTTTATATCGGTGACTGGAAGTTCTTATGCGTCCGATGGATTGGCTGCTCTGACCTACCAGGCGGCTGGTGATGAGTTGCGCACACGCGTTGTTATCAATTTTGACCGTGAACCCGATATCTCAACCATGTTGCTTGACCATCCGCACAGGCTTGTCGTGGACATGCCAAAGACCGTTTTTGCCTTCGATAAAAAATCCGTTGAATCACGGGGGCTTGTAGATGATGTGCGTTATGGAATGCTCGATTCGGAGCGTTCCAGGCTCATTTTTTCCCTCAAGGGTCCCTTCGCCGTAGAGCGTATTGATGTCATCAAGAACGACAATAGTCCTGGCTACCGGCTGGTTGCCGATCTCGTCGCGTCTTCAGATAGAAAATTTGCTGAAGATCTGAGAACACAGAACGCTACCACCGCGTCTACTGAAAGCACCCCAACGCGGGATAGGGTCGTCGCTGCTACGCCGGACGAAACGAACAAAACTGCCAAGCCTTTTACCGTGGTCATTGATCCGGGGCATGGCGGCATCGATAGTGGCGCGGAAAGCGCGGGCGGCATCATGGAAAAGAATGTTACGCTGATGTTTGCCCAGCAATTGCGCGACGAGCTTGCAAAAATACCCGGTATGCGCATCGAAATGACCAGAACGGACGATACATTCCTGCGGCTTACCGAGAGGGTTCGTGTTGCGCGCCAATATGAGGCGGATCTGTTTATTTCGCTGCATGCGGATACGATCAATCGGAGCAATATTCGCGGTGCCACGGTTTATACTGTTTCCGACAAGGCTTCTGACGCCGAATCGCGCGCTATGGCGGATCGAGAAAATCGAGCCGATGCAGTGGCAGGTATTACATTTGACGGTGAGGCGCCGGAGATTGCCGATATCCTTATGGATCTGACGCGGCGTGAAACCCATAATTTTTCACTGAGGTTTGCCAAAAACGTGGTGGATTCGCTCAGAAAAGAAGTGAACATGATCAATAATCCGCACAGATTTGCAGGATTTCAGGTCTTGCGCGCCCCCGATGTGCCTTCCGTGCTGGTTGAAATCGGCTACTTGTCGAACGCTGAAGATGAAAAACTTATGCTTGATCCGGCATGGCGCGCCCATGTAGCAACTAGACTTGCAACGGCAGTCGCTGCATTTTCCGGATTAAAGACTGCTGGCGCGCAGAATTAGGCCGTGTGAGTTCATCCATGCGTGCGTTGCCGAAACTCCACAATTAGTATTTAAATTGTGAACGCAGATGGGTTGTCCTTGCCTTTGTCACATTTGTCGCCCAATTGCGTCAGCAACATCCGGCGTTCGCCAATGTGATACCGGATATGGAAAACCCTTCGGGGGTTGGTGTTTTCCGCAACACGACCTGCATAAATTCAAGTGCAGCAATGTTAAATGCCAACTGGGTAAAATGGATTCCGGATACAGATGATACGCTTGATCGGATATTTTTTCGGAATCGGCACGGTGATGGCACTGCTGGGTGCCGCAGGCGTGGCACTTTACGTTGTCAGTATTTCCAAGGATTTGCCGGACTACGAGGTTTTGGCGAAATACGAACCGCCAGTTATGACGCGGGTTCACTCATCGGACGGGCAACTGATGGCGGAGTTTGCCCGGGAACGCCGGCTATATCTGCCAATTCAGGCAGTTCCGGACCGGGTGAAGGCCGCCTTTATCTCAGCCGAAGACAAGAATTTTTATCAGCATCCAGGTGTCGACATCAGCGGTTTGGCGCGCGCCATTGTCGTAAATATCCAGAACTGGGGTGCACGGCGTCCTGTCGGCGCTTCGACCATCACGCAACAGGTCGCCAAGAATTTTCTTCTCAGTAACGATCAGACCATTGGCCGGAAGGTCAAGGAAGCCATTCTTTCGTTCCGTATTGAGCAAGCCTATTCAAAGGACCGTATTCTTGAGCTTTATCTCAATGAGATTTTCTTCGGCTTGAACTCATACGGTATCGCCGGAGCGGCGCTCACCTACTACAACAAGTCAGTCAATGAACTGACTATCGCGCAGGCAGCCTATCTTGCCGCGCTGCCAAAGGGCCCTTCGAATTATCATCCCTTCCGCCAGCCAGATCGCGCAATTGAGCGCCGAAACTGGGTTATCGATCGCATGGCTGAAAATGGCTATGTGACGATGGAAGAAGCTAAGGAAGCAAAGACTGAGCCTTTGGGTGTAACACCGCGTCACACGGGCAATTACCTCTTTGCGTCGGAGTATTTCACTGAAGAAGTGCGCCGCCAGATCATTCAACGTTATGGCGAGAATGCATTGTATGAGGGCGGACTGTCTGTCCGTACCACCCTTGATCCCAAAATGCAGGTTCAGGCACGCGCCGCGTTGCAGCATGGCCTCTTCAAGTTTGACGAAGGCAAAGGCTATCGTGGCGCATATAAAACCATTTCGACAGCAGGTGATTGGGGTATTCCACTTTCCGAAATCAAAGAGTTTTCGGACGTCCCGGATTGGAAGCTAGCCGTTATTCTGGAAGTTACACCGCAGCAGGCGGTAATCGGATTGCGACCGGAACTGGATGCATCTGGCAAAGTTGTGCAGGAACGCACACAGGGCACAATAGCTGCTGATGATGTCAAATGGGCGTTCCGCATCATAGACGGTGACAAGCGCACCACTGCCAAATCGCTGGAGGGTGTGTTCAAAGTCGGCGATGTCGTATTTGTCCAGAAAAAAGAAGGCAGCGAGGCTGAATTCGATCTGCACCAAATTCCCAAGATTGAAGGTGGTGCTGTTGCGATGGATCCACATACAGGACGTGTTCTCGCAATGGTTGGCGGTTTCTCCTTCGCTCAATCTGAGTTCAATCGCGCAACGCAGGCCATGCGCCAGCCAGGTTCTTCCTTCAAGCCGTTTGTTTACTCAGCAGCGCTCGATAATGGATATACACCGGCGTCCGTGGTTCTCGACGGACCAATCTCGGTTGACCAAGGTGGAAGCCTCGGCGTTTGGGCACCGAAGAACTACAGCGGCAAATTTGCTGGACCATCGACTCTGCGCTACGGCATTGAACAGTCTCGCAATTTGATGACTGTTCGCCTTGCCCAGGACATGGGCATGAAGCTCGTTGCGGAATACGCCGAACGCTTTGGCATTTATGACAAAATGCTGCCAGTTCTGGCAATGTCACTTGGATCGGGCGAAACGACGGTCTTGCGTATGGTAACTGGCTATTCAATCATCGCCAATGGTGGTCGCAAGATCACGCCTTCCATGGTTGACCGCATTCAGGACCGCTACGGCAAGACTGTGTTCAAGCACGACGAACGCAAATGCGAAAAGTGCTCCGCTGAACAATGGAATGGTCAGGACGAACCGGAACTGATCGATGATCGGGATCAGGTGCTCGATCCGATGACTGCTTATCAGATTACTTCCATGATGGAGGGCGTGGTCCAGCGCGGCACTGCCACTATTCTTAAGAGTCTGAACCGTCCGATTGCTGGAAAGACCGGAACGACGAATGATGAAAAAGACGCCTGGTTCATAGGCTTTACGCCTGATCTCGTTTTCGGCGTTTATCTCGGGTACGACAATCCTCAGCCCATGGGGCACGGTTTTACAGGTAGCGGTCTTGCTGCTCCCGTATTTAAGGCCTTTGCTGAAGCTGCCTTGAAAGATCAAAGGTCAGTTGACTTCCGGGTACCCGACGGGATGACGGTTCTGCCTATTGATCGTAAAACTGGTATGCAGGCGTCCGAAGGTGGTGCCAATGTCATAATGGAGGCTTTCAAGCCGGGTACTGGCCCAGCAGGCAGCTATTCAGTTATCGGCATGGATACTTTCTCCGAAGGTTCACCTGTTGAAGTTCAGTCACCTAACGTCAACCGCGCAATACAGGGCGGCGGCGGCGGACTCTTCTGATCCTCAAATCCTTGTGTCTTGGTCGAAGTTTTCAAGACTTTACATCGCGCGGACCAGTCAATATGGTCCGCCGAAATTTGAATGAACTTTAAGGAATAATACCCCATGCGCGCCGAAATCGAGACGCTGGTCGATGAGATCAAGCAGGCCATAAGCCTGCTGAGGAGGCATCTTTGACTGGGATACTTCAATCAAACGTTTGGGCTATCTGAACCAGCTTGCAGAAGATCCTGCGCTATGGAACGATGCGCAGGAAGCACAAAAATTGATGCGTGAGCGTCAACAGCTCGAAGACAGCATCAATTCCATTCGTACATTGTCGCAAACACTCGAAGACAACATCGAGTTGATCGCCATGGGCGAAGAGGAAGGCGACAAGTCCATTGTCGACGAAGCTGAGGCCGCTATCCGCGACATTAAAACCGAAGTCGACAGGCGTCAGATTGATACACTCCTGTCAGGCGAGGCCGATGCCAACGATACCTATGTCGAAGTGCATTCCGGTGCCGGTGGTACCGAAAGCCAGGACTGGGCTAATATGCTTTTGCGCATGTATACGCGCTGGGCGGAACGTAAGGGCTATAAGGTGGAATTGCTGGAAGTTCATTACGGGGAAGAAGCAGGTATTAAATCTGCGACAATTCTCGTTAAGGGACACAATGCCTATGGTCTCATGAAGACAGAGTCGGGTGTGCACCGGCTGGTCCGTATTTCGCCTTACGATTCGAATGCACGTCGGCATACTTCGTTCTCCAGCATTTGGGTCTACCCCGTTGTTGACGATAATATCGACATCGCGGTTACGGAAGCAGATGTGCGTATCGACACATATCGTGCGTCTGGTGCCGGAGGCCAGCACGTAAACACTACCGATTCTGCAGTGCGTATCACGCACATTGCCACTGGAATCGTTGTGCAGTGTCAGGCTGAACGTTCGCAGCATAAGAACCGCGCAACCGCATGGTCAATGTTGCGCGCGCGGCTTTATGAAGCTGAATTGGAGAAGCGCGAACAAGCGGCTGACGCCATTTCCGCTTCGAAAACCGATATTGGTTGGGGGCATCAAATTCGCTCATACGTTCTTCAGCCTTATCAATTGGTGAAGGATCTGCGCACAGGCGTTGAAAGCACCAGTCCTCAGGATGTGCTCGACGGCGAAGTCGATATGTTCATGGAAGCCGCACTTGCGCACCGGGTGCATGGTACCGATGTCGAAGTGGAAGATATCGCCTAAGGATTACTATAGCTCGGCTGCAATCTGGCGGCCGATGCTGAGAAAGCTGGCTGGGTTTACAGCATTACCGCTTTTGCGGACTTCGTAGTGAAGGTGAGGGCCAGTCGATCGCCCGGTGCTGCCAGCTTTGCCAATGACATCGCCGATATTGACTTGTTGCCCAGGTGCTACAAGAATCTGGCTCAAGTGGCCATAGCGCGTCGAAAGACCATTATCGTGGTCGAGATCAATCATGTTACCATAACTGCCATTATAATCGGCAGCAGTGACTGTTCCCTTGGCCGTGGCATAGACAGAACTTCCACTTGCCGCTCGAAAATCCATGCCGGAATGGAATGCCAATAGCCCGAGCAGGGGGTCTCTGCGGATACCGAATGAGCTGGAAACCGGCATGCCTGGTACAGGATGAGCGATGGGAGTTGAGTTCGCCAGTGTTTTAGCTTGCTCGAGCTCTACAAGCGCAGCATCAAGATCAGAAATATTTGACTCAAAATCGGTAGCCTGGCTCGCATTTGCCAGGATCAACGGCCCTCCGGTGCCAGCCCGCTCGCCGAGCGCAGGAGAGGTTATACCTGCATTTGCAAGTGCGCCTTTAATTGAATTCGCGCGTTCATAAGCCTTAATTGATAATGCCTGCAATCGCTTGGCTTGAAGTGTTTCAAGTTTACCAAGTGAATAATCAACACGGTCGAATAACAGCTCAGCCTTATCAACGCCAAGCTTTGACGGCTTACCTTGGGTCGGGACGATCTTCCGGCTCGTTGTCGTTGGACCTGTAATAATGGGATCAATTCCATAATATCCATCGGATTCTTCTGAATCAATGCCGGGAACAGTGTTGTCGGCCCGAAGCTGTAAGGGGAGGCTTTCGCTCGCGCGTTGGAGCACAGGTGCCAAACGATTATTCTGTTCGCTCAATATTTTCTGGCGATCAATGAGTTCGCTTATTTTGCCTTCCATAAGCTTCTGATCGAGCATTTGGCGGCTTGTTACCCGATCCAGCTGCGTTCGAAGCGCAGCGATGCGATCCTCATAAGCCTGTTGCAGACGTGCTTGGCGTGCAACACTGCCGTGGATCAGGTCGTCACGAAAGACCAGATAGGATGTGGCCAACAGATAGCAAGCAGCCAGTCCGATCGCGAGGGTCCCCACCGCAATCGCCATCCAAGGTTTCAAAGTGAAATGGCGAATGGTATCGCCCCGCGCGACAATAATCGTGTGGGGCTCATTTGCGCCGTTGAAGATACGTTGATTTTGAAGTTTCTTCACTGGCTACACCATTGTTAGCAGCTTCAATCTTTCAACTATTAGACTTCAGTAAGGTTAATAAACTCTAATAAAGTGCAAGATATCAATGCTTTCGATGGCTGTCAGGCAATGAGAGCCTTGGTTTCTTGCAATACTTCGGCTGCGTGACCAGGAACTTTGACCTTGTTCCAAATTTTTGCGATTTTGCCGTCGGCACCAATGAGAATTGTTGTACGTTCGACTCCCATATATTTGCGGCCATACATGCTTTTCTCAACCCAGAGGCCATATGCATCAACAATCTTTTTGTCTTCATCCGCGACCAGAGCGATTTTCAGATCGTGCTTGGCGATAAACTTGTCGTGTTTTTTAACGGGGTCAGGCGACATGCCGATGACCTTTGCTCCCAACTTTTCAAATTCGGTTTTCAGTCCAGAAAATTCAATGGCTTCTTGTGTACAGCCGCTGGTATCATCCTTGGGATAAAAGTACAGAACTACAGGGCCGCCGCGTAGCGCTGACAATGTGATCGCGCCACCACCATCTTTCGGCAACGTAAAATCCGGAGGGGTGTTACCAATTTCGAGAATTGTCATAGGAATGCCTTTCTTTGATTCTTGTGTGCAGTCTTCAATTACGCAACTATAGCGAGGTACGGGAATCATCTACGGTTTCCCAATTGATTCCTCAATTGGCTTGGGAATTTGACAGAGAAACCGGAAAAAGTCCGCTTTACAAAGCGTGATTTCACTAAGCTGCACAAGCACCCGTCTGCCAGCACTCAAGCTCAGGCGCCTGTTGCCACTTTGCGCCGGCGATCGCTTCTGCACAAGCTCACAAGTGCTTGTATTTCCTTTATTATTCTTTTCGCTGTGCTTGCTGGGATAGCATTTGCAGTGCTGCTTGCCGGTATAGGCGGAGAAGCGCTGACACAGCGTGCCGAACAAGCTCTGAAATCGGTCGCAGGTCCCGATGCGTATGCGACAATCCAGTCAGCGCAAATCTCACTTGATCAGCGCCGGCATGTGGCTTTGGAAGCTCGCAATGTCAATATTACCGATAACAAGCGCGGGATCGCGATCAGTAATGTGCGCGCGGTGCGTATTGGTCTGGCGACCTTGCCCTTGCTTCAGGGCAAGGTGCGCGTGCAACGTTTGGAGCTCGAAGGCGCTCAAATAAAGGTAACGTCACACGCGCCGTTCGATTTCATGAGCCTTGTTCCCAAGGATGAACGCGGACTTATTGATCTGGACGGAGCAGCGGCGGCGATTTTTACCGGTCTGGAAAGCGCAGTATCATTACTTGATCAACGTGAGACGCGGGATATTTCCATCTTGGACACTGCGTTTGACTTCACTTTAGCCGGTGAATCAAAGCGCTTGCGCATAGTAAAGCTTGATCTGTCAGAGACCGGTGGCCCTGTGTCCATCGAGGGAATTGTCGAGTGGGAAGGCAAAGAGATTGAAGTATCTGCGCAGGCGAAGAGGTCAGCCACCGGTGGAAAAATCGAGGCTTTCTCACTGGCAATCAACAAGATCCCGCTGGCCGCAAAGCTCGGAACCGCGCCCGTCCCGGATATTGATGGGATCAAGCCGGACGGAGCTTACCTTTCTTACGACAATGTTTCCGATCTGAAGCTTGATGGTATCGCAGCAAATGCCACCGGGTCAGCAAGACTCTGGGGAACTGTCAATATTGGAGAAGGACCTGTCACTATAGGCAATGTTGATGACATGACCGTTGCCTCTGTCATTGCGTTTGAACACGTCTCCGGTTCGGATAAAATCGAGATAAAACCTTCGAGACTTCATTTTGGTGCTTTTGACGGCGTGCTCGAAGGAGCGATCGGACCAGAGCCAGCTAAAATAGACGGCAGTGCCGCCTCGAACCCCGGTTACCGGTTCGAGCTTGTAACAGAACGGGCCAAATCCGCGCCACAGGATTCGACCGAACAACCACTGATCTTCAATGCCAGGGTCGCTGGCCGATATGATCCCACAGTGAAACGGCTGGATGTTTCCGAAATTGCTGTTCGCAGTAATGATGAAAGCGAACTTTACGGACAGGCAGGAGCAACGTTCGGGCAGGGGTCGCCTGCCATGAATTTAAATTTGCGAATTCCCCAAATGCCCGTTTCGCAGGTTAAGCAATTATGGCCGATTTGGGCGGCTACCGGAGCACGGCGTTGGGTTCTCGACAACCTTTTCGGCGGCACAGCGAAAGATGGTCGTATTGATGTCGCATTCCAGGCAGGGCATTTTGACGGTCCTGGAAAACCTCCACCTTTAACCAAAGATGAGGTTCAGGTTGATTTTGCTGTCGAGCATTCGCGGTTTGATATTGTCGGCGACTTGCCGCCGGTGCGCGACGCCAATGGAAAGATTAGCGTGCGTGGTGCCTATACAACCATCACGCTTGAAAAGGGATCGTCCTTCACGCCGAATAATCGAGAGGCGCGGATCATTAATGGCAAGCTTATCATTCCGTGGGGTCCGCAAAGGCCAGTATTGTCAGAGCTTGATCTTAATCTGGAGGGGGATGCCTCTGCTGTTGCCGAAATTATTGGTTTCAAGCCAATAAATGGTTTGAAAAGTCTGCCTTTTGGTCCGGACGACATCAAAGGCAATGTGAAGTCACATGTATTGGTAACATTTCCAGTCACCAGGCATTCGCCGCCAGGTAGTCTTAAATGGTCCGCGGATATGCAACTGTCCGATATCTCGATCGGAAAGAAAATCGATGGCCAAAAGGTAGATAATGCCAATGGCAGCTTGTTTGTTACCCAGTCGGAAGCGCGTATAGATGCAGAGGCGGAGCTCAACGGTGTGCCAGCTGAAATCGAGCTTTTCGAGCCTTTGGGCGATAACACCGCCCAACGTGAACAGAAAGTTACGCTTAAGCTCGACGATAAAACCCGCAACACTCTTTTCCCGGCGCTCACCCCGCTTCTGTCTGGGCCAATTTCTGTAGATATTGAAAAAGCGCCTAATGGCTCAAAGCTCGCGGTGGCAGATTTGAGCAAGGCCGAGATCAGATTGGCGCAACTCGGCTGGACGAAGGGAGCTGGCGTCAAAGCGAGTGCAAAGTTTGCTATCAAACAGGACGGCGACAATGTGGAAATCAGCAATCTCGATGTGGCTGGAGACACATTCCGCCTCCGAGGTGATGTGAGCGTCGTCAATGGTGATCTGACAACTGCGGAATTCAGTACAGCTAAACTCAATCGCGGCGATGATGTTGCAGTGAAAGTTACGCGGACCCAGTATGGTTATCGTGTCGATGTGAAAGGCGATACATTCGACGCAAGACCTCTGCTCAATCAGATTACCGAGCGAAAACAGCGTGGCGAAAGCGCCAATGCGGGCGGTAAACAACGTATTCTGGTCAATGCAGACATAGGTTCTGTTACCGGATTTTATTCAGAAGATCTCAGCAACGTGTCGCTGTCTTATGAGGGGGTGGGGACCGCTGTTTCCGGCCTCGCGTTCAACGCATCGACGAAGGCCGGTCGAAAGATATTTGCGGCTGACAGCTCCGAAAGCGGTTCCCGCTCCATAAGTCTGCAGTCGAAGGATGCCGGTGCCGTGCTCCGTTTCTTTGGCTTTTACGACAAGATGCAGGGTGGCGATATCAATGTAACGCTGGATTCTAAAGGCGATGGGCCGTTGCGCGGTCAAATTGATGCGCGAAATTTCACGCTTGTCAACGAGCCAAGACTGGCAAGCCTTGTGTCGTCTTCTCCTAATGGAACAAGTCTCAATGAGGCAGTGAAAAAGAATATCGATGTTTCGACAGTTACATTCGAGCGCGGTTTCTCCCAAATCGAAAAGGGAGAAAACTATATTAACTTGGCAAACGGGGTTATCCGCGGCTCCACTATCGGAACGACTTTTCAAGGTGTATTAAGCGATCCCAGCGGAAATATGGCTCTCACGGGTACCTTCATGCCAGCCTATGGCCTTAATCGTATATTTGGCGACTTGCCCGTATTGGGTTTGTTTCTAGGGAATGGTCGTGATCGGGGCTTGATAGGCATCACCTACAAATTGGTGGGGCCTCTGAAGCAACCTCAGATCATCGTCAACCCGATTTCGGTAATTGCACCGGGTATTTTCCGCTCAATATTCGAGTTTCAATAGTTTTCCTCGAAGTTTGTGCGTGACTTTGAACACGCACAAACATCGGCATTTTACTTACGCTGGGCGAACCAGAATATGCTTCTTCTTGCCGAGCGATAATTTGATTACGCCATCAGTCGTCACTTCGGATGCTCCGACTTGGAGTTTTTCCTCTGAGACGCTCACATCATTCACACGTACGGCACCGCCTTGAACATGGCGGCGCGCTTCACCGTTTGATGCTGCGAGGCCAGCTTTAACCAGAAGGGTGAGAATGCCCACTCCAGTTTCCAAGTCGCTGGCAGCGACTTCGACAGTCGGCAGATTGGTTGCCAGCGCACCTTCTTCGAAAGTTTTGCGAGCGGTCTCAGCCGCATCTTGGGCTGCTTGTCTGCCATGCAACAAAGCCGTAATTTCCGTTGCAAGAACTTTCTTGGTTTCGTTGATTTCCGCACCACCCAACGCCCCGAGCCGTTCAATTTCATCAAGTGGTAAGGTCGTGTAAAGCTTGAGAAAGCGGGTTACGTCGGCGTCTTCTGTGTTACGCCAATACTGCCAGAAATCGTATGGGCTAAGCAGGTCCGCGTTCAGCCAGATCGCACCATTCATCGATTTGCCCATTTTGGCACCCGAAGAAGTGGTCAACAAAGGTGAGGTCAAGGCATATAGCTGCGGCGTGCCAAGGCGATGGCCCAGATCAATGCCATTGACAATATTTCCCCACTGATCCGAGCCGCCCATCTGTAATCGAAGTCCGTACCGCTTGTTAAGCTCGACAAAGTCATAGGCTTGCAAAATCATGTAGTTGAATTCGAGGAATGAAAGCGATTGTTCACGATCAAGCCGCTGTTTGACAGAGTCGAACGACAACATGCGGTTGACGGAAAAATGCTGACCCACATCACGCAGGAACTCAAGGTAGTTGAGAGGCATCAGCCATTCAGCATTATTGACCATAAGGGCATCCTGCGGGCCGTCGCCAAAATTCAGGTAATTGGTAAAAACCTGTTTGATGCCGTTAATATTGTTTTGGATAATTTCAGGCGTCATCAGTTTGCGCGCTTCATCCTTAAACGAAGGGTCGCCAACCATACCTGTGCCACCACCCATCAGCGCGACAGGTCTGTGCCCCGTCTTCTGCATCCAATGCAGCATCATGATCTGAATCAAACCGCCCGCATGCAGGCTGGAAGCTGTAGGATCAAAGCCGATATAAGCCGATACAGTTTCCTTGGTGAACAGTGCATCCAGACCCGCATCATCGGAGGTCTGATGGATGAACCCACGCGTGGAAAGCGTATGCAAGAATTCGGATTTGAAGGCAGACATAGATTTATTCCTGATTAGATCGGCGCTGCGAAAGAAGCGCTACGAGGCGTCTGTGCTTTTTGGGCAATGTGTGACGCGCCCGAATTTTCAGGGCGCGTCATCTAGTGGCTTAACGTAGACGTTTAGGCTTGGCTTCGACCAATTCCCCATTGAGGCGACGGTCGAGATAGTCAGAGCATTCAGCAATAACTTCATCAGTCATGCCGGAAAAGAAGTGGTTTGCTCCAACCATCGTTTTCTGAGTGATGGTTATGCCTTTTTGCGTCTTCAGCTTGTCAACCAGCCCTTGTACATCCTTGGGTGGTGCGACCTTGTCCTGATCGCCATGGAGAATCAGACCGGATGAGGGGCAGGGCGCCAGGAACGAGAAGTCATAGGTATTGGGTTGCGGCGCAACGGAGATAAAACCTTCGATTTCAGGACGGCGCATAAGTAACTGCATGCCAATCCAGGCGCCGAAAGAATAACCCGCAACCCAGCATGTTTTTGAGTCCGGATGTAGGGATTGCACCCAATCAAGCGCTCCTGCAGCGTCAGACAGTTCGCCAGAACCATGATCGAATTCACCTTGGCTGCGCCCAATGCCACGAAAGTTAAACCGCAGTGTCGTAAAACCGCGCTGCTGAAACATGTAGAAAAGATCATAGACGATCTTATTATTCATCGTGCCGCCAAACTGCGGATGCGGATGCAGGATGATGGCTATAGGAGCATTTTTTTCCATAGAAGGCTGATAGCGGCCCTCAAGGCGTCCCGCAGGTCCATTGAAAATTACTTCAGGCATGTATACTCCAGTCTTCGCCAACGGGTGCTTCTTGACCAGCCGGGCTTGACGGCAATCAATAGCGCCCATAAAACCAGTTTAGAACCGTTCAAAACTGGTGTAGAAACTATATCGAAGCGGCTTAATAGGCTGGTCTGAGGTGCAATTTCAAGAAAATTGCGCTTTAAGACCACATTGATCGCAAAAGAACAGGATTTGACCGCGTATGGCCCGCAACCGCGCCTATTTCGACTACAATGCTAGCGCCCCGCTGATAACAGCCGCGCGCGATGCAATTGTCGATGCGCTGGCATTGCCGGGTAACCCTTCATCGGTACATATGGAGGGCCGTGCCGCTAAAGCAACTCTGCAAGCTGCCCGACGCGACGTGGCAGGACTCGTAAACGCCAAACCTGATCATGTATTCTTTACATCGGGGGCAACCGAGGCAGCTTCAACCCTTCTAACACCGCAATATTTGATGGGACGTGCAGAAATGCGCCTGTCCAAATTATATGTCAGTGCAAGCGAGCATCCTTGCATACTTGCTGGTGGTCGGTTTGCAGCGGAACGGATTGAAATTATCCCCGTTGACGGCAGTGGTTTGTTGAATTGTGATCGGTTGCGGGAACTGTTGGCACTTCATGATCGCAACGAAGGCTTGCCGTTAGTGGCCGTACAAGCAGCCAATAATGAAACCGGTGTTTTGCAACCAATTGCAGAAATCGGCGCTCTGGTAAAGCAGTTCGGCGGTGTATTTGTCGTGGATGCCGTCCAGGCTGCTGGTCGAATTGCATTAGATATTACAACGAGTTCCGTGGATTACTTCATTTTGTCAGCGCACAAGATTGGTGGTCCTAAAGGAATTGGGGCAATTATCGCCTTGTCAGACTTGATCATGCCCAAGCCGCTTATACGTGGTGGAGGGCAAGAAAAAGGGCATCGTGCCGGAACTGAAGCCTTGACGTTGATTGTTGGCTTTGCAGCTGCTGCGCGAATTGCGCGCGAGCGCCTTGAGCAGGGCGGTTGGCCCGTTTTACAGCGGGACAAGATTGAGCGTGGTATTCGTGTCATTGCTCCAAATGCAATAATCTACGGTTCGGATGTAGAACGGCTCCCGAATACGACCTTCTTTTCCTTGCCACACGCCAAAGCAGAAACGGTGCAAATAGCTTTTGATCTGGCAGGGATCGCCTTATCTGCGGGCTCTGCGTGCTCATCCGGTAAAGTTGGCCCTAGTCACGTTCTGGCAGCCATGGGGCATGGCGACGGTACCGGAGGGATTCGTGTGTCTACCGCGCCGGACACGGATGATGATGACATCGAATTATTTCTCGATGCGCTGAAGAAAATCGTTATTCGAAGCGACCGTTCGGGAACCGCCGCTGCTGATGCAGCATAAAAATTTCAATTATTGACGTTTTTCGTCGATAGTTGCAAAAAATCCGGTAAATGCCGGTGTTAAATCGTGCGAATGCACATTACATAAAGGCAAATATTCAAGACGACATACTGCCTTGACGTTTGCAACTGCGGGACCTTGAACCCCGCGAGGATGGAGAACGCCAATGCCTGCAGTGCAGGAAACCATTGATCGGGTCCGTACGCTTGACGTGGACCAATATAAGTATGGCTTTGAAACGCTTATCGAAATGGATAAAGCGCCAAAGGGCCTGAACGCCGACATTATCCGGTTCATCTCAGCCAAGAAAAATGAGCCAGAATGGATGCTGGAATGGCGCCTTAAAGCCTATGAGCGTTGGTTGACGATGGAAGAGCCCACATGGGCCCGGGTCAACTATCCCAAGATTGATTTTCAGGACATGGTTTACTACGCCGGTCCGAAGAATCAGACAGGCCCCACCTCGCTTGCTGAAGTCGACCCGGAGCTTCTGCGTACCTATGAAAAATTAGGTATTCCGCTGAAGGAGCAGGAAATCCTAGCCGGTGTCCGCAAGGTCGGTGAACCAAGCCCAAGCGATGAAGACGAAGAAGCCAGTGACAACGTTTATAAATCAGGCCGCGTTGCAGTTGATGCCGTGTTCGACAGCGTCTCCGTTGTAACGACATTTAAGGCCGAGCTGGCAAAAGCGGGTGTCATCTTCTGTTCCATTTCCGAAGCCATTCGTGAGCATCCGGAACTGGTGAAGAAGTATCTTGCCACGGTCGTTCCAGTCTCGGATAATTTTTATGCGACGCTGAACTCGGCGGTCTTCACGGATGGTTCGTTTGTCTATGTACCCAAGGGTGTGCGTTGCCCGATGGAACTTTCCACTTATTTCCGTATTAACGAGCGCGATACAGGCCAGTTCGAACGTACATTGATCATCGCTGAGGAAGGCGCGTACGTGTCCTATCTGGAAGGATGTACCGCACCGCAACGTGACGAAAACCAATTACATGCCGCAGTCGTCGAACTGATTGCACTGGACGATGCCGAGATCAAATACTCAACCGTCCAGAATTGGTTTCCGGGCGATGCGGAAGGCAAGGGCGGCATTTACAACTTCGTCACCAAGCGTGGTGATTGCCGCGGTGTCAATTCCAAGATTTCCTGGACGCAGGTTGAGACGGGCTCAGCGATCACTTGGAAATATCCGTCAGTTATTCTACGTGGTGATAATTCACGCGGCGAATTCTATTCGATTGCAGTTTCCAATGGCCATCAGCAGATCGATAGCGGCACCAAGATGTTGCATCTTGGCAAAAACACATCAAGCCGCATCATCTCTAAAGGCATTTCCGCAGGTAAGTCTAACAATACCTATCGCGGTCAAGTTTCCGCCCATCGCAAGGCTGAAAACGCGCGTAACTTTACCCAGTGTGACTCGCTGCTGATCGGCAATGATTGCGGTGCGCATACGGTGCCATATATCGAAGCGAAAAATGCGACGGCTCAGTTCGAGCATGAAGCCACAACGTCGAAAATTTCCGAAGATGCGTTGTTCTATGTGATGCAACGCGGCATTCCCGAGGAAGAGGCGATTGCCTTGATCGTTAATGGTTTTGTCAAGGAAGTCATTCAGGAATTACCGATGGAGTTCGCCGTTGAGGCCCAAAAACTGATCGGTATCAGTCTCGAGGGGAGCGTCGGATAATGGCCGTAACCGTCACGAAGGAAGAACTGGATCGGCTACGCAAGCGCTATAAAGAGCTTGGCGATGTCATCGATGAACTGACCGATACGCTCGGTCGGGCTTCCACCGCGACGGAACGTGTCCTCGAACCGGAACTGATGAGAGCTCGCAAGGAGCTTGTTTCGGTGGTCGAGCGCCTCAAAAGCTTAAGTGGCGAAAGTTCGTCATAGCTCGGCGCCGACTACCATAAAATTTAACTGGGATCACGAGTGTGGATCCACGGAATATCAAAGGGTACTAAAATGCTGGAAATCAGAAATCTCCATGCGAAGATCGCAGACACAGATACCGAAATCATTCGCGGTCTTAATTTGACGGTGAAGGCTGGTGAAGTTGCGGCTATCATGGGACCGAACGGGTCGGGTAAGTCAACTTTGTCCTATATTCTTGCTGGCCGTGACGATTATGAAGTTACTGAAGGCGATATTCTTTATAATGGCGAGTCCATTCTGGAACTTGATCCAGCCGAGCGTGCCGCAAAAGGCATCTTTCTGGCATTCCAGTATCCGATGGAAATACCTGGCGTAGCAACGATGGAATTCCTGAAAGTTGCTCTGAACTCGCAGCGCAAGGCGCGCGGTGAAGAGCCTTTGAAGATTCCTGAATTCATTTCACGTGTTAAAACAGCAGCTGGATCGCTCGACATGGATCTGGCAATGCTCAAGCGTCCCCTGAATGTTGGTTTTTCGGGCGGTGAGAAAAAGCGTGCTGAAATCCTGCAGATGAAACTGTTGGAGCCAAAGCTTTGCGTGCTCGATGAAACAGACTCTGGGCTTGACATTGATGCTCTAAAGATCGTGTCCGACGGCGTGAATGCACTGCGCTCGCCTGATCGGGCCGTGATAGTTATTACCCACTATCAGCGTCTGCTCGACTATATCGTGCCAGATAGCGTGCACGTGCTTTACAAAGGCCAGGTCATCAAGTCTGGCGACAAGAATCTTGCACTTCATCTCGAAGAGAATGGCTACGCCGATATCATCGGTGAGGCCGCTTGAGGATTGATGTCATGAATGTTCACACAGGGCGTCAGCCCACTGCAGCGGAATCGGCTTTGGTCGACGCTTTTGTTGATCGCATGGGTGAGTTGCCTGGCGATGCCGAGGTTGTTAGTGCTCGCGATAACGCAATTGAGGCTTTGAAGACGCAAGGATTGCCATCAAGGCGCGTCGAAGCTTGGCATTATACCGATCTTCGCACTTTGTTACGCGGCATACCTGACTATGATTCATCCGCCGGTAGCGCGGCCCTACCTTCGGTTATCGCAGGATCATTAGTAGCAACTGTCTCAAACGGTACTGCGTTGAACGCCCCGAAGATTGATTCTGTCACGTTCACGAAGTTCAGCGAGTTACTCGCCAATGGTTCCGCGATACGGCATCTGGCTATTCGGGATGGCGATGACGCTATTGGTCAGATCAATGCAGCTTATGTAACTGACGGTTGGAGCATCATTGTTGACGATGGCGTCGAACTCGAAGCGCCGTTAGAGATACAAAATGCGCAGCTTCGCGGGCAGGGCCATGTTCGTTTTCCGGTTCAATTCGGAAAAGGCGTCAAGGCTACAGTCATAGAGCGCCAGACCGGCGGCGATGGCGAAGGATTTTCGACAAGCGTCAGTAATTTGACTGTTGCTGATGATGCGGAAGTAAACTGGATCATTTTGCGTGAACAGGGTGCCAATGCAACGCAGTTGGCGCAATTAACGGCGACGCTTGGCAGCAATTCAAAGCTTACACTCTATGTTGTTAATGCAGGTGGTAAGCTCGTACGCCAGGAAGTGCATGTGCTGGTAAAAGGCGAAGGCTCTGATTTCCAGTTGCGCGGCGTAAACCTCCTTGCCGGCGATACGCACACCGACGTTACTATGACGCTGGGTCATTTGGTTGAAAATACGACTTCGGTGCAGGTTGTTCGCAACGTTGTTACGGATCGTGCTCGCGGTGTGTTTCAGGGTCAGATTAAAGTGAACAGGATCGCCCAGAAGACCGATGCACGCATGGCGTGCAATACCCTTCTGTTATCCGATGACGGCGAGTTTGATGCAAAGCCTGAACTTGAAATCTTCGCTGATGATGTCGCTTGCGGTCATGGTGCAACTGTCACTGAAATCGATGGCAATCATCTGTTCTATCTAAAAGCGCGCGGAATACCAGAAAATGAAGCGCGTGGACTTTTGATCAAAGCTTTCGTTGCTGAGATTATTGAAGAACTTGAAAGCGAAGCATTGGTAGAAGCGCTTGAAGCAATTCTCGACAAATGGCTGAGCGCGCATATCTGATCGATACGCGACAATCCCAAGGACAAGTGCAGCGATCATGGATACGAAGATCATCAATAGCGGCTATGATGTAGACACGATCCGTAGGGATTTTCCGATCCTATCGCGTGAAGTCTATGGCAAGCCACTCGTCTATCTTGACAATGGCGCTTCGGCACAAAAACCGCGGGCCGTTATCGACACGATCTCACAGACCTACTCCAATGAATATTCTAACGTGCATCGGGGGCTGCATTTTCTCTCTAACGCTACCACCGACGCATATGAAAAAGCACGGGAAAGTGTCCGGCGTTTTATAAATGCCGCATCGGTTGACGAGATCATCTTCACGAAGTCAGCCACTGAAGCCATCAACACAGTGTCTTATGGTTACGGTATGCCAAATATCGGCGAGGGCGACGAGATCGTTCTGTCGATAATGGAGCATCATTCGAATATTGTTCCTTGGCATTTCATTCGTGAACGGCAAGGCGCCAAACTTGTGTGGGTACCGGTCGATGAACAGGGCGCGTTTCACGTCGAAGAATTTGAGAAGCGTCTGACGGATCGTACCAAGCTGGTCGCTATTACGCATATGTCGAATGTGCTGGGAACCGTAACGCCGATCAAAGATATTGTGCGTATCGCCCACGCGCGAGGCATTCCGGTTCTTGTCGACGGTAGTCAGGGCGCCGTGCATTTGCCGGTCGACGTCCAGGAGCTCGGTTGCGATTGGTATATTTTCACAGGCCATAAGATTTATGGTCCGTCCGGTATCGGCGTGCTTTACGGCCGCAAACAGATACTCGAATCGATGCGACCGTTTCAGGGCGGAGGCGAAATGATTGAGGAGGTGACTGAGGATTATGTCACCTATAATCATCCGCCGCATCGTTTTGAGGCCGGTACGCCACCGATAGCGCAGGCGATCGGGCTTGGCGCGGCAATTGAATATGTCGAGAAAATTGGACGCCATGCCATTTTGGCACATGAAGAAGATCTGCGCGACTATGCCCACCAACGGCTGCGCGAGATCAATTCGCTGCGTATTTTTGGCGATGCCAAAGACAAAGGTGCCATTATCTCATTTGAGCTTCAGGGCATTCACGCACACGATGTGTCGATGGTTATTGACCGTGCCGGTGTGGCTGTCCGTGCGGGAACGCATTGCGCGCAGCCGCTCTTGAAACGCTTCGGCGTAACCTCCACATGCCGTGCATCGTTTGCAATGTACAATACCAGAGACGAGATCGATGTTCTCGCCGATGCGCTTGAAAAAGCGCGAAAGTTTTTTGGGTGATGATCATGACCGATAAAGTCGAAACAGAAAATGTGGCCCTCGAAGCCGCGCCGATAGTCGACTCGGAACAAGTCTCTGCCATTCCCGCCGATGAATTGGCGCGCATGACAGATGATGTTATTGGCGCCTTAAAAACTGTCTACGATCCGGAAATTCCCGCCGATATTTATGAACTCGGCCTCGTCTATAAGATTGATATCGAAGATGATCGTTCGGTGAAAATTGAGATGACGCTTACCGCGCCGGGCTGCCCGGTTGCCGGTGAAATGCCTGGCTGGGTACAAGATGCAGTCAGCGCCGTAGAGGGCGTGAGTTTTGTCGACGTAACGATGACGTTCGATCCACCATGGACGCCAGACCGAATGTCTGAAGAAGCGCAAGTCGCCGTTGGTTGGTATTAATAAGCAGTCTTTATTTTCAATGAGTTAGACTAAAGTCTGGCTGGAATCAGCTTATTCTTTTCGATACATTACATTATTCCCGGAACAGAAATTTTCGTTCTGATTTATCCATTTTTGCTGCTTATTTTACAGTGGAATAAGAATGTTTGATGGTGTGTCTGTGGCTCGGATCCTTTTGGTCTCCGTTAGCCTCTCATTCATAATAAAAGCGTGTTGGCACAGCCACGAATTATCTGAGATATTAAATGCGGCAGATATTGCGGGCCTGTCGGACGGGCGCTGCACGTTGACCCTTTTGGCCGACGTGGCGAAGGAGCGGAAAAAACTGTTGCGCGAGACGTTGGTTTCAATGGGTTTAGCTAGCGCCGCTGTCATTATGGCAACAATATTATACTGTTATTTCGATTGATGGGCGCGATTATACCGCGCCAATGGCCCCGATCTGTGGCACTCTCTCCTGTAAATTTCTGAACGTTTCAACGAATTCATAAATCGTTTTAATGAGCCGCGTGCAGGGTATTAGACTATAGGCGTACGACTAAGGTACGGATTGTTACTGCAATTATTCCATTCTATTGCAACCAGCAGATGAGAGCGAACGTCATGCAAGGACATTTCTCTTTTAAAAGCTACACTGTTTTTGGTTGTTGGAGCGATAGTGATGACCAGTTATGTAACCTTAGCGAATATCAATTTTTTGATCACAATTTTCTTCGGTTGCTTCGTGCTGCAAGCGCTGTGGTATCGCCGAACTCTCGCTAGAAATGGCTGGGTCGGTGCTTCGGGCGCTCATGGCATCCAGCGTTTGATCATGGTGAATAGTAGCCGTGCAATGATGAAGGACAGAAAAAATCGCACCATCGACCTGCTTAGTATTGCTGCGATCATCGGAGCGGTAATCTGCTTCATCTAATCCACGAAAGAGAGTGCCGGAATTCAGGGGGCTTCACAACCTTCCGGCACACTTTCTTCCATGCTTTTTTCGGACTTTTGCAACGTGCCGTCTATCAATGAAAGCGGCACGAATGGAACGCCCTGTATGGCGGGGTTCGCAAGCTTTAGTCGATAGCAACCGTAAAAGACTTTGATTGAGCCATCTTTCTCTTCGGATTTTACCGCAATGGGTTGGCTCCAATAGGCTGATCCTGCAGCACCTTCGCCTTCCACCTTTCCAAACTGAACCGTCACCGATTTGGTATTTTCATATCCAGCCTGAAACTGTGGAAATGGCTGGGGAGGGCTTTCAGGTAAGTAATAGCTGTAAGCTCTCGCATATTCTTGTCGATTGATAGCATTGTAGTAGGATTTGATAAGAGTTTCCGGCGTGCTTCGATTATCCAGGTATTCGGGGGGCGTCTGAGTTGGACTCAGTGCCGTTTCGATTTTGGAAGATGTGTCAGACACCGCAGGTGTTTCGCTGCTTGAGGCAGGTGCTTTTGGTTCCTGTGCAATAACTGGAGCCGTGTGGAGAGCCAGCATTGCAATGCCGATAAGGACACAATAACGATTTTTCATGGTCATTGCCTTCCGTTTGTCTGTTTTCGAGCCCATGCCTATTGTGAACACTTGCAGTGACGTCCGTGTAACACTAATTATAGTGGCAGGTGAATGTTGCACCGTCTGAACAAGAAAGCTGATAAATGGGTCGTTTTTCTGTCATAACATTGACTGACGCTGCTGCGAGCCGCGTCGACGAAATTACATCGTCGCGTGAAGATGCGCTGGGTATCCGCGTCGGAATCAAGAAGGGCGGTTGTGCAGGTATGGAATATACAATCGATCTCGTCACTGAGGCCAAGCCGGGCGATGACGTTATCGAGAAAAATGGCTCCAAGGTTTTTGTCGCGCCTGAAGCAGTGCTTTACTTGCTTGGCACCGAAATGGACTTCGAAATTACCAAACTGCGCACTGGTTTTGTATTCAATAACCCAAATCAAACGTCAGCTTGCGGCTGCGGCGAATCGGTTGAATTGACACCGGCTCGCCCCGAAGCTTTGACGCCTGCCATTTCTTGATAGTCGTCACGTGGATAATGATGCGATCCACGATTTGTTTGCTGGATTGGGCGGCGTTAGCATCCGGCGGATGTTTGGTGGCAAGGGTATCTATTTCGAGGGGGTAATTATCGCCCTTGAACTTTCAACCGGAAATGTCCTTCTTAAAGCCGATGAGGTATCAATTCCGGAATTTGAAGCAGCAGGCTGTGAGCAATGGACCTACACAGGTAAGTCCAAGCAGGTAAAAATGCCCTACTGGTCCGTTCCGGAGGAGGCTTTTGATGACCCGGATATCATGACCGAATGGGCCAAGCGGGCTTATGAAGCCGCTCTGCGCGTGGCCAAATAGTCTCAGATCAAGCCGCGCTGCTCGAGAAAGCCGAGAGCATGCCTTGTGGGCAAGGTCAATAAATTTGGCAATTGTTGAAACGGGAACCAGCCTACTCCCGCATGCTTTTCGGGTTCCAGCAATTGCACTTCACCTGAAAAATTTTCAGCAAGAAACAACACTCCCAGCCAGTGTTGCTGTTCATCATGAAATAGCTGTTCGCTGATGCCGAGCAAACTCATGGTGCTGGCGTAAAGCCCGGTTTCTTCGAGTGCTTCGCGATGCACAGCCTGTTCGGCGGTTTCAAGAAAATCTACTTTACCGCCTGGTATGCCCCAACAACCTATTTCCGGGCTCTTCTTGCGCTGCAGAAGAAGAATATGCCCCTCTTTCAGAAATACGATGCCGCACCCAACGCCCGGACTATTCATGCTCAGATTTTAGTATCAATCAGCATAAACGCAGGAATTTCGTCGCCAAAGCCAATGGGGGCTGTCCCCATATCATCACGGTCTCTGCGATGGTCGCGGCGTGGTTCCGGCCGTTGCTCGAGCCGAGCTGCAGCGGGGCGAGCGCGACGTTGTTCATTCTCAGTTTTAATCGCAACCTTGTTGGGCTTATCAGCTGTACGAATAACAGGCTGATCGTCCAAAGGCTCGACTTCAATGTCTTTTGCCTTCTCAGCAGCCGCTATGATGTCAATTTCGGACTGTGGGCGCTCGCGCTCACGACCTTCATTGCGGCGACGCTTTGGTGCTGGCTTGTCACGGCCACCGCGTCCACGACGAGGGGCCTCATCCGGCTCGTTCGATACGGGCAGTGTCGACAGATCACCATCGTACCAGACGATATCTTCGCCGATCAGTTTTTCTATGGATGCCAGATATTTGACGTCTGCTTGTGTTACGAGCGTAAACGCCTTTCCGGAGCGTCCTGCGCGTCCCGTGCGTCCAATACGATGAACATAATCCTCGGAATGAATTGGTACATCGAAATTGAACACGTGACTCACATCGGGTATATCGAGCCCGCGCGCGGCGACATCGGATGCAACAAGTATTTTAAGCTTGTTATCCTTGAAATTCGCCAACATTGTCGTGCGTGCACGTTGATCCATATCACCGTGGAGTGCGCCAGCGTCGAACTCATGTTTAACGAGCGAGCGGAAGAGCTCCGATACATCTTTCTTGCGGTTGCAGAAGATGATTGCGTTTTTAAGTCCATCGGCCTCAGCGCGGATAAGATCGCGCAATATTGCCCGTTTCTCCCAATCCTTCTTGCCGGACTTTACTAGCTTCTGTTCAACCGTCTTTGCAGTCGTTGCAGCCTTCGCCACTTCGATGCGTACTGGCGAGTGCAAAAACTGTTCCGTCAGCTTGGTGATCTCAGGTGGCATGGTAGCCGAGAAAAACAGTGTCTGCCGTGTGAAGGGAATGAGTTTACAAATGCGCTCAATATCCGGGATAAAGCCCATGTCGAGCATCCGGTCAGCTTCATCGATCACGAGAATGTCTACTGCGCTCAGCAGCAGTTTGCCGCGCTCGAAATGATCAAGCAAACGGCCTGGCGTAGCGATCAGTACGTCTGCGCCACGTTCAAGCTTGCGCAATTGGTCGTCGAAAGAAACGCCGCCGATGAGCAACGCAACATTCAAGCGGTGGTTTTTTCCATATTTAACAAAATTTTCCTCGACCTGCGCTGCGAGTTCGCGCGTGGGTTCGAGAATGAGCGTGCGGGGCATGCGGGCACGGGCGCGCCCCTGCTCGAGCAGTGTCAGCATAGGCAATACAAATGAAGCGGTTTTGCCGGTTCCCGTCTGGGCAATGCCGAGGACATCCTTGCGTTGCAGCGCATGTGGAATTGCGCCTGCCTGGATGGGTGTCGGGATCGTATATCCTGCTGCTTCTACAGCATCGAGCACTTTCGGTGAAAGGCCCAGATCAGCAAAGGTGGTCAATGGAGATTTAACTTTCTATCTGCAGTCGGTACCATACATGCCTGTTAGTGGCGTAAAGCTGCATTTGCCAGAAGCATCTGACGCTTGATTGCATAGCGTTTGCTGTAATTGCGTTACGGCGCATACCAGCAAAAGTCAACTCTTTGGTATGGTCACATTTAAGCGTTTGTTACAATTGTCCGTCATTTTATTCTAATGTTGTCAATAAAGGAACTGTTCCTTTAGAATTCGTTCGTTCCACGAATGGTTTTTATCAAAGAGAATGGTAGCTCGCAGCTGGGAAGCTTCTTCAATGGTGACCGATAAAACCGACTTTACTTCCGTATGATCTGCAACGGCGTTGACAGGTCGTTTCTCCGGCTCAAGAATATCGAAACGCACAGTCACCTTATTGGGCAGGAGCGCGCCACGCCAGCGCCGCGGCCGGAAAGCCGAAACAGGTGTAAGCGCAAGAAGGCGCGCATCAAGCGGCAGGATGGGCCCTTGGGCTGAAAGATTGTAAGCCGTCGAACCTGCAGGCGTGGCAACCATGACACCATCGCAAATGAGTTCTTCCAGCCGGATTTGATCGTCAACGCTGATGCGGATTTTCGCTGCCTGGTATGATTGGCGAAGCAAGGAGATTTCATTGAGGGCGAAGGCCGTGACAGTGCCTTCTTCCACCGATTCCGCTACCATCTTCAGTGGCCGGATCGTCTCGGATTGCGCAGCCTCAATTCGATCCTTCAGGCCAACGCTGCTGAACTCGTTCATTAGAAAGCCAACGGATCCGCGGTTCATGCCGTAGATCATTTTTCCTTGGTTCATGTAGTGCTGCAATGTCTGCAGCATGAAACCGTCGCCACCGAGCGCAACGATCACATCAGCATCGCGAGCGTCGGACTGACCGTAGAATTTGATGAGTTCTTGAGCAGCTTCATCCGAATCCGGCGTGCCGGAGGAAAGAAAAGCAAATGTTTCAATTTTCCGGTTCATGACTGCCTGCGAAATGTAAAGGAATAAGGATATATCGCCTAGCACGCTGGGCGTGATCTGGCAAAACGCGAAAGTGATATTGGTAAAGAAACAACGCCGCTGCAGCGCTTGGACAACTAGCCGGCGAAAAGATCTGGAGCGTGCATCATGCGCGAAGCAGGTAAAGAATTACCAGCGTGCTCGCGTGCAAATATTAAAGGAAAAGGTGGTGCCCCCAGAGAGACTCGAACTCCCGACCCTCTGATTACAAATCAGATGCTCTACCAACTGAGCTATAAGGGCAGCGGCGTTCGATTAGCACAAAGCTCCGAAGTGTAAAACGGAAAATGTGGTTTATACGAAATAATTTTACGAAAAGCCCGAAAACCGGGCCGATACTGTCTTTCAGGGTTAGTCGAATAGGGCAGTCTGGCCAAGCATGTCTCGATATCATCGGAAACGCGCGTAAGCGCCACGATAATCAGGCGCTCGAAGAATCGACGTGCGTAATAACGTTGACGTAAAGGTTATCTGTAGTTCAATGTTGCTTAAGGGGGAGATCTCAGAGATGACATATGATGCTGATGCTATTGTGATTGGGGCGGGGCTGGCGGGGTTGGTAGCTGCCACGGAACTGACCGATGCGGGCAAGCGGGTAATCATTGTTGATCAGGAACCCGAGCAGACATTGGGCGGACAGGCGTGGCGCTCTTTTGGTGGATTGTTTTTTGTAAATAGTCCCGAACAACGTCGACTGCGAATTAAAGATTCTTACGAGTTGGCATTGCAGGATTGGATGGGATCTGCGGGCTTTGATCGCGAGGAGGACCATTGGCCGCGAAAATGGGCTGAGGCCTATGTCGATTTTGCTGCCGGCGAAAAACGTTCATGGCTGCATGCGCAAGGGATGCGCTGGTTTCCTATCGTCGGTTGGGCGGAGCGGGGCGGTTCATTGGCGACGGGCCACGGAAATTCTGTGCCACGCTTTCATATTACGTGGGGAACGGGGTTGGGCGTAGTCGAGCCCTTTGTCCGGCGGGCCCGTGAGGCTGAACAAAAAGGACTTTTAAGTTTCCGATTTCGCCACAGGGTCACGTCGCTCGGCACGAATGGCGGCATTGTGGACAGCGTGGAGGGTGAGGTGCTTGAGCCTAGCAATGTCAAGCGCAGTGAGCCCAGTTCACGTGTGGTTGCCAGCTCGTTCATTTTAAGGGCGCAGGTAATTGTTGTTTGCAGTGGAGGCATGGGAGCCAATCACGATCTTGTGCGCAAAAATTGGCCAAAACGCTTGGGTGAAGCTCCTAAACGCCTCATCAGCGGGGTGCCGGATCATGTTGATGGATTGATGCTGGGCATAAGCGAACAAAGCGGCGCGCATCTAATCAACTGCGATCGCATGTGGCACTATGTCGAAGGCGTGCACAATTGGAACCCGATTTGGTCTAGGCATGCTATCCGTATTTTGCCGGGGCCATCATCCTTATGGTTTGATGCCAATGGAAATCGCTTGCCTGCACCATGCTTGCCGGGCTTCGACACATTGGCCACACTCAGTCACATCATGAAAACGGGATATGATTATTCCTGGTTCATACTCAACGAGACCATTGTGAAAAAAGAATTCACGCTATCAGGCTCAGAACAAAACCCTGATTTCACCAGCAAGAGTTGGCGGCAGGTATTGAAGCGAGCCACCGGTGGCATTCCCTCACCTGTTAAAGCGTTTCTCGATAAGGGCGAAGATTTCATCGTTGAAAATAATCTGACTGATCTGGTGCGGCGAATGAACGCTCTGAGCGGGGATAATTTGATTGATGAGCAAAAACTTCACGCACAAATTGCCGCACGCGATCGCGAAGTCGAGAACACCTACACGAAGGACGCACAAATCACGGCGATAAGGGGCGCGCGCAATTATATCGGCGACAAGCTCGTTCGCGTCGTGCCTCCCCACAAGATACTGGACCCAAAACATGGGCGCCTGATAGCGGTGAGACTCAATATTCTGACGCGCAAGTCATTGGGCGGCATAGAGACTGATCTGAATGCACGTGTTCTGAAACAAGGCGGCGAGCCGCTACCGGGAGTTTACGCGGCGGGCGAGGCGGCTGGCTTTGGCGGTGGAGGAGTTCACGGATATAACTCGCTTGAAGGAACTTTTCTTGGCGGTTGCATATTTTCCGGTCGTATTGCTGGTCGGGCAGCCGCCAAGGTTGTTTAGATCAAGCCAATACCGTGATGGGCAGTTCCTTCATCGCGTCAGATAGCGTTGGGCTGCATAAAGTGAGATTGCAGCCGCGTTGGACACATTCAATGATTTGATAGCGCCGGGCATATCAAGACGGGCGAGGTGGGTAACTGTCTCGCGCGTCTTCTGACGTAAGCCTTTGCCTTCTGCGCCGAGGACCAAGGCAATGCGTCCTGGCTTCATCGTTTTTTCGAGTTCGAGCGGCCCTTCCGAATCAAGCCCAATTGTTGTGAAGCCGAGCTCGTGTAATTCACTGATCGCATCAGCAAGATTGCGAACTTCTATATGGGGAATAAGTTCAAGCGCGCCAGAAGCGGCTTTTGCAAGGACGCCTGATTCTTGTGGGCTGTGCCTTGCCGTTGTGATGATAGCTCCAGCGCCGAAGGCCACTGCGGACCGCATGATTGCGCCGACATTGTGTGGATCAGTAACCTGATCAAGAATCAGCAGGAGATCGCTTTCTTGAAGCACTTTCAAAGATTGGGCTTTTAAAGGCTTTGCTTCGATCATCACGCCTTGATGCACGGCATCAGAGCCGGTTTCCTTATCGATTGCGCGGGGCTCAACAATTTCAACGTCGAATCCCAGGGCGTCTGGATCAGCGATTTCCAGTCGATCGAGAGCATTCTTCGTGACCAGCATGCGTTTGATCTGGCGGGCAGGGTTATCCAGTGCTGCGCGGACCGTATGCAAACCATAGAGCCGGACAAGCCCTTCCGGTGCTTGTGTGCCGGCGACTTGAGGACGCGAAGCTCGTTCAGCCTGTTGCGGTGTACCGCCAGCCTTCTGATCGCGGTACTGGCGGCGCAATGTCGCGTAATGGGAATCTTTTTGCGTATGTGTGGGTTTTTGTGTCGTCATAACGCGACCATATACGCTTTCACTTCGTTCAGCGATACGACTATTCGTTGAATTTATTGGCTTCGGTCGGTTGAACCGCATAATTTGTCAGGCAATTTCCACAACTCATTCATTTTCTGCCAGTAAGTGTTGACACCACGTGACCTAGTCGGCATAAGGCCCTCCGCAAGCAGCAGCCTGATGAACTGTCCGGCGGGTGTTTGCGAAGTGCCAAATGGCGCGGTTCCATCGGCAGTGACCGGAGGAGTGCCCGAGTGGTTAAAGGGGACGGACTGTAAATCCGTTAGCTTGGCTTACGTTGGTTCGAATCCAACCTCCTCCACCACTGCCGGAACCGCCCGCCTGGCGCATAATCTCAAGACGAATTGGTCTTGGTGGAGATTATGTGCCAATTTGAGTGTTGTGCGGGTATAGCTCAGTGGTAGAGCAGCAGCCTTCCAAGCTGAATATGCGGGTTCGATTCCCGCTACCCGCTCCAGTTTCGACAGAGAGCACCGCGTACACGCGAGAGCGCGTATGGTGCTCTTCGATTTTGTCTTGAGCTTGTACGCCGCTCATGTGTCCCCATATGAACGAGCATATCCCAAGACAAACCCAACCCGGATCGGTCGTGTTTGGCCGGGCGGGTGACTGTGCTGACGGACGGCTCGCTGTCTCGTCTGACTACAAACATGGTACCGGCCTCTAGACCGGTTGTGATGACGAGAGAACGACGATTATGGCTAAGAGCAAGTTTGAACGTAATAAGCCGCACGTAAACATCGGCACGATTGGTCACGTTGACCATGGCAAGACGTCGTTGACGGCAGCGATTACGAAGTATTTTGGTGAGTACAAGGCGTATGACCAGATCGACGCTGCACCGGAAGAGAAGGCACGCGGCATCACCATTTCGACGGCACACGTTGAGTATGAGACGCCTGCGCGTCACTATGCACACGTTGATTGCCCTGGCCACGCCGACTATGTGAAGAACATGATCACCGGCGCTGCGCAGATGGATGGCGCGATTCTGGTTGTGTCTGCCGCTGACGGCCCGATGCCCCAGACCCGCGAGCACATTCTGCTTGCCCGTCAGGTTGGCGTTCCAGCGATCGTCGTGTTCCTGAACAAGGTTGATCAGGTTGACGATGCCGAATTGCTCGAACTGGTTGAGCTTGAAGTTCGTGAGCTTCTTTCCAAGTATGATTTCCCGGGCGACGATGTACCGATCGTCAAGGGTTCGGCTTTGGCTGCGCTTGAAGACAGCAACAAGGAAATCGGCGAAGACGCAGTTCGCGCGCTGATGGCTGAAGTTGACAAGTACATTCCAACACCAGAACGTCCGATTGACCAGCCATTCCTGATGCCGATCGAAGACGTTTTCTCGATCTCGGGTCGTGGTACGGTTGTGACTGGCCGCGTTGAACGCGGTATCGTCAAGGTTGGTGAAGAAGTTGAAATCATCGGCATCAAGCCGACGACAAAGACAACAGTTACCGGCGTTGAAATGTTCCGCAAGCTGCTCGATCAGGGCCAGGCAGGCGACAACATCGGTGCACTGGTTCGCGGTGTTGGCCGTGAAGACGTTGAGCGCGGTCAGATCCTTGCCAAGCCAGGTTCGGTCAAGCCGCACACGAAGTTCAAGGCAGAAGCCTATATTCTGACGAAGGACGAAGGTGGCCGTCATACGCCATTCTTCTCCAACTACCGTCCACAGTTCTACTTCCGCACGACCGACGTGACGGGTGTAGTGACTTTGCCGGAAGGTACGGAAATGGTCATGCCTGGCGACAACATCTCGGTTGATGTGACGCTGATCGTGCCAATCGCCATGGAAGAGAAGCTCCGCTTCGCTATCCGTGAAGGTGGCCGCACCGTCGGTGCTGGCATCGTCGCTTCTATCATTGAGTAAGACTGTCGCCTGACAGTTCGAATCGGGAAGGGCGGTCCATTGGATCGCCCTTTTTGTTTGCAAAGAATTTGGTTTCGAATCGAAAATAGGCGCAGCCAGGCGCAATTGTTGGCAAGCTAAACAGATAATTTTTCAGCAAGGCGCAAGAAGTCGCGTATTGGCCCTTGAAAAGGCCACGGCTTTGTGGAATGTACGCCCCGAAGATAGGGGAGTAGCTCAGTTGGTAGAGCGGCGGTCTCCAAAACCGTAGGTCGCAGGTTCGAATCCTGTCTCCCCTGCCATCTATATAGTCTGCTGGGTACACGATTGGATGGTGTAACTGCAGATGTTGAGAAGGAATTGACTCCGGGGCCTTGTGTTTTACCGGAATCGGTTCTATGTAACGTCAACAGACACGCGGTGCGTGGAGCTGAATAATCAGCTTTACGGGCCGTAATGGTGTGAACAGTCGGCATTTAAATATTAATGCAGTGTGTTTGCAGCGAAATGACACGCACGAGCGGTAAATGGCATCCAAAACGAATCCAATAACTTTTTTTCAGCAAGTGCGCGCTGAAACCGCAAAGGTCACATGGCCTTCGCGTCGCGAAACGCTCATTTCCACTGCGATGGTGATGATAATGGCGTTCTTTGCTGCGATCTTTTTTTTCGCAGCTGATCAGTTGATGGCATACGGGATTGATCTCATTCTCGGTCTTGGTCGTTAACGCAGGCTGACAAGAAAATCGGGATTGGGAATTCAACAATGACCGCGCGCTGGTATATCGTTCACGCCTATTCGAATTTTGAGAAGAAGGTCGCCGAGTCGATCGAAGAAAAGGCGCGACAGAAGGGTCTGTCGCATCTTTTTGAAAAGATCCTCGTTCCGACCGAAAAAGTGGTTGAAGTGCGCCGTGGCCGTAAGGTTGATGCTGAGCGTAAATTCTTCCCGGGCTATGTCATGGTTCGTGCTGATTTGACGGATGATGCATATCATTTGATCAAGAACACGCCGAAGGTAACCGGTTTTTTGGGTTCGGATAATAAGCCGATCGCAATTTCCGACAAGGAAGCAGAGCGCATCCTGACCCAAGTTCAGGAGGGTGTTGAGCGTCCTAAGGCATCGATCTCGTTTGAGATTGGTGAAAGCGTTCGTGTTGCTGATGGACCCTTTGCGTCGTTCAACGGTACGGTACAGGAAGTTGATGAGGAGCGTTCGCGCCTCAAGGTCGAGGTTTCGATCTTTGGTCGTGCAACTCCTGTCGATCTGGAATTTGGTCAGGTGGAAAAAGTCTGATCATAAGGGTGGCTCTCGAAGTTGTCCTGTCACTCCGGTGACGAAGAGGTGGGAGGCGAGAAACCTTAGCCGGGTTTTAAACCGAACCACCAAACTGCAACCGCTGGTTTTTCAGCATAATGTAAAGGTGCCGGTTTATCCGGCATAACCATAAGGCAGAGTATAATGGCTAAGAAAATAGCAGGCCAGCTCAAGCTGCAGGTTTCGGCAGGATCGGCAACGCCATCCCCGCCAATCGGACCGGCACTTGGTCAGCGCGGCATCAACATCATGGAATTCTGCAAGGCCTTCAATGCGGCTACGCAGGAAATGGAAAAGGGCTCGCCCGTTCCAGTCGTGATCACATATTATCAGGACAAGTCCTTCACTTTTGCAATGAAGACCGCTCCGGTTTCCTACTTCCTCAAGAAGGCTGCAAATCTGAAGTCCGGTTCCAAAGAACCAGGTAAGGTCGTTGCCGGTAAGGTTACGCGCGAGAAAGTCCGCGAAATCGCTGAAGCGAAGATGAAAGACCTGAACGCAGCAGATGTTGAATCTGCAATGCGCATGGTCGAAGGTTCTGCCCGTTCGATGGGCCTGGAAGTGGTGGGCTGATCCGATGGCAAAAGTAGCAAAGCGCGTAGCGAAGGTTCGTGAAGGCATTGACCGCAACAAGCTCTATGATCTGACTTCGGCGATTGCCATGGTCAAGGAGCGCGCAGTTGCCAAATTCGACGAAACTATCGAAGTTGCAATGAATCTCGGCGTTGATCCTCGTCATGCGGATCAGATGGTTCGTGGTGTTGTCAATCTGCCAAACGGCACTGGCCGTACAGTTCGTGTTGCCGTGTTTGCACGCGGTGCCAAGGCTGATGAAGCCACGGCTGCCGGCGCAGATATCGTTGGTGCAGAAGATTTGTTCGAGATCGTCAATGGCGGCAAGATCGATTTCGATCGCTGCATTGCAACACCGGACATGATGCCGCTCGTTGGCCGTCTCGGTAAGGTTCTAGGACCTCGCGGTATGATGCCAAACCCAAAGGTTGGCACGGTTACGACTGACGTTACAGCTGCAGTTAAGGCTTCGAAGG
This sequence comes from Phyllobacterium sp. 22552, assembly GCF_052044585.1. NCBI lineage: Bacteria > Pseudomonadati > Pseudomonadota > Alphaproteobacteria > Hyphomicrobiales > Phyllobacteriaceae > Phyllobacterium > Phyllobacterium sp. 22552. Next base: position 94,531 of record NZ_JBQENG010000002.1, on the reverse strand, counting down.
GCGGCGCTGTTGAGTTCCGCGTTGAGAAGGCCGGTATTATTCACGCTGGCGTCGGTAAGGCTTCTTTTGATGCCAAGGCGCTTGAAGAGAATATCAAGGCTTTCGCTGATGCGGTAACCAAGGCCAAGCCTGCTGGTTCCAAGGGCGAATATGTCAAGCGCGTCGCGATTTCCTCGACAATGGGCGCTGGCGTAAAGATCGACCCGGCAACAGTACGCATTGCGTAACTGTTGATTGAGTTTTCAAGCTTAACTGCTTGATTGAAAAGAATTCCAGGCCTTTCGGGGCCTGGATAACCGGATGAAAATCCGGTTATCCTGTCCGAGATTGCGGGTGGTTCGCCTTAATTCGTAAGAACCTGCATGAGACGTGGAAAAACTTTGATTTGAGGGCTTTGCCCAAAGAACAAGGTTCGAACCGTAGTTGCCTTTCGCTTGCAGCCAATCCGGCGAAGCAGGGGGGACAGGATCCTCAACTGTTGTTTGGTTTCAGTTTTCGGACTGAAGGCTTGCAACAAAAGGCAACCCGGCAGGAATGCAATATCGCATTACTGTCAAATGGAGAGAGACAGTGGAAAAAGCGGAAAAGCGCGAATTTGTCACTTGGCTGAATGGGGTCTTCAAGGATTCCGGTTCAGTTGTCGTGGCCCACTATACCGGTCTCACCGTTGCGCAGCTGAGCGATCTTCGCTCCAAGATGCGTGATGCTGGTGGCACTGTTAAAGTCGCGAAGAACCGCCTTGCCAAGATCGCTCTTCAAGGCACGGAATCGGAAGGCATTTCTGATCTATTCGTAGGTCAGACACTTGTTGCCTATTCCAATGATCCGATTACGGCACCAAAGATCGCCATTGAATTTGCCAAGGGCAACGAAAAGCTCGTTATCCTCGGTGGCTCAATGGGAGCAACAACTCTTGATGCAGATGGCGTGAAGGCTCTGGCCGCACTTCCATCACTCGACGAGTTGCGCGCAAAGCTGGTTGGTATGATCCAGACACCAGCTTCTCGCATCGCTCAGGTCGTAAACGCACCGGCAGCTCAGCTTGCCCGCGTTTTTGGCGCCTATGCCCGGAAGGACGAAGCGGCATAAGGCCGTTCTCGCTGTCAATATATCGAACCTTGTAAAGGAATATCACAATGACTGATCTCGCAAAGATCGTAGAAGACCTGTCCAACCTTACAGTTCTTGAAGCTGCGGAACTTTCCAAGCTTCTTGAAGAGAAGTGGGGCGTTTCTGCTGCCGCTCCTGTTGCTGTTGCCGCTGCTGGCGGTGGTGCAGTTGCAGCTGCTGTTGAAGAAAAGACTGAATTCGACGTCGTTCTGACCGATGCCGGCGCTAACAAGATCAACGTGATCAAGGAAGTCCGCGCAATCACCGGTCTTGGCCTGAAAGAAGCCAAGGACCTCGTTGAAGCTGCTCCTAAGGCAGTTAAAGAAGCAGCGACTAAGGACGAAGCTGACAAGATCAAGGCACAGCTCGAAGCAGCTGGCGCCAAGGTTGAACTCAAGTAATCCTTGCGTTATTGGCGGGCAGGGTGACCTGTCCGCCGACTACCCTCTCCGGAGGGCCCGGTACTCAACCCTTTTCCTGATGGCAATTTGGTGCTTTCAGGAAACGGGTTTTGTCCCGTTCACGGGGCCGCATACGCGGTTTTAAGAAACAGGCCAGTTTCTGGCATAAAGACGAGGAGCGACGATGGCTCAGACCCATTCTTTCAATGGTCGTAGGCGCGTACGCAAGTTTTTCGGTAAGATTCCGGAAGTCGCAGAGATGCCGAACCTCATCGAGGTTCAAAAGGCTTCCTACGATCAGTTTCTGATGGTGGAAGAGCCCAAGGGCGGACGTTTGGACGAAGGTTTGCAGGCTGTATTCAAGTCTGTTTTCCCGATCCAGGATTTCTCTGGTGCTTCCATGCTCGAATTCGTCAAGTACGAGTTCGAAGCTCCAAAATTCGACGTTGACGAATGCCGTCAGCGCGATCTGACATATGCTGCGCCGCTTAAGGTGACGCTGCGCCTTATCGTGTTCGATATCGATGAAGATACCGGCGCGAAGTCGATCAAGGACATCAAGGAACAGGACGTTTACATGGGCGATATGCCGCTCATGACCGATAATGGTACGTTTATTGTAAACGGCACCGAGCGCGTGATCGTTTCGCAGATGCACCGTTCACCGGGCGTCTTCTTTGATCACGACAAGGGCAAAACCCATTCGTCCGGCAAGCTTCTGTTTGCTGCGCGCGTCATTCCGTATCGCGGTTCATGGCTCGATATTGAATTCGATGCAAAGGACGTTGTGTATGCGCGTATCGATCGTCGCCGCAAAATTCCGGCGACATCGCTGTTGATGGCGCTCGGCATGGATCCAGAAGAGATTCTGTCGACTTTCTACAACTCGCTCACATTCAACCGTGACGGCGAGACATGGCGTATTCCATTCTCAGTCGACCGTTTCCGCGGCTTCAAGGCGACCACTGACGTTATCGATGCTGATACTGGTGAGGTTATCCTCGAAACCGGTAAGAAGCTGACTGCGCGTAGCGCCAAGCAGCTTGCTGAAAAAGGCTTGAAGTTCATCAAGGCGACCGAAGACGATCTGCTCGGCTCCTATCTAGCCGAAGATATCGTCAACATGGAAACCGGTGAAGTTTATCTCGAAGCAGGCGACGAGCTTGACGAGAAGACACTCAAGGTTCTGCTTGACACGGGCGTTTCGGAAATCAACGTCCTCGATATCGACCATGTCAATATCGGACCGTATATCCGTAACACGCTGGCCGTGGACAAGAACGAGAGCCGTCAGGACGCATTGTTTGACATTTATCGTGTCATGCGCCCGGGTGAACCACCGACAATTGACTCGGCTGAAGCCATGTTCAAGTCGCTGTTCTTTGATAGCGAGCGTTATGATCTATCGGCTGTTGGCCGTGTCAAGATGAATATGCGCCTTGATCTGGATGCGGAAGACACTGTCCGTATCCTGCGCAAGGAAGACATTCTTGCCGTGGTCAAGATGCTGGTTGATCTGCGCGATGGCCGTGGTGAAATCGACGACATCGACAATCTCGGCAATCGCCGTGTGCGTTCGGTCGGCGAATTGATGGAAAACCAGTACCGTGTTGGTCTGCTTCGCATGGAGCGTGCCATCAAGGAACGTATGTCATCCATCGAAATTGACACTGTCATGCCGCAGGATCTGATTAACGCGAAGCCAGCAGCAGCAGCGGTTCGTGAGTTCTTCGGTTCTTCGCAGCTTTCGCAGTTCATGGATCAGACCAACCCGCTGTCCGAGATTACGCATAAGCGTCGTCTTTCGGCTTTGGGACCCGGCGGTTTGACTCGCGAACGTGCAGGCTTTGAAGTTCGCGACGTTCATCCGACACATTACGGCCGTATCTGCCCGATTGAAACGCCGGAAGGCCCGAATATCGGTCTGATCAACTCGCTTGCAACCTTTGCCCGGGTCAACAAGTACGGCTTTATCGAAAGCCCGTATCGCAAGATCATTGATGGCAAGGTTACCGACGACGTTGTTTATCTGTCGGCAATGGAAGAAGCCAAGTATCACGTGGCGCAGGCCAATGTGGAGCTCGACTCTTCCGGCGGATTCACAGACGAATTCGTTGTCTGCCGCCATGCGGGTGAAGTCTTGATGGCCCCACGTGAAAACGTGGATTTGATGGACGTTTCACCAAAGCAGCTTGTATCGGTTGCCGCCGCGCTTATTCCGTTCCTTGAAAACGACGACGCCAACCGCGCTCTGATGGGCTCGAACATGCAGCGTCAGGCCGTTCCTCTGGTTCGTGCTGAGGCGCCATTCGTCGGAACAGGTATGGAGCCGGTTGTTGCTCGCGACTCCGGTGCTGCTATCGGTGCCCGCCGTACAGGTATCGTCGATCAGGTTGACGCAACCCGTATCGTTATCCGTGCGACGGAAGATCTCGTACCGGGCAAGTCTGGCGTTGATATTTATCGCCTGATGAAGTTCCAGCGCTCGAACCAGAACACCTGCATCAATCAGCGTCCGCTGGTACGTGTAGGCGACCGGATCGAAAAGGGCGATATCATTGCTGACGGTCCTTCGACGGATCTGGGTGATTTGGCTCTTGGCCGTAACGTGCTGGTCGCGTTCATGCCGTGGAATGGCTACAACTACGAAGATTCCATCCTGCTTTCTGAAAAGATCGTTTCGGATGACGTCTTCACCTCGATCCATATCGAGGAGTTCGAAGTTATGGCTCGCGACACGAAGCTTGGACCGGAAGAAATCACGCGTGACATTCCGAACGTTTCGGAAGAAGCGCTGAAGAATCTGGACGAAGCCGGTATCGTCTACATCGGTGCTGAAGTTCAGCCGGGCGATATTCTTGTCGGCAAGATCACTCCGAAGGGCGAAAGCCCAATGACGCCGGAAGAGAAGCTTCTTCGCGCCATTTTCGGTGAAAAGGCTTCGGACGTTCGTGACACCTCGATGCGCATGCCGCCCGGGACTTACGGTACGGTAGTGGAAGTTCGCGTTTTCAATCGCCACGGCGTTGAAAAGGACGAACGTGCCATGGCTATTGAGCGTGAGGAAATCGAACGCCTGGCCAAGGACCGCGACGACGAACAGGCTATCCTGGACCGCAACGTCTATGGCCGTCTTGCTGATGTTCTCAACGGCAAATCTGCTGTTGCCGGACCGAAAGCGTTCAAGAAGGGCACAGTCGTTACGCAGGACATCATGGGTGAATACCCACGTTCGCAGTGGTGGCAGTTTGCTGTCGAAGACGAAAAGATCCAGGGCGAAATCGAAGCTCTGCGCAACCAGTATGACGACTCCAAGAAGCTGCTTGAACAGCGCTTCATGGACAAGGTCGAAAAGGTCCAGCGCGGCGATGAGATGCCTCCAGGGGTCATGAAGATGGTCAAGGTCTTTGTCGCTGTGAAGCGCAAGATCCAGCCAGGCGACAAGATGGCTGGCCGTCACGGCAACAAGGGTGTTGTTTCGCGTATTGCTGCTGTTGAGGATATGCCGTTCCTTGAAGATGGAACGCATGTTGACATCGTTCTAAATCCGCTTGGCGTGCCAAGCCGAATGAACGTTGGTCAGATCCTTGAGACGCATTTGGGCTGGGCTTGCGCCGGAATGGGCAAGAAGATCGGGGAACTGATCGAAGCCTATAAGGCACAGCACGCACTAGGCGAGCAGGGCGACATTGCTCCACTTCGGGCGACGATTGAGTCGATCATCCCGGACAATGACCGCAACGAACCGGTTCGCAACTATGATGATGAAAGCATCATTCGTCTTGGCGAACAGATGAAGCGCGGTGTGTCGATTGCAACGCCGGTATTTGACGGTGCGCATGAACCAGACATCAATGTGATGCTGGAGCAGGCCGGCCTAAAATCCTCCGGTCAGTCGACACTGTACGACGGACGTACGGGTGAAACTTTTGATCGTCAGGTGACTGTCGGCTACATCTATATGCTGAAGCTGCACCATCTGGTTGACGACAAGATCCACGCCCGTTCGATCGGACCTTACTCGCTCGTTACGCAGCAGCCTCTGGGTGGTAAAGCCCAGTTCGGCGGTCAGCGCTTCGGTGAAATGGAGGTCTGGGCACTGGAAGCATATGGTGCGGCTTACACGCTGCAGGAAATGCTTACGGTCAAGTCCGATGACGTTGCCGGTCGTACCAAGGTCTATGAGGCGATTGTCCGCGGCGACGATACGTTCGAAGCAGGCATTCCCGAGAGCTTCAACGTTCTCGTCAAGGAAATGCGTTCGCTCGGACTTAATGTCGAGCTGGACGATACACGCCAGCAGGAACAGCAACAGGCATTGCCTGACGCTGCAGAGTAAAAAACGTCAGGGTGCGCGATTAGTTTCCGCGCACCCCGGCATTCGTTTCGAGCCGCTGAAGAAGCGGCATTTGATCTAGATGGACCGCGGTGGCGGATATTCATCGCAAGGAGAGGGCACTTTTTTGCCCCATGGAGAAACGGCATGAACCAAGAGGTCATGAATCTTTTCAATCCTCAGGCGCCTGTGCAGGCATTCGATTCCATCAGGATTTCGATCGCCAGCCCTGAGAAGATTCTGTCCTGGTCATACGGTGAGATCAAGAAGCCGGAGACGATCAACTACCGCACCTTTAAGCCGGAGCGGGATGGTCTTTTCTGTGCTCGGATCTTCGGGCCGATCAAGGACTACGAATGCTTGTGCGGCAAGTACAAGCGCATGAAATACAAGGGCATCATCTGCGAAAAGTGCGGTGTGGAAGTCACGCTGTCACGCGTTCGCCGTGAGCGCATGGGCCATATTGAACTTGCTGCGCCGGTTGCGCACATCTGGTTCCTGAAGTCCCTGCCAAGCCGTATCGGCACATTGCTTGATATGACCCTTAAGGGCATCGAGCGCGTTCTCTATTTCGAGAACTACATTGTGACCGAGCCAGGCCTGACTGCACTGAAGGAGCACCAGCTTCTTTCGGAAGAAGAATACATGATTGCTGTCGATGAGTATGGTGAAGATTCCTTCACTGCGCTGATCGGTGCGGAAGCAATTCATGAGCTGCTCGCTTCCATGGATCTGGAAAAGATTGCTGGCGATCTGCGCGAAGATCTGGCGACAACAACGTCTGATCTGAAGCAGAAGAAGCTGATGAAGCGTCTTAAGATCGTCGAAAACTTCCTGGAGTCGGGTAACCGTCCGGAATGGATGATCATGAAGATCGTTCCGGTCATTCCTCCGGATCTTCGTCCTCTGGTTCCGCTGGATGGCGGACGTTTCGCTACATCCGATCTTAATGATCTGTATCGTCGCGTAATCAACCGTAACAACCGCTTGAAGCGCCTGATCGAACTGCGTGCTCCTGGCATCATCATCCGCAACGAGAAGCGCATGCTTCAGGAATCGGTCGATGCGTTGTTCGACAACGGCCGTCGTGGTCGTGTTATCACCGGTGCCAACAAGCGTCCGCTGAAGTCGCTGTCCGATATGCTCAAGGGCAAGCAGGGCCGCTTCCGTCAAAACCTTCTAGGCAAGCGCGTCGATTATTCCGGCCGTTCGGTTATCGTGACTGGTCCTGAACTCAAGCTTCACCAGTGCGGTCTGCCAAAGAAGATGGCGCTCGAACTGTTCAAGCCATTCATCTACGCCCGTCTTGACGCAAAGGGTTATTCCTCAACCGTCAAGCAGGCGAAGAAGCTGGTGGAAAAGGAAAAGCCGGAAGTCTGGGATATTCTTGATGAGGTCATTCGCGAGCATCCGGTTCTGTTGAACCGCGCTCCGACGCTGCACCGTCTTGGTATTCAGGCATTCGAACCCACCCTGATCGAAGGCAAGGCAATCCAGCTGCATCCGCTCGTTTGTACCGCTTTCAACGCGGACTTTGACGGTGACCAGATGGCTGTTCACGTACCGCTTTCGCTGGAAGCGCAGCTTGAAGCCCGCGTTCTGATGATGTCGACGAACAATATCCTGCATCCTGCAAATGGTCTGCCGGTTATCGTACCGTCTCAGGACATGGTTCTCGGCCTTTACTATCTGTCGATCGTTGCGGTTAAAGAGCCGGGCGAAGGCATGGCGTTTGCCGATATGGGCGAACTTCATCATGCTATCGGCAATGGTTCGGTCACTCTTCACACGAAGATCAAGGGCCGCTTCAAGAGCATCGACGCTGACGGCAAGCCAACGTCGAAGATTTTCGACACGACGCCTGGCCGCATGATCATCGGTGAGCTTCTTCCGAAACACCACAATGTGCCTTTCGATATCTGCAATCAGGAAATGACCAAGAAGAACATCTCCAAGATGATCGACACGGTTTATCGCCATTGCGGACAGAAAGAGACGGTCATTTTCTGCGATCGCATCATGCAGCTTGGCTTCAGCCATGCTTGCCGCGCCGGTATCTCGTTCGGCAAGGACGACATGGTTATTCCGGAAACCAAGGCGAAGTTGGTTGCTGAAACCGAAGCTTTGGCGACCGAATACGAACAGCAGTACAATGACGGCCTGATCACTCAGGGCGAGAAGTACAACAAGGTTGTTGACGCTTGGGGTAAGTGCACCGAGAAGGTCGCCGACGAAATGATGGCCCGCATTAAGGCCGTTGAGTTTGATCCTGTTACTGGTCGCCAGAAGCAGATGAACTCGATCTATATGATGTCGCACTCCGGCGCTCGTGGTTCTCCGAACCAGATGCGTCAGCTGGGCGGTATGCGCGGTCTGATGGCCAAGCCTTCGGGCGAAATCATCGAAACGCCAATCATTTCGAACTTCAAGGAAGGTCTGACTGTGAACGAGTACTTCAACTCGACCCACGGTGCCCGTAAGGGACTTGCAGATACTGCATTGAAGACGGCTAACTCCGGCTATCTGACACGCCGTCTGGTTGACGTCGCTCAGGATTGCATCGTCATCTCTGTTGATTGTGGCACCACAACCGGTCTCACAATGCAGCCGATCGTTGATGCGGGTCAGGTCGTTGCGACAATTGGCCAGCGCGTTCTCGGTCGTACCGCGCTTGAAGATATCTTGCACCCGATTTCAGGCGACGTGCTTGTAACTGGTGGCAATATCATCGACGAGTTCGATATCGATGCCATTGAGAAGGCTGGTGTTCAGTCGATCCGCATTCGCTCGGCTCTCACCTGTGAGACGCGCGGCGGTATCTGCGCCAAGTGCTACGGCCGCGATCTTGCCCGTGGTACGCCGGTCAACCAGGGTGAGGCGGTCGGTGTTATCGCTGCTCAGTCCATTGGTGAGCCAGGCACGCAGTTGACCATGCGTACGTTCCATCTTGGTGGTACAGCGCAGGTTGTCGATCAGTCGTTCCTCGAAGCCAGTTATGAAGGCACCGTACAAATCCGCAACCGCAACGTGGTGCGTAACTCCGATGGCCATCTGGTTGTCATGGGCCGCAACATGGCAGTTGTCATCCTGGATGCAACGGGCAAGGAACGCGCAACACACCGCGTTACCTATGGTTCGCGCATCTATGTTGATGACGGCGACACGGTTAAGCGCGGTCAGCGCGTTGCCGAGTGGGATCCTTATACCCGCCCGGTCATGACGGAAGTCGAAGGTCACGTCGAATTCGAAGACATGGTCGACGGTCTCTCGGTTACGGAAACGACGGATGAGTCCACCGGTATCACCAAGCGTGTGGTTATCGACTGGCGCTCAACACCGCGTGGTTCGGATCTGAAACCGTCAATCGTGGTCAAGGACAAGGCAGGCAAGGTTCTGAAACTGGCAAAGGGCGGCGACGCACGCTTCCAGCTGTCAGTGGAATCCATCCTTTCGGTCGAGCCAGGCTCGCACGTTAAGGCTGGTGACGTTCTTGCGCGTATTCCGATGGAAAGCGCCAAGACCAAGGACATCACCGGTGGTCTTCCACGCGTTGCGGAACTGTTCGAAGCCCGTCGTCCGAAGGACCACGCTATCATCGCTGAGATTGATGGTACGGTTCGTTTTGGCCGCGACTACAAGAACAAGCGCCGCATTGTCATCGAACCGAACGACGAGACACTAGAGCCTGTTGAGTATCTGATCCCCAAGGGCAAGCCTTTCCATCTTCAGGATGGCGATGCGATCGAAAAGGGCGATTATATCCTCGACGGCAACCCGGCACCGCACGACATTCTGGCGATCAAGGGCGTGGAAGCTTTGGCTTCATATCTCGTCAATGAAATTCAGGAAGTCTATCGCTTGCAGGGCGTTCTGATCAACGACAAGCACATCGAAGTGATTGTCCGTCAGATGCTGCAGAAGGTCGAAATCACCGAGTCTGGTGACACCGGCTTTATTGCTGGCGATCACGTTGACCGGATCGAGCTGGACGAAATTAACGAGCGTCTTGAAGAAGATGGCAAGAAGCCAGGCTACGGCACTCCGGTGCTGCTCGGCATCACCAAGGCTTCTTTGCAGACACCGTCGTTCATCTCGGCAGCGTCCTTCCAGGAAACAACACGCGTCCTCACGGAAGCTGCTGTTGCCGGCAAGATGGATGCTCTGCAGGGCCTGAAGGAGAACGTCATTGTTGGACGTTTGATCCCGGCAGGTACAGGCGGAACGGTCAAGCAGATCCGCCGCATTGCCGGAGCTCGCGACGAGTTGATCATCGACGAGCGCCGCAAGGAAGCTGGAGCAAGCGCCGCGAAAGCTGGCCCGATGCTGACAGACATGACAGGCCAGCCAGCCGAGTAAGCTGGTTAGCTGCACCAAATCAAAAGGCCGCCCCGGAGAAATCCGAGGCGGCCTTTTTCATGGGTTTTTCAACCAACCACAACCAAACTACTACTCACGATGGAAAATCTTCAGCAAAAATCGGCGGTTTTTCGGCAAAAATGCTCCAAATCTCTCAGAAACGTTGCCGATGTTTGAGATAATGAAGGAATATGTCGGAAAGGGCAGGGAGGCGATCTGAAGGATTGTCCCGAAACGCCCATGAGCTCGCAATCAATAAGAGTGTCCAGTTGTATTGTTCGGCAGTACCTGCGTTGTCGGAAGCAAACACCCATTATGGTGCTCTGGTGCGAATTTCAAAAAATCTGTAGATCGGCCGGCGACAGCTATTCGTTGAACTCTATCATCGCGATCTGCCCAGTCAGGGCATTCTTGTAGGCTGACAGATGGGGCTCTTCAGTTGGCTCTTCGGTGAGGGTGCCGATCTCGAGTAGCTCTGCTTCATCATAGCCTTCATTGGCGAGAATCTGCAGGGCGAAGTCGACCAGTCCTTCAGCATCGTCCCGCATAAGAAGGAGGTGAACCTGTCGCGGCTCATCCTGCTTCTCTTTCCATACATCGGCAACGACGAGATGGACGATTTTCGGTTCAGGCTTGTCTGATGGCATTGGTTTGATTCCCGATTCTTCGATTCTACGGTCAGAATAGACGTAACGAGTCGGTCTGGCATGCGAGTCGGCAAGAATCCCTGTGAAGAAGACGAAATTTAACTTGAATTAACGATTGTTCAACGAAACTATCGGTCGTCGGGATGCAAAAGCGCCAGCAAATGCTGTGCGCTCAAAGAATATTGGGGGTTCAGGCTTGACGAAAGGCTGAAACACCAGTATCAGCAGCCCATCTGAGCCGATGTGAGATTGGCCATTTCGGAGCGACACGCTCTGGAGTTCATCTCAAACAGGGTTCGTTTTACGAACGAAATGCAATTTGCCGCTCGCATGAGGCCTTATGGCTTCCTCTGCTTTTATTCGGGCAACCACCCTTGGGGTGGTTTAGTTGCCCGAATTCGTGCATGAGCATGGCGCTGAAACGGCCCTGACGGGCGAAGATACGAGATTTGTGCCGAAGCGCTAGCGCTTTGATACGCATTACAAAGAGGGAAGGTTGAATGCCTACCGTAAACCAGTTGATCCGCAAGCCGCGCACTGCGCCGGTAAAGCGCAATAAAGTCCCTGCATTGCAGGAAAACCCGCAAAAGCGCGGCGTTTGCACTCGCGTCTATACGACGACACCGAAGAAGCCAAACTCGGCTCTCCGTAAGGTCGCCAAGGTGCGTTTGACCAACGGCTTCGAAGTTATCGGGTATATTCCGGGTGAGGGTCACAACCTTCAAGAGCACTCTGTCGTGATGATCCGCGGCGGCCGTGTAAAGGATTTGCCAGGTGTTCGTTACCACATCATCCGTGGTGTTCTGGATACTCAGGGCGTCAAGAATCGTAAGCAGCGCCGTTCCAAGTACGGTGCAAAGCGTCCGAAGTAAGATTTTCCGGGAATTTGGCCACCAGGTAGGTCAACCCGATGCAGATAAGAGACAGAGAATATGTCCAGACGCCATAGTGCAGAAAAGCGTGAGATTAACCCGGATCCAAAGTTCGGCGATCTCGTTCTGACAAAGTTCATGAATGCAGTTATGCATCATGGCAAGAAGTCGATTGCTGAGCGTATCGTTTACGGTGCGCTTGAGTCAGTCGAAGCCAAGAGCAAGCAGGAGCCAGTTGCCCTGTTCCATCAGGCTCTCGACAATGTAGCGCCACACGTAGAAGTACGTTCGCGCCGCGTTGGTGGTGCGACTTACCAGGTTCCGGTCGATGTTCGTCCGGAGCGCCGTCAGGCTCTTGCAATCCGTTGGCTGATCAATGCAGCCCGTGGTCGCAACGAGACGACAATGGTTGATCGCCTGTCGGGTGAACTTCTGGATGCTGCAAACAACCGTGGCTCGGCTGTGAAGAAGCGTGAAGACACGCATCGCATGGCAGAAGCCAACCGCGCATTCTCGCATTACCGCTGGTAATCGTCGAAACCCTATTCTTAGAGGCACCAGATCATGGCCCGCGAATATAAAATCGAAGACTACCGTAACTTCGGTATCATGGCGCACATCGACGCCGGCAAGACAACGACGACCGAGCGTATTCTTTATTACACCGGCAAGTCGCACAAAATCGGTGAAGTCCATGACGGCGCCGCTACGATGGACTGGATGGAGCAGGAGCAGGAGCGTGGTATCACGATCACTTCCGCTGCAACCACGACTTACTGGACTGGCCGTGATGGCAAGAAGCGTCGCTTCAACATCATCGATACGCCTGGTCACGTTGACTTCACGATTGAAGTAGAGCGCTCTCTGCGCGTGCTCGATGGTGCGATTGCACTTCTCGATGCAAACGCCGGTGTAGAGCCACAGACTGAAACCGTATGGCGTCAGGCTGAGAAATATCACGTTCCACGCATGATCTTCGTCAACAAGATGGACAAGACCGGCGCCGATTTCTATCGCTGCGTTGATATGGTCAAGACACGTCTTGGTGCCAAGGCACTCGTCATGCAGCTGCCAATCGGCGCTGAGACAGAGTTCAAGGGCGTTATCGATCTGATCGAGATGAAGGCACTTGTATGGCGCGACGAACAGCTCGGTGCTGAATGGGATGTCGTTGAAATTCCTGCCGATCTTAAGGATCGTGCTGAAGAATTCCGCGAAAAGCTCATCGAAACCGCTGTTGAAGTCGACGAAGCTGCTACCGAGGCTTACCTCGAAGGCAATATGCCAGACAATGACAAGCTGCGTGAACTGATCCGTATCGGTACATGCCGCGTTGAATTCCATCCGGTATTCTGTGGTTCGGCATTCAAGAACAAGGGCGTACAGCCTCTGCTCGACGGTGTTGTTGACTTCTTGCCTTCGCCTGTTGATGTTCCTTCGATCAAGGGCATCGACCCGAAGACCGATGCGGAAACAGTTCGCAAGTCCTCGGACGAAGAGCCACTGTCAATGCTCGCGTTCAAGATCATGAACGATCCGTTCGTTGGTTCGCTGACATTCTGCCGCATCTATTCCGGCAAGCTGACCAAGGGCATTTCGCTTGACAATACTGTTAAGCTGAAGCGTGAGCGTATCGGCCGTATGTTGCAGATGCACTCCAATTCCCGCGAAGACATCGAAGAAGCCTTTGCTGGCGATATCGTTGCTCTTGCTGGCCTCAAGGAAACGACAACAGGTGATACGCTTTGCGATCCTCTGAAGCCGGTTATTCTTGAACGCATGATCTTCCCGGATCCGGTCATCGAGATTTCGATCGAACCAAAGACAAAGGCCGACCAGGAAAAGATGGGCCTCGCGCTCAACCGCCTGGCAGCTGAAGATCCTTCATTCCGCGTCAAGACGGATGAAGAATCCGGTCAGACAATCATCGCCGGCATGGGCGAGCTTCATCTCGACATTCTCGTTGACCGTATGCGTCGCGAGTTCAAGGTTGAAGCAAACATTGGTAACCCACAGGTTGCTTATCGTGAATCGATCACCCGCAAGGCTGAAATCGACTACACGCATAAGAAGCAGTCCGGTGGTTCGGGCCAGTTCGCTCGCATCAAGGTTATCTTCGAGCCGCATGAAGGTGATGATTTCATCTTCGAATCGAAGATCGTCGGTGGTGCTGTACCAAAGGAATACATTCCAGGCGTACAGAAGGGCATTGAAAGTGTTATGGGTGCGGGTCCGCTCGCAGGCTTCCCGATGCTCGGCGTGAAAGCCACGCTGATCGACGGTGCCTACCATGATGTCGACTCTTCGGTTCTCGCCTTCGAAATCGCAGCTCGCGCTGCATTCCGCGAAGGTGCACAGAAAGCTGGTGCCCAGCTTCTCGAGCCGATCATGAAGGTCGAGGTTGTTACGCCTGAAGATTACGTCGGTGACGTAATTGGCGATCTGAATTCACGTCGTGGTCAGATCTCGGGTACCGAAGCGCGTGGTATTGCCACTGTTGTCAACGCAAACGTCCCACTGGCCAACATGTTTGGTTATGTGAGCAATCTGCGTTCGATGAGCCAGGGCCGTGCACAGTACACCATGCAGTTCGACCACTACGAACCTGTCCCGGCAGCAGTCGCGCAGGAAATTCAGAAGAAGTTTGCGTAACCATAAGGTTGCGCGTGACAGTTGAAGTTAAGCCTGAGCAGGCGAACATATAACGGAGAGCTCAGATGGCTAAGAGCAAGTTTGAACGTAATAAGCCGCACGTAAACATCGGCACGATTGGTCACGTTGACCATGGCAAGACGTCGTTGACGGCAGCGATTACGAAGTATTTTGGTGAGTACAAGGCGTATGACCAGATCGACGCTGCACCGGAAGAGAAGGCACGCGGCATCACCATTTCGACGGCACACGTTGAGTATGAGACGCCTGCGCGTCACTATGCACACGTTGATTGCCCTGGCCACGCCGACTATGTGAAGAACATGATCACCGGCGCTGCGCAGATGGATGGCGCGATTCTGGTTGTGTCTGCCGCTGACGGCCCGATGCCCCAGACCCGCGAGCACATTCTGCTTGCCCGTCAGGTTGGCGTTCCAGCGATCGTCGTGTTCCTGAACAAGGTTGATCAGGTTGACGATGCCGAATTGCTCGAACTGGTTGAGCTTGAAGTTCGTGAGCTTCTTTCCAAGTATGATTTCCCGGGCGACGATGTACCGATCGTCAAGGGTTCGGCTTTGGCTGCGCTTGAAGACAGCAACAAGGAAATCGGCGAAGACGCAGTTCGCGCGCTGATGGCTGAAGTTGACAAGTACATTCCAACACCAGAACGTCCGATTGACCAGCCATTCCTGATGCCGATCGAAGACGTTTTCTCGATCTCGGGTCGTGGTACGGTTGTGACTGGCCGCGTTGAACGCGGTATCGTCAAGGTTGGTGAAGAAGTTGAAATCATCGGCATCAAGCCGACGACAAAGACAACAGTTACCGGCGTTGAAATGTTCCGCAAGCTGCTCGATCAGGGCCAGGCAGGCGACAACATCGGTGCACTGGTTCGCGGTGTTGGCCGTGAAGACGTTGAGCGCGGTCAGATCCTTGCCAAGCCAGGTTCGGTCAAGCCGCACACGAAGTTCAAGGCAGAAGCCTATATTCTGACGAAGGACGAAGGTGGCCGTCATACGCCATTCTTCTCCAACTACCGTCCACAGTTCTACTTCCGCACGACCGACGTGACGGGTGTAGTGACTTTGCCGGAAGGTACGGAAATGGTCATGCCTGGCGACAACATCTCGGTTGATGTGACGCTGATCGTGCCAATCGCCATGGAAGAGAAGCTCCGCTTCGCTATCCGTGAAGGTGGCCGCACCGTCGGTGCTGGCATCGTCGCTTCTATCATTGAGTAAATTAAGGTTTTATGCGGAAGACGCCTGTTATAGGGCGTCTCCGCTAAACAAGGAAAAGATGAAATGAACGGTCAAAACATCCGCATTCGCCTCAAGGCGTTTGATCATCGGATCCTTGACGATTCGACGCGGGAAATCGTGTCGACTGCCAAGCGTACCGGTGCCAATGTGCGCGGACCGATCCCGCTACCTACACGGATCGAGAAGTTCACGGTTAACCGCTCGCCGCACATCGACAAGAAGAGCCGCGAGCAGTTCGAGATGCGCACACATAAGCGTCTTCTCGATATCGTAGACCCGACCCCCCAGACTGTGGACGCGCTGATGAAGCTCGATCTGTCTGCTGGTGTTGATGTCGAGATCAAGCTGTAAGGCTTGAGGACGGAAGGATGAACCGATGCGTTCAGGTGTAATTGCACAGAAACTGGGTATGACTCGCGTCTACAACGACGCTGGCGAGCATGTGCCGGTAACAGTTCTTCGCATGGAGAACTGCCAGGTTGTGGCTCAGCGTACAGTCGAGAAGAATGGCTACACTGCCGTTCAGCTCGGTGTTGGTCTGGCCAAGGTAAAGAATACGACGAAGAGCTTGCGCGGTCATTTCGCGACAGCTTCGGTCGAACCAAAGGCGAAAGTAGCGGAATTCCGCGTCTCTGCTGACAATCTTCTAGATGTTGGCGTCGAGATCACCGCCGAACATTATGTTGCAGGCCAGAAGGTCGATGTGACTGGTACTTCAATCGGTAAAGGTTTTGCCGGTTCAATGAAGCGCCATAACTTCGGCGGTCACCGCGCAACACACGGTAACTCGGTTACTCACCGCGCTCACGGTTCTACCGGTCAGCGTCAGGACCCGGGTAAAGTGTTCAAGGGCAAGAAGATGGCCGGTCATATGGGTTCAACCCGTATCACCACCCAGAACATCGAAGTTGTTTCGACTGATCTGGATCGCGGCCTTATTCTGGTTCGTGGTGCTGTTCCTGGTTCGAAGGGTGCATGGATCCTCGTGCGTGATGCCGTCAAGGTAGCGCTGCCCGAGAATGCTCCGAAGCCAGCTGGCCTTCGCGCATTGATCGACGATGCCGCAAACGCCGCAGCAGCTGTGTCTGATGCAGAAGTAGCGCAGACAACTGAGGGGGCCGAATAATGGATCTCACGATTACAACACTTGAAGGCGCGGACGCCGGCAAGCTGAAACTCTCCGAAGAGATTTTCGGTCTGGAGCCACGCGACGACATCCTTCAGCGCATGGTCCGCTATCAGCTTGCACGCAAGCAGCAGGGCACGCACAAGGCAAAGACCCGTTCGGAAATCGCACGGACCGGCGCCAAGATGTACAAGCAGAAGGGTACGGGCCGCGCTCGTCACCATTCAGCACGTGCACCGCAGTTCCGCGGCGGTGGTAAGGCTCATGGACCGGTTGTTCACAGCCATGCCCATGACCTGCCAAAGAAGGTTCGCGCTCTTGCACTTCGTCATGCCCTGTCCGCCAAGGTCAAGGCATCCGATCTGATCATCATCGATGATCTGCTCGCGACAGAAGCCAAGACAAAGACACTTGTTTCGCAGTTCGCCAAGCTTGGCTTGCAGAATGCGCTCCTGATCGGCGGTGCCGAGATTGATGCGAACTTTGCTCGCGCTGCTTCGAACATCCCGAACATCGATGTTCTACCAATTCAGGGCATCAATGTTTATGACATTCTGCGTCGCGGCAAGCTCGTGCTTTCCAAAGCTGCAGTTGAAGCACTCGAGGAGCGTTTCAAATGACCGATCTTCGCCATTATGACGTGATCGTCAGCCCGGTAATTACTGAAAAGTCGACCATGGTTTCCGAAAACAACCAGGTTGTCTTCAATGTAGCCAAGAAGGCGACGAAGCCGGAAATCAAGGCCGCAGTCGAAGCGCTGTTCCGCGTGAAGGTTACTGCAGTCAATACTTCTGTGCGCAAAGGCAAGGTGAAGCGTTTTCGCGGCATCGTCGGACGCCAGAGTGATGTCAAGAAAGCAGTCGTGACGTTGGCCGAAGGCCAGTCAATCGACATTTCGACTGGTCTCTGAGGGGCCGTGGAGTAAAGACAATGGCACTCAAACATTATAATCCAACCACGCCAAGCCAGCGCCAGCTGGTCATCGTGGACCGTTCGGAGCTTTACAAGGGCAAGCCTGTCAAGGCATTGACCGAAGGTCTGTCGTCGAAGGGTGGTCGCAACAACACTGGTCGCATTACCGTGCGTTTCCAGGGTGGCGGTCACAAGCGCACATACCGCTTCGTTGATTTCAAGCGCCGCAAGCATGACGTGGCTGCAAAGGTTGAACGGCTTGAATACGATCCGAACCGGACCGCATTCATTGCGCTGATCCGCTATGAAGATGGTGAGCTGAGCTACATCCTTGCTCCGCAGCGTCTTGCAGTTGGCGACAGTGTTATTGCCGGCGCACAGACAGACGTGAAGCCAGGCAATGCGATGCCATTGTCAGCCATGCCAGTCGGCACCATCATCCACAATGTGGAGATGAAGCCAGGCAAGGGCGGTCAGATTGCCCGTTCGGCTGGAACTTATGCGCAGCTCGTTGGCCGCGACCAGGGAATGGCGATCCTTCGCCTGAACTCGGGCGAACAGCGTCTTGTACATGGTTCTTGCTTTGCAACGGTTGGTGCAGTATCGAACCCCGACCATGGCAACATCAACCTGGGTAAAGCAGGTCGTAGCCGTTGGCTCGGTCGCAAGCCTCACAATCGTGGTGTCACCATGAACCCGGTCGATCACCCCCATGGTGGTGGTGAAGGCCGTACATCCGGTGGACGTCATCCGGTTACTCCGTGGGGCAAGCCTACGAAGGGCAAGAAGACGCGCTCCAATAAGTCGACGGACAAGTTCATCGCTCGTTCGCGTCATCAGCGCAAGAAGTAAGAGAGGTAGTCTGAA
Organism: Phyllobacterium sp. 22552; assembly: GCF_052044585.1. NCBI lineage: Bacteria > Pseudomonadati > Pseudomonadota > Alphaproteobacteria > Hyphomicrobiales > Phyllobacteriaceae > Phyllobacterium > Phyllobacterium sp. 22552. The sequence continues at coordinate 75,990 of NZ_JBQENG010000002.1, read as the reverse complement.
ATGGCTCGTTCAGTTTGGAAAGGCCCGTTCATCGATGGCTATCTTCTCAAGAAGGCTGAGAAGGTACGTGAGGGCGGTCGCAGTGAAGTTATCAAGATCTGGAGCCGTCGCTCCACGATCCTGCCACAGTTCGTCGGTCTGACCTTCGGTGTGTATAATGGTAACAAGCATGTGCCGGTTTCGGTCAACGAAGAGATGATCGGACACAAGTTTGGTGAATTCGCTCCGACGCGTACCTATTACGGTCATGGCGCGGACAAGAAAGCGAAGAGGAAATAACGATGGGCAAGGCTAAGGCTCCGCGCCAGCTAAAGGACAACGAGGCGAAAGCCGTTGCCCGCACGCTCCGCATCAGCCCTCAGAAGCTCAATCTGGTGGCTGCTCTGATCCGTGGCAAGAAGGTTAACGCCGCTCTTGCCGATCTGGAATTTTCGCGCAAGCGCATTGCAGGAACGGTGAAAAAGACTCTCGAATCAGCTATCGCCAACGCAGAGAACAACCATGATCTGGATGTTGATACTCTGGTTGTTGCTGAAGCCTATGTAGGCAAGTCAATCGTGATGAAGCGTTTCCACGTTCGTGGCCGCGGTCGTGCAAGCCGGATCGAGAAGCCATTCTCGCATCTGACGATCGTTGTTCGCGAAGCTGAGGAAAAAGGGGAGGCCGCATAATGGGCCAGAAGATTAATCCGATTGGTTTCCGCCTGGGCATCAATCGCACCTGGGACTCGCGTTGGTACGCGAACACTGGTGAATATGGCAAGCTGCTGCACGAAGACCTGAAGATCCGCAAGTATCTGATGGATGAGTTGAAGCAGGCTGCCATTTCCAAGGTAGTTATCGAGCGTCCGCACAAGAAGTGCCGCGTCACGATCCATGCTGCCCGTCCAGGTCTGATCATCGGCAAAAAGGGCGCCGATATCGAGAAGTTGCGCAAGAAGCTGTCAGAAATGACCAATGCGGATACAACGCTCAATATCGTCGAAGTCCGCAAGCCAGAGACAGACGCTGTTCTGGTTGCTCAGTCGATCGCGCAGCAGCTTGAACGCCGCGTCGCTTTCCGCCGTGCCATGAAACGTGCCGTTCAGTCGGCAATGCGTCTTGGTGCAGAAGGCATTCGTATCAATTGCTCGGGTCGTCTTGGCGGCGCGGAAATTGCTCGTATGGAATGGTACCGTGAAGGCCGTGTGCCTCTGCATACCCTTCGTGCCGATATCGATTACGGAACTGCTGAAGCGCACACTGCCTACGGCATTTGCGGTGTTAAAGTCTGGGTATTCAAGGGCGAAATCCTCGAGCATGACCCAATGGCTTCCGAACGCCGTGCTGTTGAAGGCGATGCCAGTCATCAGGGTTCAGGCCGTCGTCGCGAAAACGCTTAAAATAGCGTCTTTCGTAACTGAGAATTTTGGAGTAGAGAACAATGCTGCAGCCTAAGCGCACAAAGTTCCGCAAGCAGTTCAAGGGCCGTATCCACGGCGCATCGAAGGGCGGCACGGATCTGAATTTTGGTGCTTTCGGCCTGAAGGCCCTCGAGCCGAACCGCGTTACAGCGCGTGAGATCGAGGCCGCTCGCCGTGCAATTACCCGTCACATGAAACGTGCCGGTCGCGTGTGGATCCGGATTTTCCCGGATGTGCCAGTTACATCGAAGCCTACTGAAGTCCGCATGGGTAAAGGTAAGGGTTCGGTTGATTATTGGGCGTCCCGTGTCGCACCAGGCCGCATCATGTTCGAGCTCGACGGTGTTTCGGAAGAAACCGCCCGTGAGGCACTTCGCCTCGGAGCTGCGAAACTTTCGGTCAAGACGCGCTTTATTCAGCGCATCGCAGAATAAGGGGTGGATGTTATGAAATCCGCAGAAGTTCGGGCCTTGAGCCTCGATCAGTTGAATGAAGAACTTGGTTCGCTGAAGAAAGAGCAGTTTAACCTGCGCTTCCAGAAGGCAACCGGTCAGTTGGAAAAAACCGCTCGCGTTCGGCAGATCCGCCGTGATATTGCGCGCATCAAAACTGTCGCCCGCCAAAAAGCGGTCGAGAGCAAGGCTTAAGGAAGAAAACCATGCCTAAACGCATTCTGCAGGGCGTTGTCGTGAGCGACAAAAACGACAAGACCATCGTGGTCAAGGTCGAGCGGCGCTATTCGCACCCGCTCCTCCAGAAGACTGTGCGCCAGTCCAAGAAGTACAAGGCGCATGATGAGAGCAACCAGTTCAAGGTTGGCGACCGGGTTTCCATCGAGGAATCCAAGCCAATTTCGAAAGACAAGTGTTGGGTTGTCGTAACTGACGCCCCGGCAAGTTAATATTAATATCTGTATGTAAGTACGCAACAATCGCGAGGGGCAAAGAAAGCCCAGTCCGGTTGAACAAGAAGAAGGCGGCTAGTCATGATTCAGATGCAAACAAACCTCGACGTGGCGGATAATTCCGGCGCACGTCGTGTCATGTGCATCAAGGTGCTGGGCGGCTCGAAGCGGAAATATGCTTCGGTCGGCGACATTATTGTCGTTTCGATCAAGGAAGCAATTCCGCGCGGCCGTGTTAAAAAGGGTGACGTGATGAAGGCTGTGGTTGTTCGTACAGCCAAAGACATCCGTCGCGCAGATGGTAGCGTAATTCGTTTCGACAAGAACGCTGCTGTTTTGATCGACAATAAGAAAGAGCCTATCGGCACGCGTATCTTCGGACCGGTTCCGCGCGAACTTCGCGCAAAGAGCCACATGAAGATCATCTCGCTGGCTCCAGAAGTTTTGTAAGGAGCAGACGATGCAGAAGATCCGTAAAGGCGACCGCGTTGTCGTTCTGGCTGGTAAGGACAAGGGCCGTACCGGCGAAGTAATCAAAGTTTTGCCGAAGGATGAGCAAGCGCTCGTTCGCGGCGTTAATCTTGTAAAGCGTCACCAGAAGCAGACACAGAGCCAGGAAGCCGGCATTATTTCGAAAGAAGCGCCGCTCCATCTGTCGAACATTGCTATTGCCGACAAGGACGGCAAGCCAACTCGCGTTGGTTTCAAGGTCCTAGAGGACGGCAAGAAGGTACGTGTAGCAAAGCGTTCAGGAGATCTGATCGATGGCTGATGCAAACATTACACCTCGTCTGAAGACACAGTACTTCGACGTGGTTCGTAAAGCTCTTCTCGAAGAGTTCAAATACGAAAACGAGATGCAGATCCCACGCATCACCAAGGTTGTTCTCAACATGGGTGTAGGCGAAGCAACAGCTGACTCGAAGAAGCCAACTGTCGCAGCTGAAGATCTGGCATTGATTGCTGGCCAGAAGCCGGTTATTACCCGTGCGCGCAATTCGATCGCTACCTTCAAGGTGCGTGAGAATATGCCGATCGGTACGAAGGTAACTCTTCGTAAAGAGCGCATGTACGAATTCATTGACCGCCTGATCACGATCGCGCTTCCACGCGTTCGAGATTTCCGCGGCCTGAATCCAAAGAGCTTTGACGGCCGTGGCAACTTTGCCATGGGTATCAAGGAACACATTGTGTTCCCGGAAATCAACTACGATAAGGTTGATCAGATCTGGGGCATGGACATCATCGTTTGCACGACTGCAAAAACGGATGATGAAGCCCGCGCTCTTCTGCGCGCCTTCAACTTCCCTTTCCGCCAGTAACGGCAAGCGTAGCGAGGTATTTGAAATGGCAAAGACGAGCGCAGTCGAAAAGAACAAGCGCCGCGGTCTTCTGGTTAAGCGTTTCGCTGCAAAGCGGGCGCGCCTGAAGGCTGTCGTGATGAATCAGTCGCTTCCTCTGGATGAGCGCTTCCGCGCCACCATCCAGCTGGCAGAACTGCCACGCAATTCCACCAAGGTTCGTATTCGCAATCGTTGCGAAGTATCGGGTCGTCCGCGCGGTTATTACCGCAAGATCAAAATGTCGCGTATCGCATTGCGCCAGCTGGGTTCGCTCGGCCAGGTGCCTGGCATCGTGAAATCGAGCTGGTAAGGAGAGAACGCGATGTCTATGACAGATCCTCTCGGCGATATGCTGACACGTATCCGTAACGCAATCATGCGCAAGAAGGGCAAGGTTTCAACACCAGCCTCCAAGCTTCGCGCTCGCGTTCTGGATGTTCTTCAGTCCGAAGGCTATATCCGTGGATACAGCCAGGTAGACTTCGACAACGGCAAGTCCGAAATCGAAATCGAACTGAAGTATTTTGAGAATGTACCGGTAATTCGTGAGATTACCCGTATTTCGAAGCCCGGTCGCCGCGTTTACGTGTCGGTCAAGTCGATCCCGCAGGTTGCGAACGGTCTTGGTATTTCGATCCTGTCGACGCCGAAGGGCGTTATGGCAGACCACGAGGCACGTGAACAGAATGTCGGCGGCGAACTGCTCTGCCGTATATTCTAAGCACCGGCTTGAAAAGGTTTGAAAAATGTCTCGTATCGGTAAAAAACCAGTGGCAGTCCCGCAAGGCGTAACAGCCAGCGTAGACGGCCAGACCATCAAGGCCAAAGGCCCGAAGGGCGAATTGTCCTTCGTTGCCAATGACGACGTAGTGGTCAAGTTCGAAGACGGTGCTGTCAGCGTTAACCCGCGTGACAACTCCAAAGTCGCTCGTTCAAAGTGGGGCATGAGCCGCACTATGGTCGTCAACATCTTCACGGGTGTTAAGGACGGTTTTGAAAAGCGTCTTGAAATCAGCGGCGTCGGCTATCGTGCAGCCATGCAGGGCAAAAACCTGCAGCTGTCACTTGGCTTCAGCCACGAAGTTGTCTATCAGGTGCCGGAAGGCATCACAGTTGCAGTGCCGAAGCCGACGGAAATCGTCGTAACCGGCATCGACAAGCAGCAGGTAGGCCAGGTCGCAGCTGAAATTCGCGAATATCGTAGCCCAGAGCCTTACAAGGGCAAGGGCGTGAAATATGCGGGCGAGAAGATCGTTCGCAAAGAAGGTAAGAAGAAGTAAGGAACTCGTGTCATGGCATCGCCGAAAGAAATCATTCAGCGTCGCGCTTCGCGTGTTCGCCGCCAGCTCAAGGCGGTTGCCGGTGACCGTCCGCGGCTCAGCGTCCACCGTTCTTCAAAGAATATCTATGCGCAGATCATTGATGATGCGCATGGTCACACTATTGCATCCGCATCCACTCTCGAAGCTGACCTCAAGGGCAAGCTGAAGACTGGTGCAGATTCGGATGCAGCGGCACTGGTTGGCAAGCTCGTTGCAGAGCGCGCCGTCAAGGCTGGCATCAAGGAAGTTGTCTTCGATCGTGGCGCGTATATTTACCACGGCCGTGTAAAGGCGCTTGCTGAAGCTGCCCGCGAAGCAGGTCTTAGTTTCTAAGATCGGACTTCAGGGTCAAGACTTTCGAAGTCCGGGACTGCAAGGGCTCGTCTCTTGTAAGCCGGACTTCGCGTACTAAAACTGTTACCGCGATCTATGTGGATCAATTCATATCCACGGCGCTGTAATGTCATTCGTGCTACCGGAAAAGAAAAAGGAATTAGGAGCATGGCACAGGAAAAGAGAGGCCGCGACGATCGTGGTGGCCGTAACGAAGAGCGCGATAGCGAATTCGTTGACAAGCTCGTACACATTAACCGCGTCGCCAAAGTTGTTAAGGGCGGACGTCGTTTCGGTTTTGCTGCTCTCGTCGTTGTCGGCGATCAGAAGGGCCGCGTTGGTTTTGGTCATGGCAAGGCGCGCGAAGTGCCGGAAGCTATCCGTAAGGCAACTGAAGCTGCCAAACGCGAAATGATCTTCGTTCCGCTGCGTTCGGGCCGTACATTGCATCACGATGTGCATGGCCGTCACGGCGCCGGCAAGGTTCTGCTTCGTGCAGCTACAGCTGGTACGGGTATCATCGCCGGTGGTCCAATGCGCGCAGTCTTCGAGACTCTCGGCGTACAGGACGTTGTTGCCAAGTCACTCGGTTCGTCGAACCCATACAACATGGTTCGCGCGACATTCGATGCTCTCAAGCATCAGATGCACCCGAAGGACATCGCTGCACAGCGCGGTATCAAGTATTCGACACTGCAGGCTCGCCGCCGCGATGTGGTCGGTTCGGAAGAATAGGCCATAAAGTGGCGCAGCAGGGCAGGGCCTACGGCTTTGCTCACTGTAGAGACTAAAGGACAAAGTCATGGTTGAGAAGAAGAAGGGTAAGACGGTTACGGTCGAACAGATCGGCAGCCCTATCCGCCGTCCGGCAGAACAGCGTGCAACGCTTGTTGGCCTGGGCCTCAATAAAATGCATCGTCGTCGCACACTTGAAGATACGCCTTCAATTCGCGGCATGATTGCCAAGGTTCAACATCTCGTCCGCGTCGTGGACGAGGCTTGATACCGGAGATTAGACAAATGAAACTCAATGATCTGAGTGAAAATCCAGGCGCAACCAAGGCTCGCAAGCGCGTCGGCCGCGGTATTGGTTCTGGTTCCGGCAAGACAGCCGGTCGTGGTGTCAAGGGTCAGAAGTCCCGTTCGGGCGTTGCCATCAACGGTTTCGAAGGCGGACAGATGCCAGTTTACCGTCGCTTGCCAAAGCGCGGTTTCACCAACATCTTCTCGAAGAACTTCAACACCGTTTCAGTCGGCCGCGTGCAGACTGCAATCGATGCCAAGAAGCTCGACCCGAAGGCTGCTGTCACGATTGAAACGCTCAAGGCTGCCGGCGTTATCCGCCGCGCCAAGGATGGCGTTCGTCTTCTGTCTGACGGCGAAATCACGACTGCGGTAACTTTCGAAGTTTCCGGTGCCTCAAAGGCTGCGATCGAAAAGATCGAAAAGGCCGGCGGTACAGTCAAGCTGCCAGCTGCACCTGCAGCAGCAGAATAATACGGACAGGCAAGCGGCGATCTTTACGATCGCCGCTTGTACCTTTTCTCCCCACATCATATTTGGGGGTAAGACCGTCGATTCTCGATACCGGGTTTAGAACGGGCTCTAACGCAATTTCAGGAAAAGTGGCTGCCGGTTTTCCGTTTGAAATGGCGAAAGAACAAAAGTCGAAGCGGGATACCGCTCTGACGGCACAGACCGGAGACTATAATGGCTTCAGCCGCTGAACAGCTCGCGTCAAATCTCAATTTCTCAGCTTTTTCAAAAGCCAGTGAGCTCAAGAAGCGTATCTGGTTTACACTTGGCGCATTGCTGGTTTACCGGCTTGGCACCTATATCCCGTTGCCGGGCATCAATCTCGGCGCATTCGCTCAGGCTTTCAACAATCAGGCGCAGGGTATCCTCGGCATGTTCAACATGTTCGCGGGCGGTGCGGTTGAACGCATGGCGATCTTTGCGCTTGGTATCATGCCTTATATCTCGGCATCGATCATCGTCCAGCTCATGACGTCCGTCATTCCTGCTCTCGAGCAGTTGAAGAAGGATGGCGAGCAGGGCCGCAAGGTTATCAATCAATATACACGCTACGGCACCGTGCTGCTTGCGACTGTACAGGCCTATGCGATTGCTGTCGGTTTGCAGGGCAGTCAGGGCATTGTCACCGATCCGGGGCCCTTCTTCCTGTTCTCGACGGTGATCACTCTTGTCGGCGGCACAATGTTCCTGATGTGGCTTGGCGAGCAGATTACTGCGCGCGGCATCGGTAACGGTATTTCGCTGATCATCTTCTCGGGCATCGTCGCCAACCTGCCGCAAGCCATTTCCGGTACGCTGGAACTTGGCCGTACCGGCGCTTTGTCCACGGGCGTCATTCTGGCGATTATCGTGCTGACGATTGCTGTTATCGGTATTATCGTCTTTGTTGAACGCGCACAGCGCCGCCTTCTGATCCAGTATCCGAAGCGTCAGGTCGGTAACCGCATGTTCCAGGGCGATACTTCGCATCTGCCTTTGAAGCTGAACACTGCTGGCGTTATCCCGCCGATCTTCGCTTCCTCGTTGCTGCTTTTGCCTGCAACCGTTGCCGGATTTGCCCAGAATGAACAAATGCCTGCCTGGGCGACGAGCATCCTGTCTTCGCTCGGCCATGGCCAGCCTGCCTATATGTTCCTCTACGCTGCGATGATCGTTTTCTTCGCCTTCTTCTACACGGCGCTTGTCTTCAATCCGAAGGACACTGCCGATCAGTTGAAGAAGCATTCAGGTTTCATTCCTGGCATTCGTCCCGGTGAGCGTACAGCAGAATATATCGATTTTGTGCTCACCCGTATCACAGTCCTCGGCGCAGCCTATCTGGTTCTGATCTGCATGCTGCCGGAGTTCCTTATCTCGTGGGCTGGTGTTCCTTTCTATCTCGGCGGCACGTCGCTGCTGATCGTCGTAAGCGTTACGCTCGATACGGTTGCACAGATCCAGGGGCACCTGATCGCGCATCAATATGAGGGGCTTATCAAGAAGTCGAAGCTCCGTGGAGGGAAACGCAACAGATGAGATTAATACTTCTCGGACCACCGGGGGCAGGTAAGGGAACTCAATCTCAGCGCTTGGTCGAAAAGTTAGGCATACCGCAACTCTCCACGGGGGACATGTTGCGCGAAGCAGTCACTAAGGGAACAGATGTAGGCCTGAAGGCCAAAGCCGTCATGGATGCCGGCAATCTGGTTTCTGACGAGATCGTCAATGCGATCGTCTCCGAACGCATTGATCAGCCGGATGCAGTCAAGGGATTTATTCTCGACGGCTATCCGCGCACTCTGGTTCAGGCCGATGCAGTAGAGCGCATGCTCGCTGATAAGGATCTGGAGTTGGATTGCGTGATCGAGCTTGAAGTGGACGACAACGTTCTCGTCGAGCGCATATCGGGCCGATATACCTGCGCAAAATGCGGAACCGGGTATCACGATACCAATAAAAAGCCGAAAGTTGCGGGTGTCTGCGACAAATGCGGCTCGACGGAATTCAAACGCCGTCCGGACGACAATGCTGAAACGGTGCGCACGCGCCTTGAGGCATACTACAAGCAGACTTCGCCGTTGATTGGCTACTACTATGCCAAGGGCAAGTTGAAGAAGGTTGATGGCATGGCCGACTTTGAAGAGGTCACGGCATCGATCGAGAAAATTCTGTCGGAACTCTAGGACTGACTTAATTTTCTTGGAGGAGTTGACTTTTGACAGCGATTCCTTCAAGTACGGCGCAAATTCGCTTGGCTATAAAGCGGTCGGCGCCGATCCGGTAATAAAGGTTCGGGGCTGATCGTTTATGTTTGTCCTCGAATATTAATTTTCATCCCGTCATCTGGCCGCCGTATCGGTAATCCAGCTCTGCCGGTTAACAAGGAGAACAGACGTGGCTCGTATCGCTGGCGTCAACATCCCGACGAACAAGCGCGTTGTTATCGCGCTTCAGTACATTCACGGGATTGGTCAAAAATTTGCACAGGAAATCGTCGAGAAAGTCGGCATTCCTGCAGAGCGTCGCGTCAATCAGTTGACCGATGCCGAAGTGTTGCAGATCCGTGAAACGATCGATCGTGATTACCACGTTGAGGGTGATCTGCGTCGTGAAGTTTCCATGAACATCAAGCGTCTGATGGATTTGGGCTGCTATCGCGGTCTGCGTCATCGCCGCTCGCTTCCGGTCCGCGGTCAGCGCACGCATACAAATGCGCGCACCCGTAAGGGTCCTGCCAAGGCAATTGCCGGCAAGAAGAAGTAATATTGTCCGGCGCGGTTCGCTGCGCCGGTTCTGCCTTTTGGGGCGGACGTGCTGGTTTCACACGTTAACTGAACCACGGTGGAGCCTCTGGAAATACGGAGGCGTCGAGATCAACTGAAAGGACTACTATGGCCAAGGAAGCCACACGCGTTCGCCGCCGCGAGCGGAAGAACATTTCGTCGGGCGTTGCCCACGTGAATTCGACATTCAACAATACAATGATCACCATCACTGATGCGCAGGGCAATGCGATTGCCTGGTCGTCGGCTGGTGCGCAGGGCTTCAAAGGCTCGCGCAAGTCCACACCATTTGCTGCTCAGATGGCTGCTGAAGATTGTGCAAAGAAGGCACAGGAACACGGCATGCGTTCTTTGGAAGTTGAAGTTTGCGGACCTGGCTCCGGCCGTGAATCCGCTTTGCGCGCATTGCAGGCCGCGGGTTTCACAATCACATCGATCCGTGACGTGACACCGATCCCGCACAATGGCTGCCGTCCGCGCAAGCGTCGTCGCGTCTAGTCTTTTGCTCTAGGATTTGGCCGGTGGGTTGATTTCAACTCATCGGCTTCAAGCCCCTGACGGGGTTTCCACGCTTCAAGGCCACGATTGGATGGTGGCACTGGCAAGGATAAGGAAAACATAGATGATCCAGAAAAACTGGCAAGAATTGATCAAGCCGAACAAGGTCGAGTTTCAGACTTCCGGCTCGAAGACCAAGGCTACTGTCGTCGCTGAACCGCTAGAGCGCGGTTATGGCTTGACGCTGGGCAATGCCTTGCGCCGCGTTCTTCTGTCTTCGCTGCGCGGTGCTGCCGTGACTGCGGTACAGATCGACGGCGTTCTGCATGAATTCTCGTCGATCCCTGGCGTTCGCGAAGATGTTACAGACATCGTCCTCAACATCAAGGAAATCGCTATCCACATGGAAAGCGATGGTCCAAAGCGCATGGTCGTCCGTAAGGAAGGCCCAGGCGTTGTAACAGCTGGCGATATCCAGACTGTTGGCGATATTGAAATTCTCAACCCGGAACACGTTATCTGCACGCTCGATGAAGGCGCTGAAATCCGCATGGAATTCACTGTCAACACCGGCAAGGGTTATGTTCCAGCTGACCGCAACCGCGCTGAAGATGCTCCGATTGGTCTTATTCCAGTCGATAGCCTTTACTCACCGGTCCGCAAGGTTTCCTATAAAATCGAGAACACCCGTGAAGGTCAGGTTCTCGATTACGACAAGCTGATCCTCCAGATCGAGACTGATGGTTCGATCTCCGGTGAAGATGCTGTTGCTTACGCAGCACGTATTCTTCAGGACCAGCTGGCGATCTTCGTCAACTTTGACGAGCCGCAAAAAGAAGTTCAGCAGGAACAGGTTACTGAACTCGCGTTCAATCCTGCTCTGCTCAAGAAGGTCGATGAACTCGAACTTTCGGTTCGCTCGGCAAACTGCCTGAAGAATGATAATATCGTCTACATTGGCGATCTCATTCAGAAGACAGAAGCAGAAATGCTGCGCACACCGAACTTCGGTCGCAAGTCGTTGAACGAAATCAAGGAAGTTCTGGCTTCCATGGGCCTCCATCTTGGTATGGAAGTTCCAGCCTGGCCGCCAGAGAACATCGAAGATCTCGCCAAGCGTTACGAAGACCAGTACTAATCCGGGCTCTGCCCGACAAATAAGCCCGGGCAATGAGCCCGAACTGAATAATTAGCCCGGGCAATGAGCCCGAAAAGAAAACTGAAGGAGAAGGCTCATGCGCCACGGTAATTCAGGCCGCAAGCTTAACCGGACTGCCAGCCATCGTAAGGCGATGTTTGCCAATATGGCTGCATCTTTGATCGAGCATGAGCAGATCGTGACAACGCTGCCCAAGGCCAAGGAAATTCGTCCAATCGTAGAAAAGCTTGTCACACTCGGCAAGCGCGGTGATCTGCACGCTCGTCGTCAGGCCATCTCGGCTATCCGCGATGCCAAGCTGGTTGCCAAGCTGTTCGATACACTTGCACCACGTTATGGTCAGCGTAATGGCGGCTACATCCGCATCATGAAGGCAGGCTTCCGCACCGGTGATAATGCACCGCTCGCAGTTGTCGAATTCGTTGATCGTGATGTCAGCGCAAAGGGTTCCAAGGATTTGGCCCGCGTTGAAGAAGAGCGCGCTAACGAAGCCGAAGCAGCGTAATCAACGCTTCTACGGTAGAAAGTTTAAAGGGAGCTTCGGCTCCCTTTTTCTGTTTGTGGCTTTGGGGACTATCCAACCAGCGCAGAGGGTGCGCAACATTGTGGCTCTCGTTGGTAAGCGAGGCGTATCGACTGCCTACCGATAGCTTAGTGATTGTGGATAGCGCCCATTCAGAATAAGTGGACGCGTGGTATGATGTTGAATGACCACTGATTTTGATCAGGAAAGTAAGTAATTGCCACAAATAGTCATCTCGTTGGAGCCGACTATGTTGGTGCTAACTGAAGACCATTCGGCAGTGAAATCCAGATGACAGTCTGCGCCTCTTGAGAATGGCGTGACAGATGGCCTTTACCGTGAGTGTCCTCTACCAGTACAAAGCTGCCCGCCTGAACGTGGCGCACTTCTCCGTCACTCGTTTCGTATTCTACCGAGCCATCTAGTCTAACCGTGAGCACCGGCTCCAGCACCTTGTGCCAAGCAACCTCGCGCATGCCTGCGGGAATTTGGGTTATGCGAACGCGAGACGCTGGATAGCTGCTTGTAACGTCGAACGGAACGGCGCCGGGATGTACCTCTATCTTTGTTGTTGGCAATTCAATTTCATCAAAATGGGACTCGCCATCCGGGGTAGCATAGATGCGAAGACACTTCATGCGGCAGACTCCAAGTCGTTAGCTCCGTTGAGGCAAGGAACGCATATCACAAAGAAGTCGGCCAACACTACTGGTCTGGTGCGAGAGTTTGATTACGCCTCGCTTACCTTGTTTGCGTGACCTTGAAGGCACCCACCCGAACTTAGCGCTGTGTCAAAGCAAGCTTTATACTCAACCCGATAAAAGCAGCGGCGAATGAGCGGCGCATCCACATGAGAACGATGGGCCGGGAAATTACCTTGTCTCGAACAGAAGCTGCAAAGAGCCCATAAATGGCGAAGACAACGAATGTCATTGCCATGAACACACCGCTGAGACCGAGCATGGTCAGCACGGGCCGCCTTTCATCTGCGGTTACGAATTGCGGCAGGAAAGCGAGAAAGAAGATCGATAGTTTCGGATTAAGAATATTAATGAGGATTGCGGTCAAAGTTACACGACTAAATGAGCTTTCGGTGTTTCCCTGATCCACCCGTAGTGAGCCGTTATCGCGCAAAGCATTCCACGCCATGAACAAAAGATAGATAACGCCGAGATATTTGAGCGTCTGAAACGCAATGGCGCTCGTATGCATGATAGCAGCCAGCCCGCCTATCGCCGCTGCCATATGGGGAATTATGCCGATTGTGCAACCAAACGCCGCGGCGATGCTCGCTCTTGCGCCCCGCGTCAATCCGGTCGCCAGCGTATAAACCACGCCGGTACCGGGCGATATGACAATGATCAGTGATGTGATGATAAATTCCAGACTCATAGTCTAAGCTCCTTACTCTTATGGAGAAGGATTAAATCAAGGAATGCTGGCAGCGTCTTGGACAGGATTGCAGCGCTTATCGCCAGATGGCCGGAGGCTTAACTATAGCGATGCCGCATAGGAACCGGGCGACAATCCAAACTTTTGCGCGAAAATGCGGTTCATGTGGCTTTGGTCGGCAAAGCCGCTTGCTGCCGCAGTTTCTGCAAGCGCCATGCCTTGCAAGATCAGGCGGCGGGCAATATCGGCGCGTCGCTGCATAAGATAGGCGTGGGGGGTAAAGCCAGTTGCCGCTGCAAAGCCTCGCAGAACCTGAAAACGGCTGAGGCCGCTTATTTTTGCCAGATCCGACAAAGTATATGATGCGGTTGGTGCATCATCTATGTGCTGCCTCACCATATGAATGGCAGGGGGGATCGGTGCTGATTTAGCTGGTTTTTTGTGCGTGATGGAAAGCAGGTCAATCAGTTTTTCTTCAGGAAGAAGCGGCTCATGCGCATTGCGCGTCAAGGCGCTGAAAAGCTCCTGAAATTGTTTGGCGGCGAGGACGTTATCCATGGCCGGTTCAGTGAATTCTGTTGTGGTCGCACCACCTTCGTTAATATCATCAATGATATTTTCAATGAGAGCGGGGTCAAAATAGATCATCCGCCAAGAGCGGCCTGAATCGCCGATTGGTACGCCATCATGTATTTCGCCGGGATTGACGGTGATGACATAACCCGGTCCGGCTTCCACAGTACCGCGCCCGCTAAGGGATTTTTGTGCCCCTTGATGAATGACGCCAATGCCGAACTGGTCATGTGTATGGCGGGCAAAAGAATGGCGCGTAGCCGCCTCGACAATTTGTATGCCAGGATTGCCGCTCGGATAAATCCGGAAATGGCCTCTTATATTGCCCAATCGTCCATCGCCTGTTTCGTGCATATTATCTGAATGCCTATTAAAGATGAAGTCGCATCAAATAAGCTGATGGTGAAACGATATGTCTCAAATTTGCTTTGTTTAATAGCTGGTATCCTCGCTCGAAATCACCACATTGGTCGAAGCAGTTTGACTGATTCATTAGCTATCGGAGATTAATATGGGTTCTGTTTCGCGAAGCTCGACAATAGGCGCTTCGGCCCGGGCGATTTTGCTTGGTGCGGCTGTCTTTTCCGCTACCGCTCTTCCGGTTTATGCGCAAACTGCAGATACTACAAAGCAAGTGCCGGAAAGCCGTACCGAGGCGCAACTATCCTTTGCGCCGCTGGTCAAACAGACAGCGGGCGCTGTGGTCAATGTCTATGCGGCCCATTCGGTTCAACAACGCTCGCCTTTTGCGGGGGATCCATTTTTTGAACAGTTCTTCGGTGGGAGACAGTTTAGCGGTCCGCCTCGCGTTCAGTCATCGCTTGGCTCCGGCGTGATTGTGGACGGTTCGGGCATTATCGTAACCAATAATCATGTCATCCGCGACGCTGACACCGTAAAAATCGCGCTGTCAGATGGCCGCGAGTTTGAATCGAAAGTCCTTCTCAAGGATGAGTCGACAGATCTGGCCATATTGAAAATTGATGCCGGCGAACCGCTGCCATCTTTGAAACTTGCAGATTCCGACAAGGTTGAGGTGGGTGATCTGGTTCTGGCTATCGGTAACCCGTTCGGTGTCGGTCAGACTGTGACGAGCGGTATCGTCTCGGCACAGGCGCGCACGCGCGTCGGTATTTCCGACTTTGATTTTTTTATTCAGACCGATGCGGCCATCAATCCCGGTAATTCGGGCGGCGCCTTGATTGGCATGGATGGAGAACTTGTCGGCGTGAATACCGCAATTTTCTCCAAGTCCGGTGGCTCCGTTGGAATCGGATTTGCCATACCGGCCAATATGGTGCGCGCAGTTGTTGATACAGCCAAGGGCGGCGCAGACACATTCGAGCGCCCCTATATCGGTGCTGCTTTCCAAAACGTGACCGCTGATGTGGCCGAAAGTCTTGGAATGAGACAGCCTTACGGCGCGCTCGTAACCGATATCACCAAAGGTGGCCCGGCTGATAAAGGCGGACTGCAGGTTGGCGACGTGGTGTTGAATGTTGATGGCGTTCGCGTTGAAAATCCGGATGGGCTTGGATATCGCATGACGACGGCGGGCATCGGCAAGACAGTCAAGTTCGACATATTGAGCCGTTCCAAGGAAAAGTCCGTCTCAGTGACTTTGCAAAAGCCCGATCCTGACTCTGCGGACAATAAACTGATGATTCAAGGCAAGAACCCGCTTTCGGGTGCACTTGTTCTCAAGCTAAGCCCTGCAAGCCTCGCGCGTTTGCGCTTGCCGGAGGGGACGGACGGTGTTGCTGTTGACAAGGTCTATCCAAACTCTCCAGCTGCGCGTATCGGTTTGCAACCCGGCGATATTATCCGGGGCATAAATGGCACCTCAATTGACAGTATTGCCGATCTTAGCAAGGCAATGTCGACCAATCCCGTGCTTTGGCGCTTCGAATTTGAGCGCGGGGGTGCCATAATTCGTCAGATCATTCGGTAGAGCGTTTTGCTTTTTAAAAAACGACGCTCTAGACTTTTTACGCAATTTCGGACGCAAAACCGCTTCACACTTTTGCTGGAATTGCTTTAGACGCGACAAGGCAGCAAGAGCATGGCGGATTTATTTTCAGTAAGCGGCGATCCTGCTTCGGACAGAAGCAGGCCGCTTGCTGACCGCCTGCGACCGCGTAACCTGAGCGAGGTCACCGGCCAGACACATCTGACGGGACCGGAAGGCGCGCTGACGCGGATGATCGATTCCGGTTCGCTCGGATCGATGATCTTCTGGGGACCGCCCGGAACAGGCAAGACCACCGTTGCCCGGCTGCTCGCCAATGAGACAAATCTCGCATTTGAGCAGATATCTGCGATATTTTCCGGTGTGGCCGACCTGAAAAAGGTCTTTGAGATGGCACGGTCACGGAAAATGTCCGGCCGCCAGACATTGCTCTTTGTTGACGAAATTCATCGCTTCAACCGCGCCCAGCAGGACTCATTTCTGCCGGTCATGGAGGATGGAACGATCGTGCTGGTGGGCGCCACGACGGAAAATCCCTCCTTTGAACTCAATGCGGCTTTGCTATCGCGGGCGCGGGTTCTGGTGTTTAAACCCCATGATGAAACCAGTCTTGTGGCATTGCTCGAGCGGGCGGAAAGCCATGAGGGCAAAGCGCTTCCGTTGAATGACGAGGCGCGGGCAAGTCTGGTACGCATGGCGGATGGTGATGGCCGCGCAATTTTGACGCTGGCTGAAGAGGTTTGGCGCGCGGCGCGTGAAGACGAGGTTTTTGATGCGGAACGGGTGCAGCAGATCGTGCAACGGCGCGCTCCTGTCTATGATAAGGGGCAGGATGGCCATTACAATCTGATCTCCGCCTTGCATAAATCCGTGCGCGGCTCTGATCCCGACGCGGCATTATACTATTTGTGCCGCATGTTCGATGCTGGTGAAGACCCGTTATTTCTGGGACGTAGGCTCGTTCGCATGGCAAGCGAAGACATCGGTCTTGCCGATCCGCAGGCTCTGGTCATCTGCAATGCGGCAAAAGACGCCTATGACTATCTGGGATCACCGGAAGGCGAGCTGGCACTGGCGCAAGCCTGCGTCTATCTCGCTACGGCGCCGAAATCCAATGCGGTTTATACAGCCTATAAGGCAGCAATGGGAGCGGCCAAGGCCAATGGCTCACTGCTTCCGCCCAAACATATTCTCAATGCGCCGACCAAGCTGATGAAGGGTGAGGGTTATGGCAAGGGTTATGCCTATGATCATGACCAGCCTGACGCCTTTTCCGGACAGAACTATTTTCCAGAAGCTCTAGGCAGGCAAAGTTTCTACGATCCGCCGGAGCGCGGGTTCGAACGGGAAATCCGCAAGCGCATGGAATATTGGCAAAAGCTGCGCCAGGAACGCGGCGAGGAGTAGCGTTGGCTGCACAATCGCTATGCGTGGTTCGACGGAGCTCACCATGAGGAAGATCGGTGTGCTGCAATAATGGTCTCCAGCGTGGAATATTCAACTTTCTGCAATCAACGAGTTTCCTCATGGTGAGTCCCGTCGAACCACGCACATGATCTATGCATGCTTTTATCCCAAACCTCTTTACCTCAAAGCAATCTGCATTTAGAAGTCCGCGACCGGATAAGAAATCCGGGAGTTTTAGAAAACCACCCGCAATCGTTGGCGGGACTGGATAGGAGAAGTCTTATGTCGCAAGCAGTTGCCAAAACTGTATCCATGCAATTCCCCGATGGTTCAAAGCGTGATTATGACGCCGCCATGACCGGTGCGGAACTTGCAGAATCCATTTCAAAATCGCTCGCCAAGAAAGCTGTGGCCTATGCTGTCGATGGCACGGTCCGCGATTTGTCTGATCCGCTTGGTGCGTCAGGCGCTATCGAAATATTGACCCGCGATGATCCGCGCGCGCTTGAACTCATCCGTCATGATTGCGCGCACGTTCTGGCGGAAGCGGTACAGGAGCTTTTCCCCGGCACGCAGGTTACAATCGGGCCTGTTATTGAAAACGGCTTCTATTATGATTTTGCCAAGAATGAGCCGTTCACGCCGGAAGATCTTCCGCTGATCGAGAAGAAGATGCGGGAGATCATCGCCCGCAACAAGCCTTTCACCAAGGAAATCTGGTCGCGTGAAAAGGCCCGTCAGGTCTTTGCCGAAAAGGGCGAAGTCTACAAGGTTGAGCTCGTTGATGCGATTGCCGAAGGGCAGGACCTGAAAATCTATGCTCAGGGCGACTGGTATGATCTATGCCGTGGACCGCATATGGCCTCAACAGGGCAGATCGGCAACTCCTTCAAGTTGATGAAGGTTGCAGGTGCCTATTGGCGCGGTGACAGCAATAATCCGATGCTGAGCCGCATTTATGGTACGGCCTTTGCCAATGATAATGATCTCAATGCCTATCTTCATATGCTGGAAGAGGCGGAGAAGCGCGACCATCGCAAGCTCGGCCGTGAAATGGACCTGTTTCATTTCCAGGAAGAGGGCCCGGGCGTCGTGTTCTGGCATGCCAAGGGCTGGCGCATGTTCCAGTCTCTGGTCAGCTATATGCGTCGGCGGCTTGATGGCGTCTATCAGGAGGTCAACGCACCGCAAGTGCTCGACAAGTCGCTTTGGGAGACTTCCGGTCACTGGGGTTGGTATCGTGACAATATGTTCAAGGTGACGGTCGCAGGCGACGAGACCGACGATGAACGCGTCTTTGCGCTTAAGCCGATGAACTGTCCGGGTCATGTGCAGATATTCAAGCATGGCCTGAAATCATACCGCGATCTGCCGGTGCGCCTTGCAGAATTCGGCAATGTGCATCGCTATGAGCCATCAGGCGCGTTGCATGGCTTGATGCGCGTGCGTGGGTTCACACAGGACGATGCGCATGTATTTTGTACCGATGAGCAGATGGCCGCAGAATGCCTGCGCATCAATGATCTCATTCTTTCAGTCTACAAGGATTTCGGCTTCGAAGGGATCACGATCAAGCTCTCGACACGTCCTGAAAAGCGAGTCGGCTCGGATGAATTATGGGACCGTGCCGAGGCGGTCATGACCGGCGTACTTGAGCAGATCCAGCAACAGTCAAACGACATCAAAACTGGAATTCTGCCGGGCGAGGGTGCGTTTTACGGCCCCAAATTCGAGTATACCCTGAAGGACGCTATTGGCCGTGAGTGGCAATGCGGCACGACTCAGGTCGACTTCAACCTGCCGGAGCGTTTCGGTGCATTTTATATCGACTCAACATCGGAGAAGAAGCAGCCGGTTATGATCCATCGCGCCATTTGCGGTTCCATGGAGCGCTTTCTCGGCATTTTGATCGAGAACTTTGCGGGTCACATGCCGCTATGGTTCGCGCCGGTGCAAGTTGTGGTTGCGACGATCACGACGGAAGCCGATGATTATGGCCGTCAGGTCGCCAAGGAGCTGAAAGCCGCAGGTCTTCAGGTCATAACCGACTTCCGCAATGAGAAGATCAACTACAAGGTGCGTGAGCATTCCTTGCAGAAAGTTCCGGTGATTCTCGTTTGCGGCATGCGTGAAGCAGAAGAGCGGACAGTGAATATGCGCCGTCTTGGTTCGCAAAACCAGACTTCTCTCTCATTGGACGAGGCAATACAGCAATTGAAGCACGAGGCTACGCCGCCTGATCTTCTGCGTCTGGCTGCCGAATGACAATGCCGTTGACAGCGCGGTGATTTCATCGCGCTGTCACAAATATCCGGGATAATCCCCGAATTAACCTCCGGGGTTTTCACGCGGTGCAGTTTTCCGAACTTTCCTATGCCAACGATACTCAGACGCGCCTTACGCAATGGCTGATCCGCTCGATTGAGGCGATCTCGGGCAGAAATCATTATGTCGGGCTGTATAATGTATGGCGAACTGAGATAGTCCCCGCTGGTATCGATGTTTTTTGCCGCATGATGGAACTGATCAACATCAGGCTTGAGGGCCCCGATCAGTGGCCGCCGCAAAATCTGCCTGACACGCCGCTGGTGCTTATTGCTAATCATCCATTCGGTATTGGAGACGGCATCGCAGCTTTGGCGCTGGCCGAACAATTAGGCAGACCTTTCCGCGTGCTGATCAATAATGATCTGCTGAAAGTACCGGAAATCCGCCCTTATGCCTTGCCGGTATGTTTCGACGAGACCAAGGAAGCCATGGCGATGAACATGGCAACGCGGCACGAAGCAGTGCGCTTGCTCAAGGAAGGCGTGACAATCATTGTCTTTCCAGCAGGCGGTGTTGCGACAGCGCGCAAGGGTTTTGGTCGTGCGGAAGATCTGCCTTGGAAAATATTCCCTGCCAAGCTCATCAGGCAAGCACAGGCTTCTGTCATTCCAGTCTACTTCAGCGGGCAGAATGGCTGGCTATTTCACCTCGCCAGCAAAGTATCGATGACGCTGCGCATATCATTGTTGATTCGAGAATTCCGGCGTCTTTCCGGTAAATCCATCAATGTGCGGATCGGCAATATCATCAGTTGGGATGAATTGAAGGTGCTGGAAGATCGCCAGACGCTTTTGCAATATCTCTATAATGCTGTTTTTTCGCTGCAGCCGGGTTCATCGAGCAAATAAGAGCTCAATACTCATGTCGCTGGCGTTTAGTGAATTTGCGCATGTGGTGCGTGGTTCGACAAGCTCACCATGAGGAAGGTGGTGTTTTGCATGACAGCCGCCACGGTGCAGGTTTTGCCTCTGTAACCTCCACCCTTCCTCATGGTGAGCTTGTCGAACCACGCAAAGCAGCCATGCAGCCTGTTTTGAGCAGATGTTAGGGGTCAGTCCAGCGGCTCTTCGCCTTTCGCCGGCTGGTTGGCGCTTGCCGCCGTGCTTGCGCCATTGGAGGCGATGACCTCCACATCCTGATTGCGACCGGCAACAACCTTGAAGTCACGCTGGTAAATCTTGTCCTTGTTCTTGGCGATGATGACATAATCACCTTCCGCAAGCACCATGGATGCGAAAGCCCCCACGCTTTCCCGGACAATATCACCTGACGTGGTGAGAACAGACCAAGCCGTATCGGCAAGCGCTTCGCCGCCAGCTTCGCGCACCAGTTTCATCGTCATCAGTGCCGCGCGGTGTTCAACATTCGCTTCCGTGATTTTACCTGCCTCAACGCGGATGTCAGACCGAATGACGGCGTTCGCCGTGCCGTAGTTTGACACGATTTGATAGGTTCCAGTGTTCAGACGGACAACGCTGTCCGGCTTGATATCGGGAATGATCAAAGCGCGTTCGCCATTGGCGTCTTCATGATCCTCATAAATCGAAAATCGCAGACGATCGGGAGGAATGCGACCACCGCCAGCAAGCACAGCATTAAGCTTGATCCCGCCAGCATCGAGAATCATTGTTTCAGTGCGCTTGGCGCGTGTCATGGAAATGCGCTTGGTTGCGCCAGCACGGCCAAAGGCGACGTGGATCAGGTAGCTGCCGGGAGCAAGATTGAACGAAGTGGTACCGCCTTTGGCAGTGGCGAGAAGCGCCAGCTTGCCGTCGGGGCCGGGATCGGGTGAGAATACCCGCCATACCAGCCCCCGGCCAATCGCTTCACTCTCGTCTGAAAGTTTTGCAGTAAGAACAAGCTCGGGCTCATTGACCAGCGGATTGTTCTGCGGAGCCTTTGGATTGGCATATTCATTCAGATTGGGAATTTTAGGTATATCGCCCTTGCCGGCGGGCGGCGCAATGGTGGGTAGCTCAAGCGGGGCGACTTCCGGTGAATCCGGTGTCAGCGACTGTGCAAATGCGACTGGTCCCGACGCCAGACACGCACATGCCGCGATAGCAAACAAGGGTTTGCGGAAAATGCTGCCCGTGGCAATTGTCTGGAATACGCCCATGCAAGCTTTTGATCCGAAGCCGATGGCAATTTCAAGGCTTTTCTCGCTCTCATGTCTTTACTTGACCGACAAAACGAAGCCATTGTCCGCGCAATAGTGCAACAGGGTCGCTACGATTATTCCATGAACACTTCCTCATCCAATCCAATCCTCGATTTTTTGTCGACACGAAGCTCCACCCCGATCTCGGCCATCGGCCTTCCAGGGCCACCTGACGAAGAGATTCGCAAGATCATTACGATTGCTTCGCGTGTGCCGGATCATGGTCGTCTGACGCCCTGGCGCTTTATTCTGTATCGGGGTGATGCACGTGTCGAAGTCGGGAAATATCTCGCCGAACTTTGTGAAGAACGTGAAGGGCCACTGACTGAACAACGCCGCGAGCAGGAACTGAAGCGCTTTGCTCGCGCTCCGCTGGTCATTGGCGTGGTGTTCTCTCCAGTTGAACATCATATTCCGGAGTGGGAGCAGTTTCTTTCCTCGGGTGCGGCGGCGATGAAGCTTTGCCTGGCCGCCAATGCATTGGGCTATGTCACCAATTGGATCAGCAATTGGTACTCGTCGGACGAAAAGGGCCGGGCGCTGCTAGGGCTGGCCCCACATGAGCGGGTCACGGGGTTTGTTCATATTGGAACTTGCGCGCAGAAAGTGCCGGAGCGGCCTCGCCCGGAAGTGGATGCGGTACTTTCCGAATATTCGGGGCCGTGGAAAGGCTAGCGTAAGATCAAAATGATCGCGCTCTGGCAATGAGCCGCTCCGCCCGCTTCAGATGCGGGCGGTCGAACATTTTACCATCAATACCAATTACACCGGCAGCGGGCTCAGCCGCGAAGGCTGCAACGATACGCTCTGCCTGATCGACCGCTTCAGCCGAAGGCGTGAAAATCTGATTGATGATTGCGACCTGGGCCGGATGAATTGCCAGTTTGGCTGTGAAACCATCGCGCGCGGCTTCGGTGCATTCGCGGGCAAGACCTTCTTCATTGCGATAGTCGATGTAGACCGTATCAATGGCCGCAACATCAGCGGCGGATGCGCCAAGGACCGTCAAGGCGCGAGCCATGCGAAACACGTCCGTGTAATGACCCGCCTCGTTGCGCACCGCGGTTGCGCCGATAACTGCCGAAAGGTCTTCCGCACCCCAACTGAGGCCGATTAATCGTTTGGATGCATCTGGATAGGTGGCTGCAGACAAGGTACCAATTGCAGTCTCGGTAATGATTGCAATGATCTGCGTGACGCCTTCAGAAAGCCCTGCCTGCGCTTCGTGCACATTCAGTTTCACCGAAAGCCGCGTCACATCCTTACCGCTATTGGATTTGGGCAGAAGAATGCCAACGGGCAGCGACGGCATAATGGCGGCAAGATCATCATCGGCGAAACCGCTGGAGAGATCATTGATGCGAACGAAAAGGCGAGGCGAGGCCGTACCGCGGTTCGATTTCAGAAAATCAGCGGTGATCTGCCGCGCGGCGGCCTTGCGCTCTGCGCTTACCGAATCTTCAAGATCGATCAAAAGCATGTCGGCTTCGCTGGCGAGTCCTTTTTCAAGTTTCTTTTCCGAATCGCCGGGAACAAACAGGAGCGAGCGCATCACGCCGCACTCTTTGATTTCATCATGGCTTGCCGCGTGCATTTTGCAACGAGAACACCATGCTGGTTGAAGGCACGGTGTTCGAACTCGACAATGCCGCGATCAGGCTTGGATTTGGACGGGCGTGTTGAAATAACCTCAGTCTCAACATGTACTGTATCGCCATGAAATAGCGGGGAAGGAAAAGTGACATCGGTCATGCCGAGATTGGCAATTGTCGTGCCAATCGTCGTGTCATTGACAGAAATACCGATCATTAAACCCAACGTAAACAATGAGTTGACGAGAGGCTTTCCCCATTCTGTCTTGCTGGCAAAATCAAAGTCAATATGCAGCGGCTGGGTGTTCAATGTCATGACCGAAAATAGCATATTGTCACTTTCAGTGATCGTTTTGCGAAGCGAATGATTGAAAACGTGTCCGACCTCGAACTCTTCCAGATACAACCCACCCATGATGCTTTCGAACCTCCGCAATGATTTGCGGGACATTATGACGGTGCTCTGCGGATCGCAACAGGGGCAAAACCCTTGTCGTCATGGTTAATGGATATGGTGAACTGATCGTAAACCTTTTTCCGCTAGGCTTTTGCTGGAAAAAATGGGGGCGATAAGGGATGTCGGTACAGCAATATCTCAGAATGATCGAGAATGCGTCAGTGGCGCAACGTTGTCATGCAACGGCGGCTTTGGCGCATATCTATCTGCATTCCGAACTCGACCATGATGAGCGTTGCGCGACAGAGGCTGTACTAACGCTCCTGCTGGACGATTCTTCGCCAAAAGTGCGGCTCACGCTGGCTGAGGCGTTTTCTACAAGTGTCCGCGCTCCTGCCCATATCGTTGCTAGTCTCGCACGCGACCAGATTGAAATCTCGACCTATATGCTCGGTCGCTCGGTTTTGCTCAGCGATAGTGACCTGATTGACTGTGTTGTGAGTGGTTGCGGAGAGGCGCAACGCGTCATTGCCGGTCGGGCACGCGTTTCGCCAACTGTTTGTGCCGCCATTATCGAAGTTGGCGAGACCGATGCCATACTGGAGCTGCTAGCCAATACACAGGCGAAAATAATGCCGGTGAGTTATCGTCGACTGCTTGAACGGTCAGGACATATTGCCGAAGTGCGTGCATTGCTCGTCGATCATGAAAGCCTGCCAGCCGATTGCCGCCACTCGCTTGCAGTCAAGACCGCAGAGGCGCTGTGCCAGATGAATATTGTGCAGGCACTCATGGGAGGTCGCAGAGCGGAACGAATGACACATGATGCCTGTGTCAAAGCATCCATCGGCCTCGTTGCCGCAACGCCTATCGAAGAATATCCGGCTCTCGTTGAACACCTACAACTGCGCGGTGACATAACAACAGCTTTTGTCATTCGGGTGGTTGCGAAAGGACAGATCGATTTCTTCGGCGCGATCCTTGTTGCGCTGTCCGGTTACAAGCATAGTCGCGTGCGCGGCCTGCTCATTGATGGCCGTCCGAACGTGCTGGGGGCGCTGTTTAGCGCTGCAGGTTTGGCCGAAAGCACACACGCTTCCCTGTGCACCGCAGTTCAGGCATGGCGCGATATTATCAACGGCAAGCGCAAGCTGGGTTTGCATGATGTCGCACGCGCAATGATTGAGCAGATCGCGAGGGTAGAAGCCTATGCAGGGGCTGTTCCCGCCGCCGCAAATGATGATTTGCTTTCCTTGCTCAACGGTATTCACCGCGATGCTATTCGCGAAAATGCGCGCCGAAGCATGTTGTCGATAGCGGCGGCATAGGCTTCTGACCGCTTGATCGAACATTTCATTACAAAATAGTGCCACTCTTTGAATGAAATAATCGATGCGCCGCACCAGAACCGGCGCATCATTGCTTTTTTATTGGCATTGAAAGCCAGGATTTCCAATATTATACTTGGTAAACCTAATTAAATCAGGCGTTTATGTCTGATTTCTGATTCAAAACTCTAGATACAGCAATTCGATTGTGCCAAACGGCCCGTTGCCGCCCCATTGGTCTTTTATGCTATTATGGACAAAGGCATAATCGATTGGGAGGTCTGCATAATGTCGGACAATGGTAGTGTTGAGTTTGGCCCGCTAAGTCTACACGTCCCTGAACCGGCTGTGCGTCCGGGCGGTACACCGGATTTTTCCAACGTCACCTTTCCCGATGCAGGCTCGGTGAGACGCCCCGATGTCGATACAAACCCTGAAGACATGCGTGACCTCGCATTTTCGATTATTCGTGTGCTTAACCCTGAAGGCGAGGCTGTCGGGCCATGGGCAAATCTGCTGACCGACGATCAGCTGGTTGAAGGTCTGCGCCATATGATGACGCTGCGCACGTTCGATGCGCGTATGCAGATCGCCCAGCGGCAGGGCAAGACTTCATTTTATATGCAGCATCTTGGCGAGGAGGCAGTCAGTTGCGCTTTCCGTAAGGCGCTGGTGCAGGGCGATATGAATTTTCCGACCTATCGTCAGGCTGGTCTGTTGATCGCCGGCGGGTATCCCATGGTCGAAATGATGTGCCAGATCTACTCCAACGAGCGCGATCCGTTGAAGGGCAGGCAGCTGCCAATCATGTACTCTTCCAAAGAACACGGTTTTTTCTCGATCTCTGGCAATCTGGCCACCCAGTATATTCAAGGTGTTGGCTGGGCCATGGCATCCGCCATCAAGAAAGACAGCAAGATAGCTGCCGCATGGATCGGCGATGGCTCCACGGCTGAGTCTGACTTCCATGCCGCGCTGGTTTTCGCTTCAACCTATAAGGCGCCGGTAGTTCTCAATATCGTCAATAATCAATGGGCGATTTCGACATTTCAAGGCATTGCGCGCGGTGGCTCAGGTACCTTTGCAGCGCGTGGCCTTGGTTTCGGTATTCCGGCGCTGCGCGTCGATGGCAATGATTACCTCGCGGTTTTTGCAGTGGCGCAGTGGGCAACCGAGCGCGCACGCCGCAATCTGGGGCCGACGCTAGTGGAATATGTTACCTATCGCGCCGGCGCGCATTCGACCTCGGATGATCCATCTGCTTATCGGCCCAAGATGGAGTCGGAGGCCTGGCCTCTGGGCGATCCTATTGTTCGGTTGAAGAACCACCTGATTGCACGCGGCGCATGGTCGGAAGAGCGTCATACCCAGACCGAAGCCGAGATACTCGACACAGTCATCGCTGCGCAGAAAGAAGCCGAAAGCTTCGGAACATTGCATGCCGGAGGCAAGCCATCAGCGCGCGATATGTTCGAGGGTGTTTATGAACAAATGCCTCCGCATCTTCGCCGTCAACGTCAGCAGGCGGGGGTTTAAGCCAAATGCCACGTAAAACAATGATCGAATCCATCCGCGATGCGATGGATACAATGATGGAACGCGACGAAAACGTGGTTGTGTTCGGCGAGGATGTTGGCTTTTTCGGTGGCGTCTTTCGCTGCACGCAAGGGCTGCAGGCAAAATATGGAAAGACGCGGTGTTTCGATGCGCCCATCAATGAGGCGGGCATCGTCGGAGCTGCAATTGGCATGGCGTCCTATGGACTTAAGCCTTGTGTCGAAATCCAGTTCGCAGATTATGTCTACCCCGCCTATGACCAGATTGTCTCGGAGGCTGCACGCTTACGCTATCGTTCAAATGGCGATTTTACCTGCCCGATGGTCGTGCGCATGCCGGTGGGCGGCGGCATTTTCGGTGGGCAAACACATAGCCAGAGCCCGGAAGCGCTTTTTACCCATGTTTCGGGCCTGAAGGTGGTTGTGCCGTCCAACCCGTATGATGCCAAGGGGCTGCTTATTGCGGCAATAGAAGATCCGGATCCGGTGATCTTCCTTGAGCCCAAGCGCATTTATAATGGTCCGTTTGATGGACATCACGACCGGCCAGTCACGCCGTGGTCCAAGCACGATCTCGGCGAAGTGCCTGATGGTCATTATACGGTGCCGCTGGGCAAAGCCATCAAGCGCCGTGAAGGCTCACAGCTAACGATCCTGACCTATGGCACCATGGTTTACGTGGCAGAGGCCGCTGCAGCTGAACATAATATTGATGCGGAAATTATCGACCTGCGCACATTACTCCCGCTCGATCTCGAAACGATTATTGAATCCGTTTCAAAAACCGGGCGCTGTGTCGTGGTTCACGAGGCGACCTTGACATCGGGCTTTGGCGCGGAACTGGCGGCACTCGTGCAAGAACATTGTTTCTATAAGCTTGAAGCGCCGGTGGCTCGCGTTGCCGGTTGGGACACGCCTTATCCCCATGCCCAGGAGTGGGATTACTTCCCCGGGCCATCGAGGGTCGGGCGTGCGCTGGTTGAAACGCTGGAGGGGCTCTAAGATGGGCGAATATGTCATCAAGCTGCCGGATGTCGGCGAAGGCGTTGCAGAAGCAGAGCTTGTCGAGTGGAATGTAAAGGTCGGTGATCTGGTACGCGAGGATATGGTTCTTGCCGCCGTGATGACCGATAAGGCAACGGTGGAAATCCCGTCGCCGGTCGATGGCGAGATCATCTGGCTTGGCGGTGAGATCGGTGAGGTCATTCCGATCGGCTCGCCGATTATTCGCCTGAAGATCGACGGCGAGGGTCATGCACCGGCAGCCGCGGAGCCCTCCAAGCCTGCCAAGGCTGAAGCGCCTGCACCGGATGAAAAACCTGCCGAGGCCGCAAAGTCCGAGAGCAAGCCTGCAGCAGCTGCTGCAAAGCCACAGGAAGCTGTAAAGCCCGCTGCCAAACCTGTTTTCAATACGAGCGCGCCCCGTAGCGAAGGTGAAAAGCCTTTGGCTTCTCCAGCTGTACGCCAGCGTGCGCGTGATTCCGGCGTTGATTTGCGTCAAGTGAGCGGTACAGGACCGGCAGGCCGGATCACTCACGAAGATCTTGATGCCTTCTTCGCGCGGGGCTCGCAGAAACCCGGTAGTGCAGCGCTCAGCCCGGACAATTCCGTCAAGGAGATCAAGGTTGTCGGGCTTCGCCGCAAGATTGCCGAGAAAATGGCAATCGCGAAATCCCGGATTCCGCATATTACCTATGTCGAAGAAATCGACGTGACATCCTTGGAAGAGCTGCGGGCAGCCCTGAATAGCAAAAAGCGCCCGGATCAGGCCAAGCTGACGATCTTGCCGTTCTTGATGCGGGCCATAGTCAAGGCCATTGCCGATCAGCCGCAGCTCAATGCTCTGTATGATGACGAGGCGAATATTATTCATCAGCATGGGGGCGTGCATATCGGGATTGCCGCGCAGACGCCTGGCGGCCTCGTCGTGCCGGTGGTCAAACATGCCGAGGCGAGAACGCTTTGGGACTGTGCTGCCGAGGTTAATCTGCTGGCAGATGCTGCAAAAACGGGTACAGCGACACGTGAACAGCTGAGTGGCTCGACGATAACGATCACTTCACTCGGTAGCATGGGCGGCGTGGTGACCACGCCTGTGATCAATCACCCGGAAGTAGCAATCATCGGCGTCAACAAGATCATGATCCGGCCCATGTGGGACGGCACTGCCTTCATACCGCGCAAGATGATGAATCTGTCGTCAAGCTTCGACCACCGGGTCATCGACGGCTGGGATGCCGCCGTATTCATCCAGCGCATCAAGGCGCTTCTCGAAACGCCAGCCATGATATTTGTTGAGGACTGAGCCATGAAGGATATTTCCTGCAAACTGCTGGTCATTGGCGCCGGTCCGGGTGGCTATATCTGCGCTATTCGTGCCGGGCAGCTGAATGTTGATACGGTGATTGTTGAAGCGGCCAAGGTCGGCGGCACTTGCCTGATGGTCGGCTGCATACCCTCCAAGGCGTTGATTCACGCCGCTGATGAATTTGCAAAGGTTGCGCATTTTGCAGCAAATCAGACGCCTCTAGGCATATCCGTCAGCAATCCGGCAATCGATTTCACGCAAACTATCGCTTGGAAAGACGGAATTGTCAGCCGTTTGAACAATGGCGTAGCCGGACTTTTGAAGAAGGCCAATGTGAAGATCGTCACGGGCAGGGCAAAGTTCCGCGACGGAAAAACCGTCGAAGTGGAAACCCTGACGGGCCAGCAAATCATCCGTGCTGAAAACATTGTAATCGCAACAGGCTCTGCGCCGGTGGAGGTGCCTTCATTGCCATTTGGCGGCAATGTCATTTCATCCACCGAAGCTCTCTCACTTGAGACTGTGCCCGAAAAACTGGTGGTTGTGGGAGGTGGTTATATTGGCCTTGAGCTTGGCACTGCCTATGCCAAACTCGGATCAAAGGTCACTGTTGTTGAAGCGCAAGCAAAAATACTGCCGCAATATGATGCAGAGCTGACGCGGCCAATCGTGAAGAGTCTCAATAGCTTAGGTATGACAGTTCTTACCGGAGTTAAAGCAAAAGGGATGAGCGCCAAGGGTGATGCCCTGCTCATCGAAACGGCTGATGGCAAGGATGACAGGATTGCAGCGGATAAAATACTGGTAACTGTCGGCCGCAAACCTGTGACCACCGGTTGGGGGCTTGAGGAAGTTGTTCTGGACATGGACGGAAAGTTCGTTCGCATTGACGACAAGTGCCGTACCTCGATGCGCGGCGTCTATGCCATCGGTGATGTGACAGGTGAGCCCATGCTGGCCCATCGTGCCATGGCACAAGGCGAGATGGTGGCAGAAATCGTCGCCGGGCATAATCGCAGCTGGGACAAACGAGCCATTGCAGCTGTCTGCTTTACCGATCCGGAAATCGTGACTGTCGGCCTTTCGCCAGAAGAGGCAAAGCAGGCCGGGCACGAGGTCAAAATTGGTCTGTTCCCATTTGCTGCCAATGGCCGCGCCATGACACAAGAAGGCGAGGAGGGGTTTGTCCGTGTGGTTGCTGCTGCGGGCAATCATCTTGTATTGGGAATTCAGGCGGTTGGAACCGGAGTCTCCGAACTGTCAGCAGCGTTTGCACTGGCCTTGGAAATGGGCGCGCGCCTGGAAGATATAGCCGGGACAATCCATGCCCATCCAACGCAGAGCGAGGGCTTCCAGGAAGCTGCGCTGAAAGCACTGGGACACGCGCTGCATATTTAAAGCACCTTTGCAAAAGCAATTTGCGTGCTTCGACAAGCTCAGCATGAGGAATGGGGTCTGATTGCAGGACGCTAAATCCTGCAATCTTTGAGACTATTATGCCAGGCGCAATGTCACCTCATGCTGAGCTTGTCGAAGCACGCAAAGCGCTACTGCTGAATAAATTGGGTTACTCAGCGGCCTCGGCGACAGCGGGCAGGCCAAGCCAGGCACGGCAATCTGCCAGTGCGCGGGCGCTCATGGCGCGTTTTTTGGCATTGGTCTTTTCCTTGCCACGCAAACGCTTGCCCTCAGAGACGGGCGCTTCAATCGGCGGGAATAACCCGTAATTAACATTCATTGGCTGGAATGAACGTTTGCCGGGTTCTTCATCCGATACGATATGCCCGCCGGTAATGTGTCCGAGCAGCGCGCCGAAAGCCGTTGTCAGAGGGGGCGGCGTGACTGGCTGACCCAAACGCTCGGCAATCATGAAACGGCCCGCCAAAAGACCGATGGCCGCGGATTCAACATAGCCTTCGCATCCCGTGATTTGTCCGGCAAACCGCAGTCCTTGCCGGGATTTCAGTTGCAAGGTCGGATCAAGCAAAATCGGTGAATTGAGGTAAGTGTTGCGATGCAGTCCACCCAGCCGGGCAAATTCCGCATTTTCAAGGCCCGGGATCATGCGGAATATGTCAGTCTGCGCGCCATATTTCAGCTTGGTCTGGAAACCGACCATATTATAGAGCGTGCCAAGCGCATTGTCCTGACGCAACTGCACCACCGCATAGGCTTTCACTGTCGGATTATGGGCGTTGGTCAGACCCATTGGCTTCATCGGTCCATGACGCAATGTCTCCGGTCCGCGTTCTGCCATGACCTCGATTGGCAGGCAGCCATCGAAATAGGGCGTGCCTTCCCATTCCTTGAATTCGGTCTTGTCGCCCGCAATCAATGCTTGAATGAAGGCGTCATATTGCTCCTTTGACATGGGGCAGTTGATATAGTCCTTGCCATTGCCGCCGGGGCCAACTTTATCGTAGCGCGACTGGAACCAGCAAGTGTTCATATCGATGGAATCGAAATGCACGATCGGTGCAATTGCATCAAAAAAGGCGAGGGAGTCCGCCCCTGTTTCATTGCCGATTGCTTCGGCAAGTGAAGGCGCCGTCAGCGGGCCGGTGGCGATAATAACCTTGTCCCACTCCGCTGGCGGCAGGCCGGTAATTTCTTCGCGCTCGATAGTGATAAGTGGATGAGCTTCGATTTTCGCGGTAACTGCCTGCGCAAAACCATCGCGATCAACAGCAAGCGCACTGCCGGCCGGAACCTGATGGGCATCGGCGGAGGCAATAATGAGTGAATTGGCCAGACGCATTTCCGCATGAAGCACGCCAACAGCATTAGTTTCGGCGTCATCGGAACGGAAGGAGTTGGAGCATACAAGCTCTGCAAGGTCCTGCGTTTTATGGGCATCTGTGCCGCGAACAGGACGCATTTCGTGCAGGATAACGGGAATGCCAGCCTCTGCGAGCTGCCATGATGCTTCGGAACCGGCGAGACCGCCGCCAATAATGTGTACGGGTTTATGTGACATGGCGCACCAATAGTCTTTTTGATTGCTGGCTTCAATGAAAAAGCCGTCACAGATGATTGTGACGGCTTTCATGACGCCTAGGGCAGATCAGGCGCTGGCAGTATCAAGCGTCGCCAGATCATCTTTGCTGAGTTCCATAGTGGCCGCCTTGATCAGACTATCAAGCTGTTCAAGCGATGTTGCACTGGCAATTGGTGCAGTTACGCCATCGCGGTGGATGATCCAGGCCAATGCGACTTCGGCCTGTTTTGCCTTATGCTTGGCGGATATATCATCAAGGGCTGCGAGGATACGATTTCCACGGGGGTTGAGATAATCCTTCACACCGCCGCCCCGCGGGCTTTTGCCAAGATCGGCTTCGCTGCGATATTTGCCGGACAGAAAGCCTTTCGCGAGACTGAAATATGTGATGACGCCGATATCTTCAGCCATACAGAGATCGCGCAGTGGGCCATCATAGCTTGCGCGATCGTAAAGGTTATATTCCGGCTGCAAAACATCGTAGCGATGCAGCCCCTTATTCTTGGCCACATCAAGCGATTTCCGCAATTGATCAGCGTCGAGATTGGAGCAGCCCATTGATTTGATTTTGCCAGCCTTGAGCAGCTTCTCGTGCGCGGCAAGGGTTTCTTCATATGGTGTGTCCGGATCCGGCCAATGCGAAAGATAAAGGTCAATTTCTTCAATCTGAAGCCGTTTCAAGGAGGCTTCGGCGGCCTTTGCAATGTAGGCGGGAGACAAATCCTTCTTGCCTTGTCCCATATCGGAGCCAACCTTGGTGATTATCACCACCTTGTCGCGAGATTTGCGTTCTTTCATCCATTCGCCGATTATGGTTTCGGACTCGCCACCTTCATTGCCCGGCACCCAGCGCGAATAAGCATCCGCAGTATCAATGGCGTTGAGGCCCGCATCAACGAACCGATCAAGCAGATCGAAGGAAGTTTTCTTGTCGGCGGTCCAGCCGAAGACGTTTCCGCCAAAGACCAATGGAGCGATAGTGAGGCCCGTACGGCCAAGACGACGTTGTTCCATGATGAACTCCCGGGGATTATTGAGGTGGGAGCTTGAATGTAGGACGTGACGATGCGGGTTTCCACCCCGTCATTGCAGACACAATTTCTTCAACAGGCCGAAAGGCAATTTCTGATATATTCTCTCATGATGAGATATGCCTTTCTTATTTTGCCCGCTGCCATTGCCTGGGCATGCGTATCAAACGCCAATGCGCAAACATTCAGTGTTTGCCATGGCTATGGCTGTACGTTCAAAACCAGTGTGACGCTTTCTCCTGCCGATCGCGGCAGAATCGCGTCAATCATGAAGAGCGGAGGCAAGTCGGCACAAGCCGAACGGGCTGCGGTGCGGCGCGCTGTGCAGATATTTGAGCGTCGCAGCGCTCAAATAATCGGTATCCGGGATCGCCCGAAAATGGATTTTGGCCAAGGGCGCGAGAGAGGCCAAATGGATTGCGTCGACGAGGCAGCCAATACAGGCGGCTTCCTCAGCTATTTGCAGCGCGCCGAGCTGTTGCGCCACCACACAGTGGGAAACAGGGATTCACGCGGGAGTTTCCTCGATGGCCGCTATCCGCATTTCACCGCAGTGTTGCGGGATCGCTCGGGTACATCCTGGGCCGTTGACTCCTGGTACGAACCAGCAGGAGGGGCGCCAGATGTGATGCGTTTGTTGGAATGGAAAGAGCGGGGTTATGGCGGGCAGCGCTGATGTCTCAGCGCATCCTACAAACAACAACACCCACCGCGGGAGGAGGTGCGGTGGGTGTCGTTATATAAAGACCGGCTGGGAGGAGGAGTGCCGGGCTTTGATCGCGGGAGGCTTTGGGAGGAGGTAAAGCCCCGGCGATATTCGTCAAACTATTAGCGTACTGCGGACTTCTTGGCGACGAACGGAATGTCCGAACGGGCAATGCCCAGATCGCTAAGTTCGCGGGTCGACAGACGGTTCAATTCAGTAACCGTGTCGCGATAACGGCGCCAGTTGCTGTAAGAGCGGATAAGGTTCATTTCAATCACCACTTCGGTTGTTGTTCGGTTGATCACTCTTGATCGTTGAACTGAAGATAGTGCAGCCCATGCAGAATTTGCAGAGACAAGATTGCAGATCAGCTATGCATATGTTGCATTGCATCATTAATCGATTTTAATTGCTGCGGCGCACAAATGTCAAAATCGCGATCAGTTCGGCAATGCGGTGGCAATTGCGTTTTTCCTGCCGCTGGCGTTATTTGAATCCCCGTACGACTCAGGAGCACTTCGTGGCATTTTCGATCGGCATCAAAAAACACATTGCCCGCTGGCAGCAGGCAGGTCTGATAGACGAGGTGACAGCCGATCTTTTGCGCAAGGACGTAGAGAAAACCCGGTCTGGCTTTGGCCTTGGCGGGATTCTTGCGGTGCTCGGCGCAGTTCTCTTGGGTGCTGCCATCATTTCGCTTGTCGCGGCAAATTGGGAAGTAATGCCGCGCCTTGTTCGCGTCGTGATGATCATCCTGGTGCTATGGATCGGCTATGTTGGCGGCGCATGGCGGTCGAGCCTCGGCGATAATCGTTTTAGTCAGGCGCTCTATCTGATTGCCGCAATCACCTTTGGAGCCGGTATAGCGCTCATCGGGCAGATGTATCATTTATCAGGCGATACAACGGAAGCCGTCTTGCTTTGGACTGCGGGAACAATGGTTGCGGCGCTTTTGCTACGCTCGCCTGTGTTGGTCGCAACCGGGGTGGCGATAACTGCGCTCTACCTTTTCATGGTTTTGGATACCAATGACTCGCACACCTATAGCTGGCTTCTGCCGGTATTGCTTTTCATTAGTGCAGGACTTGTCTGGTATACCAAGGCGCAGATCGCCCGCCATTTTATCGCGCTGGTACTGATGGCCTATGTTTTCGCCCTTTATGATGATTTGAGCGGTGATTGGATATTGTGGCTCGCCGCTATGGCGGGCGGGGTGCTCTTTCTTGGCGATGCGCTGTCGACTGCAGTGCTGCAACGGCTCACCGGCTGGAGCAAGGCAATCGGCGCTTACGGGTTTCTGATGCTTCTTCTGGTGCTGAGCTATTTTCAGTTTGATCGCTTCGATAGTGAAGTAAGCGATCAGGTCATTATCGGCTTTGGTATATTGGCCTGTGCGATTGCCGGGCTGGTTCTCTCCGGTTATCGCAATCTTGCCGTCAGATGGATGTCTTACACCGTATTTTCGCTCGAAGTGCTTTATCTGGCATTCAAGACGATAGGGACGCTTATCGGAACCGCGAGCTTCTTCTTGAGTGCGGGCGTGCTGGTATTGCTGCTTGCCGCCTTTGTTGTGCGCATGGAGCGGCGGCTGCAAAAGAAGATTGCGCAAGCGGAAGGAGCCGCCTGATGTTCACTGGCAAGCGCATTATCTGGCTGGGTATTATCGTCGCCTTGCTGCAATCGGGCGCTTTATACGCAATGGTTGAGCAGCGCGCATCCATCCTGCGGAGCGGCAAAGACGTGATCCTGCTAAGCCAGCCCATTGATCCCCGGGATTTCCTGCGCGGAGACTATGTGATCCTCTCCTATGATATCTCCAATGTCAGCATCGACAAGATATCCGGTACGCGCCCGGAGGCGAAGGGCCTCATTGACGTCTATGTTACACTGGTCAAAGGGGCAGATGAGCGTTGGAACTTTGCAAGTGCTTCGTGGCAGGCCCGCACTGACCTGAAGCCCGATGAAGTGCAGCTTCGGGGACGTACGCCAAACTACGCTTATTTTGCCTCCGACAACACCTATCATGTCGATTATGGCATTGAGCGCTATTACGTTCCGGAAGGTCAGGGCCTGGCAATCGAAGAACAGCAGCGCGAGAGAAAGATCGATGTCGTTATTGCTGTATCGAATGAGGGAGACGCCCAGATACGGGCTTTAAGAAGCGATGGAAAGGTTCTCTACGAGGAACCCCTCTATTAGAAATAGGCGGGAAATTACGGGTTTGAAATAATAGTGTCGATTACCCGGCTTTTTCCTTTGACCCTCAGAAAGACGGTGCTATAGAGACCCGCGCTTGAGGTTCGGCTACGTGCCTCGGATGCGGATATGGCGAAATTGGTAGACGCACCAGATTTAGGTTCTGGCGGGAGACCGTGGGGGTTCGAGTCCCTCTATCCGCACCACAATCTTTCCAAACACAATTGAGAATAAGGCACTGGACAGATAAACTCGCGTGCATGTGGGGGAAACCTGATCATGATTGAAACAAGCCACCTTTTGTTGCGCCCGCAACGTATTGAGGATTTCGAACTCTATAAGGCGATATGGATCAATGATCCCAACCTAAGCAAGGGTGTTCAAGTCTTGCCCGGACTTACCGATGAGCAAAGCTGGGATAGGCTACTACGTTGGATCGGGCATTGGAACGTTTTTGGCTATGGTCCGCTTCTGGTCATCGACCGTCAAACCGGGGAGCTGGTCGGAGAAACGGGGGTGGCAAGGTTTCATCGCGGCAATGGCCCGGCTTTTGACGGAATTCCGGAGGCATTGTGGAGGATCAAATATACCCGCCATGGCCAAGGCCTGGCGTCAGAAGCAGCGTACGCGGCCTTGCAATGGTACGATGCCCGGAAAATATCCGAGCGAACCGTTTGCATGATTGATCATTGGAACGACACTTCGTTAAAGCTGGCCGGAAAACTCGGGTTCAAGGAGTTTTCACGTGCAATCTACAAGGACAGTGATGTCGTGTTGCTTGATCGTATCGTCAAAACTTAGTGTTGCATGAGCAGTCTATGATCCAGTCCCGAAAGAACTTCACCTTGGCTGGCAATTGCCCGGCTTCGGGATAGACCAGATAATAATTGGTGCCGGTTGAGGCTTCGATATCGAAAAGCTTTACCAGCGTGCCCGACTCTATTTCATTCTGGAAAAAAGCTGAAGAAACCAGTCCGACGCCGCCGCCGGACAATGCCAATCCGCCGATAATCTGCTGGGTATCAATCGTTACCCCGGGTTTGGTCATGGTCAATGGCCCTTCGACACCTGCTTGGCGAAACCAGACGGGCCACCAATTATCGTCTGGCGTGATCAGATGACATTGCAGGAGGTCTGCCGGTGTTTGCGGTCTGCCATATCGTTCAAGATAGGCGGGGCTGGCCAAGGGTGTGAAACCGCCCGATAAAAGCCGATGTGAGGTCAAGCCTGGCCAATTTCCACGACCGAGCCGGATGCCGCAGTCGATTCCCTCACTGGAAAAATCAACCAAGCGGGAGGAAATATCGAAGCGCACCGAAACCTCGGGATGCAGGTTTTGAAAATCAGTAATGCGCGGCGTCAGCCAATTGCTGGCAAATGTATGGATGACTGAAATAACCAGCACGGAATTTTGTTCTTCGCGAATGGCTCGGAATGTCTCGCCCATATCAGCCAAAGCCCTGCGTATCACCGGCGCTATTACTTCGCCCTTCGGCGTCAAGGTAACGCCGCGTGCGCGGCGCTGAAACAAGGGCGTACCGGCAAAATCTTCCAGCAATTTGATCTGATAGCTGACGGCCGATTGGGTCATGTTGAGCTCATCGGCTGCTTTCGTAAAGTTCTGCAACCGCGCAACACTATCAAAAACCCGGATAGAACCTAGAGGAAGTGACGTCATGTCGAGCCATTAAATCTATTGATGTCTAATCATCAAATTCGCGTTGGTATGCCTGTTAATAAGATAATACATCTGTCCACACAACAGGACAATTAATAGCTTGATGGAGAGTGTCATGACCGAATTGCGATTATTCGGATTGAGTTCGCTTGCGGTTTTTTGGGCGGGCTTTTCCAAGCAGACTTCAGTGCCGGCAGGCGACCCTGGGGATTTGAATGCCTATATGCTGCGCGACATCAATCTTACGCCAAGCGAGCGTGCCGCATTCACATATAAGACGCGCGATATGCTTTCACCGACGTACAGATATCGTCTGCCATAGAATATTGAAGCCAATGCAAAAGCGCGGGGCTGTTAAGGCCCCGCGCTTTTATTTTTAATGCGCTGCGGCTTGTTCTGCCGCAGGTTTCGGTTTGCGCCGGAAGGATCTGAGCACGACGTAGAACACCGGTGTCAGGAACAGACCGAAGAATGTGACCCCAAGCATTCCGGAGAACACCGCTGTTCCGAGCGACTGACGCATTTCCGCACCGGGTCCAGTTGCAATCATCAAAGGCACAACGCCAAAGATGAAGGCAAAGGCGGTCATCAGGATCGGACGCAGGCGCAAGCGGCTGGCTTCGATCGCTGCTTCTACCGGGTTTGCGCCTTCTTCCTCGTGTTGACGGGCAAACTCCACAATAAGAATGGCGTTTTTCGCCGCCAGACCAATGAGAACCACAAGCCCGATTTGCGTGAGGATATTATTGTCCATCCCGCGCAACGCCACGCCTATCAGCGCGGCAAGGACAGCCAGTGGAACAATCAGGATAATTGCCAGCGGCAATACCCAACTTTCATACTGCGCTGAAAGGGCGAGGAACACGAAGATGACAGACAGGGCGAAGATAAACACCGCCGTATTGCCGGTCGCGCGTTCCTGAAAGGCAAGTTCCGTCCAATTGAACGATGTGCCTTGTGGCAGCGTTTTGGCGGCCAGCGCTTCCATTTGATCAAGAGCTGCGCCGGTCGATACACCGGGAGCAGCATTGCCCTGCAACGGTACGGATACGTACATATTGTAGCGCTGCACGAGCGACGGCCCTGTAGTGTCCCTGATCTCGATCAACGTGCCAAGTGGAACAAGCGCTCCCGTGGCTGATCGTACCTTCAGGTTCAAAATATCCTGCCGGTCGAGGCGGTATTGTTGATCCGCCTGCGCACGAACTTGATAAACGCGCCCGAAAGCATTGAAATCATTGACATATGATGTTCCAAGATTTGTCGAAAGCGTTTCGAAAATGCTCGGAATGGGCACATTAAGCGCTCTTGCCTTGTCCCGGTCTACTTCAAGGAAGTATTGCGGGCTGGAGGCAGAGAAGGTGGTGAAAACGCCGGTTACACCCGGTGTCTGTGCGGCTTCGCCCATCATCTGATAGGCCAGGGCGAGCACGCGGCGCATGTCGGAGCTGTCACGGTCCAGCAGCTGCATCTTGAAGCCGCCGGAATTGCCTATACCGCTGATGGCGGGTGGAGGAACGGCAATGATGAAGGCTTCCTGAATACTTTGCAGACTGCCATAAAGCTGACCAATAATCTGGTTGGCGTTATGACCTTCCTCCAGGCGATTTTCGAAGGAGTCGAAGGCGGCGAAAACTACGCCGGAGTTTGACGCATTGGTGAAAGTCGCGCCGTTAAAGCCAGAGAAGGCGACGGCATTTTTTACACCCGGCACGTCCCGAACGATCTTTGAAACCTTTTCAATGACTGCATCGGTTCGATTGAGAGACGCACCGTCAGGCAACTGCACCACGACGATGGCGTAACCCTGATCCATGGTCGGGATAAAGCCGCGTGGAACAGCGGTTGCCATATACCATGTGGCGACAAGCAACCCGACAAAGACAAGCAGGGAGGCCGTGATACCAATGGCTGAACTGACGAGGTGGCGAATGACCCAAGAGTAGCCATTCGCCATCTTGTCAAAGCCGGTATTGAAGCCATTGGCCATGGCCCGGCCAAAACGGGCAACCGGGTTTTTCGATTCGCTGTGGTTGTGTGGCCGCAGCACAATCGCAGCAAGCGCTGGCGAAAGCGTCAGTGAATTAAGAGCCGAAATTGCCGTTGCTACTGCGATGGTGATGGCAAATTGCAGGTAGAATTGCCCCGTAATGCCGGGAATGAAAGCAGTCGGTACGAAGACCGCGATCAGCACCAGCGAAATGGCAATAACGGCGGTGCCGACCTCGTCCATAGTGACGTGCGAGGCTTCCTTGGGCGTCATGCCGGCTGCAAGGTTTCGTTCGACATTTTCGACAACCACAATGGCGTCGTCGACGACAATGCCGATGGCAAGGACCAATCCAAACAATGTGAGCATATTGAGCGAGAAGCCGAAGGCGAGCAGCAATGCCAGCGTTCCGATAAGGGAGACGGGAATTGCGACAATCGGTATGATCGCGGTGCGCCACGATTGCAGGAAGACAAGGACGACGAGCGCCACGAGAATGACGGCTTCAATGATCGTTTTGTACACCTCATTGATCGATTCCGCGATGAACTCGGTGGGGTTGTAAACGATATCGTAGGTCAGCCCGTCAGGAAAATCCTTCTTGAGTTCCTCCATTGTGCTTCGGATTGAATCCGCAGCAGCAAGGGCATTGGTGCCCGGGCGGCTGAAAATACCCAAGGCCACTGCCGGATTGCCGTTCAGATAGGAGTTGGTGACATAATCCTTGGCACCAAGTTCGATGCGCGCCACATCCTGCAACTGCACGAGGCGCCCGCTTTCTGTCGCCTTGACGATGACGTAGCGGAACTGCCGGGCATCGCTGAAGCGGCCCTCAGTGGTGACAGTATATTGAAACGCATTGGTGCCGGAGGTTGGCGGTCCGCCAATGGAACCGCCCGAAACCTGCACATTCTGATCTCGCAGCGATTGCACGACATCACTTGATGTCATGCCATAGGCTGAGAGTTTTTCGGGGTCGAGCCAGATACGCAGCGAGTATTCACGCTCACCGAAAATGATCAGATCGCCGACGCCATCCAGACGCAACAACACGTCGCGAACGCGCGAGCGTGCATAATTGGAGGCGTAAAGCTGGTCATAACGACCATTTGGCGAAAGAATATGCACAACCATCATGAGATCAGGCGAGCTTTTGGTGGTGGTGATACCAAGACGTCTGACTTCTTCCGGAAGGCGCGGCTCCGCAATGGACACGCGGTTCTGTACAAGAACCTGCGCCTTATCGAGATCTGTTCCCAGCCGAAATGTCACGGTCAATGCCATGGAGCCATCGGCCGTGGAATAGGAGGACATATACAACATGCCCTCAACGCCGTTGATTTCCTGCTCGATTGGCGTCGCCACCGTGTTGGCAATGGTTTCAGCGTCGGCGCCCGGATAGGAAGTGCGGATGACAATGGTTGGAGGGGCTATTTCGGGGTACTGCGCAACTGGCAGCTGTGTGTAAGCTATGCCGCCGACAATCAGCAAGACAATCGAAAGAACGCTCGCAAAGATCGGCCGGTCGACGAAAAAGTGCGCGAATCTCATTGCGCAGCCTCCGGCGCTTTGGTCGCATCA
Organism: Phyllobacterium sp. 22552; assembly: GCF_052044585.1. Classification (NCBI taxonomy): domain Bacteria; kingdom Pseudomonadati; phylum Pseudomonadota; class Alphaproteobacteria; order Hyphomicrobiales; family Phyllobacteriaceae; genus Phyllobacterium; species Phyllobacterium sp. 22552. The sequence goes on along the minus strand of NZ_JBQENG010000002.1, from coordinate 35,017 downwards.
GCCGTTACAGCTTCCGGTGGTAGCACCACCAGTTCCGGCTTGACTTTTACGCCTGGGCGAATCCGCATCAGGCCGTTTACCACGATGGTTTCATCGCCCGTCATTCCGGAGCGGATTACGCGGTAGCCATGAAGCTTCGGTCCAAGGCGAACCGGCTTCGGGGTTACAGTGCCATCTTCGCTGACTGTGAAGACGATGCGTTCATTTTGGTCAGAGCCGATTGCTTCATCCGGGATCAAAATACCCTTATAGGTATTGGATGCGGCAACATCGACGCGACCGAACAGGCCTGGCTGCAAAACAAAATTCGGATTGCTGAAGCGGGCGCGCACGCGCATTGTGCCCGTCTGGTCATCCAGACGATTTTCCGCGAAATCAACCTTGCCCTTTACAGGCGGTTCGGCAGAATCGGTAAGCCGGACGGTGACTTCCAGACCGGAGGCGCCTTCCTGCAAGGTGCTGCCGTTTTCACGAGCGGTGCGTGCATAGGAAAGCAGGTTACGCTCATCGACATTGAAGTAAAAATCAATCGGGTCGAGTGAGACGATTGTCGTAAGAATCGTTTGGTCTGGCTGAACGAGATTGCCAACGGAGATCAGGCGGCGATCAATGCGCCCGCTCAAGGGGGCTGTTATCTTTGTATATTCAAGATCAAGCTGCGCACGGGCAAGAGCTGCCTCTGCGCCGCGGACATTTGCCTGAGCCGAAATGAAGTCGCGGCGCCTGTCGTCGAGTTGCGAAGCGGAAAGCGTGCCGTTTGCAGCCAGTGACTCGGTGCGCTTAAATTGCGCTTCGGCATAGACGAGCGTGGTCTTTGACACTTCGAGCGAGGCCTGCGCCTGCGACAGGGCTGTTTCGAAAGGTCGCTGGTCGATTGTAAAAAGCGGATCGCCTTTTTTAACCAGCGCACCATCTGTAAATTCGATCTTGTCGAGATATCCGGCGACGCGGGAACGTATGGATACTTCATCAACAGGTTCAAAGCGGCCAATGAATTCGTCGCTGTCAACGACATCACGGACGACCGGCTTGGCGACCGATACCGGCGGGGGAGGTGGCGGGGCCGCTGCTTCCTGGGCAAATGAAGCACCAGAGGACAGAAGAGCGGCTGTCAAACCAACCTTGATTATTGTTAAAAGTGATCGTGACAAAGGGTAGGCCTCCATGACAGTAAGACGTCCCACGCGTGTCGCAAAGGTGTGTCAGCAATGCTGAAACGGTATCAACTTTGATCAGTCTTTGCGGACGATAAGGTCGAGTAGAGCGAAGTCACATAATGCTGGCGGGGAGTGTTTACGAGAGGGCTCTGCACAATTTTAACATAGTGCAGCCATAATTGACCTATCCGAAAATCCCCACATGAATAGATTTGCATAGTTCCATTTTCTTGTCACCCTGCAATCTCAGGCTGTAGCGGCACCAAACAATGCTATTTTGCCAGCCTGCATGGCAGTGCCATTGATTTTTATACCCGAGCCGAGTAAAGGGAGCGACCAGTCGGTGAAGGTGCGATTTCTCACCCAACTTTGTGCCACAGTCTGTGATACAATGCGTGGCATAAATCGAGAGTTGAGTTGGAAATACGGCAATAGAATCAGCGTGGATGGCCAAGCAAAAATTGCTCATCCGCACCGGAAGCCACATAGGCAACAGTTTTTCTCCCGCAATTTGGCGAACGAGCCGGCGACGGCGGGACAAATGTTAAAAAAGTGAAGGTTTGGACATGCAGGTTACTGAAACGCTCAATGAAGGGCTGAAGCGCGAGATCAAGGTCGTTGTTCCGGCCAAGGATCTGGAAGCAAAGCTTTCCGAACGCCTCCAGGGTGCCAGCGCAAAGGCGCGCATCAATGGCTTCCGTCCCGGCAAGGTGCCAATGAGCCACCTTCGCAAGATGTATGGCAAGTCGTTCATGGCTGAAGTCGTCAATGAAATCCTGAGCGATTCTTCGCGCACCATTCTTTCGGATCGCAACGAAAAGTCGGCTACCCAGCCTGAAGTCGTCATGACCGAAGACGAAAAGGAAGCTGACAAGGTTCTTTCCGGCGAAGCCGACTTTGAATTCTCGCTTAATTATGAAGTTCTGCCAGCGATTGAAATCAAAGACACTTCCAAGATCAGCATTACCCGCGAGATCGTTGACGTTTCCGATGAGGAAGTCGAAGAGCAGGTTAAGCGTGTTGCAAGCTCTGCCCAGACCTTCGAAACAAAGAAGGGCAAGGCTGAAAGCGGCGATCGCGTTACCATGGATTATCTCGGCAAGGTCGATGGTGTTCCTTTCGACGGTGGCGCAGATAGCGATGCAACATTGGTTCTTGGCTCCGGCCAGTTCATTCCAGGCTTCGAAGATCAATTGATCGGCGTAAAAGCTGGCGATGAAAAGCAGATCAAGGTTACTTTCCCGGCTGAATACCAGGCTGCTCATCTTGCAGGCAAGGACGCTACTTTCGACATCACTGTCAAGGAAGTTGCAAAGCCAGGCGAACTCGAAATCAACGACGAAACCGCAAAGAAGCTCGGCATTGAAAGTGCTGATCGTCTGCGTCAGGTTATTCGCGAGCAGATCGAGAGCCAATACGGTTCTTTCACACGCCAGAAAGTGAAGCGTCAGATTCTGGATGCGCTGGATGGCGAATACCAGTTCGAGTCGCCAGAGCGTCTGATCAACGCCGAGTTCAACAATATCTGGGCTCAGATCGGTCAGGACCTTGCACAGGCTGGCAAGACCTTTGAAGACGAAGATACAACGGAAGAAGAAGCACGCGCCGAATATCGCAAGCTTGCTGAACGCCGCGTTCGTCTTGGCCTCGTTCTTTCGGAAATCGGCAACAAAGCCGGTATTGAAGTAACCGAAGAAGAAATGCAGCGCGCCGTTTACGATCAGGTTCGTCAGTATCCTGGTCAGGAACAGCAGATTTATGAATTCTTCCGCAAGACACCGGAGGCGATCAACAATCTTCGCGCTCCGATCTTCGAAGAGAAGGTGGTTGACCACCTGCTCGCCAGCATCAATGTCACCGATAAGAAGGTGACCAAGGAAGAGTTGATGGCTGAAGACGAGTCGGAAGAAAAGTCCGGCGAAGCCAAGAAGCCTGCCAAAAAGGCAGCGCCAAAAAAGGCAGCCAAGAAGAAGACTGAAGACGAAGCGTAAGCTTCTCGGTAAGCGGCTTATCGCCAGTTAAGAAAAACGGCTCCGCATTGCGGGGCCGTTTTTCTTTCCATCTCAGGGCGATAGCCTAGAAGTTTCTATTTACAGCCCAGAAAGTTGAAATTGAAAAAACCCAAATTGGCTCACCTCGGTGCCCCCTTGGTTGATCCACGCGCTTTCATTTTGGAGAACCTGCATATTCTGCCCACTCCTGCTGTGGCGGAGATATCGCTCTATACGGCGCATCCAGCAAGCGGATTGGGTAAACTTGGAAATCAAGACATATATGGCAATGATCATCCGCCATACTGGGCTTATCGCTGGGCGGGCGGGACAGTTTTAGCCCGGTATATTTTAGACCATCCGGCAATGGTCGCGGGCTTGCATGTGCTCGATTTGGGAGCAGGTTCCGGAATTGTTGGAATTGCGGCTGCCAAAGCGCGAGCAACCGCAGTGGTGTGCGTCGATACTGATCCTTACGCTGCTATAGCGAGCCGTATGAATGCAGCGGCTAATGCGGTGAACGTCGACACAATTTGCAAGGACATTCTCGACGATGATCCGCCAGAGGTGGATATGATTGCTGTGGGTGACTTGTTCTATGCGTCAGATATTGCCGGAAGGGTCGTTGCCTATCTCGACAGATGCATCACCGCAGGTATCAAAGTGCTCATAGGTGATCCCGGAAGAGAATATCTGCCTCACCACCGCTTGCGCATCTTATCAAAATATTCAGTGCCCGATTTTGGCAATGGCAGCGCCGCTTCGACGGACACAAGTGCGGTCTATTTGTTTGAAAGTAAGCCAGCCTAAAAGAGGCCAAGCCCTTTCAGGCTGGCGTGCCCGCTTTTGCCGATAATGATGTGATCGTGCACGACAATACCCATCTGTGTGCCGATATTGGCGATTGTCTTTGTCATCTCAATATCAGCTTTCGATGGTGTCGGATCGCCGGAGGGATGGTTGTGTGCAAGAATGATAGCACTGGCAGAGAGCTGTAAGGCGCGAGCAATAACCTCGCGCGGATAAACAGGTGTGTGGTCGACAGTGCCCACTTGCTGGACCTCATCAGCGATAAGGGCGTTCTTCTTGTCCAGAAACAGGACGCGAAATTGTTCCCGTGACTCATAAGCCATTGCTGCGACACAGTAATCCATGACTTTGGCCCATGAACCAAGCACGATCTTATCGCGAATTTCGCTGCGGATCATCCTGTGGGTGAGGGCGGAGACGAACTTAAGGTCGAAGGCAATAGCTGGACCGCATCCCTTGACCTCACGCAAGAGGTGCTCAGGTGCCCCAAGGACTTCTGCCAGAGAGCCGAAGCGCGCAATGAGTGCTTTCGCCAAAGGTTTTGTGTCACCCTGTCTTATGGAGCGATAGAGCAACATTTCCAGCATTTCATAATCGGCAAAGCCGACGTGGCCGACGCTTTGAAACCGCTCCTTCATGCGTTCGCGATGTCCGACGTAGTGCGGAATGGGTTCGACTTCGGCCGACTGCGGCTGTGCGTTGCGCGATGTCCTGTTTATATCAACGGCAGGTTGTTCTGAGGAGAGTTTTGCGGAAGTTTCGTTGAGGAAGAAGGTCAGGTTGGGCTTTTCTTCACTCATACGGCTTCCATCTATCCGAGTTTTAATCCAGGTGCGAACAGGCCAGCCGGAGACAGGGTGAAAACCTCGCAGCCTTCATTCGTGACACCCACAGTATGCTCATATTGAGCTGTCAATGACCGGTCGCGGGTAACAGCGGTCCAACCATCGGCAAGAACCTTCACATGCGGACGGCCAAGGTTAATCATAGGCTCAATGGTAAAAATCATGCCTTCGCGCATTTCCACACCCTCGTTCGGCGTGCCGTAATGCAGGATATTGGGTGCGTCATGGAACAGTTGCCCCACACCGTGGCCGCAGAAGTCGCGAACGACGGAACAACGTTCCGCTTCAGCGTAGGTCTGTATGGCTGCACCGATGGCACCAGTTCGTGCGCCTGGACGAACGGCAGCAATGCCGCGCATCAGGCTTTCATGCGTTACTTCCATAAGCCGCTCTGCAGCGCGTTTGATCTCGCCAACCGGGTACATGCGGCTGGAATCACCATGCCAGCCGTCAACGATATAGGTAACGTCGATATTGACGATATCGCCCTCGCGCAACGACTTGTCATCAGGAATACCGTGGCAGACGACATGATTGATCGACGTGCAACTGGATTTAGTGTAGCCGCGATAATTCAACGTTGCGGGCAGGGCACCTTGATCGGCACCAAACTCGAACACGAAGCGGTCAATTGTGTTGGTTGTAACGCCCGGAGCTACGATCGAGGCGAGTTCATCCAGACAGCGTGCCGTTAACTGACAAGCCTTACGCATCGCTTCGAAGCCTTCGGGGCCATGAAGCCGAATTTGCCCTGTATTTTTCAGGGGCGCGCTTTGTGCGTCGAGATAAGTAACCATTGAACTGACCGGTTGACGTTAATCTATAATCGGCATCGTGCTGACTGCAGCGATACCTGCAGGCGTGATGTGGCATTTTACGGCGTAAGCTTCAACCCCGCGCCGCATCGCCCGTTCAAAAGCCGCCGCGTAAACCGGGTCCAAATCGCCGCATATCCTCAATTGATCGCAATCTCCTCGCTGAATCACATAGAGCATCACGCCACGATGGCCAGTTTCCACCATGTTGCCAAGCTCGTCCAGATGTTTTGCGCCGCGAGCGGTGGGAGAATCGGGAAATTCGGCCAAGCCGGGCGTACGCGAAAAGTGTACGTTCTTCACTTCGACATAGGCGGTTGGACGGTTCGGGTCGGTGAGCAATATATCGATGCGTGAATTGGCACCATAACGTTGTTCGCGCTTAAGAGCGGCATAACCAGCAAGCGACGGGATTAATCCGGCAATAATCGCTTCTTCTGCAATGCGGTTGGGCAGGCCGGTATTGATTCCAACTATGTGCCCGGAGACTTCAACCATTTGCAGCGTGTGCGGGTATTTTCGCTTCAGATCGTCACTATGGGAAAGCCAGACCTTTATTCCCGGATCGGTCAAACCCAACATGGACCCGGTATTGGGGACCGAACTGGTAATAGCCTTGCCATCATCCAGAACGATGTCTGCAAGAAAGCGTTTATAGCGCTGCACCAAAGTGCCGGTAACAAGTGGGAAAGCAAAGATCATCCGGCAGAACTAGCGCAAGCCGGTCATTAAATCGATAGGTTTAAATTCAGTGGTTTCGCAACACAGCATTAATGACATCTGCGAAAGTGGTGTTGGCCATTAGGACCATGGTCGCAGCGGCCAATCCGGCCGCGAGAAATTTCAATGTAGTGTTGATATTATTATTCATACTCGTGATTTCCTGCATGAATTCATCTTAGCGGAAAACGAGCCTATAATGTGTTCCAATGACGTTTGTACAAAGGCGACCGTCATACAAAAAACCTGCCTTGGGAAAGGCAGGTAAGTTTGCTCTGGGGTGGGAGAATCGGACTCGTTGGAGGTAAAATGCGAGTCCTGTTGTCACGATGGGAATCGTGGCAACAATTTATGATATGCTAGCTCACCATTTCAGCCTCATAACTTTGTCTAACATGTCGTGACAAAGCTTGAAAAAAACCGGGCTGTTCTAATTCTTCAGAGTGTCACATGCTGCGCGGAGGGACAAACGTTAGGAGGACTTTGATGAAATACAAGATTTTCCTGCCTCTGATGGCAGTGGCGGCTTTCTCCCTTGCAGCCTGCGATAACAAGCCTGCAGACACAGGCACCCCGCCTGCGACCACTACGGAGCCTGCAACCCCACCGGCAGCTCCGGCCCCAGCAGAGCCTGCTCCATCGCAACCTGCACCAGCGAATTAATCTATCCGAGATTGAAATAACGGCCCGCTCACCAGAGCTGGCCGTTTTTATATGCGTAAAGCACAGGCAATTATCTTTGCCGTACAAAGTGCTGATTTTTATTGGAAAAAGACTGGTACGCCCAAGGGGAATCGAACCCCTGTTTGCGCCGTGAAAGGGCGCCGTCCTAACCGCTAGACGATGGGCGCCTCCGGTGAAGCGGCTTATAGTGAAACAGTATTTCCGCCGCAACCCCATAATGCATTCTTTTTTAGAAAAAGTGCAGTTTATGCGAAATTTATTGAAAAGACGGTTGCCCGGAAACCGTCAACCCCACGAGAAAAGCCAATTGGAATCAGCCTTTTCTGCCCGAACAGCGCCAATTCCAGTCCCGGCGCGGGCCAATATCCACATGTACCGATTCGGTATGGCAGTAAGTGCCGACGCCGCCACGACCTGTCATGGCGCGAGCAAAATTGGCCAATTCCCACTTGCTGATTCCAGGGACCTGAATATCAGCGGCGGCGCATGACATATGAAGAGAAGCCTTGGCGCCGTTTACTTTGCGATTATAGGGAGGACTGCGATAGCCGGAGGTTACAATGACGGATTTGCCATATTTGCGCTCGATCAGCTTCAAAATGCCCACCAGTTGCGGTTTCAGGCAGGCAACATCAACGCTTTCACGTTGAACTTTCAGGCCATTGGGTGCCAGGCGCGCAAGACCCGCCGCCGAAGCCAAAATTACAGGAGCGCCCGCTGCTTCAATGTCGTCATCTTCATAGAGACTATCGCGCTGCATGATCTGGATGCCGGCATTTGGCCGTACACCGGGCAGGGATGCAAGATGTTCAGTCCGGCCAGCAAAGGAATCAGCGGATGGAAGGTCGCTTTCAGATGCCCCGGCAGGCTTTGATTTAGGCTCGATTACCGCAACAAGCCGCTGATTGGCGGGTTTGGAGCGATTATTGGAAAACAGTCGCAAAAGTGCGCCATTGTTCTTCTGTGTAGCAGCCGCCGGTTTGGTTTCTTCCGGAGGAGCCGTGTCCGCAACGGTTGTTTCTGCAGCCTTGGGTTCAGGCTTTGCGGATTCTGCTGCCGCTGCAGGTGTTTCAGGCGCGGGAGCCGGTGCAGTCTCTGTTTTTTTCGTCATGCTTCCAAAAAGAGAAGTCCTGACGGGAGGTTGCGCAACAACGGTCGCTGCACTTGCCACTTGTACTTCTTCTGTTTTTGTCCCGGTATCAGCCGCCACATCGGTCTTTGCATCCGTCTTGGCAAGCTCAGGCTTGCTTTCGCCTGGCTTTACCGCGCCATTGACCGCCTGCAAGGCGTTTGTTTCTGTTGATCCAGCCAATGCCAGCGCCTCAGGGGTAACTTGCGCATTACCGCCAGAGGGCAGGGAGGTTTGGGTATCGCTCGCAGCAGCTTGATCAGTTGGGGCAACAGTCAATGCGGAAGTAACGCTGGGATTGGAGCCAGTAGATGTGCAAGAAGTTGCTATAAGAGCTGCAAAGCTCATAACGCATACGACTGTGCTTGCCCGTAAGGCTGAAACTGAACGCGGCAGTGTTTTCAACGATTCCCCCGTCTGGACGTCCGGCACGATTCGATAATTCAATCCGGCCCGTTTATAAGAGCATTAAGCCCACGAAGTTCTATTGAGGCGCAAATACATCGGCAGAGAGCAGCAATAACTAGTTGTTTTTAGCGATCCGCACAAGACACGAACTATATACACAATGAGGCAAAAGCGTGATCTGACACTTTCCTGCCATGGTCCTTAATCGAAAGTTACAGTGAAAATTAATGCTATAGCTGCGTAATTACACGCGTATTCTCACATAAGTGCCGGGCGCATCTGCCAATACCTGCACGTTATTTTCGCCCGGTATGCGCGGCGCGACACGCGTATTATCCTGTTTTTCTATCCAGGCATGCCAGTGATTCCACCATGATCCCGGGTGCTCGACACTCTTCTCCAGCCATGATTCGAATGAACCAACAGGTGTATCTCCGGTCCAGAATTGATACTTGTTCTTGGCAGGAGGATTGACCACGCCAGCTATGTGGCCGGAACCGGAAAGGACATAGGTGATGTCGCCACCAAAATACTGGCAGCCGGTGAATACGGACAATGCGGGAGCGATGTGATCTTCTTTTGCCGCAAGATTGTAGATGGGAATCTTCACATCAGCCAGTGACAGGCTTTCGCCGGCCAGCTTCATCATTCCTTTAACGAGGTTATTATCAAGGTAGCAATTGCGTAAGTAATAGGAGTGGTTGGCTGCACTCATACGCGTCGCATCTGCATTCCAGTATAGCAGATCAAATGGCACGGGATCGCGCCCGCGCATGTAATTATTGACGACATAGGGCCAGACAAGATCGCCAGACCGCAGCATATTGAAAGCGGTCGCCATGCGGGTTCCGTCAAGATAGCCTTCCGCAGACATTGCGTTTTCGAGGGCGCGAATCTGATCCTCGTCAACAAACACTTTCAAATCACCGGCGTGGGTGAAGTCTACCTGCGTTGTAAACAGAGTGGCACTTTTGATTCGATCTTCGCCTTCCTTGGCAAAGAGAGCGAGCGCAGCGCTAAGCAATGTGCCACCTACACAATACCCGATCGCATTGATCGCCCGTTCGCCGGTTGCAGCCTCAACTGCGTCAAGGCCGAAGCGCAAGCCCTCATTGATATAGGCTGTCCAATCCTTGTGCGCGTGCCGTTGATCCGGGTTCACCCATGAAATGACAAAAACCGAATGACCATGATCAATTGCCCATTTTATAAATGATTTTTCAGGGTTCAGATCGAGAATATAAAACTTGTTGATCCAGGGCGGGCAAATCAGGAGAGGGCGCTTGAGCACATCCTTGGTGGTGGGCTCGTATTGAATAATTTCCGCAACGTCGCTTCTGGCGATGACCTTTCCTGGTGTCGTTGCCACGTTTTCTCCAAGAGCAAACTTGGTCAAATCCGATTGGCGCAAGCGAAGATCGCCGCCGCCAGCAACAATGTCCTCCGCAAGCATTTTCATGCCGCGAACGAGATTCTCGCCATTGCTGGCAACTGTTTCCTTATAGAGTTCCGGGTTGGTCAAAAGGAAATTACTTGGTGAAGCTGCGGTTGTGATCTGTTTGACGTAAAATGACGCCTTGTGGCGCGTGTGATCATCGAGCCCTTCGGCATTCTCAACCAGGTCACCTGCCCACCTCGCAGTGACCAGATAGGCCTGTTTTAAAAAGTCAAAGAATGCGTTTCGGCCCCAATCCTCGTCAGTGAATCGCTTATCGCCCTTTTCCGGCGCAGCAATATCCTCAACTTCCTCGCCGCTTATGCGCCTGATGGAGTTTGACCAGATCGCCATATAGCTCGAAAACAATTTTGTTTGGGCTTCAAGCGCGCGGCTGGGTTCTGAGAGCCAATATTCGGAGACCTTCGATAATGTTTTGACAATATCGGTGACAGGATCGGCGAGCGTGTCGCGCTTCAAGCCTTTTTCGCGCGGCTCGACCCAGGCAGAGGCCGCTTTGCCAGCCTGTTCGATCATATGGGCGACATTGCGGGCAAAGGCCTCCGGGTCCTTGACCACATAGTGATCCAGGCTGGGTATCTTTGTGCTTTTATCGCCTTGATTATCCATACAGTGGCATCCTCCCGCCAATTCTCCCGATCAGCATTATTGACATGATAACATAAGTTGGTGCTATCCCTCCAAGGTGCATTTATTGTAGCCATGATAAATATCGTTTTTCTGAGTCAGGACACATAATGAAAATCTCGCTCAAACTGCTCATGCGCTGCTCGGCAAGCGCCGTTATGATCGTTGGCTTGAGCGCGTGCGCCAATACAAGCCCTGCGCCAATGTCGAATTCTCCAATGACAGGGCCGGTCAACACCGGAACCTATCCGCATTTTACGCCTGACCCTAAAGGTGAAACGACCCAGTTTACGCCGGAAGAGAAAGACGCTTTGCGCAACCGTACGACTGCGGCAAAGAACAGCCAAAGAGGTCCTTCCGCCGATCCCGCGGCCGCTGCGCGCAAACAGGCCGAAATCCGCTTGCTGCGTCAGCAGCAGGCAGAAGATCTGAAGGCTATTGAAAGCGGCCAGCAGTAGGACCGTCCTCATTTTGCCGCTGCGCTGACCGCTATTTCCAATGGCGATTAAGTAGCCATCCGATAATGCATTGCTGCATTGCACAAAAATTGGTTGTGCAGCCATCGCGGAATAGGCAGCATCATGCTTTCTCTCATTTGCGGTTGCTCGCTATGCCTTTACCGATTCTTGCCCTGGCCATTGCTTCCTTTTGCATAGGCACCACCGAGTTTGTCATCATGGGACTGCTGCCGGAAGTTGCGGCTGATCTTGGTGTATCGATCCCCAGTGCGGGACTACTCGTGACGGGTTATGCGCTAGGCGTGGTCATTGGAGCACCGATCATCGCAATAGCCACGGCTTCCCTGCCGAGAAAGCCCGTGCTCATCGGGCTTGCCATGCTCTTTGTTGTCGGCAATCTTTTTTGCGCCACCGCGCCCAATTACTGGATGCTGATGATCGCCCGTGTTGTCACTGCCTTCGGACATGGCGCTTTCTTTGGAATTGGCTCGGTTGTGGCCGCAAACCTCGTGCCACGCCATAAGCGGGCGAGCGCTATTGCACTGATGTTTGCAGGGCTAACGCTTGCCAACATTCTTGGTGTTCCGGCTGGAACGGCTCTCGGTGAAGTTTACGGCTGGCGCGCCACCTTCTTTGCCGTTGTCGCTATTGGCGTTGCGGCTGTGATTGCAATTATAGCGCTGGTGCCGTCTTCCAAGAATGAGCCGAAAGGAAGCGGCATTCTCAGCGAGGTCAAGGTGCTGGGCAAGCTGCAGGTCTGGCTTGCCATGGTAATATCGGCGCTTGCCTCGGCCAGTCTTTTTGCGGTCTTCACCTATATCAAGCCAATCCTGACAGATGTTTCCGGCATTTCGACTTCGGCAGTAACATGGGTTCTCCTGCTTTTCGGTGCGGGCATGACTGTCGGCAATGTTATTGGCGGTAAACTCGCCGACTGGAAACTTATGCCGACCGTTATAGGGACTTTGACTGCGCTGGTGCTGACACATGTCATCTTGGCCGAGATTTCGGGTTTGCCGACAGCGATAATCATTACCGTGTTTTTCTGGGGTGTTTTGACCTTTATCATTGTTCCACCTTTGCAGATGCGAGTCGTCGAATCTGCAGATGAAGCACCAAATCTTGCAGCTACGCTCAATCAGGGTGCTTTCAACGTGGGGAATGCCTCCGGTGCCTGGATTGGTGGGGCAGCGCTTACTCTGGGCATTCCATACCAGTATTTGCCATTCGTTGGTGCTGCCCTGGCTCTCATGGGGCTGGCTGTGGCGGTATGGTCAACTATGCTTGACCGCAAGGCGCATCACGCCAGGATGATCTCAGAAGAAGGTCAGCAATTCGGCCTTGAACCGCTTGCCGGTATTTGAACTTCTGCCAGTGCGTAAAGTCTGCAAATCACGTGGAAGTCAAAAGGGCCTTGCGGCCCACTTATGCATGTCCGCATTTAGGGCTAAATCGGTTGTAGGACCGAATGTCGCAGTTGGGATTTGCCATGCCGGGCCGCTGCAACCTGCAATCTACATTAATATCATTCTAAAAAGCTTTTTGCGGCCTTTTTACACTAAAATGGGGGTAAAAATGCCTAAATGAGACGATATTTCCGTGGCGGAATAGCGTGTGGATGATAATACGCGCGCAGCTTCGCGACGATTGTTGCACTTGCGTGCATGGCGCTAACGCGCTAACCCTCGGCCATCGAGCCAACTTCAAAAGACGGCGCGATCTGCCGTGCATTATCGGCAGTCATGTGTATGACATGGCATTCTTGTCAGCCTGAGTTCACAAGGCAGAAAAAGACGGATCATGAACGAGCTCTTAAGTTCCTACCTGCCCATCGTTATCTTTATCGGTGTGGCGCTGGTAATCGGTCTGGCACTGTTGATTGCACCGTTTCTGGTTGCATACAGCGCGCCTGACCCTGAAAAATTGTCGGCCTATGAGTGCGGCTTTAACGCATTTGACGACGCCCGCATGAAGTTCGACGTGCGCTTTTATCTCGTCTCCATCCTCTTCATTATCTTTGATCTGGAAGTGGCCTTTCTTTTCCCCTGGGCGATATCGTTCGGTGACGTGGGTTGGTTCGGTTTCTGGTCAATGATGGTATTCCTGGGCGTCCTCACGGTCGGCTTTATTTATGAGTGGAAAAAGGGAGCGCTGGAATGGGATTGACCGACAGCACCACCACCCTTGTGGCACCGCAACCAAAGGGCATCATTGATCCCAATACGGGCAAGCCAATTGGTTCTGACGATGCTTTCTTCGGCGAGATCAATAATGAATTGGCCGATAAGGGCTTTCTCGTTACTTCCGCTGATGCATTGGTAACCTGGGCGCGCACCGGCTCGCTGATGTGGATGACCTTCGGTCTTGCATGTTGCGCGGTTGAAATGATGCATACCTCGATGCCGCGCTATGACGGCGAGCGTTTTGGTTTTGCCCCACGCGCTTCACCGCGCCAGTCCGACGTGATGATCGTCGCGGGAACGCTGACCAACAAGATGGCTCCAGCGCTGCGCAAGGTCTATGACCAGATGCCAGAACCCCGCTATGTTATCTCGATGGGCTCCTGCGCCAATGGCGGCGGTTACTATCATTATTCCTATTCTGTCGTTCGCGGCTGCGATCGGGTGGTTCCGGTAGATATTTATGTCCCCGGGTGCCCACCGACTGCTGAAGCGCTCTTGTATGGCGTGTTGATGCTGCAGAAGAAAATTCGCCGAACCGGCACGATCGAGCGATAGGGTGGGTGCGATGTTTGAAGAAGCATTGAGTGAACTTGCGACCTATCTGACGGAAAAGCCGGGTCTCACATTGAAGTCGGTTGGTATTGCCTATGGTGATCTTTCCGTAGAGGTGGATGCTGATGCGCTGCTCGCAACGCTGGCATTCCTTCGCGACGATGTGCAGTGCCAGTTCATCTCGTTGATTGACATTAGCGGCGTTGATTATCCATCGCGCGTAAATCGCTTCGATGTGGTTTATCACTTGCTTTCACCCCGCCAGAATCTGCGCATCCGGGTGAAGGTTTCAACCGATGAAGATACGCCGGTTCCTTCAGCCACGCCTGTATATCCCGGTGCTGATTGGTATGAGCGCGAGACATATGATCTTTATGGTGTTCTCTTCTCCGGTCATCCGGATCTTCGCCGCATTCTGACCGATTACGGCTTTGAGGGTCACCCGCTTCGCAAGGATTTTCCGTTGACCGGGTTTGTCGAAGTTCGCTACGACGACGAAGTAAAGCGCGTTGTCTATGAGCCGGTTGAACTCAGGCAGGAATTCCGCAACTTCGACTTCCAGTCTCCTTGGGAAGGCACCGATTATGTGCTTCCGGGCGATGAGAAGGCCAAGGTGAATTGAGGTCCGCCCGATGAGCGAGCACGGCAATCCATCCGCACAATGTCAGGAAGCCAACAATGGCTGAAACTCAAGTTCGTAACTTTAACATCAACTTTGGCCCGCAACATCCTGCGGCGCATGGCGTTTTGCGCCTCGTGCTGGAGCTTGACGGCGAAGTTGTAGCACGTGTCGACCCGCATATCGGCCTGCTGCATCGTGGCACCGAAAAGTTGATGGAAGCCAAGACCTATCTACAGGCTGTGCCTTATCTTGATCGCCTGGACTATGTGGCGCCGATGAACCAGGAGCACGCCTATGCGCTTGCTGTGGAGCGTTTGCTCAAGATCGAAGTCCCTAAGCGCGGCCAGCTGATCCGCGTGCTCTTTTCTGAAATCGGCCGTATTCTTTCCCATCTGCTGAACGTGACGACGCAGGCGATGGACGTGGGTGCGCTGACACCGCCGCTCTGGGGCTTTGAAGAGCGCGAAAAGCTGATGGTATTCTATGAGCGCGCATGTGGCGCACGCATGCATGCTGCCTATTTCCGTCCAGGTGGTGTGCACCAGGATCTGCCGGATCAGCTCATCGAAGATATTGGCAAATGGTGTGATCCATTTTTGCAAACTGTAAAAAATCTCGATGATTTGATTACGCCAAACCGTATTTTCAAGCAGCGTAACGTCGATATCGGCGTCGTAAATCTTGAAGATGCCTGGGCTTGGGGCTTTTCCGGTGTGATGGTTCGCGGCTCTGGCGCGGCTTGGGATTTGCGCAAGTCGCAGCCTTATGAATGCTATTCGGAAATGGAATTTGATGTTCCAATCGGTAAGAATGGCGATTGCTATGATCGTTATCTGATCCGTATGGAAGAGATGCGCCAGTCGGTTCGCATCATGCGCCAGTGTGTCGAGCAATTGCTTGGCAAGGAGCGGGTAGGGCCTGTTTCCAATACGTCTGCAAAGATCGTTCCGCCGAAGCGCGGTGAGATGAAGCGCTCCATGGAAGCGCTGATTCACCACTTCAAGCTCTATACTGAAGGTTACCATGTGCCTGCTGGCGAGGTTTATGCCGCAGTCGAAGCGCCAAAGGGTGAATTTGGTGTGTTTCTGGTTTCCGACGGGTCGAACAAGCCTTACCGCGTCAAGCTGCGCGCACCAGGTTTTGCCCATCTTCAAGCCATGGATTTTCTATGCCGTGGTCACATGCTAGCCGACGTTTCCGCCATTCTCGGCTCGCTTGATATCGTATTTGGTGAGGTTGATCGTTAATGTCAGTCCGTCGTCTAGCCGAAGATAACGTCCAGCCAGCTACCTTCGCGTTCAATCGCGAAAACAGCGCCTGGGCGAAGCTTGCAATCAAGAAATATCCCAAAGGCCGCGAGCAGTCCGCTGTCATCCCGCTTTTGATGCGGGCGCAGGAACAGGATGGCTGGGTCACCAAAGCAGCCATCGAGCATGTTGCAGAAATGCTCGACATGCCGATGATCCGTGTCCTTGAAGTCGCAACTTTTTACACGCAGTTTCAGCTGAAGCCGGTCGGTACGCGTGCGCATATTCAGGTTTGCGGTACAACGCCTTGCATGCTTCGCGGTTCGGAAGACCTGAAAAAGGTCTGCCAGAGCAAGATTCATCATGAGCAGTTTCATTTGAATGAATCTGGTACTTTGTCATGGGAAGAGGTTGAATGCCTCGGGGCCTGTGTCAATGCCCCCATGATCATGGTGTTCAAAGACACTTATGAAGATCTGACGCCAGAACGTCTTGAAGAGATTATCGATGCGTTCGAGGCAGGAAACGGCGCGTCCGTGCCCGTTGGCCCTCAGATTGACCGTCATTTCTCGGCTCCCCAAGGTCTTCCGACTTCGCTTATTGATACTGCCGCAACTGCCAAATCAGGCCGTGGAAGCAAGGCCGCCAGCGCAACGTCGCAGGTTCCGCCCTCCAATGCGAGCAAGCCGGTAACGCATGATGATGCAACTAATCCGGCAATCAAAACACCTTCTCCGGTGAAGGCGGCAAAGGGTGGTGAGGCGGCGACATCAAAGCCAGCGCCGACAGCCAGTTCAGCGGCCCGGATGATCAAGAACCCGCCATTGGCGGAAGGTTCGCTTGGCGAGAAGCCCGATGTGCAGACCATCAAGGCGCCTGCCAAGGCAGCTTCGCTCACTGACAATAACCGCCCGGCCGGCATCGAAAAGCCAGCGATCGTTGACGATCTCAAGTTGATTGCCGGTGTTGGCCCGAAGATTGAAGGCATTCTTCACGATCTTGGTATATTCACCTACGCGCAGGTCGCGGCGTGGAAAAAAGCCGAACGTGAATGGGTTGATAATTACCTGAATTTCAAGGGACGTATCGAGCGCGACGATTGGGTCAAGCAAGCCAAGGCTTTGGCCAAGGGCGGCGAAGCCGAATACATCAAGGTTTTCGGCAAGAAGCCGAGATAAATTGGATTGGCGGATGCGCAATTTGCATTCGCGAGTATGGACGAAGAGAGTAGGACCGGTGCGAAATGCTTGCTGATAAGGACCGCATCTTCAATAATATTTATGGCCTTCACGACAAGTCGTTGAAGGGCGTGATGTCACGCGGCCATTGGGATGGCACCGCGGGCATCATTGCCAAGGGCCGTGATTGGATCATCAACGAGATGAAGGCCTCCGGCTTGCGCGGACGCGGCGGGGCAGGCTTTCCGACCGGTCTGAAATGGTCCTTTATGCCGAAGGAAAGCGACGGCCGTCCGCATTATCTCGTTATCAATGCGGATGAATCCGAGCCGGGCACATGCAAGGATCGTGATATTATGCGGCACGATCCGCATACATTGATCGAGGGTTGCCTGATCGCCGGTTTCGCCATGGCTGCACATACCTGCTATATCTATGTGCGCGGCGAATATATCCGTGAACGCGAAGCGCTGCAGCTCGCCATTGATGAATGCTACGATGCCGGTCTGCTTGGCAAGAATAACAAGAATGGCTGGGACTACGACATCTACGTCCATCACGGCGCGGGTGCTTATATTTGCGGTGAAGAAACAGCGCTGCTTGAAAGCCTTGAAGGCAAGAAGGGTCAACCCCGCCTGAAGCCACCATTTCCGGCCAATATGGGTCTTTATGGCTGCCCGACAACTGTAAATAATGTCGAGTCCATCGCTGTTGCGCCGACCATCTTGCGTCGTGGTGCTGCCTGGTTTTCGAGTATTGGCCGTCCAAACAATGTCGGCACCAAGCTTTTCATGGTATCCGGTCATGTCAACAATCCATGTACCGTTGAAGAAGAAATGGGCATCCCTTTCCGCGAATTGATCGAACGTCATGCGGGCGGTATTCGCGGCGGTTGGGATAATCTGCTCGCCGTAATTCCAGGCGGTGCTTCGTGTCCGGTGGTTCCTGCGGCTGACATTATTGATTGCCCGATGGATTTTGACGGGCTGCGAGCCGTGAAATCATCTTTCGGAACTGCTGCGGTTATCGTCATGGACAAGTCCACGGATATTGTTCGCGCAATTGCCCGTCTTTCCTACTTTTTCAAGCATGAAAGCTGCGGTCAGTGCACGCCTTGCCGTGAAGGCACTGGCTGGATGTGGCGCGTTATGGAGCGCATGGTGACCGGTAATGCGCAGAAGCGCGAAATCGACATGCTGCTTGATGTAACAAAGCAGATTGAAGGCCACACCATTTGTGCTCTGGGTGATGCCGCTGCATGGCCGGTTCAGGGATTGATCCGTCATTTCCGCCCGGAAATCGAACGCCGTATCGATGAGTTTTCACGTAACGCAGATGCAAGCCGTCCTGTGCTTGTGGCTGCGGAATAGGATTGAAGGATTGATGTCCAACATCGGAAACAAACCACTGGGATCTGACTGGACGGCATTCTTGCCGAAACAGATGATTCCGGTTGCCAATCTATTGGTACCTCAGCTTGAGGTAGCCGCGGCTGTTTCCGTTGCGAGCACTGCTATTGCCACACGCATGTTCGGTATTTGGACAAATGCCATGCTTGGCTCGTTCGATTTGAAGACGACAGGCGGGAAACAAACCGCTCCTGTCGCTATTGCTGATCTTAAGGCAGCCATTCGTGAGAAGACAGGCGAGGCAGCAAAGGCTTCCGAACCGGCCCAGCGCAGCAAGAACGATGTTATCGCCAATTCGTTGGAAAATATTTCATCGGCAGCAATCGAGGATCTTAAAAAGATTTCGGGGGTAGGGCCGAAGCTTGAACAAGTTCTCAACTCCATGGGCATTCGTTCTTATGCGCAGATCGCAGCATGGACAGCGGATGATATTGCCAAGATTGATGGACAGCTGAAGTTGAATGGCCGGATTTCGCGGGATGACTGGGTTGGTCAGGCAAACCGTTTTGTAAGTGAAGTAAAATAAAGAGCATGCCGGTCGTACCGGCGGTATGAAATTGTTGGCGGCCTTTAAGGCAGCCGGAAAAGAATGCGGAATGTTCCGCGAGGTTGGACAGACGATGGCGAAGATCAAAGTCGACGGTAATGAAATCGAGGTACCGGATCACTACACGCTTCTGCAGGCCGCAGAAACGGCTGGTGCAGAAGTGCCGCGTTTCTGTTTCCATGAGCGTTTGTCGATCGCCGGCAATTGCCGCATGTGCCTGATCGAGGTCAAGGGAGGGCCGCCCAAGCCAGCTGCTTCCTGCGCCATGGGTGTCCGCGATCTGCGTCCAGGTCCAAATGGCGAGACACCTGAAATCTTTACCAATACGCCTATGGTCAAGAAGGCCCGCGAAGGCGTGATGGAATTTCTCTTGATCAACCATCCGCTGGATTGCCCGATCTGCGATCAGGGCGGTGAGTGCGATCTGCAGGATCAGGCGATGGCTTTTGGCGTGGATTCATCACGCTACAAGGAAAACAAGCGCGCCGTTGAGGACAAATATATCGGCCCATTGGTCAAGACGATCATGACACGCTGCATTCATTGCACGCGTTGCGTTCGCTTTACCACTGAAGTTGCTGGTATCTCCGAGCTCGGTCTGATTGGTCGCGGCGAAGATGCCGAGATCACCACCTATCTTGAACAGGCGATGACCTCCGAACTGCAGGGCAATGTGATTGATCTTTGCCCGGTTGGTGCTTTGACATCCAAGCCCTACGCTTTCCAGGCGCGGCCCTGGGAACTAACGAAGACTGAATCCATCGATGTGATGGACGCTGTCGGTTCAGCGATCCGCGTTGATACGCGAGGCCGCGAAGTGATGCGCATTCTGCCGCGCGTCAATGAGCAGGTGAACGAGGAATGGATTTCCGACAAAACACGTTTCATCTGGGACGGTTTGCGTACACAACGTCTTGACCGGCCATATATCCGCAAGGACGGACGTCTTGTTGCTGCCAGCTGGCCGGAAGCCTTTGAGGCGATCAAGGCCGCTGTTGCGAAGACAAGCGGCGAAAAGATCGGCGCGATTGCAGGCGATCTGGCAACCGTCGAAGAAATGTATGCCCTGAAGCTGCTGATGCAGTCGCTTGGTTCAGCCAATACCGATGCGCGCCAGGATGGTTCGGTGCTCAACACGGCCAATGGCCGCGCATCCTACATTTTCAACCCATCGATTGATGGAATTGAGCAAGCCGATGCGGTTTTGATCATTGGTTCGAATCCGCGCTTTGAGGCTTCCTTGCTCAATGCGCGTCTGCGCAAGCGTTGGCGAGCTGCTGGGATACCGATTGCAGTTATCGGCGAGCAGGCCGATATGCGCTTCAAGTACGAATATCTTGGCGCGGGTGCTGAAACCCTGGCTGACCTTGCCACCGGTTCGCTGAAGTTCCATGGCGTCCTTAAGAAAGCAAAGAATCCGCTGATTCTTATCGGTCAGGGCGCGCTTAACCGTGCTGATAGTGCGGCAGTTCTCGGTCTTGCAGCGAAAATCGCTGCTGATACCGGCGCGCTTGGCGATGAGTGGAATGGTTTTGGCGTCGTGCATACGGCTGCAAGCCGTGTCGGTGCGCTCGATATTGGCTTTGTACCGGGTGAGGGCGGCAAGACTGTTGCCGAGATGAACGGCGCACTGGATGTATTGTTCCTGCTCGGCGCTGACGAACTTCCATGGTCCGGCAAGAGCGCTGCGTTCACAGTCTATATCGGCACGCATGGCGATCAAGGTGCGCATAATGCGGACGTTATTCTGCCTGGGGCAACCTATACTGAAAAGTCCGGAACATATGTGAACACGGAAGGCCGGGTGCAGATGACCAATCGCGCCGGTTTTGCTCCGGGCAATGCCAAAGAAGATTGGGCGGTGCTGCGTGCCCTGTCTGATGTTCTTGGTAAAAAACTTCCCTTCGACTCTCTGGTGGCCTTGCGTTCGAAGCTCTATGCAGAGTATCCGCATCTGGCAGCGGTCGATGCAATCGAATCTGGTGCCTCTGCCGATGTTGCAAAGCTGGCAAATGCATCCCTTTCGATTGAAAAGACGGCCTTCGTTTCGCCGATCGCTGATTTTTACCTAACCAACCCGATAGCGCGGGCTTCTGCTGTCATGGCGGAGTGCTCTGCGCTTGCCAAGGGCGGCTTCAAGCAGGCAGCCGAGTAGGCGGGAAGAGACTGACATGGAAGACATATTCTACACGTACATCGTCCCGCTGCTGATTATCCTCGGAAAATCACTGCTGCTGCTGGTCGTGATGCTGTTGATCATCGCTTACCTGCTTTTGGCAGATCGCAAGATCTGGGCCGCTGTACAGTTGCGTCGTGGTCCAAACGTTGTCGGCCCCTTCGGTTTACTGCAGTCCTTCGCCGATCTTCTCAAGTTTGTTGTCAAGGAACCGATTATTCCATCGGGTGCAAACAAGGGTATTTTCCTTCTTGCGCCTTTGGTTTCATCGGTTCTGGCCATGGCTGCATGGGCTGTTATCCCGGTCAATGAAGGCTGGGCCGTTGCCAACGTCAATGTCGGTATTCTTTATGTTCTCGCGATTTCGTCACTGGAAGTCTATGGCGTGATCATGGCTGGTTGGGCGTCCAACTCGAAATATCCGTTCCTCGGCGCGCTCCGGTCTGCAGCGCAGATGGTCTCTTATGAAGTCTCCATCGGCTTCGTGATTGTCACCGTCCTGCTTTGCGTGGGTTCACTCAACCTGACGGATATCGTCAATTCGCAGAGGGATGGCCTAGGCACAATGGCTGGCCTGCCAAGCTCTTTCCTTGACTGGTATTGGCTCGGCCTCTTCCCGATGTTCATCATCTTCTTCATTTCGGCTTTGGCTGAAACCAATCGCCCACCCTTTGATCTGGTTGAAGCTGAATCCGAACTCGTTGCCGGTCATATGATCGAATACTCCTCGACAGCGTTTTTGCTTTTCTTCCTCGGCGAGTATGTTGCCATCACGTTGATGTGCGCATTGACGACCATCATGTTCCTCGGTGGATGGTTGCCGCCGGTCGATGTCTGGTTCCTGAACTGGGTTCCGGGTGTTGTCTGGTTCCTGCTGAAACTCTTTATGTGCTTCTTCATGTTCGCCATGGTGAAGGCATTTGTTCCGCGGTACCGCTATGATCAGTTGATGCGCCTTGGCTGGAAAGTATTCCTCCCGATCTCGCTCTTCATGGTTGTTGCGACCGCAGCCTTTCTCAAAATCACGGGGCTTACACCATGAGTTCGCTCGCACAAGCTGCCAAATCGCTACTCCTTTTAGAGTTTGTCAACGCATTCTTTTTGTCGATGCGGCAGTTCTTCGCGCCGAAGGCAACATTGAATTATCCCTATGAAAAGGGACCAATCAGCCCGCGCTTTCGTGGTGAGCATGCATTGCGCCGCTACCCCAATGGGGAAGAGCGCTGCATTGCCTGCAAGCTTTGCGAGGCGATCTGTCCGGCGCAGGCGATAACCATCGAAGCTGGCCCACGCCGCAATGATGGAACGCGCCGCACCGTTCGTTACGATATCGACATGGTGAAGTGCATTTACTGCGGCTTCTGTCAGGAAGCTTGCCCGGTCGATGCGATTGTCGAAGGGCCGAATTTTGAGTTCGCCACGGAAACCCGTGAAGAACTTTACTACGACAAGGAACGGTTGATCGCCAATGGCGATCGATGGGAGCGGGAACTGGCGCGCAATATCGCTCTGGACGCGCCTTACCGTTAATTGACGACTGCGCGCTTGTGTCCATGTCCGGTCGCTTCAACCAGACATGAACATGCGCTAAGACGCATGAAATTTGGAAGGACCGGTTGCCGAATGTGCGGCCGATTCGTTGAAAATGGCAGAACATTCTGCCGGAATGGAAATCGGGGGAACCCATGCTGACAGGTATAGCGGCGGCGTTTTTTTACCTCTTCGCCTTCATAACAATCGCCAGTGCTTTCATGGTGATTGCAGCCCGCAATCCAGTGCATTCCGTACTGTTCCTTATCCTTGCCTTCTTTAATGCGGCGGGACTGTTCCTGCTGACCGGCGCTGAATTCCTGGCGATGATCCTTCTTGTTGTCTATGTCGGTGCGGTGGCTGTTCTCTTCCTCTTCGTTGTCATGATGTTGGATGTGGACTTTGCCGAACTGAAAAGCGGCGCCTTGCAGTATGCTCCGGTTGGAGCGCTTGTTGGTATTATCCTTGCAGTTGAATTGATTGTAGTGCTCGGCGGTTCAGTCTTTGCGCCAAATGTTGCGTCGGTCGTCGTTCAGCCAACGCCGGACATTGCCACACGTTCCAATACGGCGGCGCTCGGCGATATTCTCTACACTGATTACGTTTATTTCTTCCAGATTGCAGGTCTTGTGCTTCTGGTTGCGATGATCGGTGCGATTGTCCTGACACTGCGCCACAAGGAAGGCATCAAGCGTCAGAATATCTCGCAGCAGGTCGCGCGCACGCCTGAAACGGCGGTCGAGATCAAACAGGTTGAAACAGGCAAAGGTATTTGATGATGGAAATCGGTATCGCTCACTATCTCACTGTCTCTGCCTTGTTGTTCACGATGGGCATCTTCGGCATTTTCCTTAACAGAAAGAACGTGATCATTATCCTGATGTCGGTCGAATTGATCCTTCTGGCAGTTAATTTGAATTTCGTGGCTTTCTCAGCCGCGTTGGGTGATCTGGTTGGCCAGATCTTCGCATTGTTTGTTCTGACTGTTGCTGCTGCTGAGGCTGCGATCGGTCTTGCAATTCTCGTCGTGTTCTACCGCAATCGTGGGTCGATTGCCGTGGAAGACGTCAATATGATGAAAGGTTGACGGGGGCATGCTGTATCTGGCGATTGTCTTCCTGCCGCTGATCGGCTTTCTGATAGCGGGCCTTTTTGGCTCGTCAATCGGTGCCAAGGCGAGTGAATATGTAACGACTGGTCTGCTGATCATTGTCGCTATCCTGTCTTGGGTAGCCTTTGTAAGCGTAGGTCTTGGTCACGGCGAGGCGTTCAAAGTTCCGGTTCTGCATTGGGTGGAATCCGGCTCGTTGAGCTTCGACTGGGCTCTTCGTATTGATACGCTGACTGTTGTCATGCTCGTCGTGGTCAATACTGTATCGGCGCTCGTGCATACATATTCCATCGGCTATATGCATCACGATCCGCATCGCCCGCGTTTCTTCGCCTATCTTTCGCTCTTTACCTTCGCAATGCTGATGCTTGTGACCGGCGACAACCTTGTCCAGATGTTCTTTGGCTGGGAAGGTGTTGGTCTTGCTTCCTATCTGCTTATCGGCTTCTGGTTCAAGAAGCCTTCGGCAAATGCTGCCGCCATGAAAGCCTTTATAGTCAATCGTGTCGGTGACTTTGGTTTCTTGCTCGGCATTTTCTCGCTTTTCGTGCTTTTCGATACTGTTCAGTTCGACACATTGTTTAGCGCCGCTGCTACCTATCTTCCTGCTGAAGGCGCTGCGGATGCAGGGAAGGTTGTCTTGAACTTCCTTGGCTATGAACTCGACAAGCAGGGCGCAATCACCATTGCCTGTTTGCTACTGTTCATGGGCGCCATGGGTAAGTCGGCACAGTTTTTGCTGCACACATGGCTGCCGGATGCCATGGAAGGCCCGACACCTGTGTCGGCGCTGATCCATGCCGCAACGATGGTCACGGCCGGCGTTTTCATGGTGGCGCGTCTGTCACCAATATTCGAGCTGTCCCATACCGCTTTGATCTTCGTGACGGTCGTCGGCGCAACAACAGCTTTCTTTGCTGCGACCGTCGGTCTGGTCCAGAACGATATCAAACGCGTCATCGCTTATTCAACCTGCTCGCAGCTTGGCTATATGTTTGTGGCGCTCGGTCTTGGTGCTTACGGCGCAGGTGTGTTTCATCTGTTCACGCATGCTTTCTTTAAAGCACTGCTTTTCCTTTGCGCCGGTTCGGTTATCCATGCCGTTTCCGACGAACAGGACATGCGCCGTATGGGTGGTCTGCGTAAGCTCATCCCCAAGACCTATTGGATGATGATCATCGGAACAGTTGCACTGACTGGGCTTGGTATTCCAGGTACCGTTATCGGCACGGCAGGGTTCTTCTCCAAGGATGCGATTATCGAATCCGCCTTTGCTTCGCATAGTCCGGTTTCAGGCTACGCTTTCATTCTGCTTGTGATTGCGGCTGTATTTACCAGCTTCTATTCATGGCGCCTGATATTCATGACATTCCATGGAAAGCCGCGTGCAAGCCATGATGTGATGCATCACGTCCATGAATCGCCTTACATCATGCTTGTGCCTCTGTTCATTCTGGCCATTGGCGCTCTCTTTGCCGGTGTCGTGTTCAAGGAGTTTTTCTTCGGCCACGAATATGCCGAGTTCTGGAAGGGTGCGCTGTTTACCGGGCCTGAAAACGAAATATTGGCGGAGTATCACCACGTGCCGTTCATCGTTGCCATGTCGCCATTCCTGGCAATGGTAGCGGGCTTTATCGGTGCCTGGTACTTCTACATTCGCTCGCCAGAAACGCCGCGGCGTCTGGCAGAGCAGCATTCCGGACTTTACCAGTTCCTGTTGAACAAATGGTATTTTGACGAGCTGTATGATTTCCTCTTCGTTCGCCCGGCAATGGCACTCGGCAAATTCCTCTGGAAGCGCGGCGATGGTTGGCTGATTGATGGGCATGGCCCGGATGGTATTTCCGCCCGTGTCGTTGATGTCACCAACCGCGTGGTGCGTCTGCAAACCGGTTACCTTTATCACTATGCGTTCGCGATGCTCATCGGGGTCGCCGCACTCGTCACGTGGATGATGCTCGGGAGCAACTTCTGATGACCGACTGGCCAATTCTTACCACCGTTACCTTCTTACCATTGGTCGGTGCCTTTCTGATCCTGCTCATCCGGGATGACAGCGATGCTGCACGCCGCAACATTCGCAATGTCGCTTTGTGGACGACGATCATTACCTTCCTTCTGTCATTGCCGATCTGGTATTATTTCGACAATGCAGAAGCGGGCTTTCAATTTGTGGAAAAGGCCGCATGGCTCGATAGTGGTATATCGTACCATATGGGCGTCGATGGCATTTCCATGCTGTTCGTCATCCTCACCACTTTCCTTATGCCTCTATGCATTCTGGCCAGCTGGGAAGCGATCCAGAACCGCGTTAAAGAATATATGATCGCGTTTCTTGTTCTGGAAACGCTGATGATTGGTGTGTTCTGCGCACTCGATATCGTGTTATTCTACGTGTTCTTTGAAGCAGTACTGGTCCCGATGTTCATTATCATCGGTGTCTGGGGCGGAAAGCGCCGGGTCTATGCCAGCTTCAAGTTCTTCCTTTATACGCTGCTCGGCTCGGTTCTGATGCTGCTCGCCATCATGGCAATGTACTGGCAGGCTGGAACGACCGATATTCCTACCTTGCTTGCACATTCTTTCCCCGCTTCAATGCAAACATGGCTTTGGTTCGCCTTCTTTGCATCCTTCGCGGTGAAAATGCCTATGTGGCCGGTTCACACCTGGTTGCCGGATGCGCACGTTGAAGCGCCGACTGCAGCTTCCGCCATTCTTGCCGGTATTCTGTTGAAGCTTGGCGGCTATGGCTTCCTGCGCTTCTCGCTTCCGATGTTCCCGATAGCATCGGCTGATTTCGCGCCGATCATCTATACTCTTTCGGTTGTCGCTATTGTTTACACATCCCTTGTCGCCCTCATGCAGGAAGACATCAAGAAGCTGATCGCTTACTCCTCGGTCGCTCACATGGGCTATGTGACCATGGGTATTTTCGCAGCAAACGAGCAGGGCATTCAGGGTGCATTGTTCCAGATGCTTTCCCACGGCCTGGTTTCGGCAGCGCTGTTCCTGTGTGTCGGTATTGTCTATGACCGCACCCATACGCGCGAAATCTCTGCCTATGGTGGCCTTGTGAACAATATGCCGAAATATGCGGTCGTGTTCTTGATCTTCACCATGGCCAATGTCGGCTTGCCTGGCACATCCGGTTTCATCGGTGAATTCCTGACCTTGATGGGCGTGTTCCGTGTCAACACATGGGTTGCTCTTTTTGCCACCTCGGGTGTTATCTTCTCGGCGGCCTATGCATTGTGGCTCTATAGGCGCGTTGTGTTTGGTTCACTCGACAAGGAAAGCCTGAAGGCGCTTCTGGATATGTCGCCGCGGGAAAAGGCAGTGATTTATCCGCTGCTGATCCTGACGATCTTCTACGGTGTTTATCCAATGCCAGTATTCGATGCGACGGCCAGCTCCGTCCATGCACTTATCAATCAATATAATAACGCGCTGTCCTCAGCGGCCACTTTGGCGTTGAAATAGCAGGAAGAGGCCAAGGCCGATGCAGACCGATATGATTGCCAACCTGACGCTCATGGCTCCCGAACTGCTTCTAGCAGTGGGAGCGATGGCTCTCCTGATGGTCGGAGCATTTTCCGGCGAGAAGTCGTACAAGCTGGTCAATGGTCTCAGCATCATATTGCTGTTGCTGGCACTGGTGCTTGTTGCCGTGTTTCCTCAACAGGGAAACGCTTTCGGTCGTGCTTTCATCAATGATTCCTTTTCCGGCTTCATGAAAGTACTCACACTGGCAGGCTCGATCGTTACTCTCATCATGTCGTCCGGCTTTGCCAAAAGCGAGAAATTCGACAAGTTCGAATTCCCGATCCTGATCCTTTTGGCCAATGTCGGCATGCTGCTGATGATTTCAGCCAATGACACGCTGTCTCTATATCTGAGCCTTGAGCTGCAATCACTCGCGCTGTATGTCGTCGCCGCCATCAACCGCGACAGCGTTCGCTCCACGGAAGCTGGCCTGAAATATTTTGTTCTTGGCGCGCTGTCATCCGGCATGCTCCTCTATGGTATTTCACTGGTTTATGGCTTTACGGGTCATACCGGCTTTGAAGGTATTGCCCAGTCTCTCGCCAGCTCCGAACGCCAGCTCGGCGTTGTTTTTGGATTGGTTTTCATTTTTGCTGGTCTTGCATTCAAGATATCGGCAGTTCCATTCCATATGTGGACGCCAGATGTTTATGAAGGCGCGCCGACACCGGTAACAGCTTTCTTTGCAACTGCGCCGAAAATGGCGGCGATGGCGCTGCTGACACGCGTATCAGTGGATACCTTTCAGCCGATCACGCATGACTGGCAACAGATTGTCGTGTTTATTGCCATTGCGTCGATGATCCTTGGCGCTTTTGCGGCCATCGGCCAGCGCAATATCAAGAGGCTGATGGCTTATTCTTCCATCAGCCATATGGGCTATGCCCTTGTTGGGCTTGCTGCAGGTACGCAGGTTGGCGTTAAAGGCGTTGCCATTTACATGCTGATCTACCTGGTCACAACGCTTGGTACATTTGCATTCATTCTGGCAATGCGCCGCAAGGATGGAAATGTCGAACAGATCAGCGACCTTGCCGGTCTCTCGCGTACAAATCCGATTATGGCGACCATATTGACCATCCTCATGTTCTCGCTCGCAGGTATCCCACCGCTCGCCGGGTTCTGGGGCAAGTGGTACACCTTCCTTGCAGCGATGCAGGCTAATCTCTATGCGCTTGCCATTATCGGCATTGTGGCTTCGGTTGTGGGCGCATTCTACTACCTGCGCATCATCAAGATCATGTGGTTCGATGAACCGGTTGGCGGTTTCGTTCCAGTCGCTGGCGAACTTCGACTCGTGCTTGGTGCCTCCGGTCTGCTTGTTCTGCTCTATGTTCTGATCGGCGGTCCGATTAGTACCTACGCGGAAGCGGCATCCAAGTCCTTCTTCTAGGGCGAAGAATTTGACGGGATTTGCCCTATCGCCTATCGCAGAGCAGAATGGTTTTCGACTGGAAGCTTTCGAAACGATTGGATCCACCAATGCTGTCGCGCTCGAGCGCGCACAGGCGGGTGATCCTGGCAAGCTGTGGATCGTATCCAAGAAGCAGGCGAGCGGGCGAGGGCGGCGCGGCCGGGCTTGGTCTTCTCCCGAGGGCAATCTGGCGGCTTCCTTATTGCTTACTGGAAATCTTGAACTGAAAAGTGCGGCGACGCTCGGCTTTGTAGCTGGCCTTTCGCTTGCTGATGCGCTCAACGCAGTATGTCCTTCAGCAAATTTTTCCGTTGGCATTGATGGCGCCAGCAATGCAGGTGCTGGAAAATCGCCATTACGGGTGGAGCTTAAATGGCCAAACGATTTGCTGGCGGGTGGCGCAAAGCTCGCCGGTATCCTGCTTGAATCGACCTTGATGCCGGATGGGCATTTGGCAGTAGTTATCGGCATCGGCGTTAATGTTGTTGCCTATCCGCAGGATGTCCCTTATCCAGCTACGTCATTGGCACGGCTTGGTGCGAACTGCGATGCCGAAACAGTGTTTCTAGCCTTGTCGGACGCCTGGGAAGAAAACTATCGCATTTGGGCGAATGGACGGGGCTTAAGTGACATTCGCAAACGTTGGCTCTCGCAGGCGGCAGGAATTGGCAGTGAAGTCGCCGTTCGAATAGACGGAGCTGTACTGCGTGGTATATTCGAAACAATTGACGAAGATTGCCAGTTCGTCATTCGTGATAATGACGGTGTACGGCAAAAAATTGCAGCCGGTGACGTCCATTTTGGAACAGTGGCATCGGCAAACGCTGAATGAGTTTCAGTTTTTAGGAGCATAAATGGCAAATTCCGATCAAGCGGAACTTGTTTTCCTGCCTTTAGGTGGTGTCGGCGAAATCGGCATGAATCTGGCCCTTTACGGCTATGGCCCCGCGCGCAAACGCGAATGGGTCGTGGTCGATATGGGTGTGAGCTTTGCTGGCCCGGATCTTCCCGGAGCTGACCTGATCCTGCCCGATATTCGTTTTTTGCAGGCTGAGCGCAACAACCTCAAGGGTATTGTTATCACCCACGCGCATGAAGATCACTACGGAGCACTGCTTGATCTCTGGCCACTTCTCAATGTTCCTGTTTATGCCACGCCATTTACTGCCGGACTTCTTGCCGCCAAGCGGCACTCGGAACCCGGTGCACCGGACATTCCAGTCACAATCTACCGTGCTGGCGAAACCTTCAATGTCGGCCCTTTCGAGTTCGAAGCACTGGCTGTAACGCATTCCATTCCTGAACCGGTTTCATTGGCAATCAAGACTCCGCTTGGAACAGTCATCCATACGGGCGACTGGAAGATGGACCCGGAACCATCGATCGGACCGCTGATCAATGAAGCGCGATTCCGCGCTCTGGGGGACGAAGGCGTTCTTGCCATGATGTGCGATTCTACCAATGCCTTGCGTGATGGCGAATCGCCATCCGAACAAGAAGTTGGCGAAAGCCTGCGGCAAATCATTGAAAACGCCCGTGGACGCGTTGCGATAACTTCGTTTTCATCCAATGTCGGGCGTATCCGTTCGATTGCCCTGGCAGCGCGCGATGCCGGCAGGCAAACGCTTGTGCTCGGACGTTCGATGAAGCGCATGATCGATGTCGCGACCGAGCTTGGTTATCTGGATGGTGTGCCTGAGTTCCTGTCGGAGGATGATTACGGCTATATTCCGCGGGAAAACATGGTCATCATATTGACCGGCAGCCAAGGTGAACCACGTGCTGCCCTTGCCAAACTGGCGCGCGATGAAATGCGCAGTGTTGCACTTTCGCCCGGCGATACGGTTATTTACTCATCGCGTGCCATTCCCGGCAATGAAAAGGCGATTAATGACACCAAAAACCTTCTGATAGAGCAGGGTGTCCAGATCATTTCCGATGGTGATCAATTGGTGCATGTGTCGGGGCATCCGCGACGCAACGAATTGAAGCGGATGTATGAGTGGGTTCGCCCGCGCATTCTTGTTCCTGTTCACGGTGAGGCTGCGCATCTTGTCGGGCAGGGATCACTGGCTGCAATGGCAGGCATTCCAGAAGTGCCGCAAGTGCGCAATGGCGATATATTGCGCCTTGCTCCGGGCAAGGCAGAGATCATTGGTGAAGCGCCCTTCGGACGCTTGATCAAAGACGGCAGGCTGATCGGCGACGAGGAAGAGGTCGGCATCGTTGATCGCCGAAAGCTTTCCTATGTCGGCCATGTTGCGGTGTCGTTTATTCTCGACGCCAAGTACAACGTTCTTGAAGATCCGGAGCTTGTCCCTTTCGGAGTTCCGGAAGTCGACGATGAAGGTGAGCTCCTGGAGGATCTTCTTTACGATGCTGCTGTTGGTGCGGTCCAAAGTATCCCGAGGGAGAAGCGACGCGATCTTGCCATGGTGCGTGAGGCAATTCGCCGTGCGGTTCGCTCCGCCGCCAACGAAGCATGGGGCAAAAAGCCGATTGTCACTGTGTTCGTAACCAAGGTCTGAGGTAAGCAATGCTGGGACGGCTCAACCATGTGGCTATCGCAGTTCCAGATATGGCGGCTGCGTCAGCCATCTATAGGGATACGCTCGGAGCAAAGCTGACAGAACCGCAGATATTGCCTGAGCATGGCGTTACAGTTGTGTTCATCGATGTCGGAAACACCAAGATCGAACTGCTTGAACCGCTTTCTTCCGAGTCGCCCATATCGGCTTTCCTCTTGAAAAATCCGTCAGGTGGTATTCACCACGTGTGCTACGAAGTGCCCGATATACTGAGCGCGCGAGATCGCCTAAAAGAGCAGGGTGCCCGGGTTTTGGGTGATGGGGAGCCGAAGCTTGGAGCTCATGGCAAACCTGTTCTGTTTCTTCATCCGAAGGATTTCAACGGAACGTTGATCGAACTGGAGCAAGAGTAATGCCGATTGCAACAGCGCTGGCAGTTTATTTCATTTTCTGGTGGTTGACGCTTTTTACCATGCTGCCGATTGGCCTGCGCACGCAGGCTGAAGAGAATGACGTAACACTGGGCACAACGCCGAGCGCGCCGCACAAGCATCGCATGGGACGAGTCTTCCTGTGGACCACGCTTGTATCCGCAGTCATTTTCGCAATTTTCTATGTGGTCAATCAACGGCTTGGTTATGGCGTCAACGACCTGCCGGTATTTTTTCCACAATTGGACTGATCTTATTTGCCGGTAGTTGTTTGATAATGTGGCGAAGCTTTCCCAGTAAATGCCAGGAAAGATCCAGCGATATGACCAAGATAAGATGCCGCTAAGACGAGCGATCGGCTGGGTCTGAATGGTAGCTTCAGAAGATGGGTCATCAGTTTTAAAAATCGCGATAGAATTGAGCCCGGTAAACGAAGAAGAGCGGTAGTGCGATCCTCGGCGAATCTTGCCCGTAAATCAGAAGCGCTATGATCTCTGCTTCGTCTAAATTGATAGGTCAGAGTCAAGCGTTCGCGGGGAACAGTTTCAAAAACTACGGCATGAGGTGTCCAACCTGTCCGCGCGCCGATTCTCGTGGCCTCCCGATAGAGCTTCCAATCCTCTCCGCCATTTAGAGCCAAGTGATTATCAAATCTCAATCCGGTTGCACGAAAGAACGCTAAATTTCCCATCCAACTCCCTGTGGCAATAAGAATCCTGTCAGCCTTACCGCCCTCTCGTCGCTGAATTGCTCGTTGCTCGTATTTTTGAGTACTCTCAAACAGTCCTTTCCAAACGACCTTTTCGAAAAACGACATTTGCTCTACTTGTGCTGGCCGTACTGGTCCGCCGACAATATCAAGATTTGAAGCATCCCGTTCCGCGAGCAGCTCAACCAGCCAATCCGGTTCTACCGTTTCATCATCATCGGCAAAGGTAAGCAGATCGTGGCCGCTGGAAATTGCAATATCGAGCACGCGGTTGCGTACATATGCAATTCCAAGGCGCGATTCGACTTCATATTGTACGCTGCAGTTGGGAACGCTCGTACGAAAGCGCTCTATAATTTCGGTAAGCGTCGGAAAGGAATTGTTCTCAACAATAACAAAATGCAGCTGCGTGTTGGCAGGGATAGCCATTTTCGCATAGGAGGCGAGGAGTGCTTGCAACATGATCGGGCGATTGCGGGTAACGGTTCCCACGCAAATTCTGCGCAATAATTCTGTCATGAAATAATCTGCCTGAAATAAATAAAATAGCTTGGACTAAAAATGCTGTTCGCACGTGCGACCGTGCGAGTTCATTGAATGGGTGCGCTAAAATAAATTTTAATTTCTAGTTACAGCGCTGTTACAGCCGACAGTCGGTCGGGAATCACACCTATTTTAAAATTAGGATATTAGGCACAAAAAATAAGGTATTGAATTTAATATGAAAAATATTCGTCAAACCCATAAATGAAGACAAAAAAAATGCAAGGCTTTCGCCTTGCATTTAAAGATCGCGTCTGACCCATCCACTTGCGTGGCGGCTGCGGAAACCGCGCCAAGGGTCACATCCTCCCAAGACTTTGACCGCGTAGGAAAGCAGAAATATTCTTACTTTCTCCTTATGCTTAAAAAAATAGCGGACTGCCTTCGAAATGTCACGAAAAATATTCGTTACTGTCATCTTTTGATTAGAAATCTTGCAGCAGAGTGAATCACCCCTCAATATCATCCTGTGTTATATGCAGTTGCGGGTTCCCAATCAGCCATGAAGCCGATAAGAAATATCGACTTTGCACTTGGTTTTGCCTGATTCTTCAAGCACTCAGGCGTTGTTCAATTTTGGTGACCCTCAATGCGGCTTTCCCGTTACTTTCTGCCCATCCTTAAAGAGAATCCTAAAGAGGCTGAAATCGTCTCGCACCGGCTCATGCTGCGTGCCGGACTGATTCGCCAAGAATCAGCAGGCATTTATGCCTGGTTGCCGGCGGGACTGCGCATTCTCAACAAGGTAAGCAACATCATCCGTGAAGAACAGAATCGCTCGGGCGCAATTGAATTGCTGATGCCGACAATTCAGTCAGCAGATCTTTGGCGTGAAAGCGGCCGTTATGATGCTTATGGCGACGAGATGCTGCGTATTAAAGATCGCGGCGATCGGGAAATGTTGTTTGGCCCGACAAATGAAGAAATGATCACCGAGATTTTCCGGGCTTATGTCAAATCTTACAAGGACTTGCCGCTCAATCTTTATCATATTCAGTGGAAATTCCGCGACGAGCGCCGTCCCCGGTTTGGTGTTATGCGTTCGCGCGAATTCCTTATGAAAGATGCCTATTCTTTCGATATGGATTTTGAGGGTGCCAAGGCTGCGTATAATCGTATGTTCGTTGCATATTTACGGACATTCTCGCGCCTCGGTATCAAGGTCATTCCGATGCGCGCGGATACGGGTCCAATCGGCGGTGATTTGAGCCACGAATTCATTATTCTTGCCGAAACCGGAGAAAGCCAGGTTTTTTGCGATCGCGCCTATCTCGATCTGCCAGTGCCAGGTGCTGATACGGATTTCGACGATAATCAGCAGATTGCCGATATCGTCACGCGTTGGACGACGCCCTATGCTGCCACTGACGAAATGCACGATGAGGCGGCTTGGTCCAAGGTGGATGGCTCCCACCAGATGGCCGCACGCGGTATTGAAGTTGGCCACATTTTCCACTTCGGCACAAAATACTCCGAACCAATGGGGGCCAAGGTAAGCGGTCCTGACGGAAAGGAGCATTTGGTCTCGATGGGGTCTTATGGCATTGGGCCGTCGCGCGTTATTGCAGCGATCATCGAGGCCTCACATGACGAAAACGGAATCATCTGGCCCAAGGCAGTTGCTCCGTTTGGTGCGGGTATTGTGAACATGAAGCCCGGCGACGATGCATGTGATGCAGTTGCGCTGAAGCTCTATGACGCCTTGACGAGGGCCGGCCTTGAGCCGCTGCTTGATGATACGGATGATCGTCCGGGTGCAAAATTTGCCAAGATGGATCTGATCGGTTTGCCGACACAGGTAATTGTTGGTCCGCGTGGTGTGGCCGCTGGCGAAGTCGAGATCAAGGATCGTGCTACAGGCGAGCGTGAAACGCTCTCCATCGAAGCCGCAATCAACAAATTGGCCGGCCCTGCGGACTTTCAGGCGGGAACTTTATGACAGAAAAAGCAGCGACCGCGCCCTCTGGTTCAAAGCCATTTTCAGCCTTTGAGCGTATGATTGCCTGGCGCTACCTGCGTGCTCGGCGCAAGGAAACGTTTATTTCGGTTATCGCCGGGTTCTCGTTTACCGGTATCATGCTTGGCGTGGCGACGCTTATCATCGTCATGGCGGTGATGAATGGTTTTCGGGCCGAGCTGTTGACCCGAATTCTCGGAATCAACGGCCATGTCATCATGCAGCCAATGGATCGGC